>WJKK01000001.1 GCA_014729135.1 candidate division WWE3 bacterium | reverse complement strand
TCCTTCGCCTGTAGTTAACGCTCCTGTGGAAGCGTTGGTAGGAAGTGCAAAGACAACGTCCCATGAGCCGGTTGTTAGGGTTGGATCCTCTCCACTACCGGAGTTGTAGATGGCTGCGATCTCGTCTCCATTGCCTACGTCGATGCCGTAGGTCCCGTCGTAGAGGGGTCTTCTATAAACAGTTAATCCTTCAATAAGAGCATTGGCGGGATTTGTACCGTCGTCCACGGAGCCTATGTATGTTGTTTGAGGATATAGATGGCCTCCAGTGCTTGCGTCGTCGCTATAGATGTGACTATCGTTTATGGATATCGACCCGTAATTCGTTCCATCTATTGTTTTTGATCTGTCCCACCTAATAACCACCAAGTAGGTTTCACCACTTTCCCAAGAGCTAACATCGGTGCTCAGAGATACGTTTCCATAGCCGAAGGTTAGTTCTCCCTCCGAATTTTTAGACACTAACGGCCTAGAAAACGTTCCATGGAATATTCTATGGGTTTCCCCATCGTTGCCGTCCCATTCGGGTGTGATCCAGAATACTATTGACCCCTGATCGCTGTCATTAATGGTATTGAAATTAGGGTGAATGACGGTTCCACTCGAAATCGCTATTGTATCTGCGGCACTGGCTCCCCCCTGCACCAAAACCCCACCCGCAAAAGGCGCACCACTAACATTCCTCTTAGCAGCACCCGCTGTAAACGTTGTCAAGCTCTGATCAAAAGCCAAACCGTAATCATTAGTGTTTGAAAACCCGGCACGGGCGTTGGCCAAGCTTGTAGCATCCTGCTCCGCTCTAAACTCCACAACACAACTATCGCCATTCCCCGGAGAACTGTCACAGAATGTCAGCTTGCTAACAATTCCCTCTGGTGCTGCATCTCCTGCATCATTAAGTTCCAGATTACCTCCTGTTACAGCGGGGGAGCCGTTACTATCCCACAAAGCCGTGTCAACCGCGGACCCGTCAAAATCTTCAAAAAACTCAAAGACTTCCCGGCCATCACTTTCACTTGCAGCGGTGGGGTTTCCGTAGTACATGTAAATGTGAGTTCCGCCAAACCCAATGGAAGGCACTTTAACCCAAATGTCATAATCTGACGCAGTGCAGTCCAGCTCATCGGCTGTATCGCTTTCATCCGCTATCCAATATTTTAAAAGTGCTCCATTAGCATCTGTAAACCGGATATCCGAACAGTCGCTATTTAGTTTTCCGGCGGAATTAAGTCCATCCACATCAACTTCATCAAGTTTGATCTGGTGGTTGGTGAGAGTTGCAGTTCCGGTGTAGCTGATTTCAATTTTTTTACGAAAGCGCCATTTTTCGTTATACCAGGCTGCTTCTGCTTGTCTTTGCATTAAAGCAAAGATTCCTATTGCGAGTAGGGGAATGGTTGTTAAAAATATTAGTTTTTTCCTTTTTTTTATCCGTTTTGTCATTTGTGATTTGTACGATTTAGTTTAACTTAATTTAATCACTCACACTAACTACCCACCAGTTTATTTCAACATCTTCTAATGCCGGTGCTTGTAGTTTCAACTCAAACTTAGTGTCGTCAAGCACTTTTGCAGCCACTGCAACCGGAGTATCGGGTGTTGCCACTATTATGGTGTCTTTTGTAAGTGTAAGTCCGGTAGTTTCGACTTCTATTAAAGTTTCTCCCTGTTTTATTTTTATACGACCGGCAGTTTTTTTCTCTTGAGTGTTTTTTATACCCAAAGTATTTGTTTCTATTGATTTGGTAGTAATAGTGCCATTGGGATCGAGTTTAATCTTACCGTTGAAAATATTAACTGCACCTGCCAGATTCTTTTGTAAGTAAAGTGTCTGTGTTTGGCATAAATCCTCGTTTTTTGTACCCAACACTTCAGAGAAGCAGCTAGGGCCTTGTACGTTAATTGCATTTTGAGTTGTGTCAAATGCCATTAAGCCTACGTTTAAATCACCGGTAATAGTCGTGTCGGATAAAGTAGTGTCGCCCAGCACCATAAAGTTGTTTTCGGCTACAAGCGTTTGAGTTTCCTCGTCTACACTAAATCCTAGTGCACTAACAAATTCCTTGAATTCCGCATACACGGATTCTATTGCGGTTAGAATTTCCGAAGGTGTTTGTGACGAATCGGCTAACAGCGCGCTTTCTGTTGATTGAGTTGATTGGGTTGACTCCGGGGCTTCTTCTAGCTTTAACTTGGTTATTTCTGCATGCAGTTCTTTATATGCTTCGACAAGGTAAACACTCAGTTTTCCGTAATTTAAAGCATCGGGTCGCCCCAGACTGTCATACTTTATTATTTCGGTTAGCCCGATTTCCTCAAGTTCTTCTGCTATATAGCCAAATCCGTGATAATCACTATTTTTAAGATCATATTCTACGGTTCTAAGTTGCAGTAACTTTGAAGTGTCCAAACTTAAATTAGTTATATTTTCCTTGTACCTAAGGGAAGATACCCCCGCGCCATCTTTTAGCACATTCCCTGAAGCGTCAATAACAAGAGTGGTGCCTTCTCCCGTGTCCAGTTCCGTAGCAATTGTAAATGGACTTGTGGGATCCGTTGTGCCAATTCCAACATACCCCGAACTTCCCTCTACAAACAAAGCACCATCCGAACCTCCCGAAAGATTGATGTCTACATCCCCGTTGTCACCCAGTTTCACAACGTCTTGTGTGTTCTCGGTTAAAGTGATTAAATTTTCACCCCCGGTTGCTATTTTAACAAGGTCATCATTCAAGCTAAGGGAAGTATCTGCATCGTCATTGTGGTAGAGATACTGGTCTATTCCTGCATTTCCTGCCACATCTAAGGTGTAGGTGGGGGAGGTGGTGCCGATACCCACATTCCCTTCTATTAATAATCCATTTGAAGGCGCAGTGGTGCCAATGGAGGCATATGTTGATCCAATGAGTGTGCCTCCGGCTACGGAGAGAGTGTCGGAAGGAGCAGTGGTCCCAATACCAAGAGATCCCTTGTTAACTAACACATCACCGTCACCCTTTACTTGAAAAGCGGTTTCGGTTCCGTCAATTGCTTTAAGAATACTGCCTGACCCTTTTCCTGTTACAACTAGTACGTCATTGGAAGAACCGCTGCTGTTTTGAGTTATTTCGTAGAGAGTGGCGTTTCCTCCATTGACCACAAAGTCATAGTATAGGCCCGCATCTACTCCGATATTATATTGTGCGTAGTAGGTTGCCGCAGCACCCCTTACTTTGAGTTGTGTTGTGTCATTGCTCAAGTATCCTACCTCCAAGGTGGCTTCTGGATTGGTGGTGCCGATCCCCACATTCCCTCTTGCTTCAACAAAAAGCCCGTTGTCACCTGTGTCACCCCTGAGCCAGGCGGTACCGGCCACGTCGAGGGTGGAGGCGGGGGCGGTAGTACCTATACCGATGTTTCCGCTACTATCTATTCTCATCCGCTCGTTAGAGGAATCTGTTCCGCCCGTTTGAAATCTAAGGGTGCCATTTGGGTTGTAAGCACTAATCCACCACGGACCCTCGCTACTTCCTACTACGGCCGCTCCAGCCCATGCGGGTACGGTGGTGAAAGAATCCGAGGTGCGCTCCATGAATGCTAGTTTGCCTCCATTTGATTCAGCAAAAAGGGACGCTCTTCCACCAGTACCATCAGTAGTATTTGTAACTCTGAGAATTGTGTTTGCATTTTGATTTTTCTCAATATCCACGAAATCTCCAGGATCCGTAGTCCCAATCCCCACATACCCACTAGCATCAACCCTCACCCTCTCACTCCCACCAACCGCAATTCCAAGCTCTGTATTAGTAGCAGCACTAAACAACCCCGTATCACTGTCACCTTCAAAACTAATTGAAGGGGCGGCGGCGGATCCGTCGCCAAAAAGAGTAGCTCCGGTTACGTACAAATCATCATCAACGTAAACACTCCCTGATCCTGCCGATGACAAATACAAACTTTCAGCTTCGGCTGCATTTCCTGCTTGAATATACAAAGGGGCGTCACTGGTAATGTAGCTTGCGGTGATGTTGGTGAAGTTTAAGTCGTTTGCGATAGAGACGTCGCCTGCTGAGTTGAAGGCGGCCGGTACGTTAAAGGAGGCTTGCGCCGCGCCGAAGGTGGCTATGTCGGTGCCTGTGTCAGCAATTGTCAGTTGTCCGCTGGAGTCGATGGTGAAGCTGGTGTAGTTATCTGCGTCGTAGGCCAGGCGGAGTTGTTCTGTTGTGTCTACCACGTGGAGGGTTGTGGTGGGGGAGGTGGTGCCGATTCCGAGGTTGCCATTTTCTATAAGAGTGTCTCCGCTTCCGTTTATAGAAAACCTTGTGGCGAGGGAATTATCTATTCTTGTTTGTATTCTAAAGCCTGCAGAAGCATTTGCGGTGGAACTCCAGTCCTCGGCTTTATAGGTTTCAAATATAACTGCGGATTTTCTGTTTGCTACCGAGCTATCATAGAAGTCAAAGGAAAGGGAGGTGGTTTCATCTGTGCTTGTCGCTCCAGTATGCAAATTAGCAATAGTTGTTGTTACCGCACCTCCATTTACAGAGTCTGAGACGTGTAACAAGCTCGTCGGACTAGTCGTACCAATCCCCACATTTCCCTCCTCATCCACAACAAAAGGACTCGTATCACCACTCACATCATTCACCCTGAAACTCAGCCCCGTACCGGTGTTGGTTACCGTAAACGCATCGTTTGCGCCATTATCCAGCGTATACGTTGCATGCGTCCCGGCGGCGGTCATGCCTCCGTTGCTGTCAACGCTAAATAGGTTTGAATCATCCGAGTCGCGTATGTCAAATGCGCTGGTGCCGTCGTTATCTGCGAGGTCAAGGTCAAATCCCCCCGTGGAGGTGATGTTTTGCCCGCTGATGGTGAGTGTGGAGTTGGTGATGTCTCCGTTTACATCCAGCTCGGCGGCGGGGGAGGTGGTTCCGATTCCCAATCCCGTAGCAGAAAGTGTCATTTCGTGATTGTATCCACTGCCTGTGTAAAAGTGCAGCTTATCTCCACTGTAGTCCTGCCCATAGGCACCTATCATCCATTTTGCTACACTGTTTTGTTTTCCGATTAAGCCTTGATAGTTTACGTTTTGGGAGTCTAATATTACATAAGAGGCTCCCGAAGTGCTTTTGTCATTTTCAACCTTTAAAATACTGTTATTAGTGGCGTCTGTATACACATGTAACTTTGAGGAAGGCGCCGTAGTCCCAATCCCCACATTCCCGCTCGTATCCACCGTAACAAAAGGATTCGTACCCACCGTACCTCCATCTCCTAGCATAAACTTATCATCATCATCTCCGCCGGCGTCCTCAATAACTCCCATCCAGAAATCCGTATCTGTAGCAGTTGCCGTGTCAAAAACAATTGCGGGGTCCGTAGCCATTAAGTGCAGGTAGCCCGTGCCGGAAAGGTCCATGGCGACGTTGCCTGTGCCGTAGGTTTTTAGCGTCAGATCGTTGTTTTCAAAATTTTCGCCCGCTTCTATATATAAAGGACCATAGGACTGAATGTTGGCGCTGGTTTGGTTTGTAAAGACGAGGTCGTTTGCAATTGACACGTCCCCCGCGGAGTCGAATGTGGTTGGTACGCTGAATTTGGCTTGGGTTGCGCCTAGTACGGCTACGTCTGTTCCGCTGTCTGCGATTGTCAGTTCGCCGTCGCTGCCTATAGTAAAACTGGTGTAGTTGCTGCTGTCATAGCCTAAACGTAGTTGCTCGGTGGTTCCTTCTATATGTAGTTTTGCGGATGGGGAAGTACGGCCGATTCCCATGCTGCCTTCAAAATATGAGTCACCGTCATGGTAGATTCCGGCTACTTCGCTTCCGGCTACACCAAGTCCAAAGAGCCAGGAGTCGGTTGGGGCAGTTGTTGGGTTGATTCTAACAGTGGACTCTGTCCAGCTGGTTTCGTCGCTTCCTTCTGCGGTTCCGGGAACGTAGGAGAAAATTGCCTGTCCGCCTTGTTCTAATTGGGAGTTGTTGTTGATGTTTTCTACGTAGATGTTGTTGAAGCGTTTGTCTTCTGACCCCAGGTCTGCTCCTAGGTTTATGGCGGGAGTAAGTGACCCGCCTGTTGTCACTCCTCCTGTAAAGGTGATAGTGTCGTTGGAATCGCCTCCCAGAACAACGCTGCCTTCAACGTGCAACTCTGCGTCGGGGGAGGTGGTGCCAATGCCAAGTCTTCCGGAGTCGGTTACTGCTAGGGTGGAGAAGTTGTTTGGGTAAATGTATGTTCCGGAGTCTGAAACTCTCCAGAGGCCTGTTTCTCCGGAGGCGTTGGAGTAGACTGCTTGGTCAAGTGCGTCGATGGAGGAGGTTATGCTTTCTGCATCGGTTACAAAGTTGTCTTCGGTGTAGGTGCGGTTTCCAAATGTGGCGTAAATGGAGGTGTCCAAGGCTTCTATGGAGGCTGTCACTGTTTGGCTGTCCGTGACGTAGTTGTTTTCGGTGTAAATGCGGTTGCCAATAACTGCGTTTGTGGCGGAGGCTATGTCGGTCCATGCTGGCACTCCGGATGTCGAAGTGAGAACGTAGCCTTCTGTGCCTATGTTGAGAGCTGCGAGCGTGTTTGAGGCGGAGGAGTAGAGGAGGTCGCCTGTTGTGTATGTTGTGAGTCCTGTGCCTCCGTAAGTTGGTCCTATTTCTGTTGCTGTCCAGGTTCCGGTTGAGATTGTGCCTAGTTCTGTAATTGCTGTTGTGTCTAAGTCAGTTATTTCACCGGATGTGATTTCATCACCGTCTAATATTAAAAGTTCTCCGGAGTCTATGTCGCCTACATCTGCTCCACCAAGAGTTGCTATTGTTGTCTCGTCAAGTGTCCCTTCTAAATCGCCGTCAAGTTCTAATGTTTCTTCTAGAGTGGTTTGAGTTTGATCGTCAATTGTTAGTAGGTTGTTGAGGCTGCCCGTGCTTCCTGCTGTAAAGGTTAAGGAGCCCGCTGTCAGAGCACCTGTTCCAGTGTCAATACCCTGGTTCTCAGTTGATAGACCGCCAGCAAGCACGGATAAGGTTTGAGCGGTGATGGCTCCTTCTACGGTGAGGTCGTTTCGAACTGTGGTGGGAACGTTGAGTTCTAGGGCAAAGTCGGGTCGGGTTGTTCTTCGCCCTAGAATTTTGGGGGCTTGTGCAAGTTTGGAGGAAAATTCTGCGGGGATTTTAGCTGCAAGTTCAGGTGAGAGTTTGGAGGCTAGTATTCCTTGTTGGTTTTCTTTGTTGCCTGTTAAGCGGGAGAGTAGTGTGCTTTTTGTCACTTCGCCTGCTCCCGTCGTTCTGGACACCGATCCGGAAGCGGAATCCTCTTCGTTATAGTTTGGAGTCAGGGCAGCCAATCCCTTTTCCACCTTTTCTATCTGTGGGTTCACTTTCTCAATATAAACGCTAGCCAAATGCTCCAAGCCCACTTCCGTAATATCTTCAGCCTTTGTCATTGCTTGGAGTCTGGCGGTTTTAGGTGCAATGGAAGTTGCCAGCGTTAGGCCCAGGGTTGCGGTTAAGGCCATAGCTGAAGCGGTGATTCCTGCCGACATGCCCTTTGTTATGCCTGCAAGGGCAGTTGCATTTGTTGTTTGTCGAATTCTTTTTTTAGCTGCCGGTGGGAGTTTGTTTGCTTCCTTTTGTTTTTTGCGGGGCTTGATAATTTTCGTTTTTGCCTTTGTTTTTGTACCTGTCATTCTGGACTTGATTCGGGATTCGGAGTTGTAACGTTGATGTGTAATGCCCGAAGGACTTGCATTTCTCGTCGACAACGAGGAGCTTTTCGGTGCGGATATCGCTTTGGGATTTCTTTCCATCTTTTGTTGTTTGGCCAACTCCTTTTGGCGCTCTTCCTCTGCCAAGCGATCCTTCAGCTCTAAAACATCGGTTTTTGAGAACTTTCGGTAGCCATTTTCTGCTCGCTGAGAGGTGATTTTGCCTTCCTTTGCATAGCGGCGGAGCGTGGAGGCGGAAACTCCCAAAAGCTTTGCTGCTTTTGAAACGTTAAGATTATATTTCTTATGGGGTGTTTTTGAGCTGTTTTTTTGTTTGTAGTTTTTATCTTGGGCAGAATCGGGCATGTTTCTTTCTTTCTTTAAACCGGCATTTTGTTGGTCGTCATTGTTTTTCAAAGCCTTGTCACAAACCTTTATAGAGCCAAATAACAAGGTTATATAAATAGTATCCCATGCAAGTGCTTAAGTCAACAACTTTTCCACAGTTACTAGAGGGGCTCGCTTACTATAGGGGACTGTCCTCGGAGAGGACAGTCCTTTCAAAGGACTGTCCCCTTAGAAGCCTGTCCCTTTTTCAAGCGAGGCTCTAGAATTCGTTTTAAGCGGTTTTTTCACTCCATTTTGACATACAATACTTTTAAATTGATACTTTGGGAGTTTCTAAACCTCAGCCTCCAATACTAAGCTGATTTTTTTCGTTTAGAATTTCTAGAGTCAGTCGAGAGGTTTTTTGAGTCAACTGTCTACTCAATTTAAGATGATTTCTTTTGCAGAGTAGGGGAGTCCTAAAAATTTCTTTTTTCTGAAAACTAAATTTTTCTTTACTTTGGCGCCGTTTCAAAAATTTGATTTTTTGAAATAAAAAATAATGCGCATTTGTTTAATTAGGCACCCTTGCGGAGAAATTTTTATTTCTATATCGAAAAAAGCTCCTTACTTGTTCAATTTCATCCTATATAAAGTGGAGGCTCTTCTGGAATTTGTCTTTTTAAGTAATATGCCGTTGATTTTAGAAAAGGGTAAGCCTCTACTGGACTGGTCTAAAAGTTACGAAATTGCTCAAAAATTTCCAAAGAGAGCTTTGTGTGCAATTGCGTTGTTTTGTGCGCGGTGTGTTTTAGGAAAATCAAAGTAATTTTCTCAAACCTAAATCAGCTCTCATCTTTTTTCTTAAAAAGTTGCTAGATGATATTGATCTAGATGTTGTCGATTTTCCTCAAAAACTTATCGGAGGAGAGCTGTTTTGAGTTCTCCTAATGACTCAACACATGTACCCCTATTCCCGCTACTTTTCAACCTCTATGGAATGGTTTTGAGTAAAATGAGTAAAAATTGCCTTCTTACCTGGCACTCTTTGTGTTGTGTCTGATAAACCTTTTTATTCCCCTCCACAGGGGTGTATAACAAAGTTTGCACCCTCTGTTTGGACGGCTTTAAAGCCAGAGGAAACACGTGCTTTTCCTTGATCTTTGCTATTTAGGTTGTTATAATTTGCAAATTAGCGATTTATCAAAAATTTACACCCTTTTTCATCTCTTGTGCTTATTTTGATCGCTCCATTTGTCATTCCGTGGTTTCGCCTGCTAACGCTCCTTCTGGCTTTTGTAGTTATCCTAAAAGCGTACTCCAAAACTCCTTTAAAAATTCTCACGAGTAACCTGAGTAAAACATTATCCCAAAAAGTTTTCCGAATCTTTCCTAAAGGTATGCATTAAATTAAGCACTTAAAAACACCTCCAAAAACAACAAATCCTTTGAAAAAGCATTTCCATAACTCCGCAAATATACTATACTAATTGTATGCAACTGCCCGCCATGAGAAAATTTGTCAGTAAAATAGAAGGAAAAGGATCCATTTTAGATCTTGAAAGTATTCGTGTTCTTGCTTTTACAGTTGCGTTTTTGGCCTTTGGGTTTCTGTTTTCCGGGATCACTCCAATCGAATTTTTACTTTCCTTAAAGCCCAAACAAGCCCATGCTCAAACCTCCAGAATTGCCATCACCATTCCTTTTGACTCCGCTGAAGCCGAAACAGGCGACCTCATTGTAGTTGAGGACGGCGAATACACGTATGCCCAAAAAGACTACCATGAAAACATGTACGGAGTTGTTGTTGAGGAGCCGGCAATTGCCCTAAACGACCGCACCTTAGACGCGGAAAATTCCATTCGCGTTATCTCCTCCGGGGAGGCTTACATAAAGGTTTCTACCATAAACGGCGACATTAAAATGGGCGATTTTTTGACTTCCTCTTCAATAGAGGGCGTTGCTCAAAAAGCTGACGTTAGCGGATATGTCATTGGAACGGCCTTAGAGGATTATGCTAACGAAAACACCGATGCAACCAGCGTAATTTTGGCGCACATTGATATAAAGAGTGCCTATATTCCTAACCGTTCGCAGAAAAACCTACTTAACTTTTTAAAGACCGGTGCAACAGCTCCAATCTTAAGTCCCTTAACAACATTTCGTTACTTGATTTCGGCTATGGTGGTTATAGCTAGCTTTATCGTAGGTTTTTCATCCTTTGGCAAGATCTCAGGGAAGAGTGTGGAGGCGCTGGGAAGAAACCCTCTAGCGGGGCGCGACATCAAATCCGCCGTAGTATTCAACTTTATTTTTACGTTTGGCATAATGATTGTAGGTATAGTATTATCATATTTGATCTTGGTTTTATAACTAATTTATAACTAACCGGAGATAAAAAATAACTAAAGAAAGGTCTTTATAAAAATGAATCTGCCCATTTTAGAAACAATAGGTCAAGCTTTCCGAATTAACTTTCCGCCTTATCCATCAGCTGAATATCTTATTCCTTTGGCAATTTTGTCATTTGTTTTACTTTTTGTTTTGTTTTTCGCTTTAAGTTCCTTTTTCATCAACCTTTTATCTAAGGCGTCTTCTCTGGAGGAGTGTAAGGAGGAGGAGTTTGAGGAGGCTTCTGAGACGCTGGATGAGGCTAAGCGACAGGCCTTTGAGATTGTAGAGGAGGCAAATAAGCGCGCCGGCAAGATTTTGTCGGATGCAAATGTGTTAGGACAAGATATGACAGAAGCTTTGGATGAGCAGGTTGAGGAGTTTTCAGAGGAGAGTCAGGAGTTTCTTAGCGAATCCTCGGAGAATCTGCTAAAGGTTAATCGCAAGGCTTTATTGGAGGCGTCTAAGGAAAACTTGGAGGCTATGAAGGGTGTGTCCCAAGAGTTTAAGGATGAGATGGCTAATGAGCTGCAGGCTTTTAGGAAGAGCTTGGAGGTGGCGTTGAGAGAATCCCGTGAGGACATGCAGACTGAGTTGACGCGGTATAAGGCAGCGCAAAAGGAGAGAATAGGGGATTCGGTGGAGCGTGTGGTGCAGAGTGCTGCTAAGGCGATTATTGGGAAGAGTTTGAGTTTGAAGGATCATGAGGACTATGTTTTGAAGGTTTTGGAGGAGGCTAAAAGGAATGAGGTTTTTGAGAGCTAGTCAGGGGAAGCAAATCCCACGCCTCTTCCGCTAAGAGTTTAATATGACAATGGATGTAAACGAACTAATAAAATTTAACACTGACATGTCTGAGCTAATAAAGACAATCCGCTCCTTGCAGTCAACCCTTTATTCTGATAACAAGTTCGTTTGGCCTACAGGTAAGACCAATTTGCAAAAATTACGCAAGTTTTTAGAAGCTAATGGAGTGGACATTTCTAGTGCTTCCGCTATTGAGAAAGCTTTAAAAGAAATTAGAAAAAGTCTTTCAGAGTTAGAGGAGGTTCGTGTAAAAGTTGCTTTAAATGGTATGAGCACCGATTTTTGGGTGCAGGTCTTTGCTTTTTTAAAAGAAAAAGTTGTTAAAGAGCCTTTTGTGCTTGTCCGGGAGTATGACAAATCTCTTTTAGGCGGTGTCATTTTGTATCTTAAAGGTTCTTACTTTGACCTATCCTTGCGTACCAAATTAAATGATTATTTTAAGAATGGAAAGACGGCTTTGACGGCCGGAGTTACTTCATTAGCAGGAGAGAATTAGTACGACATATGTATCTTGGGAAAAGTTTTAAGCACTATTTAGAAGAAAACAAAGAAGTAGGATTTGTTGAGACACTGAATTTCCCTTTAGTAGGAGTCTCCGGTTTGCCTAATGTGTTTCTAGGTGAAGTTGTCGTGTTTGAGGATGAAAATCTGGGAATAGTCATGACATTGGATGAGGATATTGCTCATGTTTTGCTGCTGGATGAGGTGGGTTTTAAAGTAGGCGATAAGCTTGCTAGAACAAAGCAATCTTTAAAGATAGCAGCCCATGAAAAATTACTAGGGGGTGCCTATGACTGCTTAGGAAAAAGCTTGATGGATTCTTCAGAAGGCTCCGCTGCTAATTCTGCCTCTGTGGCTGGTGTTTTTCAGTCTTCTCCCGGATCCGTTGGTTTGTCCGCTATCTCCGGTGATTCCAATGAAACCACCTTAATGGAAGTTTTTAACGACGCTCCTGACTTTCCCTCTCGCGCCAAAGTTTCTGATCCGTTAGTAACGGGCGTTTCCATTGTTGATCTTATGGTTCCTTTGGGTAAAGGACAGCGGGAGCTTATATTAGGGGATAAAAAGTCCGGAAAAACCGAGTTTTTAATGCAGGTGATTCTTTCTCAGGTTAGTGAAGGCTCTATTTGCATATACGCCGGCATAGGTAAGAACAAGGGGGCTCTTTTAGATGTTTTGGATTTTAGTAGACAGCATAATTTAGGCGATAAGTTCATGCTAGTAGGAACTTCCTCCTCAGATTCTGCGGGAGAAGTATATTTGACACCCTATACGGCCATGGCTTTTGCAGAGTATTTTAGAAATCAGGGGCGTGACGTTGTACTTATATTAGATGATATGTCCTCACATGCCAAGTATTATCGCGAATTGTCGCTGGTTGGAGGTAGTTTTCCTGGTAGAGAGTCTTATCCCGGGGATATATTCTTCATTCATTCACAGTTATTTGAGCGAGCAGGTAACTTTAAGAATGAAAACGGTACCAGTTCCATAACATGTCTTCCTGTGGCAGAAACTGTCGAAGGCGATATTTCCGGTTATATCCAGACCAACTTAATGTCAATGACTGACGGCCATGTCTTCTTTGACTCTGCTCTTTTTGATGAAGGTAACCGTCCTGCAGTAGATGCTTTCTTATCTGTTACACGTGTGGGGCGCCAAGTGCAGTCAAAGTTACACCAGAGTCTTAACAGAGAACTTTCCGGATTTTTAAATCTTCTTAGAAAGCACAAGAGATTTGTTCACTTTGGTGCGGAGCTAAGTGAGGGAATTAGAACCAGCTTAGAAACCGGAGAAAAAGTGACAGCCTTTTTCAGGCAACCTCCTCGCCAGATTTACCCTCTCCATGTTCAATACCTCTTGTTTACAATGATTTGGGGAGGTTTAATAACGCCAAAACAAATTCAAAGTCTAAAATTCCTGGGTAAGAAAATGAAAACCTTGTATAAAGAAGATGCAGATTTCAGACGCTATTTAGATAATTTGGTAAATACAAGTGAGGATTTTAATGCTTTGTTAGCAGCTGTTATGAAGGAGCAAGAAACTATTAAGGAGTTATTGGGTATAAATATATGACAAAAATAGACAAGCAAGTGGAACAATTAGAGGTTTTTAAGGTTATGGCTCAAACCTATCAGGAGGTGGCTGCTATGCGAATGCGCAAAATGAAGGACAACGTCTTGCGCAACCGTGAGTTTTTATCGGGACTTTCCTCCGTTTTTGCGCGTGTAAAACTGTCATATAGAGACACTCTTCAGGAGTTGTTGAAGCGCCAGGGTATTACTGATGAGGAGGAACAAGCTCGTTACATAGATAAGATGAACTTTACGCGAAAAAATGGTCGTGACATTATTGTTTTAGCTTCGGCAAACACCGGTTTGTATGGTGACATTGTTCGAAAAGTTTTTGAGTACTTTGCACAGCAAGTAGACCCTACGGTAGAAGTGGCGGTCTTGGGCAGGGTAGGGAAGTTGTGGTTTCAAGAGCGTTTTCCTAACAAGCCGTTTCTTTATTTTGATTTATCTGATGGTGATCCCAATCCAGATGAAATCCATGAAATAATGGAAAAGCTGTCAGAGTATGAAAATGTTTTGTTATTTCATGGCAAGTTTAAGGATATTTTGGAGCAAATGCCCGAGCAAACAGGAGTTTCCGGTGATGCCGTAACTATGGAGACAAGAGAGGACATGCGTGTTATTCGTTCGATTTTTGAGCCCAGTTTAGAGGAGATTTTTGAGTTTTTTGAAAGCGAGATTAAATCCTCTTTGTTTGAACATGCCCTTTATGAATCTGCCCTTAGCAAATATACCTCTCGAATGGTAAGTTTAGATAGGGCCACAAGTAGTGCGTCCCGTAATTTAGAAAAATTGAAGCTGGAGCAGTCGATCTTGGATCATCGTGAAAAGGATCGTGCCAAAAACACGCTTTTAGCAGGAGTTTTATATGGACGATAATAGTAAAGATATGACAAATGTTAATAATAGGGAAGGTAAGGAGGATAAGGTGTTTAAACATAGTAACGGGGACGTCCCTTCTGCAACGGAAGTGGAGGCTGCCTCCGTTAAGCAACTATCCAAGGAAAACATTTCCTATACCGAGGGAGTTATTGGCAGTATTGTGGGAATAAAGCGCCACGTTATTGAGGTTGAGTTTTTAACCGACAAAAAGCCCGAAATAAATGAAGTTTTAGTTGTGGGTACTGAGGAGCGTATTAAAGAGATGGACTCTCATGAAGAGGGTGCCGGTTCTTTAATGGTTTTTGAATCATCAGGAAAGGATCGTTTTTACTGCATTGCTTTGTCGGATATCAAAAATTACTATAGAGGTGCGTCAGTATATTGCACAGGTCGTCATATAAAGATACCGGTGGGAGATAAAGTTTTGGGGCGGGTCATAAACGCCTTGGGTGAGTTTAGAGATGGTAAAGATTCCGTTGAAGTTGAGGAGTATGTTGGTCTGCAAGGAGATGCGCCAAAGTACGAAATTATATCTAATAAACACACACCTATTGAAACGGGTATTAAAGTCCTGGATTTATTTGCTCCCTTAATTGGTGAGGGTAAGATAGGGTTGTTTGGCGGTGCCGGTGTAGGAAAAACTGTGCTGTTAACTGAAATTTTACACAATATACTGAACAAGAATAAAGAGAACACCGTTTCAGTGTTTGCCGGTGTTGGGGAGCGTACTCGTGAAGGTCATGAGCTGTATGCAGAGTTGGGAGATACGGGTGTTTTGGATAACACGGCATTAGTTTACGGGACAATGGGTGAAAGTCCTTCCATGAGGTTTTTAGCAGCTCATGCGGGGGTAGCGCTAACCGAGTACTTTAGGGATAAACAAAAGAAAAATGTCCTGTTTTTTGTTGACAACATGTTCCGCTATGCCCAGGCGGGTAATGAGATCTCCCTTTTAATGAGTAGCATCCCTTCTGAAGACGGCTATCAACCTAAGTTAGTTTCGGAGCTAGCCAATCTTCACGAGCGTTTAATATCCACCCGGGATGCACACGTTACATCTATTGAGGCAATTTATGTGCCAGCTGATGACATTTTGGACAGTGCTGTTCAAGCCATTTTCCGCTATTTGGATTCGGAAATTGTTTTATCACGTGATATTTATCAGGAAGGGAGGTTTCCCGCCGTAGACATGTTGGCGTCCGACTCCAGTGCTTTGAGTCCCGGAACTGTAACCACTTTGCATTATCAAGTGGCTTTGGAAGCGCGTAGTTTGCTTAAGGAAGCCCAATCCCTGGAGAGGATCGTCTCCTTAGTAGGGGAGTCCGAGTTAAGTGAAACCGACAGAATTACTTATCGCCGTGCCCAAAAGATAAAGAATTACATGACACAAAACTTCCATGTAACAGCTAAGCAGGTGGGCAAGGAGGGCGTTTATGTTCCCTTGGAGACCACCGTAGCAGATGTTAAGGATATCCTGGATGGTAACTATGACACCGTTTCTGCGGATAAATTTTTGTATATAGCAGGCTTGGATACACTCTCGAAAGAATGAAAAACATAGACACTCTTCCCGATTTAAAAGTTTCTATTCGCGATCGCCGTAAGGTTTTGTTTGAAGGTATGGCGAAAGCTTTAAGCTCTGTTAACGATGTAGGGGATTTTGACGTCTTGCCGGAGCATGCCAACTTCATTTCTTTAATTAAGGATACGGTGGTTTTGGATAAGGGGACTCCGCATGAGAAGAGTTTTGATATTGATTCGGGGTTGTTGAGTGTGGATGAGAACGGTGTTGATGTTTATGTGGGGCTATCTCCGGAGGAAGGGGAGTAGAGTAAACGCAAAGAGCGCCCTTTTCCTCACGTTTCGCTTCGAATTTTCTTATATAACAAATAATGTAATTCTCGCTGCAAAAGTTCGTCAAAGGGCGTTCTTTGCTCTTATAGAGATGCTTAAGCGAGTGTAGTTTTGTAGAAGTTAGTTGGCGATTAATTACTTACTCCAAGGAGACTTCAAAAGAAGGTCCCATGGAAGAAGTGACATAAACTGACTTAATCCAGTTTTGTTTTGCACCCACCGGTCGGTTAGAGCGCAGTGCTGTCAAAAGGTGGTTTAAATTGCTAGCAAGCCTTTCATCATCCCAGCTGACTTTTCCGATAACAGTATGAATTATTGTAGCAGAAGGTTCCGTTCGCACTTCTATCTGTCCTGATTTAAAGTCTTTCACAGTATTTTGTACATTTTCAGTAACTGTCCCACTTTTTGGGTTAGGCATAACTCCTGCGGGTCCTAAAATAGGAGCAACTTGTGCAATCTTTGACATAAATCGAGGCTCTGCTATAAAAACGTCAAAATCCTCTCCGGGTGACAATTCTCCCTTTTTAATTTTGGCAATATCCGCCTCTTTAAGTTGTAAATCAGCTTCGGGAACATCCTCAGAAGACATTACGGCCACTTTTCTTTCCTTACCTGTGCCTTCGGGAAGAGTAGTAGTAAAACGCACCGTTTGATTTTCAGGTACTTTTAAGTTGATGTGGGCTTCTACAGAGGCATCAAATTTTTCAGTAGCGTTTTCCTTTACTTTTTTAACTGCTTCTTTGACTGTATATGTCATGTCTTTAAATCTTGTTTAACTTTCTGATTCGTTTCTGTTACTAAACTTTAAAATAGTCGTTTTCCCGATAACTTAGCTAATCCTTTAGTTCTAGGTTTACGCCTCGCACTCAACTCCCATAGATTCCGCTGTTCCGGCAATGATCTTAACAGCCTTATCCATATCCTCCGTATTTAAGTCAGGCATCTTAATCTCGGCAATTTCTTCCAAATCCTTACGGGAAAGTTTGCCTATTTTTTCTTTGTTTGGCACTCCGGAACCCTTTTTCACTCCAAGTTTTTTCAAGATCAGCGAAGAAGTAACCGGTGTTTTGGTTATAAAATCAAAGGATCGGTCTTGATAAACAGTTAAAATCACAGGAATCAAGTCATTCCCCATCTTTGCGGTTTTAGCGTTAAATTGCTTGCAGAAGTCCATCAAAGGAACTCCATGTTGTCCTAAAGCAGGCCCTACAGGAGGTGCCGGTGTGGCTTTACCCGCAGGTATGTTCAATCTAACTTTTGCTTTTATTTTTTTCTTACTTTTCTTTTTTGCCATTTTAAAATCTTTCTTTTTTCGATTTATTCCCGGGGATGTTCTTAAAACCCCAAATTGAGAGCCTAACGATTGTAACAGGTTAACAGTTTATTACAAGTTAACCGCTTGTGTAAAGTCCAATTCCACAGGAGTTTCTCGCCCGAAAACACTTACCAGAACTTTGACTTTTCCTTGCTCTTCATTAACTTCCTCGACTTTTCCTAAAAAGTCAGCAAAAGGACCTCCAGTTATCTTCACCGCATCCCCAACATTAAAGCTTGCTTCAAAAGAAGGCTCCTCTGAAGACATGTAGCTCATTAAAGCTGCTACTTCAGACTCGGGGAGGGGAGTGGGGGTTGTTCCTGTACCTACAAAGCCTGTTACTCCCTTTAATCCACGGACAACGTGCCAGGTTTCATCGGACACTTCCATTAAGACCAAAACGTATCCGGGGAACAAGCGCTCCTCTACAGTCTTTTTTTCACCATCCTCTACTACAATCTTTTTTTGCTGTGGGACCATTACTTTAAAAATGCGATCTGTAAATCCGCCTATTTGAACGCGTTCTTTTAAGAGTTTAGCAACTTTGTGTTCGTTGCCTGAAAAAGTATGAACAACGTACCAATTGGCTTCTTTAGTGGGTTCTTGGGTGCTCAACAAGACTATGTTATCGCTTTGAGCGGTCTTGCTTGACTCCGGAGTTTCTTCAGTTGTAGCAGTTTCCTCAACTACCTCAACGTTCTCTGCCTCTGTATTGTCTTTTTGTGTATCTTCTGTCATTGTTTGTCTGACTTAAACTTTTTTAAACTTTGTAGCACTAACTTTGTTTTAGCAAAAGCATTTCAGTGGGCTCCACACACCTCCCAAAGAACATCCCTCCATCTGAAAATCTTATCAAAACCCTAGCAAAACCTCCAGACCCGATTTGAACACATAGTCGATTCCCATAACAAATAGTGCGATGCTAAAGCTAACACCAATTACGTATCCCGTCAAGCGCAAAGTCTCTTTTTTTGACGGCCAATCGACCTTTGTAAACTCTCTTTTGGAGTCCTTTAAAAACTTGATAAGTGCTTTCACTGTGGAATTCTATCATATTTTGGGGGCAGGTTGTTATTTTTAGTTTGCATTTTTGGAGGAGTGTCACGATAAGATAGGGGATGGGAGTTTAAGGAGGTCGGCTCTCTTTTTGGCGACATTACGGAATGAAATGGAGTCGTGGAGACAAAAAGATGGGCAGGCCTCCTTATTTAGCAGAGACTAACGAAGGGAATGATATAATCCCAACATGCTAATAAACCAACTCTTCCAAAACCCACTCCTCTTCATAGTACTCACCGCAGCGCTAATATTTGCGCTAGCCCTCCACGAATTTGCCCACGCCTACATGGCCTACCTCCAAGGAGACCCAACCGCCAAGCAACAAGGGCGCCTCACACTTAACCCACTAGCACACCTCGATCCCATCGGCACACTACTCCTCCTTTTCGCGGGATTCGGCTGGGCAAAACCCGTGCCCATCAACCCCTACAACATGAAAGACCCCAAAAAAGGATCAGCACTCGTCTCCATTGCAGGCCCCGGCATCAACCTAGCCCTTGCCTTCGCCTCCGCTGGCCTCCTTCGCTTGTTGCTCTCCTTAAGCGTCCCCATAGGAGGATTTCTCCACGCCTTCCTTTACTTTTTTGGCTACTACAACGTAATTCTAGCTGTCTTCAACGCCTTGCCAATATCCCCATTAGATGGATTTAAATTCGTAAGAGGTGTCCTACCGGAGAATCTGGCGCAACAGTGGCTCCAATTGGCTCCTTATGGAACATTTATTTTAATATTTCTGGTGTTGACGGATGCACTGGATAGGATACTTTTTCCTGCAGTTGAAATGTTTTTTGGCATTTTTGGATTGTAGGATTTGACGCGCCTGAAATTTTGATATAATTAGCATAAGAGATGAAAAAAGCTCTACTCTGACGTGTTCGAAAAAGCCGGAACTGAAGTAAGTCTCAACACTCGCTTATAGGGATTCCGGGTTCTTGGGAGTAAAGACTCAAGATAGGAAACCCACTTTAGAATCGAGGGATTCTACTCCGGTGGAACGGCACGTCGGGCGGTTTTATTTTGATTTTTTTTAGACATGAAGGAGGCTCGCTTTGGCGGGCCTTTTTCTTTTTCCCCTCATTTCTTCCTGGTTTCACAGCTTGAAATATCCCTTTTTTGCTCAGGTTGGCGAGTACGCCAAAATTCGCGCAAAAGGGATATTTCTGCGCTTTATGAAAAGAGCGGGAAAAAAGTTGCGGAATAAAAGTTTTTTTGTTATTGTGCTTGGTACGTTGACCGTTAGTGTCGTTTATATTATGTATGTCTCTCCTGTTGAGAGAGACGAAAGGAAGGAGTTTCAAATGGCTGGAAAGCAGGATGCTAAGGCGAGGCGTCGTTGTCGTGAACATTTGGAAAGCGGGGGTACCTGCGAAACCTGTTCCCTCATATGCGGCCTCGGCGAGAAGAAACGTCGGGAACGTGAGGAGGAGGCGAAGAAGTAGCCTCGTCTTAATTCCAGCAGCCATCGCCAGTCGGGCGTATTTTGATTGGCGATGGCTTGTAGTACTTTCGGTACCCTCGGTTCATTTTAAATCCCCCAAACCCCTCCACAAAAACACAAATGCTAAACTAAAACCATGCACTTAAAGAACCTGAAGCTGCCGGGCTCCTACATAAAAACCCTCAAAAACAGCCTCCAAACACTCCTTAAAAAAATCACCTCAATACCGCAAACACCCTTCCGACCATTTTCAACACTCCCAATAATCACAACACTACTAATAATCCTCACACTAACACTCCTTCTAGACGGCCTTCTCACACTAAGAAACTTTGGCAAATACAACCCCTCCGTAAAGGTCTACGACATCAACGATAACCTAATTTACGAATCCATCCTAAATTCAGAAGGCTACCAATCGCCCATAAAATCCACTGAAATTTCGGAAAAGCTCAAAAATGCCGTTATCACACTAGAAGACAAACGCTTTTATTCCCACTTTGGCATTGATCCCATTGCAATAATTCGTGCCCTTCAATCCAATATATCCGTCGGCCATATCGTTTCGGGAGGTAGCACTATTACGCAGCAGGTTGCCAAAGATTCCCTCTTCCACCCCTCCGCCAACAAGTACCTCCGCAAAATCCGCGAAGCAAACTCCGCCCTGTTCCTAGAGCTTTTCCATACAAAAGAGGCAATCTTGGAGTACTATTTGAACTCTGTTTATTTGGGCAACATGCGCTATGGAGTAGAGGCAGCTTCGCAGTATTACTTTAATAAAAGCGCTTCCGATCTTTCTACACTGGAGGCTTCTTTGCTCGCCGGAATGATTAGCTCTCCGGAAGTTTATGATCCCATTTCCTCACCGGAGGCTGCAAAGGAACGTCGTAACCATGTGTTGAGTTTGTTGGCTAAAGAGCAGGATCTTTCTGCAGAAGACCTTGAGACACTTCAGCAGTTACCTTTGGGAGTCTTTGTTAAAACTTCAGAGGATTTAAGAAATAAGATGCACTTTATAGAATATGCTCTTGCAGAAACTGATTCCCTTCTGGCTGACACTCAACAGGAGGGTCTGCGAATTTACACAACGCTTGATCCTTTTTTAGCTCACAACGCCTGGGAACAGGCTTATTACAAAGTAAAATCCGTAGGGGACAAACATAAGCTTTCTAACTCTTCCGTTGTAATTTTACGCAACAAAGATAGCGCCATTCTTACAATGGTGGGTAGCATTGATTATTTTGACGAAGAGATTGATGGTTCCGTAAACGTTGCAACCTCCTTGCGACAGCCCGGTTCAGCCTTAAAGCCCATTACCTATGGTCAGGCCTTTTATGAAGGTGTTTTGGATCCCGAAGGCACCATTTTAGATGAGAAAACCGTTTTTGTGGACAAGGAAGGCAAGAGCTTTGTACCGCACAATTATAATGGTGTTTTCAATGGAGAGGTTCCCGTGCACACAGCTTTAGCAAGCTCTCTAAATCTCCCCGCAGTTAAAGTATTGGACATGGTAGGTGTTGCCGACATGGTAGGAGCTGCTCAGCGACTTGGCCTTCACAACTTAAACCACCCGGAGCGTTATGGCTTAAGTGTAACTTTAGGTGGGGGAGAGGTAACCCTGCTAAATCTAACTAATGCGTATGCTTCTTTAGGTAGAGACGGTTATTATAAGAAGCCTTATTTTGTACGCAAGGTTTTAGCTGCAGATGGAAGTAGCATTCTTTATGAGCGCCCCGGTACCTCCTCGGAGTCTATGGCCAAGTATGACAAAGGTACTCCCGTTTGGGGTAACCGCTCCACTGAAGTCAGTAACACCCTCTTTAGCATCCTAAGTAACCCCTCTGCTAAAGTGCTTGGTTTTGGGCGTAATAACGTTCTGGTTCTTCCATTTAACGCAGCTTCTAAAACAGGCACTACAACAGATTGGCATGACAATTGGACTTTAGGCTATACAAAGGATTATCCTGAAGACTTTGCGGTGGGTGTGTGGGTTGGAAATACGGACAATGCGCCAATGTCCCGTATAGATGGTGTTACAGGTGCCGGTCCAATTTGGAGGGAGGTCATGTTGACTACTTATGATCATTTAAACAAGCCCCTCTTTTCTAATTCTGAATACGCCTCTAACTCGGATCGGGAGGAGCCTCCTTCGGAAAGATTAGCACAAAAGCAAGAACCGGAAGACATTTCTCTCAGTGAGGGGGAGCAAAACAAGCCCGCCATAACAAACCCTCCTCAAAACAGCACCTACTATTTAATTCCGGGGGAGGAGACCTATGAAAAACTGGAGTTTGAAGTTCAATGGGGCGCTACCGAAACGTCGGGATTTCCGGAAGAAAAACCCCCTCTAAAACCGGATTTCTCTGGAAACCACTCCATTGTTGCTGTAGAATTCATACTTAATGAACAGTACCTGGGAAAGCTTTACAAAGAAGATTCAAAAAACGATTCAACCCACTTTTTATGGGATCCGCAAGAGGGTACTTTCACTTTGGAAGCAAATTTCATTAATTCTCACGGAGAAACTATTTCCAAAGATACTGTCCTTTTTCAAGTACATTCGCCAAAACCCTAAAAAAAGTAGTCTGATCTTTGGATTGATACTTCTTCCATTTTTGGTTCTCAGAGCGGGTATTTACGTCTTTGATAATTATTTGCAGTGCCCTCAGGTGGTTTCAATTTCTCCAGCAGCAGGCGATGAGGAGGTTTCACTTAAACCTTCAATAACCCTTTCCTTCTCGGAGGAAATGGCGAAGGCAAGTGTTGAACAAGCTTTAACTGTGCTTCAGCAACCGGCTCCTGTTGAAAATTCTATTCAAAGCACTAATCCCACTTTAAACGGTTTAGACGCTGCGCTTAATGATCTTAAGGACCTTGCGCCTACCGATTCTCCTCAAAACATGCCCCCACAAAAGACTCACTCTAAAGAAGTTGCCGGAACAATCTCCTGGGATAGCCCCTCTACACTTACATTTACGCCAAACGAGTCTTTAAGTAGAAGCACTTTAGTAACTGTGCGTCTAACCAAAGAAGCGCGTGCAAAAAACTCAAGAGGACTTGCAAAGGACTACACCTCCGCTTTTACAACCATAGCTCACCCGCAAGTAGCTTTTGCATCTCCTACCGGAAATACACAGGAGCCTGCAGAAAAAATTGTGCTAATGTTTTCAAAGTCTATGCAACGGCCTGATGCCTCCGGAGCCACTCCCAAGATAGACCTCACCACCTCCGCAAACTACTACAACGATGAAATAGCCTCCTTCATAACGATATCCCCCGAAATAGAAGGTACCGGAAAATGGGTAGGTAGTGCTGCCTATCTAATAGAGCCCGAAAATCTTGAAAAGGGCATGAAATACACAGTTTCGTTAAACCAAGACCTGAAATCTTTAGACGGAGGAGTTCTTAAGAAGGGCTACTCATTTGAATTCACCAACTTTGTCCCGGCCGTTTTGTATGCAGAAGGTGATTTAGGAGGCGTCTCCGGAGGTGCTTCAAAACCTAGTGACATAAACCCGCAAGGCCCTATTACTTTTTATTTTAATCAGGCTATAGATCGGCAAAGTCTTTTAGATAACTTTACTTTTACGGAGAAGGCTACAAAAGAGGCTGTTCCTTATCGTGCTGTCTTTTCTAACCGTACCTCTGCAGACAACAAGTCTTACTACTACAACGATTGGGAAGAGCAGTGGCAGCAAAAAGTCGACTTCTATCCGGTTGGCACCTTGAAGCCTTTAACGGAATATTCCGCGCGTGTTAATTCAGGGTTTTTAGGTTATGGCGGAAATGCGCCTGCTCCCACGGAATACGCTTACACTTTTGAGACGGCAGATGCTCCCGGGTTTAACAGCATCTCACTGCCAAAAGGGCAAGGAAAGTTTAAAGACGGTCAGGAAATTAGTTATCAGGACAACTTAAACTTAAACTTCAATTCTCCCATGGATGGTGAGACTTTGGAAAAGCACCTATCTCTAACGGCCCTCACCGGAGACTCTCCCGGTTCTGTCGAGGCGTTGGGCTACACGCGTTCTCGTGGGAAGACCTTTGTTTTAAACCGTTATTTAAAACCTTCCACAACGTATCGTTTAACCATTCCTGCCGGCACGCCGGATCGCTATGGCCGCGCCATTGGAGCAACTCACACATTTGAATTTACAACCAAGCCCTATGAGATAGCTGTAACCATGAACACCGGCTACTCCCGCATTAAGAACTTTTCGGACAACTTAGATACACGTGTTATTACTCGTGTGACAAATGCAGACAAGCTTACATACAATCTTTATTCGCTTACAACAAGTGAGTTTCAAAGTTTGGCCACAACCTGTCAGTATTCCTTGGGCAGCATAAATCGAGCCTGGCTGGAAAAAGAAAACATCACTTTGGAAGGTTCTTGGGACACTCCTCTTGACTTGAATCTTAATGTTCCTACAGATGTGTTGTTTAGTTTTGAGCGCGATGCTAAAAAGGATTTGGATCCCGGTTTTTACTATTTGGACGTTTTAGCTAACGACGGAAAAGATTACACCGGATTTGTTTTTGCAGTTACAAACACAGCAGTTACCGTGAAAGACTATCAGGACGGCTTTTTTGTATGGGCTGCAAGTCTTGACAACAGAGATGTTAGGGAAGGCAATACGGTTAAAGTGTTTAAAGATCCCGAAATGTGCCGTTCTTTAGGAATTACGCATGATAAGAATCTTTTAGAGCCAGTGAAAACCGGAGTAACTAACTCCGATGGAGTTTGGTGGCAAAAAGAACCTCTAATAGGGGATTACAGCTTTGTTCTGGTTGAAAAGGGTGACCAATTTGGCGTGAGCCTTGGTAGCTGGCATGAAGGGATAGCTCCGCACCAGTTTGATGAGGCTGAATATGGTTATACGGCTGCCTCCTATGGAGCTTTGGATTACAAAGGGTTTATTGTTACGGATAAGACTTTGTATCGTCCCGGAAATGAGCTTAATTTTAATGCTTTTGTTCGACGAAACACTCCCACTTCTTTTGATTACATTGCAGATTCAGACGCCTCAGTAAACTCCGGTGAGGACGGCACCCCTGAAAGCGCTACTCCCGGTCTAAACTTGTACATGCAACTGGAAAAGCGCTACTCCAGTGATGCCCCCATTTACACGCATCTTTTTGAAAATGTTACTGATTCCATTAAAGGGACGGTTCAGCTTCCCGAGGATTTAACTCCCGGTGCTTACATCTTAAAGCTTCAGTTCACTAAAAACGTAGCCTCTTCCAAGGATGTTTTATACACAGCAGATGTTCGCGTGGAGGAATATAAGGTTCCCGAGTTTGAGGTGACTGTACAAGGCCCTGCCAAGGAAGTTATTCATGGGCAAAACGTTTCATTGCAAGCAAAGGCTAATTACTTTTATGGTGCTCCTCTAAGTGGGCGTCCTTTAGATTACCGTTTATATAAGCGTAAATATGTGTTTAATCCTTCGGGACTTTCCGGATACTCGTTTTATTCTTCAAAGCGTTATTTTGGGGATGACCTTGTTTGGCGCGGTTTTGAGGAGGAGAAAGTTTCCTCGGGATCCGGAACTACCGACAACTTAGGCGTTTTCAGTTATGGCGTTAACACTTCGGGGGACTCCGGCATGAGCAAAATCTACACTTTTGAAGCTGATGTTACCGGTGAAAGTGGTAAGCGTTTTACGGGAACTACCGAATTTGTAGCCCACATGGCTGAGCACTACACCGGAGTTAAGCCCCTTTCCTATGTTGGTGTGGAGGGGGAGGAGTCCGAGTTTGCTATTAAGACTGTGGATGTCTTTGCCGAGGATAAAGCCGGTATTCCGGCTACGGTTAACGTTTACAATCGCAAGTATTTCAGGGTTAAGACTAAGGATAACGAGGGCAGCTCCTATTACAAAACCAGTTATGAGGATACTTTAGTTACTTCGGATCGGGTTACAACGGATGATCAGGGCGATGCTTCTTATGCTTTCATGCCCTCCGGAGGAGGCTTGCACATTATAGAAGTTGTAAGCACCGATTCCGTTGGAAATGTTTCTGCTGCAGATACCACGTTTTATGTGGCTTCCCGGGATTCCGGCTATTGGAAGCGCGAAAACCATGACAGAGTAAAGTTGATTTTAGATAAAGAAGAATATTCCATAGGAGATACTGCCGAAATAATTACGACTTCTACTTTGGAAGAGCCTTTGGTTTTACTAACGGTAGAGGCTGAAGGAGTTTTAGATTACAAGATTGCGCGTCCTGACTCCAGTGCAGATCTGATGAAGCTTTTGGTTAAAGATGTTTATGCTCCCAATGCCTACGTTAATGCTCTGTTGGTTGCACCGGGAACTGATGTTTACAATCCGCCGGAGTTTAGAATGGGTGTGAAGGTTTTAAACGTGGATGTTACTGATCATCTTTTGAATGTCGATATAGAGCCAGGGGAGGAGGGCTATGCTCCGGGGGATTCGGGTACTGCCACAATTACAGTAACGGATAAAGAGGGGAATCCTGTTGCTGCTGCAAATCTAACATTGGCGCTGGTGGATGATGCGCTTCTTACGATGAGTCCCGTTAAGCGTAGGAATGCGTTTAATCACTTTTATTCAAAGAGATTTTGGGGTGTTAATACTACACAAACTTTAACGGCTTCTTGGGATCGTGTTAATGCTAATACGGAGCTTGGCGCCAAGGGAGGCTCCGGAGCTAAGGGTGGCGCGGGGGGTGACTATATTGATTTGACCCGTGAAAACTTTTCGGATGTAGCGCATTGGGAGGTGGATGTGACAACAGATGCCTCCGGTAAAGCTGTGATAGATTTTGAGTTGCCTGACAGCATTACTCGCTGGAATCTTCTTGGACTGGCGCGTACTTCTGACGGATTTGGTCAAGCTGTCTTCACTTTTACGGCAAGCCTGGACAGCTTTGCTTTATCTGCTTTACCAAGATTTGTTCGCAGTACGGATAAATTTGACCTTGGTTTGGTAGTTCACAATAATACCGAAGTCTCTCGACGATATTCTGTTAAGGCACTTGCTCCTGATTTAGTTTTTTCGGGCGCCAGCTCCTCCGTAGTTGATGTAGCAGGGGGTTCTGAGCAGAAGATATCCTTTCCTGTGGAAGTTCCCGCTAGAAATGATTTAGAGGCGGTAAATATAACTTTTGAGGTTTACGAAGGGGATGTTCTTGTCGATCGCTTGGGAGAGGCTTTAGAGGTGTATCTTTATGGATTAGAGGTCGTAGAGTCGTTTTCAAATAATGTAAAGAATGTTGCTTATGAAGTTTTTACTATTGAGGATGTTGCAGACACCCGTTTTGGAAGTGTGAAGGCCTCTGTTTTTGGAGCGCCTTTGACTATGGCCGAGGACATCGCGGACGAGTTTTTGGAGGAGGATCCTTGTGAAACCAGTTTGAGTTTAGCGGGGGAGTTGTTGGTTAATTTGCACATTTATAAATATAAAAAGGAGGTGGAGAGTTCGGATGAGGGGGTTGTACAGTCTTATGCTGATAAAATTGAGAAAACAATTTACTCATTGGAGGATTATCGCCTTTCGGACGGGGGATGGGGATATACGTCAAGAAGTCGTGAAAGTTCTACTTATGTAACTTCGCAGGTGCTTGTAGCTTTATCCGGGGCTCAAGAAGTCGGTTTTAGCGTGGATTCCGTTGGGGTTGAAAGGGCTGCTAACTACCTGAATACTAAGCTTATTGAGGTTCAGCATTTCCTACCTGATCAGGCTGCTATGATTGCCTTTGCTTTGTCCTCTGTAGGGCGTGATACCAGCGGCACCTTGTCTTATTTGTACAATCGGCGTTCTACGTTAAAGGATGTTTCCAAGGGTTACATGATTCTTGCTATGAAGGCGCAGGGAGGTAAATGGGGTAAATATGTTGATCAATTGAAGTCAGACCTGTTGCAAAGTGCGGACTTGGCATCTCAAAGAATCTTTTGGAATTATCCGGAGGCCGTTTGGTTTTACGGAAATGACATGAGCACAACTGCTGTGATTTTGAGGGCGTTTAACAAGACGGATCCCGATTCGTTGGTAGCGGATTTGGCGGTGAATCACCTCCTGCAGGGTGAAGCCTCTTATTTTGCTAATTATTCGGATGCCTTAAGAGTTGCTGCTTTGTTGGAAAATGGACTTGCTCGTGGGGTTAAGTTTAGACCCTCTGATGTTCGGGTGGTGGTAGGGGAGGACGCTGATTCTGCTGATTCTGCTGAAGCTGTTGAAGCTGTTGAAGCGGAAATTTTGTCCGGCACGTTGAACTTTAAGGAAGGCCGGAGTTCTGTTTTTGGTGAGATTCCTTTGTCAGACCTTTCGGCCGGTGAAAAGCGTGCACAAATTAAACTTGTTGACGGTGGAAGTGCTTATTATAGTTTGGTTGTAAATAAGATTTTGCCTTTTGATCAAATTGTTGCAGATTCTGAGGGCATTGGAATTGTTCGCGAATATTTTGATTTGCAGGGTAACAAGGTTTCGCCCCTAAATTTTGAAGTGGGGGAGTCGTATGCAGTTCGGTTAACTTTGGCTGTCCCCAATTTGCGCAGGCATGTTGTGGTTGAGGATTATTTCCCAGCCGGTTTGGAGGGGGTTAATGATACTTTAGAAAATGAGTCTCGGCTTGGGCCTTCTGAGTTTAGGGATTCAGTTTCGGAAGGGGCTTCCAAGGGTTTTCCTTTTTATGCTTCGGGATTTGAGATGTATCCGGACTCTATGCGTTTGTTGTTGGATTATTTACCGGCGGGAGTTTATGAATATGTGTACTTGGTAAAGGCTTCTGTTCCGGGGGAGTATCGTTTGCGCCCGGCTCAGGCTTTTGAGTCACATTCACCGGATGTTCGCGGGAATGGTATGGGTGGCTCTGCTGTTGTCCGTTGATTCTCCTCCTTTAAGGAGTCCCTCCACAAAAACACAAACAAAAAACCCCGCTAAAAAACGGGGTCTCTTGAAAAAGAAATGGGCAAAAAACCCATCCTTAATTATTACTGGCGAGGACGAGCCTCATCCACTTTAATTGTTCTACCTTCAACCTCAGACTCATTCATTTCAGCCATAGCCTTCTTAGCATCTTCAGCGTTCTCAAATTCAACAAAACCGAAACCTTTGCTGCGTCCTGTAGCTCTATCTGTAATAACGCTAGCAGAAACAACAGTTCCGAATTGCTCAAATAAGGCCTTAAGGGCCGCATCATCTGTGGAGTAGGGTAAATTTCCTATGTATAATTTCACTTAATATTTCACCGCCTTTACTTTTTTGCTTTTGATTAAGGGGAATTCTTGCGAAAGAGGGAAGTACTTGGCGTTGGCTTTTTAGTTGCCGTTGCCTTTGACTTTAACCGATTCTTGTCGGATATTCTTTTCGAACTAGATTCTAAACTTAAACTGTAACAGGGGCTTTTGCCCGGGTAACTTCGTACATCGAAATGGATTGTAGCATTTTTTTGTGCTTTTGTCATTTTTTGGTTTTGAGTGGGGGAGTTTGAGTATGATACTCGATTCCACAGGGTTTTAAAGCTTTCACAGCAAGTAGAAGCACCTTTTCCATGGAGTATCATACCGAAGGGTGTGGTGGTTTCTGGCTCCCAAAGCAAAGAGAAACGCTCTTTTCATGGAGTATCATACTTGACTTAACTTGATTTAACTTGGCCTAGCCTAGCCTAGAGAGGCTTAGTCAGCCCTGCTAATTCCTTACCTGCTTGACACCTTCCTTACCTAGCGCTAAAATGTAATTATGGTTTACACATCCACCGTAACAACAAAAGGGCAGGTCACCGTTCCCATTGAGATAAGAAAAGAAATGGGTCTTGAGAAGGGCTCCAAAGTTGTTTTCGAGCGCGTTAATGGAGCTTATTTGTTGAAATCTCAGGTGCACTTGTTGGAAGAGCTGGAAGACATGTTTGAAATTCCCTCCGATTTACAAGGGGAGGATATTGACGAAGTTATTGCAAAGGCCAAAAAGAAGCGTTTTTCTCGTAGATAGCCAGTGTATAGGTATAGTTCCCGGATAATTCCGGCCTTTTGAAACAACTTTTTAGGAGTAGCTTATATGGTTCATATGAAAAAAGTATTTGTAGACACCAATTATTTCCTTCGCTATCTAATTAAGGACGTTCCCGCTCAATCCCGCCAGGTTTCTGCCCTTTTTAAGAAAGGCATGGTCGGTGAAGTGGCTTTAGTGACTTCTGTGATAGTGTTTTTTGAGGTCAGTTGGGTGTTAAGCAGTTATTATGGTTTTGAGAAGGATTCTATTGTTAAGGCCTTGGGAGGTTTGTCATCTCTGGATTTTTTGACTATAGATTTTAATCAACGCGACTTGTTTTTGGAGGCTTTAGATCTTTATGCCTCTGTGCCGAAACTGGATTTGGAGGACTGTTTTGTGGTGGTTTCTGCTTTGGGGGAGGGGTGTGTGGAGGTTGCTTCTTTTGACCGGGATTTGTTGAGGGTTTTTTCGCGTGGGGAGTGAAGTTGATTTTTGGCAGGGACGGAGGGAATCGAACCCCCGGTTTGGGATTTGGAGTCCCATGGTTTACCACTAACCGACGTCCCCTTGTAAAACCTTTTTAGCGTAAGCATTATAGATGCATTTGAGTTCTCGAGCAACCTGTTTTTGGTGCAAATTCTTGGGTGGTTGTTTGCGGAATGTGGTTGTGGATTTTCTGGAGCCCACTGGCAGAATTGAACTGCCGACCTACTCCTTACCATGGAGTTGCTCTACCAACTGAGCTAAGTGGGCTAAAAACTTGTATCTAATAAAACCGTTTCTTTCACACTTTCACAAGTTGAGTACAACTTGTGAGGCAACAAACAAATGTTCGCATTCGCTCACATTTGCTTGAGCCAGCAAAAATACTCGCTTCACTCGCGATTTTTGCTGGTGCCGGGGATAGGATTCGAACCTATGTAGGCTAATGCCGACTGTTTTACAGACAGTTCCGTTTGACCGCTTCGGTACCCCGGCTAGAGGTAGGTATTCATATTTTCAATTTATCACAAACCTTGACAAGGTACTCAAGACTATAAAAAGTAGCTTTGCTACTTTTTAGCCATAAACAAACGCTACGCGTTTGCTTAAGCTGATAAAGTTTTTTGCAAAAACTTTACAGTTCGGTACCCCGGCTTGGGGTGGGTGCTTATGTTTTCAATTTATCACAAGTTTCTCAATCCGCCTTCGGCGGATTTCGAGCATAACAAAACACTTTGCTTGAACATTGCTGTCCAAAAGGAAAGCTCGTGTTTTGTTAAGCCATCGCCCCCGCTTTCAGCGGGGCCTCTGGAGCCTGGAGTGAGATTTGAACTCACGACCTATCCCTTACAAGGGGATTGCTCTACCACTGAGCTATCCAGGCGCAGCCTCTCTTATGCTTACGCCTTAGGATTTTAACATAATTATCAGGGTGAATTTGCTAACTTACGCTATCCTGTGTTGTTATGCCTTCTGCTTTGGTGGGCTACTTAATCCTCTTCTCAAGCTCCTCCAGGTGCTTACGAATCTCCCGCATCTCCTCACGCTCACGATCCTGCGTCCTATCCATCTTCTTTTCCCACTGATCCTGCGACGCATGCAAAAGAGACATCATTAAAAAGGTTAAGATTGTGGTTGTAGTGTTAATCAGCAGGTGCCAGATGTCGTTGAAGCCAAAGAAGAATCCGGAGGGTACCCAGACGATGATGATGGCAAAGGAGAAGAGGAACCAATAGGGGGAGCCTACGATTTTGCTGACGGTATCGGACCAGTTGTGGAATGTGTGGTTGTTTTTAGTTTTTTTAGGGGATTTGGTGGAGGGGTTTGTTTTTTTCATGGTTTTTATTTTAGCGGATTTTGGGTTGTTTTTGGAGGGATGTGTGTAGGTGTTTGCTGGGTTTTAATTGGGAGGGGGTTTAGCACACGGGAGCCGGCGAAATTTACTTCAAATCTCGCGGGAGCTCCCGTGTGCCGGGATGGGGAGGAGCCATCCTATTTTCTTCTATCCTCCACTGTAGGGCAGGTTCCTTCCTTGCCCTTTTGACAGCCATAGCCATTGAGCTCTGCTATAGCCTCTTCCCTCGTTGCGGTGCAAAACGGGCATCCTTCACATTTCTCATCCATCTTTTTCTCCTCTTGGTTCCATGAGGTGGGGCGGGAATTCGCCTCCACCGGACTTATCTATGCCTGGAAGTATAAAGCAAATCCCGCCTTAACGCAACCTATAGCCACTCCATTAAAACTCCTGCCGTGTTTAAGATAATCCTTTGTACTACTTAAAAACCCCCCCCTCTAAACGAAAACCAATAAAAAACACAACACTCCCATAAAAACACCCACCAAAAAGCATGCTCGTTGACAGGGGAGTGCCTTTATGCTTTAATCCCAATGTTATGGCACGAATTTGTCAAATATGTCAGAAAACAGCAAAAAAAGGAAACTCCGTTCCGCGAGGAATTGGTAAGCGTGTTACTCGCAGGACGATTCGCAGACAGCAGCCTAATTTGCGAAATAAGCGTTTTGAGGTTGATGGGAAGCGCGTGAAGCTGACTTTGTGTGCTTCTTGCTTGAAGCGAACTAAGAAGGATCCGGAGTATGTTCGCAAGGCTTTTGAGTAGGCTTTTGTTTTGTTCGGCCTGAGTTGTTTTCGTGGTTTGCGGGGCTTGTACGGCAGTACCGTTCAAATTTGGTCACCTGAACAGCCTTTGCAATTTCCCAGGGTTTTCACTCTTAGTAAGGGATATTTCCGGCTTGTTTTATGGCCTGTTTATTTCTTTGCGTAGCCGTTTTTAAAGTTTTCCCAAGAGGTTTTCTTTTTTCCCGCCACTTGAATTGTTTTAGGGATTAGCTTGCTTTTTTTAGAACCGGCCTCTGCCATTTCCTTTTCCACCACCTCTGCTGAAAAAATCTTAACCCTTAGGGAGGCATCCACACCCTCCCGTAAAGCCAAATCCTCTAACTTTTCATTATGCTCTAACGCCTCCAAAGTGGTCCAGGCAATAGGCCAGGGATTAAACGCCCGAATCTTTTGCTCTATTTGCTGCGGTGTTTCATTCCAGTTAATTTTGGCATCCTCCTTGTAAATGTACGTGCTTTTGGGGTGGGAGGGGGAGTAGTAAATTTCCGCTTTACTATCGTCTTGTTGTTGAGGTGTTAATTCTTGATTGGCATACTTTTTCACTGTTTCGGGGAGGCGCTTGGCTGCCAGGTCAAAAAGCTCTTTATAAAGCATTCCCGTTGTTTCCTTTTTTGTTAGGGGATGTTTAATTTGGTGGAGAATTGGTCCTGAGTCTAAGCCTTCTTCCATAAGGATAAAAGTGATTCCGGTTTCTTTGTCGCCGTTTATAATTGCAGCTTGCACCGGGTTTGCCCCGCGATATTTAGGGAGAAGTGAAAAATGTACGTTTATAATTTTGCCTTTATATGTTTGAATTAGAGTCTCCGGTACCATGAAGCCAAAATCTGCCACAATTATCAGATCTATTCTTTGTTTGCTAAGTTCCCTTAGTAAAGCCTTTTCTTTCTTTTGAAAATCCCTCTGATTTTTAAGCTCAAATTTTGCTATGTTATGCTTTTCAGCCCACTCCTTAACTTGCGTGGGTTTAAGTTTTTGATGCCTTCCCATTTTGCGATCCGTTTTTGTTACAACAAGTTTTAAGTTTAGTTGTGGATCGCCGTTTAGAGCCTCCAGTAGGGGAGTGGCTCTATCCGAAGTTCCAAAAAAAGCAATGTTTAAGTTCATTTTTAGTTAGTTGTCCTTGAAATAGTCTCCGGTGACGGTGTTTCCTTCGACTTTGGAGGTAAAGAGGATTCCATTGAGGTGGTCGATTTCATGTTGGATGACTCTGGCGTAAAATCCTTCTGCTATAAGTTTTTGAGAGGTGCTTGATTCGTCTTGATAGGTTATTTGGATTTTTGTTGGGCGGGTGACTTTGCCGTAGGTGTCGGGGACGCTAAGGCAGCCTTCCCAGTCGGTTTCTGTCTCTTTTGAGGAGTTTGTGATTTTGGGGTTAATGAGGACTTTTTCTTCAAAGAGTTGCGTGTTTGGGTCCATTGGGTCTTGGAAGAATTTGCGAACTACACAGACGTTTTTGTTGATGCCTATTTGATTTGCGGATAGACCTGCTCCTTCGGGTTCACTTGCAGCGTCTAGTGTGTCTTTGAGGTCCTTGATTGTTTCGGCGGTTTCTGTGTTTTTGCCAAACTGTTCCACTGTTTCGGTTGGTTTATCCAGGAGGGGGTTTGGCGCCTTTACTATGGTTACTATTGCCATACCGCCATTTTACCATATTTTTGGAAGGGACAGTCCTTTAAGAGGACTGTCCCTTTTTTAGAGATTCCAATTTAACTAGAATATAGGCACTTGAATTGGACTAAATATTGAGTAGGATTTAAATATGCCCGCCAAGAATGCTCTAAAAGATTATCAAGAAGAGGGTATCTATCACGCCTATAATAGAGCCAATGATCGAGGTTTGTTGTTTCGCGATGAACAAGATTACAAAGTTTTCCTTAGTTTTTTGAGGGATAAGCTTTTAGAAAGAAATAATCCTATAAGTAATAGAAAAACTTTCCACGAAAAAATATCTCTTTATGCTTTTTGTCTGATGCCCACGCATTTTCACCTTCTTTTAAAACAAAAGGAAGAATATGACATGTCGCGCTTCATGAAAAGCTTACAGCTCAGTTATGTTTTTTATTGTAAAGGCAGATACGCTCTTAGAGGTCGTTTGTTGGAGGGTCGGTATAAGGCTCGTCTTATTAAGGATTCCGCCGATCTTTTGCATGTTAGTCGCTACATTCACCGCAATCCCTTGGAATTAGACAAAGAGATCTTTTCTTATCCCTATTCCAGCTTTTCTTTTTATCAGGATTCTGCTGTTTCGCCCGGGAAAAGTTTTAAGTTTTTGGATACTTCGGAAGTGCTTCAGCACTTCAAAAAGTCCGGTCCCGGGTATAAAAGATTTGTAAATCTCGAAGATTAATCTCCGCTTTTTTTCATCCTATAATCCTTTTTCAAACCAATATTCTAGCTAAACTAGAATTTCAAAAGGGGACAGTCCTTTAAGAGGACTGTCCCCTCTGCTAAACTCACCATATGATTGATAAAATTTTGAGCAAGATTTCCTACGATATTGGGATAGACCTTGGAACCGCCAACATACTGGTTTATGTCAAAGGTAAAGGCATCCTCATAAACGAGCCCAGCGTAGTAACCATCCACAAAAAAACGAAACAGATTTTGGCCGTTGGAGCTGAGGCCAAAAAGATGCTAGGCAAAACCCCTCAAACATTAGAAGCCATCAGACCCCTTCGCAACGGCGTCATCTCAGACTTTTACGCCACCGAAAAAATGCTAGAGCACTTCATAAAATCCGTTAACGCCATTCCCACAAAATTCCCCAAATATCCCAAGCCCAAAATCGTCATAGGTGTTCCCTCAGGATTGACCTCAGTGGAAAGGAAGGCCGTAATTGACTCCGCGCTAACCGCCGGTGCGCGCAAAGCCATTTTAGTGGAAGAACCCATGGCTGCAGCAATTGGAGCAGGTCTTCCCGTTAAGAAAGCAGCCGGAAATTTGATTGTGGACATTGGCGGCGGCACCACGGAAATTGCAGTCATCTCTTTGGGAGGCATGGTTATAAGTAATTCGCTTCGTGTGGCGGGGGATCAGTTGGACATGGACATCGTTAATTATGCCCGCAAAAAATACAATCTTTTGTTGGGGGAGGGGACAGCGGAGGCTTTGAAGTGTGCTTTTGGCAGCGCTTTAGTGGAGGGGGTTTCCGGAGGGAGTCGTTTGGAGGCCTCGCGTGAAGGTGTGCAGGACGCTTTGGTTTTTCAGGGTCGGGATTTAAAAACCGGATTACCGCGTTCAATTAAGGCATCCCCTGAGGAGCTGGAGGAGGCCATGAAAGGTTCCCTGACCCTTATTATCAATGCAGTCAAGGATGTGATAGAGGCCACTCCTGCAGAGTTGATGCCTGACATCTTGTCTTCCGGTGCTGTTTTGGCCGGAGGCACTTCTCAGCTTAAGAATCTGGATCTTTTATTGTCCAAAGAGCTTAAAGCACCTGTTCATTTGGCGGAGGATCCTATTTCTTGTGTTGTTCGCGGCTGTGGGAAGTTGCTGGAGGATGAGATGCTTTTGGATTTGGTGCGTGTGGATTAGTTGGCTGTGTCGGCTGGGTGTTTGACGGTAAAGCAGCTTGCAGGAAACTCCCACCTCAAAAACCTGTAAAATAAAAATCGAATGAAATATCTTTTGGCAGCAATTTTCATACTTATACTCTCCTTTTTAGGAGTTTCCCATCCAATCGAGGAGGCGGGCGGGGCAAGTTTAAACTTTTTATCTATTCCTTTTAGGGAAGCTGCTCTTCAAACGCAGGATTACGCAACCTTTTTGGTCAACATACGCTCTATTTACCGGGAAAATCAGGATTTGAAGGCGCGGGTTTTGAATCTTCAGTCCGAAAAGGCTTCTTATCAGGATTTTGTGGAAGAATATGGAGTTTTGCAGGATCAGTTTTTTCTGAAAAATCCCGATTTGGTAGGTACAACAATAGAGGATAGCACTTCCTGGTTAGAAGTGCCACAGCCACCGACGCCTACTTTGCACAACTCTCAAGAAAAACTTCTGCTTGTTTCGTTGACAGGAAACCCTACAGATACAACGAATTCTACTGCGTACATAAATGCAGGCTCTAACAAGCAGATTAAGCAGGGCGATTTGCTTGTTTACAAGAATTTTTTGGTGGCTCGCGTAAAGGAGGCAGGAAAGTTTAGCAGTTTGGTTGAGCTTTTGTATTCGCCGGAGTTGAAGGTTCCTGTTAAGCGGTTTTCGTTTGAGGCCTTGGTTCCAGGTAAAGCAGGTAATGAGGAAGCAGACGTTTCTCCGAACTCATCGGAATCCCCTGAATCGGACGCCTCCCAAGAAACTCCAGCAACCTCCCTTCAATCAACAAGCCCTTACCAGACCGAAGGAATCGTCACTGGCGACTTTGGAACTTCTCTAAAGCTAACAAGGGTGCTGCAAAAGGAACCACTGACGGAAGGCGACCTGCTCTTGACCTCCGGAAGGGAAGGTTTTTTCAAGCCCAACTACATTGTTGGCCGAGTTGGTAAAATTGAGGCGGAGCCCACGCAGCCTTTAAAGAGTGCCCAGGTGATTCCTTTATTGGAGCTTGAACGCTTAAGTAAGGTTTTTGTTTTATTAAGTTTGCGGGAGGAGGGTCTTTAGCTTTTGATTTCTAAGTCATTGGGGTTGACTCTCTTTGAAAAATCTAGAAGTAAAGACCGCTTTCAATATATCTTATGATGACTAAACACATCCATTCCAAGGACCTTTCACAAAGATCTAAAAGCACTTGGCGCTCCTACTTTGGACTCGCTTTGTTGACTTTAGTGACAGCTCTAATTCAAGGAAGCTTTTTGCCTGTTTTTTTGCAGGAGGCAACTCCTATTTTAATCTTTACGTTGCCTTTGGCGCTTTTGGCCTTAGAAAAAACCAATAAGGCCTGCTTTAGCGCCTTCATTGGAGGGCTGCTATTTGACTTGCTAACTCCCGGTTTTTGGGGAGTGAGTTCTGTAATCATGCTTGCATGTCTGCTTGTGACCTACTATGTCAACAAGTTTTTCGGCAATCTCATTCTTTATTTGCTGACTCTAACTATTTTTTCCTTTATTTGGTGGAGTTTTCGGTTAGAGGGACCGGAAGTTTTTAGTTTGCCCTTTTTACTTTTAAATCTATTAAGTTTTGCTTTCTTTTATCTTTTGGGGAAGCGTCGCTATAATTAGCTTTTATGAACGCAATAAATCCGAACTTTTTTGAGGAGTTAAAGGGTGGGGAGTCTTTTTTAAAGAGGTTATTGCGTTTTAAATACCCGGGAAAGTCCGGTTCAAAAAGGAGCCGTTTAAAAAGGGGAGGGGAGGGTGCGCATTTAAACGAGGTTAATCCCCTAATAGGTAAGGACTATTTTAACTCCGGTCGCAAAACTTTTCATGGGCACCTCTTGTTTTTTACTTTTTTATTGCTGGCAAGTTTCTTAGTTTTTTTTGCGCGAGCATTTAAATTACAGGTTTTGGAGTCGAAGGAATATCAGGCACTGGCTCAAAGAAATCGGACACGTACTTATGAAATTCCCGCCCCACGAGGAGTCATTTTTGATCAAAAAGGAGAAGTAATTGCGCAAAACCGCCCAACTTTCAACCTTGTACTTAATGTGTCCCGATGCAGTTTGGGTAAAGATCGTACTCTTTGTAAACGCCTAGTCTCAGACACGCTCGATCACCTGAGGAGGGGACAGTCCTTTAAGAGGACTGTCCTCGGAGAGGACAGTCCCTGGAAAGGACTGTCCCCTCAAAGGACTGTCCCTCAACTCACCCAACTCGATACACCGGGAATTCAATCCCTTGTAATTGCGCAGAACCTTAACAAAGATCAACTCCTCTCGCTTGAATCCGCCTCACTACTGGACTCCCTTGGAACACAAAAAGTCCCCGCCATCGATGTCCTAACCTATCCCACCCGCGACTACCACTATCCCGAAGCCTTTGCACACCTCCTTGGTTACACCGGCCTCTCCAACGAAAGCCTAACCCCACTAATAGAAGGAAAAACCGGCTTAGAAGCCTCCTACAACAAGCCACTAACAGGAATTTCCGGACAAAGATTAATTCAAGTAAACTCCTCCAACGAAAGCCTCCGGGAGTTTGACACCAAAGATCCCGTTCCCGGCGAAAACATTAAACTTTTTGCCGACATAGGCCTTCAAAAACTAGCCTATGAAGAACTGAAAAAAGCTGTTGACGCCTCCAAAAACTCCAACACCTCCGCAGACCCTAACAGCCCCGCCACTCCGGAAAACGAAAAAATCCCCGGAGCCACAGCAGACGCCGGAGTCGTTGTAGCCCAAGACCCACAAACCGGAGGTGTCCTTGCTCTAGCCAGCTACCCCTCCTTTGACGCCCAAAAAATGGTCTCAGGAGTAACCTCCGCCGAACTTGCCACCTTAGAAGAAACCTACAACCACCCCTTTTTCAACAGAGCAATTGGCGCCAACTACCCTCCCGGATCGACCTATAAAATGGTTATGGCCTCAGCAGCGCTCGAAGAATCCGCCATAACACCCTATAGCACTATCAACGACCCCGGTTACCTTTCCGTTGCAGGCTACACATTTAGAAACTGGAAACTCGACGGGCATGGCCAAGTGGACCTCTTAAGAGCCCTCCAGGTCAGCAACGACACCTACTTTTACACCATAGGAGGAGGCTACGGCAACATTGAAGGCCTAGGCATTGACCGCATCTCCAATTGGTCAAAAAAATTTGGCTTTGGCGCTAAAACAGGTATCGATATTCCGGGAGAAGTGGCAGGCTTTGTCCCTGATGGCGACTACAAAGACTGGTATTTGGGCGACACTTACATCACTTCCATTGGGCAGGGCGACTTTTTGGCGACTCCCTTGCAGGTGAATATGGTGACTTCTTACTTTGCTAATGGGCGCGAGCTGCTGCGCCCTCGTGTGGTTTCCGAGGTGGCGGGGGAGGCAACTTCAAAGGAGGTTTTAGCGCGCGATTTAATTTCTCCGCAGACTCTGGATTTGGTTCGTGAAGGGCTTCGACGGGCGGTTACTCCGGGAGGAACGGGTTACCCTGTGTTTGATTTTCCGGAAAAGTACGGAGTGGTGCTGGCCGGCAAGACAGGAACTTCTGAGTATATTGATCCGCAAGGCAATGAAAGGACGCATGCTTGGTTTACAGTTTGGGGGCCCTTGGAGGATGCTGAAATTGTTTTGACGGTTTTCTTGGAAGGTGGGGGAGGGGGTTCTGATGATGCTGCTCCTATTGCTCGCACGCTCTTGGATTACTGGTTTTCCGAGAACCGTGAATAAACCCCCATTTTCTTGAGTATCATACTCCAGTTCCCGAAAAGCACGCCCTCCCTCTGGCGACATTACGAAATGAAATGGAGTCGTGGAGACAGAGGGCGGGTATGCTTGCATTGGCCAAGCGTTTCAGAAAAAGAGCAAAAAGACAGCCGAGCACATGACGTCGTGGAGCCGGAAAGCAGGGTTGAGCTTACATTTGCATAAAACCCCCCAACCCAGTATCCTTCAAAGAGTATGAGTCTAGTAATTGTAGAGTCACCAACCAAAGCAAAAACACTATCTAAATACTTACCTAAGGACAAATTCTCCGTCACATCCTCAAAAGGCCACGTACGGGATCTTCCTCGTAAAGACCTCGGTGTAGATGTAGAAAACAACTTTGAACCGCAGTACGTAGTTCCTAAAAAAGCTAAAAAAACTATAAAAGAGCTGCAAAAACTTACCAAAGAAACAAAAGAAGTGGTTTTAGCAACCGACCCTGACCGAGAAGGGGAGGCAATAGCCTGGCATTTAAAGCACTTATTAAAAGAAAAAAACAAAGATCTCAAATTCTCCCGCGTCTTTTTCCACGAGCTCACAAAAGATGCCGTTATGGACGCCTTTGATCATCCCGCAGAGCTAAACGAAGATCTTGTAAATGCCCAGCAAGCTCGTCGAGTTTTAGATCGGCTTGTAGGTTATAAGCTGTCACCACTCCTTTGGAAAAAAGTTCGCTATGGGCTTTCCGCAGGAAGGGTGCAAAGCGTCGCCGTAAGGTTAATTGTCGAAAAAGAGCGCGAAAGAGATGCCTTTGATGTTGAGGAGTATTGGACACTGGACGTTGACTTTTTGACCACTAAAAAGGAGCAGTTGACGGCGGATTTAAAGAAAAAGGATGGCAAAAAGGTTGAGATTTCCAACGAAAAAGATGCTGAAAAGATTAAAAAGGAGTTAGAAAAGGACGAATTTGAGGTTGCCTTAGTTAAAAAGAGTCAGCGTAAGCGAAAGACTCCTAAGCCCTTTAAGACATCTACACTTCAGCGAGCAGCCTCTAATGTTTTTGGGTTTACAGCTCGAAGGACCATGGGCATAGCGCAAAAGCTCTTTGAGAAAGGTCATATTACGTATCACAGAACTGACTCCTTGAACTTGGCGCCGGCTTTTGTAAAAAGCACCAGATCTCATTTGAAAAAAGAACTAGGAGAGGAGTACATCCCTAAAAAAGCTAAGCAGTTTAAGACCAAATCCAAAGGAGCCCAGGAAGCGCATGAAGCTGTTCGACCCACCGACATTAAAAACACTCCTGAAAAGTTGAAACTAACTAAGGATGAGCACAAACTTTACTCATTGATTTGGCAAAGGGCTTTGGAATGCCAATCTGTTCCCGCAGTTTATGATCAAACTCGTGTGGATATAGAGTCTAAAAAAGGTTACATGTTGCGAGCAAACGGCTCTATCATTACATTTAAAGGGTGGTTGGCTGTTGGAGAAAAATTGGGAATTGGTTCTTCTACAGGTGAGCTAACTGAACTCCCGGAGATAAAAGAAGGCACTTCTCTAGAGGCAAAAGAAGTAAGAACGGATCAACATTTTACTCAACCTCCTGCAAGATATTCTGACGCAACCCTGATAAAAAAGTTGGAAGAATTAGGAATTGGTCGTCCCTCAACGTATGCTCCAACAATTTCCACAATCCAAAGAAGAAAATATATTCGCAAAGAAGGTCGTTATTTTATCCCTGAAGATGTAGCTTATGTAGTAACCGACCTTTTAGTAGAGCACTTTCCGTCAATAGTTGGTTATGACTTTACGGCTGAAATGGAAGATGATTTGGATGCCATTGCTCATGAAGGCAAGGATTGGCACAAAATTATTAAGGAGTTTTACACTCCGTTTGAGAAGACTCTGGAGAAAAAGGAGAAAGAGCTTAATAAAAGGGATGTTACAACGCTGGAGGAGACGGATAAGACTTGCCCCAAGTGTAAGAAGAATAAGCTTGTTGTGAAGTTGGGGAAGTATGGGAAGTTTTTGAGTTGTTCGGGTTATCCGGAGTGTGATTATGCGGAGCCTTTGGAGGAGGATAAGGTTTTTGATGAGGACGGTAAGGAGATTACGGATTTTGGGGAGTGTGATAAGTGTGATGATGGTCATTTTATTTTGAAGCGTGGGCGTTATGGGAAGTTTTTGGCGTGCAGCAATTATCCTGATTGTAAGAATACGAAGCCTTATTTGGATAAGATTGGCATGAAGTGTCCTGATTGTGAGGATGGGGAGGTTGTGAGGAAGAAGGCGAAGGGTCGGGAGTTTTTTGGTTGCAGTAATTATCCGGATTGTGAGTGGTCATCTTGGAAGAATCCTTTGGAGGAGGGTGCTGAGGGGAGTGAGGATGGTGACGAGGCTAAAGATTCTTAGATCCGGTCATACCTCCAGAGCTTGTTTACCTATTCTAAATTTTGTATTCCGTCATCCTTTTTAGTAGTGCGTCATCCTGAGCTTCATACCGTCATCCTGACGAAAGTCAGGATCTCTGATAAAACAGGCATACCCTTTCTCGCTTCACCCCTTTTGATTTAGCAGCTTGAAATATCCCTTTTTTGCTCAGGTTGGCGAGTACGCCAAAATTCGTTCAAAAGGGATATTTCTGCGCTTTATAAAAAATGGAATTTGAGTTTGAAGTTGTTTGTGGAAGGGGGATGGTCTCGCGAATGAGCTTGCCGATTACGTCTTTGGCAGTCTCACCCGCGAGATACTCTACTTTGAGGAACCAAATCCAGGTTGGTGTCCTTGCTTTGCGTGCTCTTGATAGACTTCTTGAGCCCTTCGTATCGATTTTCCCTTGTATATGGGGTTTTTCGAGCAAGTGCACCTCACCACGATTTTTGTCTTTCCGCTCACGAGTTTCTCCTTTCGCAATGAAATTTTGGCGACAGGGACAATTTTATTACTTTATAGGATATCGTGCAAATCTATGGAATGGTTTTAAAAAAGGGAAAAGAGTGTGCTTTTTGAAAACGTTTTATGTGGAGTAGTTAAAAAGGGGAGTGGTAGCAGGGATCGCCCAAGCGTCTTTGGGCGACCCCCATCTTGTTTCTATTCTGCGTCGATTATGTAACGTTTCCCACACTCGGCGCAGTGTAGGACATCGTTTTTTTTGTAGTGCCCTTTTGCCTCGCACCGAGGGCATCCGAACTCATCCCACTCTTCTTGGGAGATATGAACGATACTGTCTCTCCGCAGGAAGAAAACGATGGTTCCAATCGGTATGGCTATTAGTAGACCCTGCCAAAACTGCGGTGGCATTACATATTCTCCTTTTCCCATTGGGAGATGAGAATGACCTTTTTCCCGCATTTCGGACAAGCGTATGTTCCCAAAACGTCCTTTGGTGACGTCTTGTAGCCGCATTCCGGGCACCCCTCCGTTTCGAACTCTCCTTCCGTCATATGGGGCCATGTCCATGCCGGGGGATTTCTCAATAGGGTAATACCTACTCCGACGAAGACCAACCCCAATCCTACGAGTAGCGCTATCGTTTCTCCGCCTATTTCCATCTCATTCCTCCTGTTTGACTTCTCTAACAACACCCGATTAACTGGGGAAATTCTACTTCTTTTCTCTCATTTTCTCAACTTATAGGGTTGTTTTGGTCGCGTTTCCCACTTTTCCTGTGTGATATCATCACATTACAATGGCAAACAAAGCACAAGAAACTCAGAACCAAGCCCACAACAAAGCCTCCAAACTACCTCCCAAAACCCAAAAAACCAAACAAAAAAATCACAAAAAGCGCCACAAAAAACTCCTAGAATTCAAAGACCTTCAAAAAACAAGCAAAAAACTCAAAAAGCAAGGCAAGAAAATCGTCTTCACAATAGGCTCCTGGGATTTAATCAACCCCGGACACTGCCGCTACTTAGCAGACGCAAAAGCAGCAGGACATATCCTAGTAGCCGGCGTCTCCTCAGATGCCTCCGACAAGAGAGTTAAAGGCAAGCCTTACCCGTTAATCCCCGAAGACATCAGAGCCGAACTTGTCACCTACATAAAAAACGTTGACTATGTGACAATTGTAGACAACGACCGACCGCATGCCTCTCTTATCATGCTGCAACCGGAAACCTTTTACACCTGCGAACACGACTGGGAAAATGGCCTTCGCAACAACCAGGACAAAGCGGTTTTAGAAATGTATGGTGGCGCTACTTACCGAGAAGCTAAAATGCAGCCCTACTACAGCGTTAACAGCCTGGTAAGCTCCATTGCCCACATCCGCTTTCTCCAAATCCTTCAAACTTACCTCAACGACAACATGCCCTCCCTAAATTTTAATGCCGAGCCCAACTTAAAACCGGTGGATTTTGGACAGCAAAAGCCTCTAAATCTTTTTGCCTACAACGCCAACAAATTCATTCACACGCCAAAAGAGCTGCCGACCCTTTCCGAAAAGTACAAAAAGCAAGGTAAAAAAGTGGTTTTAGTTTCAGGAAGTTACGATTTGCTTCACGTGGGGCATGCCCGCTTTATTGAGCAGGCATCTTTGCAAGGAGACGTTTTAGTGGCAGCAATCCCATCCGATGAGGCTGTTCGCAGTTTAAAAGGATCCGGTCGTCCGGTAATGTCGGAAAGATCGCGAGCTTATGTTTTGGCAAGCTTGGATATGGTTGATCATGTGGCAATTTTCCCTCAGACAGATGTTTTGCAGACGATTCATGGGTTAAAGCCTGACGTTTTTTATACGGTTAAGGAAAGCTGGAATGAAGGTTACAAGGACTCTCCGGAGTATAAGGCTATGAAAAGTTATGGCGGTGAGGTCATCCGTGGAGCAAAGCAGTCTACAAATATTTCGGCGTCGGCTATAATAGATAAGGTGGCGCATGAGAAGGTGAGGGAGATTTTTGAGGAGTGTATGGATCGCAGCCGTTATGAGGCGTTTTTGATGGAGCGGTCTCGGCTGAATGGGGATGTTTGAGGTGGCTTTTATTACGTTCTGTTTTTTGCGCTGCTCCTACTGCCTGGGTTTTAAACTATGAAAAAGGATGACACAAATAAAAAGCATGCTTATTCGGAGGAGGCGCAGAAGAATGCACGCAAATCCCATTGGTATAGTGATATTGCAAGTTCTGTAACCAAGTGCCCTTTTTGTGATTTGAAGGAAAAGTATATTATTGCGGAATCCGGCGATGTTGTTTTAACTATGAATCTTTTTCCCTATATTGATGGCCATTTAATGGTGATTCCAAAAAAGCATATTGAGCGTTTGGAGGATTTTTCACCTCAGGATTGGCGGGATGCTCATAAAATGATTTCACTTGGAATGGAGGTTATTCGCCAAGGTTGTGATGTCAAGGATGTGAATGTTTTGTATCGGGAGGGGACTAAAAAATCGGGGAGTAGTTTGAAGCATTTGCACATTCATTTGTTGCCTATTACACCGGAGTTTATGGTCTATGAGAATTTTAGGTTTAGTTACAATTTTTGCGATATTGAGGTTGCTCCGGTGGAGATGGCTAAGAGGTTGCGGAGCGTGGCTGCGGAAATTCCCTTCGCGAAAAAAGCTTGTCGCTGACGCTGCTAAAATTTTTTGTTAGGCAACTGCTCCGTAAGGGTTGGTTTGTTTTATGAGTTTTAATTCACAGGATATTAATTTAATGCAAAGAGCGTGTTTGTTGTGTGACAATTCTTCACTGGATGTACGCACGGGATGTGTTTTTGTTTCGTCGGAAGGTGTCGTTATTGGCGAAGGTCATAATAAAATTGCAAAAGGAGGGCATGCCCTTTCCCGCGACATTTCGGAGCAAAGCGACGTCGTGGAGCAGGAAAGTGGCATGCCTCCGATTATTCACGCTGAAATAGCCGCTCTAAATCAAGCCAAACAAAAGGGAGTCAGTATAAAAGGAGCTACGGTCTATGTAACCCGTTTTCCCTGTATGGATTGTGCAAAGAAACTAGTAGGGGAGGGGGTAGTGCAAATTTTTTATATGTCAGATCACTTTACCTCGGGAAATGAGGCAATGCCTGTTTTTAAAGAAGCAGGAGTTTCTGTAACACAAATCCCGGAAGATGTTGTTTGGGGTAGGGCTTAAAAAACTCCCATGCTAAAATACTCCTGTGATTGAAAACTGGCCGAAATACTTCAAAGACCGCATCCTAATGGAAAACCTAAACTCCTCCACTGCAATAGCAACACTTTGGATGCCAAAAGAAATGGTTGCCGAAAAGCTCACTCCTCAAACTTTTGCAGCATGTGGGCAGCTCTACACAAAAGGAGGCATCAACTATCTTTTGCGAAACATTCTTGCTAATCCAAAAATTCGGCATCTGTTTTTGTGTGGAATAGATCGGCAGGAAAGTGGTATAGCTTTAAAGAATTTTTTTGAAAAAGGAGTGGAGCCGGTTCAGGATGAGAATGAGAATATTACGCATTGGGCAATTAAAAACACAAAAAAAGCTTTTATTGACAAGGAGATCCCTTTGGAGATTTTGGAGCTACTAAGACAAAAGGTGGCTTTTTATGACTTTCGTTTAGAATCTCTGGAGGATTTGGCAAGAAAAGTAGCCAAGGTGCATGAGGCCTCAAAAAACACGGAACCCTTTACACAACCTATAACATTTCCTGAGGCGGAAAAAGCTGCTCCTAAAACATTTCCCACCGACAGGTCAGTTTTTAAAATCCGTAGAAAATACATTGGAGAAGCTTGGTTGGATGCTCTAAAAACAGTAACTCGCTTTGGTCGTCGAATTCCCGGAATGTACGGTGAGGTTGGCCAGGTTCAAAACCTTTCCATTGTTGTTGAGGAAGAGGATCCCGCAAGTCCTGAGATTTACGACTTTTTTAATTTTGATAAAAAGCAGCTAGACCTTTATATAAAGGGGTTCTTTGATCCTAATGAGCCTAACAAATCGGGAGAAAAACAGGAGGTTTACACTTACGGGGAGCGAATTTTTAAGTGGGGGAGAGACTCCTTCGGAGGTCTTTCCCGTCATTCCGCCTCTAGTTCTACGGATTCCCGTTCTTCCGGACTCGATCCGGAATCCAAAAACCCTGACTTCAAACTAAACATTCCCTTAGATCAGGAAAAAATCATGGTGGAAAAATTAAAGCGCTTTAACTTTGATAGGGGAGCATTGGCGGTTTTATGGGAGCCGCATAACGACAATTTTCCCCCCTCTGATATTGAGCGTAAGGAAATGGGGCAGACCAAAAAGTGGCGAGTGCCTTGCATGGTTATGATTTTAGGTCAGGTTGTAGATGGGAAGTTTGACATGACAGCCGTGTTCAGAAATAACGACATCTATGGGGCTTGGCCGTTGAACGTCTTTGCCTTGCGAGCTTTTCAAAAAAAGTTATCCCATAAGATTTCTTGTGAGATGGGTGTTTTAACCACAATTTCCCATATTGCCGAGATTTACGAGATTAATTGGGAGGCTGCTTTGGCCGTAGTGGCAGAAAATGATCATTTAGGGCGCACTTGCCAGTATGATCCTCGCGGTTATTATACGGTGTGTTTGTCAGGGGATGACAGTTCGCAAATTTTGGTGACGTTTTTCTCACCGGAGGGTACTAAGGAGTTGGCTAAGTTTTCTATTGATGGTCATGCAGAGAAGGCGGCACGAGATTTGTCGGCTATGATTTTTAAGGATTTGCTTGTTAGCGATTTGGGAGCTGCTTGTGATTTGGGGAGGCAGTTGGCTAAGGCGGAGGCTGCGGTGAAGCTTGGGCTTACGTTTGAGCAGGACCAACCTTTGCGCCCTGCAAATTAAAGACTTTTTTTCAGTTGCTTTAACTTCTTTTTAGCAAATTTCAGCTGTGCTCGATAGTCCCTTTTGCTTTTATGCAAATCCTTATGAGATTCAATATTTTCGGCATGGCTTTTAGCATGCTCCAGTGAAAACGCCTCCAAAAAATCACGCTTTAAATCCTCTTTATAAGTTTTCTCTATCAAATCCAAAACTGTTCCAAAATCATAATTTTCCGGTAAACGAAACCACGAAAAAACCGCAAGCCTTGCCAAATCCCACTCCACCGGACCCACCACAGCCAACTCAAAATCCACCACAGCCACAATCTTTTCATAGGACACCAAAATGTTGGAGGGTGTCATGTCTCCATGGAGGAAAGCTACTTTGTTGATTTCTGCACTGTCAGCACCTTCAACCCCCTCCACAACCGCTGCAATCTTGCCCAGGTCGGCGGTTAAAGCCTCCTCCAAAGAATACGTTTCCAAAGCCTTCTGAATAGGCGTCGGGTCCAGCTTATGAATCATTTTAAGTCGGTCAACCGCTTGCGTGATAATGTCCTCTGTCATTTTAAATGGGGGAGTGCCATGAATGTACGGATAGCAGGTAAGGATGGCGTTTTCTATGAGGGTGTTGCCTTGGGAGTCGCGCTCTTGGTCAATGTAAGTCAGGTGATTTCCTTTGTTGTTGGGAATGTAGGTTCTGGTTGCGATTTTGTCGGCAATTTGTTGGGTGATGGCCAGGTCTTTAAAAGTCGCAGCTTCTTTTAGGGGAGTGTTGGCGCTGATTCTGGCAACAAATTCTTGATCTTTGGTGTCTTTAATGTAGGTGGATGTGGAGGTGTATCCCCACGAGAAGTTTTCGGAGAATTTTGTTTCTATGCTGTATTTTTCTTTAAGGATTTGCTCTAGGCGCTGGTGGTATTCTTTTTTGAAGAGGTATTCGTCTTTTTTGCTTTTTTTGTTTAGTAGGTTTATGATCATTTAAGTTTTGAGCATGATACTGGGCTTGTGCTTTTGTTGCGGGGTTTTTCTTTTAGGTGTTGCCGGTTTTTCCCTTACCCTTGTTTTAAGTATGATACTTGGTTTGGGTGGGTTTTTCTAGGAGTGGGATTAGGACTAGGAGTGGGAGGAGGTTTAAAGCAAAAAAGCCTTCGCTTTTTGCGAAGGCTTTAATGTTTCTGCTTAAACCTTGATGGGTTTTAAGTAGGAATCGAGATAAGCCAATTATATAAGAAAAATAAAACATGTCACAATAAGCTTTATTTTGTTTGTTGGCAGGCCCTCCCCATTTCTCGCTATCTCTAAATAATTTTGCACACGCCCCCTCTTTATGTTAGTCTACAAAAGTCAGTGAGGAACCCTCTCTGCAAAACACCTCCTGTGAAGACAGCTCTGAAAAGCCAAAAAACACAAGAGGAAAAGTTTAAAAAGCAGGGCCTCAATGAGAGCTTGCAGTGTAAAGTGCCAAAATCAAGTTCAAAATAAAAGGGAGGTAAACCAAATATTTATTTTTTTAAACCTCCTTTGTACAAAACAAAAAAGGAGGATTTTTTTATGAAACTAAAAATACCAACAGTTAAAGAACTCTTTGATGCAGGCGTTCACTTAGGACATCAAATTCGAAGATGGCATCCTAATGCGGCGCCTTATATCTATGAGGCTCGCAAGAATATTCACGTAATAAATCTGGAAAAAACTCACGAGTTGCTAAAGGAGGGCGCTGAGTTTTTGTATGAGACGGCCAAAAAAGGAGAGCAGATTATTTTGGTAGGTACTAAACGTCAGGTTTCTGAGCTTATCAAACTGGAATCTCAACACTGCAAAGCTTTGTATGTAAATCAGCGCTGGCTTGGTGGAACTTTAACTAACTATCGTGTGATTAAGAATAATATTGATAAGTTAGTTAAAATGAAGAAGAAGCGTGAAGCAGGTGAGTATGAAATGTACACAAAAAAGGAGCAGTTGCTTTTGGATAGGGAGATAACGAAGCTTGAAAATTCGGTGGGTGGGCTTGTTGGGATTCGTGGATTGCCCGGTGCTGTTGTTGTTATTGATGCTCATCGAGAAAAAACAGCTGTACGAGAGGCTAAGCGAACCGATGTTCCTATTGTAGCTTTGCTTGACACTGATACTGATCCTACGGGGATTGACTATCCTATTCCCGGAAATGATGATGCTATTAAGTCTACTTCGCTGATTTTGAAGGTTTTGTGTGGTGCTATTGAGAAGGGTTATGAGGATTATGAGAAGCAGGATGCTGAGGAGGAGCAGGATGCTGAGGAGGAGCAGGAGCAGGAGAAGCGGGAGCAGGAGAAGCGGGAGCAGGAAAAGGAGGAAAGTGAGGAGAACGAGAATAAAGAAGAGAAATAAAAAATTGGGTAAAGTGTTAGATCAAAAATTATTTAAATTTTATTAAAGGAGATTTATGTCAAAAATAGACATTAAAAATATTAAAAAACTTCGTGAGGAAACAAGCGCCTCCGTATTAGATGTTAAAAAAGCTTTAGAAGAAGCCGGTGGAGATTTCGAGAAAGCTAAAGAAGCATTAATAGAACGTGGAAAAGCTATAGCAGCAAAGAAAACTGCCGAAAGAACAGTAGGTGCCGGCTTGATTCATAGTTACATTCACACAGGCGGCAATATTGGTAGCATGATTCAGCTTGAGTGTGAAACAGATTTTGTTGCAAAAACTGATGAGTTTAAGGATTTAGCACAGGAAATTGCAATGCAAGCAGCTATTAAAGATTACTTTGATGTAGGTGAATTGTTAGAAGATGAGTACATTCGTGATCCAAGTAAAAAAGTGAGTGAATTGGTGACTGAGGCTATTGCAAAAACAGGTGAGAAAATAGTGCTTTCAAAGACCGCCCGCTTTTCTATATAGTTCAAAATAGAAATAAAGATAAAAATAGGAAAGTCTACAAGCAACTCCATGTGTTAGAATTACCACATGAACAAAAACGAACTAAAAACCCAACTTCAAAAAGCTGTTGATGCCTTAAAACAAGAGTTAACTCAAATTCGAACCGGGCGGGCCAACACTTCCATGCTAGATCCCGTTAGAGTTAACGCCTACGAATCCCAAATGTCACTTCAAGAAGTAGGATCCATTACAATGCCCGATGCCACTACAATAGTAATAACTCCCTGGGACAAAAGTCTTATTGAAAATATCGCTAAAGCTATTCGTGAAAGCGACGTTCAAGTGGAACCTGTAGTTGAAGGGGACCGTGTGCGTTTGTCTTTCCCCGGCCTAACGGAAGAGCGCAGAAAAGAATTTGCAAAAATTGTGTCTGCAAAAGTTGAGGAGAGCCGTCAGCAAATCCGTCGAATTCGTCAGGAGGCTATGAAAGATATTGACAAGCTTTTTGCCGATAAGGAGATTGGCGAGGATGAAAAGTTTAAGCTGCGGGAAGATGTGGAGGAGGTTGTTAAGGAGTATAACGATAAGCTTGAGGATTTGGGGGAGAAGAAGACTAAGGAGATAATGACGGTTTAGGCTGTTGTAGGTTTTAGTTCGAATTTATCTGTCCGCAAGCCCCAAAGCAAGAAGCAAAAAAGCAAAAATATGTCATTTATAATTTTCATTTTAATACTTTCAGTTTTAGTTTTAATTCACGAACTGGGTCACTTTTTGACGGCCAAAAAAATGGGAGTAGCTGTGGAAGAATTTGGCCTGGGCATCCCTCCCAGAATTTACGGCAAAAAAATTGGGGAAACAATTTACTCTTTAAACCTGCTTCCTTTTGGTGGGTTTGTTCGTCTAAAAGGGGAGGATAGCTATGAATATTCCAAGGAAGACTTGAAAGATCCGCAGAACTTTATTTCTAAAACGCCTTTGCAAAGGGCTGCAATTTTGTTGGCAGGGGTTGTCATGAATACTTTATTTGGCGTTGCTTTGTTTTACGTTTTCATGGTGGCTAATGGGTCTAAAACCTCTCACATTCCGCTGATTTTTGATCATGCTTTCGAGTTTGGAGAGGTCCGCACTGTTGATACTGTGGTTTTTAGCCTGGATGAGAAGTCGCCTTTGAAGGATAAGATGGAGCCGGGGGAGGCTATCGTTTTTATTGGAGCTTCTGATGTTAATTGGGGGACTCCGGTGGATTCTGTGGAGGAGATTCGGGAGGCTGTTGCAACGGCTTATTCCATGGAGCTTTCCGTGGAGGAGGAATCTTTGGAGGCGGAAGAGGTGGGGAATACAAAGGAGGTTGTTGTGCGAGTCTTGGATTTGGCAGCTGAAAAGGAGCGTAGCTTAACTATCACGCCTTATTTGGATGAAGAAGGCGATCCGCTTTTAGGCGTGTATTTGGGTAGTTCTGCTCAGATTTTTTATCAGGAGCCTGCGCAAAAGTTAGCGTCGGGTTTCTTGCATGCCTATAATGTCTTGGGTTATTCAACAAGTGCTTTTGGAAAGTTAATTGGGTTGTCAGTGGAGCAGGGGAGTGCCGAGCCTTTATCTGAAAGCGTTTCGGGTCCCGTGGGGATCTATTCGCTGGTGGAAAATATTGTTTCCTATTCTAAAGGGAGTGTCGGTCAGATTGCTTTGAATTTAATTGATTTGACTGCTTTGATCTCTGTAAGTTTGGCAGTTTTAAATGTTTTGCCCCTGCCCGCGCTAGATGGAGGAAGGGTGTTGTTTATTGCAATTGAGTCTGTGAGGGGTAAGCGGGTGAGTCCTAAGGTGGAGGCTGCTGTGCACAAGGCGGGGATTTTGGTTTTGATGTCGCTTCTTTTGCTAGTTAGTGTTCGCGACGTCATCCGCATCTTTTAAACATCCAAGTTTTAAGGATAATCCTTCTACGTTTTCAGGGTATTGCCCTTGTTATAACTAGACTGCTTGTTTTGATGAAGGATTATCCTTGTATTTTTCAGACTTTTGCCTGTGGTGTTAGTATTTCGGTATTCCTTTGCAAGGATTATCCTTTAAAAATTTGCAAGATAACGACATTAAATATATACTGCTAATGTTATCTAAAGTTGGCCAACAAGAACATCTGTTGTAAATTAGCATACTTAGACATCTAGCGAGAAGTTCGACAGAACAGCTACAAAACAGCCAACTAAAAGTACATGATTTAATCAGATTTGGAGGTGCTTTTTAACCTGTGCCTAAAGTAAAAGCGAGAAAGAACGAGCCATTTGAGCGTACTCTTCGAAGATTCATTCATAAAGTGAATAAATCGGGGGTTTTAAGTGAAACCCGTCTAAGAGATCGTCACATATCGGCTAGTAAAATAAAACAACAAAAACTCGAAGCAAAACAACGTAAAATTAGATTGGAACAAAGAAGGAGACGAAGATAATGATCACAACAAAACTTCAAAAGAAACTTCTTGAGCTTCAAAAAGCAGGGGACAAGGAAAAGGTTTCCGTGTTGAGGTATTTGCTTTCTCAAGTGAAAAACAAGGAAATTGAGCTGCGGGCTAATGGGGAAAAAATTTCCAAGGAACAAGTTGTTGCCATAACTGAGAAGCAGCTTAAACAGCGCAAGGAAACGGCTCAGTTGTACAAGGATGCCGGCCGAGACGATTTAGCAGAAAAGGATCAAAGAGAAGTTGAAATTCTTTCGGAACTGCTAAAGTATGTCAAAAGTCAGTAAAGCTTCGGATTCTATTTCCACTCAGCTGCCAAAAAGTGCTCCGGGGAATGCTGCGGAAATGCCTCCACTAAAGGATTTGGCAAAGTTTCAAAAGGTCACTATTTCCGTTTCTTTGGTTGATAATGAAACGATTCATAAACTTAACAAAAAGTATTTAAACCGTGACACTCCAACCGACGTTCTCTCCTTTAATATTAACCAAAAAATAGATGATGAAACTTATCATTTGGGCGACATTGTGGTATCAACGGATAGGGCAGCAGCTCAAGCTCCAGATTACAACAATGATTTGGCGCATGAAATTGCGGAGCTGGTGGAGCATGGAGTTTTACATTTATTGGGAGTGCATCATGAAGGGGATGACAACGCTTAGATTTTGACGGCGGATTGGGGTTCGCCATGACGTTCGCCGGAGCAAAAACAAAAATGAAACTAATAATAGGGCTAGGCAACATAGGAAAAGCCTACAAAAACACACGGCATAACGTCGGATTTATTCTTCTAGATGAGTACGCCTCCCAAAACAATCTTTCCTGGAAAACCGACAAAAAAGCTCAGGCAAAAGTGACACAATATAACGACATAATTCTTGCAAAACCTCAAACCATGATGAATCGTTCCGGAATTACGGCAGGCTACTTATCCGCCTACTTCAAAATCCCTTCCGAAAAAATCCTTTTAGTTCATGACGACGTTGACCTAGCCTTTGCCCAAACTAAGTTGCAGAAAGGTGTCGGCCCTGCCGGTCATAAAGGCGTTGAAGATGTAATTGTCTCTTTAAAAACCAAGAACTTTTGGCGTTTTCGCGTAGGAGTTGGGCGCCCAAAAAATGAACAAATTGATACGGAAGATTGGGTGCTTTCCGGTTTTTCCCCACAAGAGCTTGACGAAATTAAGGATATTCAGCTGCCAATTGGTGGATATTAAATTTTCCTGATGCTAATTTTATAGTGGGCCGTGTCCGATTGACGATTAGAGAATTTTTTCGGATATTTTCCTTTTACTGCAACAAATAATAATGGAGTTGTTGCCGGCTCTAAAGTCTTAGGGCTTCAGAGCTTTGGGGGTCTAAGGCGTCAAGGCGCTGAAGAAAATCCCGCGGGAAAACCCGCCACCTTAAAAACAAAAAAACCTGTCTATGTTTTATCTAAAATACCGACCGCAAAAATTTAGCGAACTTGTTAAGCCAAACCCCATTGCAGATGCACTGGCTACTCAGGTAAAAAATGGGAACCTTTCGCACGCCTACCTTTTCATTGGCCCTCGTGGAACCGGTAAGACTACAACCGCGCGTTTACTGGCTAAGGCTGCAAACTGCACAAACATTCAGCCAAATGGTGATCCTTGCGATACCTGCCCAAATTGTAAGACCATTAAAAAAGGTAATTTTCTGGACCTAATAGAAATTGATGCTGCCAGTAATCGCGGAATTGATGACATTCGCAATCTTCGTGATCGAATTGGCCTGGCTCCCTCGCAAGGAACGAAAAAAGTTTATATAATTGACGAGGTTCACATGTTGACCAAGGAGGCTTTTAACGCCTTGCTTAAGACTTTGGAGGAGCCGCCGGAGCATGCCCTGTTTGTTTTGTGCACAACTGAGCCGCACAAAGTTTTGGATACTATTAAGTCGCGCTGTCAGGTTTTTAATTTTAGGCGCGCTTCCATGGAGCAGCTGGTTGCCAAGTTGGGTTTGATTGCTTCGGAGGAGGGGGTTGGCGAGGAGGTGGCGGAAGCGACTTTGCGGAAGATTGCGCAGGCGTCTTTTGGTGGTTATCGAGATGCGGAGACGATGTTGCAGCAGGTGATTCAGGGGAGTCTGGATCCTGAGAGTTTGTTTGGTTTTTCGTCTTATGTTGAGTTTCATGATTTTGTTGCGTTTTTGGTTGCGGGGGAGGCGGCTTCGGCTTTGGAGTTTTTGGAGGAGAAGTTTGCGTCGGGTGTGGACATGGAGGTTTGGTCTTATCAGCTTTTGGAGTATTTGAAGTCGCTTTTGTTTGTGCAGGCGGGGGCCAAGGGTGTTTTGTCGGACGTTACGGAGGAGGTAGCAGCGTTAATGGAGGAGCAGGCTGCCGGCTTTTCGGTGGAGGATTTGGTGTTTTATACGCGGAAGTTTTTGCAGGCGCGCAATGAGATTGCGGAGTCTAATATTGCGACGTTGCCTTTGGAGCTTGCCGTTGCCGAGATTTGTGGAGGAGGGGACAGTCCTTTAAGAGGACAGTCCTCTAAGAAGCCTGTCCCTTTTCTAGGAAAAGGTATGACTAATATCTCCACATCTACGGAGGAGAGATCTTCCAGTAAACCCACCCCTGTGGAGGAAAACCCTTCCGATGCCTCTAAACCTTGTCATCCTGATGAAAATCAGGGTCCCGAATCTCGGAGCAAGTCCGGGATGACAGACGGAGGCGGAATGGCGGAGGCCAGTAGGATGACGGGTGTAAGTGAGCTGGAAAACGGAAGTGGGATGGCAGATGGCAGTAGGATGCCGGATGGGAGTGAAGGCCCCTCCCCGAAAAAAGCTGAAACAAAGTCCCCAATTGACATAACCGCCTCCGAAATAGCCAAAAAATGGAACGACGTTTTAAGATCCTCTCGCAAATATAATCACTCGGTAAGAGCTTTACTAAAGGCAGCGGAGCCAGTGGAAGTCAAAGGGGATGCTGTGGTCTTAGAGGTGGAGTTTGCCTTTCACAAAGATCGCCTGGAATATACAAAAAATCGCAGGATTGTGGAGACGGTTTTTTCCGAAGTTTTTGATATGGAGTTGTCCCTGGAGTGTGTTGTGAAAGCCTCTCCTAAAAAGAGGGGTCGTGAGACGGGGGAGTTAACCGATTTGAATGTTGTTGTCCCAAGTATGCAGAGTAGTGAGGTGAGTTTGGATGGTTCTTTACTGGAGGTTTTTGATGGCGGCCTTCCCGGGGTGTAGAATCAAGTCTAATTCCTTATAAGAGTATTTGGTAGAATTCATAAGTGGCGTTTCCAAACATCATCACAGACTTAATAAACTACTTCGAACGTTTGCCGGGAGTAGGCTCTAAGACTGCACAGCGACTGGTTTTTTATATGCTCAACTTTCCTGATCGTGAATTAGAAGAATTCGGCTCTCTAGTAGGCGCTTTAAAAAAACGCACCCAACTCTGCAGCACCTGCAAAAACATCTCCGAAGAAGAAACCTGCAAAATCTGCTCCGATACCTCCCGCAATCATCGCCAAATCCTTGTCGTCACCTCCCCTCTAGACGTAGTTGCCCTCGAAAGAACCGACTACAAAGGCGTCTACCATGTGCTCCACGGCCTAATCGATCCCTTAAGTTACATTGGCCCTGACGACATTTATTTAGCAAGTTTGGTGGAGCGTTTAGAAAAGCTTGTCTTTGAGGTCAAAAATGATCCTGATTCTTTTGTGGAGGTAGTGTTGGCAACAAACGCCGGAATGGAGGGGGAGTCGACAGCGCATTACATCCGGGATTTGATCCGTGAGAAGGGTTTTGATGAAAGTGTTGTGAGAATTACGCGAATTGGGAGGGGTTTGCCGGTGGGAGGGGATATTGAGTATGCCGACGATAATACGCTTTCTCGTGCGCTTGATTCTCGTCGTTAATTCAAGGGTTTTAGCAAACCAAACAAAAAAGCCCCGTAAAAACGGAGCTTTTTTCTTGTTTAGCCTCTTATCCCAAAGGATCTAAGAGCCAACCTTGACTATGTGCATATTGTATCTCACATTACATTTTATGTCACGAGACTTATAGAATATAGGTGTCCCAATCCTCCTGTGCTAAAATAACCACAACATGCAACTAAAACTTCACAACTCACTCACCAAAAAACTTCAAGAATTTATTCCGCAAAACCCCGATCTCATAACCATGTACACATGTGGCCCTACCGTCTACAACTACGTCACCATCGGCAATTACCGTACCTACACACTTGGCGATATACTCTACAGAACCCTCCGCTACAAAAAGTACGACGTTCGCTACATCATGAACTTGACCGACGTTGGCCATTTAACCGGCGACAACGAAGGCGACGCCGACACAGGAGAGGATCGTTTGGAAATGGCCGCTGAAAGGGAAGGGAAGAGCGCTTCTGAAATAGCCGATTTTTACATTAAAGACTTTCAAAAAGGATTTCGAGAACTAAATTTACTCAAACCAACCAAATTCACCAGAGCAACAGAGTATATCGCCGAACAAGTCAAACTAGTAAAAGAACTTGAAAAAAGAGGCTATACCTACCGCACTTCCGATGGAATTTACTTTAATACAGGCAAATTTGAAAATTATGGCGAGCTTTCAGGATTAACTGAAGAAACCGTAAAAGAAGGCGCTCGCGTAGAGCCAAATCCCGAAAAAAAGCATGCAACAGACTTTGCATTATGGAAATTTTCCCCTAAAGATTCTAAGAGATGGCAGGAGTGGAATTCGCCTTGGGGAAAGGGCTTTCCCGGATGGCACCTTGAATGTTCCGCTATGTGTATGGCAGAGCTTGGCGAAACTGTAGACATCCACATTGGTGGAGAGGACCTCAAAATGATTCACCATCAAAACGAAATAGCACAAAGTGAGGCAGTAACCGGTAAGAAATTTGTAAATTACTGGTTGCATGGTGCCTTCCTTAAAGTTGATAATGGCAAAATGAGTAAAAGTTTGGGTAATGCTTACACCTTAGATGACATCAAAGCCAAAGACTTCAAACCGCTTGACCTTCGCTACTTTTATTTAAGTGCCCATTACAGGTCCACGCTTAATTTCACGTGGGAAGCTTTAGGGGCATCTCACTCCGCTTTAGACCGCCTCTATAATATTTTAAGCGGTTATACCGAAACCGACGGCGATATTTCTGCGGATTATGTTTATAAGTTTGAGGCGGCAATTTTGGACGATTTAAATATGCCTAAAGCTGTTGCAGTCGTTTGGGAGCTTATAAAGAGCGATCTTCCCGAAGGCGACAAGGTTCAAACTTTGATTCATTTTGATCAGGTTTTGGGCTTAGATTTCCAGGATTATGTTGGCTATGAGGTTCCGCAGGAGGTAGAGGATTTGGCCAAAACCCGTGCTGAATACCGCAAAAACGGGATTTGGGATAAGGCGGATTTGATTCGCCGTCAAATAGAGGAGAGGGGTTTTGTTATTGAGGATTTGGCAGGTGGTTACAAGCTGAAGAAGCGGTTTTAATCGCCTTTTTTGCGCTTCTCTTGCCAAAACACATAAAGATTCCACAAGGTTAAAAGCGTAAAAATCCAGGAAAGTCCCGAAAGAGCTATTATAGGTAAGTTGTCTTTAATTGAGGCTGCTATTTCAGTCATTTTTTGTTTTCTTTTTTTACCGAAGGCATCGCATCCCTTCCCTTGTTGCCGGCTTCAGCCTCGGCTTTATTAGACTCCTCTTTTGCATCATCCTTGTTTCCCATTAAAACGGCCACTGCTATAAACGTTGCAATAGAAGCAATGAAAGCCGAAAAAGCCATAAATGCAAGTTCCGGATACCTCATTGGATATTTCCCTCCAGCAAAACTGCAACTCCCCATAGTAGAAAGGTGGTTCCTACGGTAGAAATGAAAAGGATGTTAAATGATTTTTGCAGTGCAAAGGGGATGGCAATTCTTTGGATTTGCTGTTGGTTAAGTGAAATTTTAATTTTGTTCTTGGGCATTGCGGAAATTATATATCAATTTGCGTTCGTGTGTCAAGGATTTGTTTTGAGCAATACCGGGCAGTTTTTCTGGATAAATACAAGTTGAGAGATTGGTTTTAAGTTTCTCTCTTGCGTCTTTCCATTAGCTGCCATATAGTAAAGTTATCTCATGAAAAAGAATGAATCTCACGTATCAGGAGAAGCTGCTCTCCTCTCCGGGAAACCAGAAGTACTTCAGCTGGAGGAGCGTCGTGCCAGTCAAGAGCAATATTTCTTTACAGAAGATACCATAGAAAGGCTTGTTCCTTTATGTGAGGGTCGAACGGCTTGTTTGTGTACGCCAACTGTAGCAGAAGCTGCAGTGCGCAAGGGGAATGAGGTGACTCTGTTTGACATAGATCCGCGGTTTAAAGAACTTTTTGGGGAGGATGTTTTTGTTCCTTATGATCTTTATAGAGGTCTTCACAGTCTTCATCAGGAAAATGCGGATTCCTTAACTCCTGAGTATGAATATTCCTTTGATACCGTTATTGTAGATCCTCCTTTTTCAGGAGTTACTCCGGCTCGCTTGGCGCAAAATATAAATGCTCTTTTAAAGTGGGATTTAGAGGGGGATACTTATGCTTATATTGTGTATCCTCGTTCCGGGGGAGAGGCCTTAGAGGAGGCATTTGAAGACTTAGGTATGGTGGGGCAAGTTAGAGAGGATATCCCGATAGACCACGTGAATACTCCTAAAGGATATGACACCGGTAGAAAAGAGATTGTCCTTTTTCAATTCAGGAGGGTGTAATTCCACAAAAGTAAAGTAGGTATCTAACTGGCAGGTTTTTCTTTTTTTTAAGCAAGTCTAGTTTATTTTGTCGAGAGCTGCATAGTAAGCAGTTTCTAACTGTTCGGGATCTGCCCCAAGCTCCCAAGCCACTTTAGATGGGTGTTCCCCCTTTTGGAGTGTTTTCACCATGGCGTCTACTACTCTTGGCATGTCTCCCTCTTCCGCATCTTTTCCTTCAACAGTTCGCCCCCATTTTTCTGCTTCTTCCCATAATTTTATCTCTATCTCATTACCGCCGGTAGATATCTTACCTAAACCCAATCGTTCCGGATCCGGTTCGCCTCCATTTTTAGATAATCTCACGGGGATTCCTCTTAAGGAACCTTCTTTCATTTTTATCAAAACTTCATTTGGTCCTGTTTCCCCTTGCGGTCTTTTTCCTGTTTCTGTATACATAAAGTGCCTTTCTAAATTGGTATTGTTTCTATTATATAGCAATTTTCGTGTTTTTTAGAGGAGCTTTTGGATTTGGCTTATTTTGGAGTTTTGCAGGTAGTTTCACCGGAGGGTTTGCGGGAGAGTTAGCTCTTATAAGGCATGCGAAAGGTAGAATAGTTTCTGGCAAGGCTCTGGAACAGCTTCCAAAAAGACCCTCCTTAGTAGTTGACAATCGTCTAATTATCGTCTAATATTAGTCCATGAAGTACACTCCCAAATACACAGTTACTCCTAAATTGCTCGATAACATCAAGCAAATCACAAAGATAAAAACGGAACTAAACAATAAACGTTTTCCAACTACAATTAAAATGCATTTAGAAAAAAGCGCTGTTAGTTTATCCGTTCACTCCTCGACAAGTATTGAAGGCAACCCTCTCCCTTTAACGGAAGTTAAAAAAATCTTAAAAAGTAAACCGAAACATGCTAGAGATAGCGAAAAGGAAGTTCTCAATTATAACGATGCTTTGGTCTATTTGGGTAAATTGTTAGATCAAAAGGTAAAAATTGGGGATGAACTTGTGCAAAACATCCATAAAAAAGTAGTAAAGGACCTGTTGCCAAAAGAGAAATCCGGTAGTTACAGAGATGTTCCTGTAGTTGTTAACGATCCAAGAACGGGTGAAACGGTATATTTACCTCCCAATGTTCAAGATGTAGGGAAATTAATGGATGCTTTACTTGATTACATAAATAAAAACGGAGATGGTGTTGATCCCGTGCTTCTTGCGGGTTTATTTCACAAGCAGTTTGTCATTATTCACCCTTTTGCGGATGGTAATGGCCGTACTGCAAGACTCCTTACTAAGCTGCTACTTGCCAATATGGGTTTAGATACTTTTAATTTATTTAGTTTTGAGAATTATTACAACAGTAATGTAACTAAGTACTTTCAAAATGTCGGTGTTCTTGGTGATTATTATGAGATTAACGAAGATATTGACTTTACCGAGTGGTTGGAATACTTTACCGATGGGATAATTGATGAGTTGCTTAGGGTTTCAGGGGAACTTAAGAAAGTGGGAGTTGATCCCGGGTCCACACTAAAGAAACACCATAAAGATATACTCAAATATATTGAAAAGCACGGTTTTATAACGGATTCGGATTACGCGGAATTAACGGATAGGGCTAAGTCTACTAGGGCTCTGGATTTTGATAAGCTAATAAATTTGGATTTGATAAGGAGGAAGGGGAAGGGGAGAGCAACTCATTACGTTTTAAAGTAGCTGTTATGTTAAAGTGTTTCTTATGTCAAGCAAAAGCACAAACCTCTCCATAGGAATAGTAGGCCTTCCCAATGTAGGCAAATCCACCCTTTTTAATGCACTTCTAAAAAAGCAAACTGCGCTGGCTGCCAACTATCCCTTTGCCACTATAGAGCCCAATGTAGGTATTGTGGAGGTTCCGGATTCTCGTGTGCAGGGTCTGACGGATTTGGTTAGAAAAGAGCATGATAAGGATCCCGATAAGGTGATTCCGGCAGTAGTTAAGTTTGTAGACATTGCCGGATTGGTTAAAGGAGCAGCAAAAGGTGAAGGATTGGGTAATAAATTTTTGAGCCATATTCGCGAGGTAGATGCAATTATTCACGTTTTGCGCTTGTTTAGGGACGCAAATATTGCTCGGGCGGGTTCGGTTTCTCCTCAGGAGGACAAGGAAGTTATTAATACTGAGCTGATTTTGGCGGATTTGGAGGTTTTGGAAAAGCGTATTACAACGGAGGAGAGAGCTGCCAAGTCCGGTCAAAAGGAGTCAATTGTTCGTCTTGCGGTTTATAAGAGGCTGCAGGGGCATTTGAATGCGGGAAAGTTGGCTTTGACTTTGGATTTGTCGGAGAAGGAGCGAGAATTGGTTAAGGATTTGAATTTGCTGACGTTAAAGCCTGTAATGTATGTGTTTAATGTTTCTGAAGATGTTTATGGTGATTGGGGATCCCGGATCGAGTCCGGGATGACACACTCCCCACACCGTCATTCTGACGAAAGTCAGAATCCAACGAGGGAGGATTTCGATGCACTGTCCCCTCATTCTGACCATCAAATCAAGGGAATACCTGTTTGCGCTAAATTAGAGGCCGATCTAGCTGCACTAACTCCACAGGAGCAAAAAGATTACATGGAGCAAGTAGGCATTCAAGAATCCGGCCTCAACAAAATCATTCGCGAAAGCTACAAACTCCTTGGACTACAAACCTTCTTCACCTATGGCCCAAAAGAAGTACATGCATGGACCATCAAAGAAGGCTCTACCGCCCCCGAAGCAGCAGGCAAAATCCACTCCGACTTTCAACGAGGATTTATAGCAGCTCAAGTAATTTCATACAATATTCTAGTTAAACTAGAAGGCTGGAAGGAAGCCCGTAACCAAGGCAAGATTCGATCCGAAGGTAAGGATTATGCTATGAGAGAAGGAGATGTTGTTGAATTTAGGTTTAGTGTGTAGTAACATACCCAAGCCGTTGCTAAGTCTGCTAAAAAAGCAAACATGGGAAGAGATTCTATTTTAACTGGAATATACCCCCTAGACAATCACTTGACGGCCTTAGTATAATCTTTATGAATATGCGTTCATACGAACTGATGACAATTTATAATATCGAGTTAGGAGAGTCCGGAGCAAAGGGCGTCTCTGAGGAGGTTAAAGGCATGATCACGTCCCGTGGGGGAGAGGTTGTGGCTGAGCACTTCTGGGGTAAGCGCAAGTTTGCCTATAAAGTGGCCGGTAATGAGCAAGGCTACTATGACGTTAATGAATTCGATATCGATCCCTCCCAGATCGCGGGTCTTCAGCGAGAACTTGAACTGCATAAAGATGTAGTAAGGTATTTGGTTACTTCTTTGGAGGAGTAGGTTTAGCGGATTTATTCCGTTGAGGCTTTTGAAACCTCTAAAAAAGTAACTCGAAAGGAAATTATTAAAAATGGCACGAAGTTTAAACAAAGTAATGTTAATAGGCAATTTAACAAGAGATCCTGAGTTGAAGTATATTTCCAGTGGAGCAGCAGTAGTAAATTTTGCAGTTGCAACAAACAGAGAGTGGACTTCTGATGGCGAAAAGCAGGAGGCGGTTGAGTATCACAATATAGTAGCTTGGAGAAAGTTAGCTGAGATTTGCGATCAGCTTTTGCAGAAAGGTTCTCAGGTTTACTTGGAAGGTCGTTTGACTACCAGAAGTTGGACTGATGACAGTGATGTTAAGCACTATCGTACGGAAGTTGTTCTGGAGGAGATGTTGCTTTTAAGTCGTGGTAAGGGCGGTTTTTCAGGTGATTCCGGTGGGAGTAACAGTTCTTCCGGTGGAGATTCATCCGGTGGGGGAAACTCCGGTGGAGGCGCAAAGAAATCCTCTGCTAAGTCTAATCCTGTAAAAATGGATGATGACGTTGATTTAGATGAAATTTTGGCTGATACAGATTTTGATTTAGATGATTCTTCCAATGAGGATTCTGAGGAGTAAGGATTAAACATGGGTAAGTTTGTTCGAAAAAAGAGCCGTCGTTATGCGCATAAAAAGGTAAGTAATGTTGATTATTTTGAGGAGAATGAGACGAAACCGGATTATAAAGATGTGCTGATTTTACGCCGTTTTATCACTTCTCGCGGGAAGATTTTGCGTGGGACTTTAACGGGGTTGACTGCTAAGAACCAAAGATTGCTTTCGGCTGCTATAAAGAAGGCTCGTTACATGGCTCTTTTGCCCTATACTGATAGGCACACGATTTAGTCCTTTCACGTTTAGCTCTCTTGGAGGAGCCGTTATCCCATTAGGCTCCGGTTTGATGAAGACGTCATCCTGATGAAAATCAGGATCCACGTTTGTCTCACTGCTAAATCTAGTGAATCCGGATCCTAACCTTTAAATTTCGAACAAAAACTCCCAAAGAAAGAAGGAGAAGTACTGTATAATCAGTACAGTATGGAAATGTTTATAACTACAGTAACAAAAGCAGGACAAATAACAATTCCCAAACCCATGCGCGATTTGTTGGGCATAGGTACAACAGATAGGGTGCAGCTTAAAGTAGTCGAAGGAGAGGACTACAAGCAACTCTCTGTTGAGCCCGTTGAGGATATTATGGATATTTTGGGAACTATTGAGGCGCGCGCTAATAAGGGTTCTGATCCTGTTGAGGCTCGTAGGAAACTTGAAACCAGTTATCGGCGTTTCTAACTACTCCGGCTAAAAGCTGACCAAAATTTAAGATTCAGTTTTTGCTCTTTCTTCTAAAATCCTAAAAAATTCAAATGAAATATGTGTTAGATACTAATATTTTTTCGCGTGCTTTAATGCGCGATCATGAAAGAATGTTCCAAGAGTGTTCTCGTCTTTTCGAGGCTTTAAAGAGCAACAAGGTTCAAGCTTATGTTCCCGGAGTTGTCTTATCGGAACTAGTTTGGTTGCTTAGCTCTCATTATGCCGTACCTAGAGAAGACATTGTGCGCTCCTTAAAATCCGTAGTTTGGATTAAAGGCCTAAGCATTTCCGATACTTATGACTATGCTTATGCTTTAAATTGGTATTACCAAAATCGAGCTCCTTTTATTGACTGTTTAATTGCTACAGCGGCTTTGAGATTGGGGGCGACTGTTCTTTCTTATGATAAGGATTACAGGAGGTTGCAGGTTGACTGGGTTAAGCCTAATTCTTTGCTGGAAAAACTCTAAGGTTTTTCCATCTGAAACCCCCAACTCCTTTCCATCTGATATAATGCCTGATGTCAATTTCATTGACTCCAAATTCAAAAAAATTTATCTAAAGACATGGAAACCAAGGAAAAAGTAAAAATCTTTCAACGCAACCTAATAATCTTTCTCCTTTTAATAGTAGCTTTTTACGGGGGGCACTACTACGGAAAGCGCGGATACGAAATTGAAATAAAAGAAAACGTCCCCTCCATAGAAATCAAAAATCGCAATAATTACCCTGAAGAAATTGACTTTGATCAGTTTTGGCAAGTTTGGGAAATGGTTCGTGCGCGACACTTAGACCGCCCCCACAACCCTGAAGACATGGTAGATGGCGCTATAAAAGGCATGGTCAACTCACTTGGTGACCCTTATACCTCCTTTTTGCCTGCTGATGAAAACGACTTAGTAACCAGCTCCTTAAACGGGGAATACCAAGGTATAGGCGCAGAACTCGGCATGCGTGATGGCCAGCTTATAATAGTTGCCCCACTGGATGGCTCTCCAGCAAAAGAAGCAGGCGTTATGCCGGGAGATCGCATTGTAAAAATTGCAGGCGAAAGCACTGTGGGAATTTCCTTAACCGAGGCCGTAGCTAAAATCAGAGGAGATGCTGGCACAACAATTACACTAACCCTCCAGCGGGCGCAACGTGAACCTTTCGACGTTCCCATAGAGCGTGGTGTTATAACAATTTCCAGTGTCTCCTGGGAGGATAAGGGCAACGGAACCGCCTACATTAGAGTGAGCCGTTTTGGCGGTGACACAAATGCCGACTGGACCTCCACACTTCATGAAATCAATGTAGAAATGTCAGAACTTGACGCAGTTGTTTTGGATCTTCGCGGTAATCCGGGCGGCTACATGGACTCCGCCGTTTACTTAGCTTCCGACTTTTTGGACAGCGGCGATGTTGTGATGTATCAGGAGTCGGCGCTAGGCGATTTGATGCCTTACAAAGACAAGCGAAGTGGTTTGTTTGAAGACATCCCGGCAGTTTTTGTTCTGCTTGATGGAGGAAGTGCTTCAGCTTCTGAGATTTTGGCGGCAGCATTAAAGGAAAATAAGGCGGACATGACTACTATAGTGGGGGAGACGTCTTTTGGTAAGGGCACAATTCAGGATGCTAAGGATTTTACGGATGGTTCGGCGCTGCATATTACGATTGCTAAGTGGTTGACGCCTGAGAAGAATTGGGTGCATGAGGTGGGTATTTCTCCGGATGTGGAGGTTGAGCGTACTTATGAGGATTTTGAGGCGGGGAGGGATCCGCAGCTTGATAGGGCGTTGGAGTTAGCAGAGGAGATTTAGAAATTCAATTTTTCACGTTATATAATATCTCCATGAAAATCAAAAAACCAAATAGAAAAACCACACTAGGCATCTTCAGCCTCTTCACTTTCATCTTCTTTTTAGTTATGCTTTCCAACACATTTGGAAACGGCGTGGGCATAAACCGCTACAAATACAAAATTGAAAACTTTTTTGAGCGCTTTGAAACCCCCTCCGGCGGCAAAAACCAAAACGCAAAAGAAATCCAAAAACTTGTAGAAGAAGAATCCTCCCTAATTTCAGTAGTCGAAAAAGCCTCTCCCTCCGTTGTTTCCATAGTTGTAGAAACCGTAAACTTTGACTTTTTCAGCGGCCCTTCCGTAAACGAAGAGGGGATAGGAACCGGCTTTATAGTTGATTCTAACGGAGTAATTGTCACAAATAGTCATGTAGTGTCAGATCCCTCGGGAGAATATTCAGTAGTTTTAAACGACGGAACTACTTACGTTGTAGAAGACATTCATTTAGATCGCATGTCAGATTTAGCGATAATAGAGGTCACCGCCCGGGATCTTCCCGCTTTGGAACTAGCCGATTCCGATACTTTGCAAGTAGGTCAAACGGCGATAGCCATAGGAAACGCTTTAGGTAAATTTCAAAACACTGTAACAAGGGGGATTGTGTCGGGTATTTCTCGCGAAATTGTGGCTTCTTCAGGTTTTGGAGCCGAGAGCACGGTTTATGAGGAGGTTATTCAAACGGATGCAGCTTTAAATCCGGGAAATTCCGGGGGTCCTTTGTTAAATTTAGCGGGGCAGGTGATTGGAATTAACGTTGCCACTACTCCCTATGCTGACAATATTAGCTTTGCCATCCCTTCAAATACTTTAGCGCCTTTGTTGACGACGTTTTTGGAAAAGGGAAGGATTGTGCGCCCTTATTTAGGTGTATCTTATAGGATTGTTACCGAGGAGATTGCTAAGTTGCGTGACTTGTCGGAGGGGGCTTACATTGCCTCGGTTTATCCGGATTCGCCTGCTGATAAGGCCGGCTTGGAAAGAGGTGACATTATTTTAAGTGTGGAGGGTGAGGAGATTAATGCAAAGAATACTTTGGTGGGGGTAATTTCGCGTTTTTCGGTGGGGGAGACTTTGAAGGTTGTGGTTGATAGGGGAGGGGAGTCCCGCGAGTTTTTTGTGACTTTAGCAGAGCTGCCGAGGGAGTTTTAGGGCTTCGTTGGTGAAAAGAGCTAATGCCTAAACAACATCCCATAGCACTTGACAGGAGAGAGTAAGTAGCCTATAATATGCATGTAAGCAAAAAACAATAAATAAAAGCGATTGAGTATTGAGAAGGACTTTAGCCCATGTTCTTAGCAAAACCCAGTCGCTTTTTTATTCCCCAGCTTGTAGTTTTAGGGAGTTCTATATTTATATATAAACAAGAGACTGGACTTTGACAATTTAATATTTGGCAAAAAGAAGGAACTGTTTTCTTTCTGGCGGCATCTTTGTTCTTAAATACTATTATATTATTTGTTCTAGAGTAGGGGATTTAGGAGTAGAGATGCCTCCAGGAGGGTTTTTGGCAGAACCTTCTTGTTTGTTTGAGTCGAGGCTGCTACTAAGATCGCCTAAGAAACAATTCACCCTTTAAAAGGAGAAGATAATGTATAATCGCAAAAGCAATACCTATACGGATTGGTTAAAGGTTGCATTTGGAATTCTAGCAGGTCTTTTTGGCCTGAGCGCTACGGCGCTCCTTATCTTCGGGTCGCCCTTCGTGGCGCCCGAAACGGTAATCGAATACGTGACGGTTGTGGCCACGGCTACCCCGTCGCCCGAACCCGTGGAGATCGATGTAGTTGTCCCGACTCCAGAACCTCTCGGTTTCGATCATGTCATCACCGTCACGGCCTCAACCGTTGGCCGTGGTGCCTTTGTGATCCAGGGTCAATTAATTCCCTCCACAGAGAATAGCCTCACAATGCGGGAGGCCTGGGACGTTCTGATTACCGCCATCGATCCTGCCATTGAGGTATGTGGATACACGCACGCCTCCTCCTGGGGCCCCTCTGGGAAATTACGTCGGGGCGGGTATGGTATGGACGAGGAGTGCCTCATTGCTCTTGAGGAGCTTGGTGGGACCTCCATCCCGCGCAATGGTCACCTTACAATCGAAGCCGCGAATGCTCACTTTGAGGTGGGTTTTTCGTCTGGTTCGTTGTTAGATGACCACGTGTACGACATCTATGATGTCAGCGGGGTTTATCTTGGTTCGGTTCGTCCCAACAGGGATATAAGTGTCGATTCGGCTTGTTGGGCGGACAGCCTTCTGGAGAGTTTCGAGACTTCTCCCGACCAAACGTTCTATGTCGACACGTGGGACGAGGATGTTCGTGATGTCCAGCATGAGTACGAAACATGGAACACCCGCTACAACACTGTGATCAACCTGTGTCAGAACACCCTGAGTGAGATCGAGCGTCCCTCATGGCTCCGCCATGAGCACGGCAATGATCAGCACACCTTCTCAGTCACCAGCCCCGCAGGGGATACGGTGTCTTGGGAAGTTCACGTAGCTTCTGATGAGTGTGATGTCTCCTGGGCGCACGAGTGGTTGACCGGGACTCACCGCTGGGTTCGCACGGAAGGCACTGTTCGCCTCCCTTATGGTTTTGATGCGGCACCGGGTTCTCTTGCCCTCGTGGGTCGTGGGTGGGAATGCTCTGAGGATGAGTGCTTCTCTGCAGGTAGTGTGCTGCTCGCATTCGATGAGAACGGGGTTCCTCACTACTACGAAGATAACAGGGACGCTAACCCCGATGTGATCTCTGTTTGGACGAACTGCGACGGAATGGGCCCGGCTATTCTGACCTGGGACGCTGGCGTTGCTGACGTTTATCGGGTCGGTGAGGATGGTACCTTGGTGTACCAGAGTTCCCCCGAGTGGTGGGGAACTGACTAGCTGATTCACTCTAGAGTCCCTTTTCGCAGGGACTTAAATCAATAGCGAAACTTGATGTTACAACCAAGTTGGCATGCCTGCCAACATGTTAACTTGGTTACCAGACCCTCAGTTTAGGATTTTGTAAAGCTGTGCATTGTGCACGGTTATCCTAGCTGAGGGTCGTTTTTTTTTAACAATCCTCTCGAGATAAATTTTGAAAAATATGCAACGAATCCTATATTTATTACTTTAAGTTTAAAAGAAGAGGAAAATATCCCTTTCGAGTGAATTTTGAGCGAAGCGAAACCTGAACGAGAAAGGCGGTATTTTCCGATTTTTTAATGAAAAGAATCCGCATTTGCACGTAACTTTGGGGGCGTTAACCTTCCCGAATTCCCACCGTCTCCCTCAAAACAGCATCCAAATCACCATCTAAAATAGCCTCAATATTATGCCAGCTTTCATTAATCCTATGATCCGTTATTCTATCTTGAGGGAAATTATAAGTTCTAATCTTTTCACTACGGTCACCAGTTCCCACTTTAGAAGCCCGAAGCTCCGTAATTTCCTGCACTTTCTGCTTTCGCATCATCTCAAAAATTTTGGATTTCAGCATCTCCATAGCCTTATGCCGGTTTTTAAGCTGAGTTCTTTCCTCCTGGCACTCCACAACTACTCCGGTGGGGACATGCTTGATTCTAACTGCCGTAGAAACCTTATTAACATTTTGCCCTCCGGAACCTCCCGCTCTAAAAAAGTCCATTTCTAAATCGTCATCTTTAATTTCCAGTTCTATCTTTTTAAACTTGGGAAGTACAGCAACAGTAGCTGTAGAGGTGTGTATGCGGCCGGAGGACTCTGTTGTGGGTACTCTTTGTACTCGATGTACGCCTGACTCGTTTTTTAGCAATCTGTAGACGTTCTTTCCTTTAATAGAAAGGATTGCAGTTTTTATACCGCCCGCTGTGTTTTCGGAATAAAAAACCCTACCAACTTTCCAGTTTTTGTTTTGAGCATAACGAACATACATTCGGTATAAATCATGTGCAAAAAGTCCTGCCTCATCTCCTCCTGTGCCTGATCTGATCTCCAAAATGGCCTCATTGGGTAAAATTTGCGGTCCTTGGGCTTCTTCCGCCTCTTCTTGGCGAGCTTGCTGTTGCTGTTCCAGGTTTTCTATAGCTTCTTTAAGACCTTCTTTTTGAGTTTGAAGTGCTTTTATTTCTGCTTTAATTAGCTCTTGCATTTCGCTATCCTGGGTTTCTTTCAAAAGCTCTTCGTTTTCGGCTATTTGCTTTTCTATAGTTTGGATTTGTTCTAAGAGGTTTTGTTTAACTTCATCCATTTTGTTTTTGCTCCTTGCTTTAGTTGCCCTGACAACTGCTTTTTCTGTTGAATTTTTGGAGGTTGACGTCAGCTATTGTTTTTTGCCATCGTCTTTATCGGATTTCTTGGAGTCTTTGGGGCCTGAATTGGATGTTGAGTTGGAAGGAGTTTCCGTCATTCCGGACGCCGATCCGGGATCCTTTTCGTCAGCAGCTTTGGAAGGGGCTTTAGACCCTCCGGTGGTTTGCGCCTCTGCTAACATCTCCTTTAAGGTCTTTTTCTTGGTCTGCTTCTTTTTAGTGCTTTCCGTTTTCTTAGAGGCCTTAGCCTTACGAGCCTTTTGCTTTTCCTGAGCCAACTTAACCTTTTTCTCAAACTTTTCAATACGACCTTCAGTGTCAACATAGCGCTGCTTCCCTGTATAAAAGGGATGGCACTGACTGCAAATGTCTACCGTAATCTTTTGCTTAGTGGAGGTGGTTGTGAAGGTGTTTCCACAGGCGCAGGTTACAACACAGTCCGTATTTACTTTTGGCTGCAAGTTCTTCTTCATAGCGTTGTGTAGTATATCAGCTTTTTTTGCGGTGGGCAATGCCTATTCCAGCAGTTAGAAATAGGGGACAGTCCTCTTAAAGGACTGTCCCCTAAAACTATGGCAGCAATTAGCCTCAAATGTCATAACTTGCGCCGTCTCGGAGAGAAAAGGACAGGCCTCTTAAAGGACTGTCCCTTATTTATGCTCAGCAATAATCACTCCGGCAGCAATGATTCCACCACCAATTAAACTCATTGTCGTGGGAATTTCCCCTAAAAGCACATAGGCAAAGGGTAAAACAAAAATAGGGGAGAGGTAGTTGAAAAACGCAGTATCCGTAACACTCGAAATTTGCAAAGCCCATTCAAAAAGCGTGTAGGCCACAATAGAAGAAAAAATCGCCATATACAAAATCCCTAAAATAGTTATCGTTGCAAGGTTAGCAGGATTAAAATCCACCGGAACCCCTCCATTTAAAAACCCCTTAGCCTCCAAAAACACCAAAGGAATAGTTGTTGCAAGCCCTACATAAAAAGTAATAAACGTAATCTCCAAAGCCGACCTATTCCTTTTCAGGCGATGCAAGTGCAAAAGCTTAAACGTACTTTTAAGCTTTTTACTACGGGCACCTTCCGCATACTTAGACCAAATCGTATAAATCAAAAAAGCAACCGTTGAGCTTAATATAAGAATGTTTCCAAGCACGCGAAGCTCCTTAGTAATCAAAGGCGTGTGATTGTTTAAAAGCAAAGGCTCAAAAATGATTAAAGCGGTGCCTACTGTAGCCAAAGTCAATCCAATTTTAGTTTTTTTGCTGACTTTTTCATTAAAGTAGAGATGACCGGCAGCCACAGAAAGTAGGGGAGAGATGAGCGTAATAATAGCGGCATCTAGTGCTGTGGCGTATTGATAGCCAATAAAGCTTAGCGCCAGGCTGCTTTGGCTAAACAGTCCTAGTGCTATTAGCGTAGGGATTTCTTTTGAGCTCACCGGATTCTTTTGAAGCCGCATAATCAGTGCCGGTAAAATGACAATACACACTATCAAGAGGCGCAGAAACAGAAAGTGCATAGGAGGTATTCCATGGAGTGTGAGCTTAATAACAGGTCCCGCCAACGCCCACAGAAGCGTTACAGTTGTTAAGGCGGCATAGGCTAGAAAGTGCTCGCTATGCTTGTGTTTTTTGTTGTGTTGGGCAGTTTTAAACACTTGGTTTATCTTAGCACAGTAACGGGAACGATTTGGTTACAGTTTTTCTATGGGGATTTGTTGTTGCTCACCTGATTTCATGTTTTTAACGCTAACAACGCCTTCTTCCTCTTCCTGAGGGCCTTGAATTACAACGTTTTTGGCTCCTCTTTTGTTTGCATCAGCTAGCTGGTCTGAAATGCTTGTAGTGGGGTCTAGACAATTTATGACATTTTTACCTTTTTCCCTTAGTTTTCGAGCTGTTTTAAAAGCGTCTGCTAGGTTTCCCGTTGCTTCCTGTTTGCCTTCGCTAGCTCCTTTACTTACAGGCCAGACCGTCACATAATAGTCAACTTCCTGTTCTATTTCCGGTAGCAAATTCCATCCTTTGAGAAATTCTAGGAGGGTCATATCGCCCATGGCAAAACCAACTCCCCCCATTTGTTCATCAGAAAAAAGGCCAATTAAATTTTCATAGCGCCCCCCGCCGTACATGGAGCGGTTGTTTTTGGGATTCAAGTCAAACTGCTCAATTACCATGCCTGTGTAATAGTCTAATCCGCGCATAATTTCCGGTTTGAAGGCGATAAATTCGCCGTATCCTGTTTCTTTCATTAATGCAAAGAAATCTAGCAATTCCTTAGCTCCCTCATTGTCCTTGGCATACTTTGACACAAATTCCAGATCTGCACTTAGGTATTCGTTTAGCTTTTCAATTTGTTTTGTGCTAACCCAAGCCTCTTCTAGCAGTTTCAAAAATTCATTTTCAGAAATCTTTGGTTTGGAATCTATAGCTTTTGTAACCGCATAAAGCTGTGAGTCTTTTTCTGCCATCCCTCCCTTTAGTTCAACGATATTGCGCAAATAACTCTCCGCGAATTTTCTATTGTTAACACGAATTTCAAACATTTCAGAAGTTGCTCCAAGCTTTTTCATCACCTCTATGGGAATAGAGAAGACCTCTACATCAGCGAAAATGTCATCAACTCCAAAAATATCGCAGTCAAATTGGTAGAATTCCCTTCCGCGACCTCTTTGAGGCTTTTCATATCGCCAGCAATTTCCAATGTTAAACCAGCGGATGGGTTTGGGTAAGGATTGTACTCGAGCAGCTACCATTCTTGCTAGGGAAGGGGTCTTTTCAGGACGTACTGCTACTTTTCTTCCGCCTCTGTCCTCAAAGGAATAAAGTTGATTTTGAACCAAATCTTCCCCCGATTTAGCTTCATACAATTCATACTTTTCCAAAAGAGGGAAGTCGTATTCTTCATATCCAAAGCTTTTAGCAGTTTCTCTCCAAATGTTAAATAAATATTCCTGGATACGCTTCTCCTCAGGATAGAAGTCACGTGCTCCTTTGTATGGTTCTGTTGTTAATTTTTGATCTTTCATGTTTTTCATAGTCCTTTGTATTGTAATCTCCGGAGTTCCTTTTGTCTAAAATTCCTTCACCACACGCTCTCTTTAGAGAGTGTGCTGCATTACACCAAAAAGGGCGAAAATAGTGTAGTGCGGTACACTGTTCCACTTCTAGTAGACAATTGTGCAGACCCCTTTTAGAATGTACTTACCATGGTGCAGAAAAGTTCAAGAAAAGCTAATATTAATAAGAATGCTCCCGAGAAAGGAGAAGAAGGCACACCTCCCCGTGTAAAAAGAGTAACGGGTGTTTTTGATTTGAAAGTGGGTGTAACAACAGAGGAATTGATGGCAGCAATAAAGGAGCTAGAGAATGATCCTTATGGATATGGTGATAGATATAAATGGGAAGATTGGGACTAGTCACTTTCTCCACTTGTGTTAAGATACTCCCATGAAAATAACATACATAGGCCACTCAAGCTTCAAAGTAGAAATCGACAAAACCGCCATCGTTATAGACCCTTACGATCCCAAATCCTTTGGATACGACTTTCCTGAGACAAAAGCAGACATCCTCTTGCTTTCCCACAACGACAAGGAAACCACTTACACAAAAGGAGTGGTGGGGAACGAATTTACAATAGATTCTCCGGGGGAGTACGAAATGGGAGGAATTTTTATTTACGGCCTTCCTACTTATCACGATGCCAAAGAAGGCTCCGATCTAGGAAAAAACACAGCCTATTTAATAGACAACGGCGACTTTAGCATTTTGCATCTTGGGAGTTTAGGGCACGAACTTCCGCAGAAGACTTTGGAGAAAGTAGGCGATGTCGACGTTTTGATGATTCCGGTAGGGGGAAACTACGTTATTGATGCAGAGCTTGCTACTAAGGTGATTTCCTCTATTGAGCCCGGATTTGTGGTGCCTATGCATTATGATACGAAGGATTCCAAGTATGATAAGAAGTTGGCTAAGTTGGAGGCGTTTTTAAAGGAGATGGGAGCAGAGGATGACGTGAAGCAAAAGTCGGAGTTGAATTTGTCGAGTACTTCGCGCGTGCCTGATGAGACGGAAGTCTTGGTTTTAAAGCCGCAGCACTAAGCGCCAGATCATTAGACTTAAACTTCGCGATAGTTGCTTTGCTTGGCCATCTCAGTCGTTTTCACTATTTTTGGAGTTTAGTTTGTCCCTTAGACAAATCAAACATCTGTTAAACTAAGTACATGGTGCACAATCCTGCAAAATACAGACCCGACATGAATCCAGATGTCCCTCCACATGATGTTGATGCTGAAAAATCTGTATTAGGGGCAATCTTGCTTGATCCCGACAGCCTTGTAAAAATTGTTGAATTTCTTCGGGCGGAACACTTCTACAAAACTTCACATGCCAACATTTACGAAGCAATCCTGGAACTTTACGAAAATAGAGAGCCCGCCGACCTTGTAACCGTTCCGGATCAACTAAGGAAAATGGGCGAGCTCAAATCCAGTGGGGGAGTGGCGTATTTAACGGAACTGGTGAACTTTGTGCCAACTGCTGCCAATATAGAACATTACGGCAACATTATTAAAGATCATGCCACACGTAGAAACCTTCTTAGAACGGCCGGGAGAATTGCTCGCATGGTTCGTGAAGAATCAGATGTTACGGATTTGCTGGATAAATCGGAGCAGCTTTTATATGATGTTTCCCAGGATCGTGTTCACGAAGAATTTGTCCCCGTTAAAAAAACCTTAGAAGTTACGTTTGAGCGTCTAGACGAGCTTTCCAAAACTAGAGGAGCTTTGCGAGGTGTTCCTACAGGCTTAAAAAAGCTGGACAAAATGCTTTCAGGACTCCAAAAGGAAGAGCTCATTATTTTGGCGGCCCGCCCCTCCATGGGTAAATCGTCTCTGGCAATAAATATAGCTCAGCATGCCTCTATAGAGCATGGCAAAAAGATTGGTTTTTTCTCTTTGGAGATGGGACGCGAGTCGATTGTGGATCGTATGATTTCGGCGCAGGGTGACATTGATAACTGGAGGATTAGTACGGGGAATTTGGCGGCTGAGGATTTTGAAAAGTATGGAATTGCTGCAGGTCAGCTGGCGGAGGCTCCTATTTTTATTGATGACACGCCGGGAATTTCTGTTATTGAGATGCGAACCAAGGCTAGGCGTTTGCAAATGGAGCATGGTTTGGATTTGATTATGATTGACTATATGCAGCTTGTTCATGGGAAGAACTTTGAGTCGCGTGTGCAAGAGGTTACGTATATTTCTCAGTCTTTGAAGAATTTGGCCAGGGAGTTACGTGTGCCCGTTTTGGCTTTGTCGCAGTTGTCACGAGCGGTTGAGCAGCGTGGGGGAGTGAAGCGTCCGCAGCTTTCGGATTTGCGGGACTCGGGTTCTATTGAGCAGGATGCTGACGTGGTTTTGTTTTTGTATAGACCGGATGAGGAGGATCGGGAAAATATGGGGCTTGTGATTGCTAAGCATCGTAATGGGCCTACGGGGGAGATTCCGTTGTTCTTTAAGTCTAATAGGACACGCTTTTACGAGGCGGAGAAATCTGTGACTCCGGAGGAGTAAAGGTTTATCCGGAGCTTTTCCTTCTAGCATTCCGCAATGTTGTAAAAAATTACAACACTGTGCTATCATAGACCCATGCAATTCAAAGAGCTTCAGGAGAAACTGGGCACTCAGCATACATTCACCCTACAGGATGTGGAAAACGCCTTTGGAAAAGCCGATCGGGCTCAGATGTCCCGCTGGGAAAACAAGGGATGGCTTCAACGCCTAACAGAAGGTATTTACACGTTTCCCAAAACTGACATAGATATTCACCTTTTGTCAAATGAAATTCGCCCCTCGTATATCTCCTTGGAATACGCCCTTTCCTACTATGGCATAATTCCCGATATAGCCCAAACTGTTACTTGTGTTTCCACTATGACCTCAACGACTATTGAAACCCCTGTGGGCACTTTTATTTATAAAAAAATCAAGCCCGAACTTTTTAGAGGTTACGTTTTAAAACCCTCTACTTACACTGCAGATAAGGTGAAGAGCATTGCAGCGCCTAATACAACAGCAGAATTTAAAATAGCAACTCCTGAAAAAGCCTTGTTTGATCTTGTTTATTTAAGGAAGGACTTAAGTACTCCTCTTGACTTTGAGTCTATGCGCTTTACTTTGCCTGAAAATTTTGACCCTGAGTTACTTGCCGGCTTTTTTAATTTTGTTGATTCAGAGATACGCAAGAATAGAATGTATAAATTTTTTACACAGTTGTTTAAGGAAGCAGGTAAGTAAAGGTTTAGCCGGTTTTTCGCCTAACCGACTAAACTGTACAAAACATCTAAAATGCTTACTTTAAAGCAAATAAAACAGCACTATAATGAAAAGGAGCAGAAGCTGGGGAGGGCTCTGTTAAGGGAATACCTCCAGTATCAAATTCTTGATCTTATTTTTTCCTCGTTTTTAGGAGATAAGTTGGTTTTTACCGGAGGTACGGCAATTAGAATTGTCTATGGGAGTGATCGTTTTTCTGAAGATTTGGACTTTGACGTTACAGGATTAAATGAGCAAATGTTTGAACGTTTTACTCAATATCTTAAAAGAGAGCTTAAAAAGAGGGGTTTAGTTAGTGAGTATCGCAATGTTCATAAAGGAGTTTATCGCTGCTACCTTCGTTTTCCGAATTTACTTTATGATTACAAGCTTTCAGATCAGATAACCGAAAAGATCCTGATTCAGCTGGATGTGGCTGAGAAGCGTAAGCTGCCTCCCGTTAGAATGCACTTGCTAAATGAATTTGATGTGTTTAAGGAGATAAGGACCTATCCGCAAGAAGTTTTGGCTATTAAAAAGTTTGAGGCTCTGTTGGGTAGGAAAAGGCCTAAAGGTAGGGATATTTATGATATTGTTTATCTTTTTTCTCGTATTTCGGCGGAGGATTTGGATTTTTCGGTAATGGAGTCTTCCTATGAAGTTAAGTCCCTGCAAGATTTGAAGGGGGCTTTGAAAGGCTTTGTTGAGCGGGTAAATCTTAAGGATTTGGCGCGGGATGTTGAGCCTTTTCTTATAGATCCTAAAAAGATTTCTCGTGTTTTGCTGTTTGATCGTTTTGTGGAGGAGTTAGAGTAGTAGTGGCTCTGTTTTACGGAGCGGATTTAGTTAACCTTGGCGAAATTAAGTGTTACGCTTCGTAATTGAAAAATGTGCTAAGATAAATCCGTGGAAGTAAGCGAATACTACAAAATTCTTACAAACCGCATAAACTCGCTGGAGATTTCGGATCAAAAGCGTGACACCCTTCAGCAAAAACTGGACACTCTTTTTACGGTTATGGCGCTTAAGTTTTTGCAACTCAATATTCCTCCTTATTTGTTTACCCAATTTTTTAATGATTTAAAGGCTTTAACGGATGATCGCCCTGTTCCTGCAAAGACAACGGATGATAGCATGGCGGAGTTTGTGAGGAAGTATGTGTCGCAGATTCCTGATTATGGTCAACGGTTTAAGGAGTTTGTTGCTGATCAGTCTATTAGTTCGTTAATGGAAGGTTTGGAAGGATGAGTTTAGGTAATGTTGAAGGTCAAACTAGCAGGAGGGAGCAGTTGCTTAAGGCAGTGGAAGCTCTTGGAGGGGGTCTCGAGAGAACTACGGAAGAGGTATTAGAGCGGGAGCGTGGTGAATTCTCCGAAATGGATCAAGAAATTAAGAATCTGTTGGAGGGAGTTTCTGAGGGGGTTTCTTCCGAGGGTACAGAGGCTGTTTTGGAGGAGATGCAAAATTAACGTTTGAGAAGTCTCTTTTTTGTAGGGTTAAATCAAAGTAATCCCTTTTGAACGAACTTTCACGACTCATCGACAATCCGTCAACCACGGATTTCGATGTGGCTAACAAGTTGCAAGGCAACTTGTTAGGGCTGTCTTTTTGGATAAAAAAAGAAAGTCGCCGTGAAACGTGAGAGAGAAAGAGATTACTTGAATAATTTCTCATGTCGATTTCAAAGGATTATGTTAGAATTCCTTTTGCTTTGGGAGTAAGTTTGGTTCTAAAAGGTTTGAGTACAAACCTTTTAAGCATAGCTAAATGCTGTGTTTTGTAAATCAAGCTTTGTTCGTCAGGGTCGCTTTGCGACACCTGACGGGAGTTTAAGGGAAGTTCGCAAAAGTCCTCCAAAGTCGGACATTTTGCGGCAGTTCGAAATGCTACGCATTTCGATCAGCTTGAAAAGTTTTGTGAAACGAAACGAATTGAAACTCAAGCTTTGTTCGTCAAGGTAGCTTCGCTACACTTGACGGGAGTTCAAAATACTCGCGTTAGTACGCTCGTATTTTGATCACCATAAAAAGTTTTCTGCGAAAACTTTTTAAGGGCGAGTGGCGGAACTGGTATACGCGTCGGTCTCAAAAACCGATGGGAGCAATCCTGTGAGGGTTCGATTCCCTCCTCGCCCACCAGAGGCCTCACCGTAGGCGAGGGCGATGGTTGATCAAAATGCGACCGAACGGGAGCATTTTGAACTACCCGAGGCTTTCACGAAGTGAAAGGCGAGCTCTTTTAACATAATGTGAGCCTCTTGACATGCCCAAAATCCGCAAAAACGGCTTGGTTCTGAGTCTTATTTCCTGTAATAGCACCCAAAGAGCTACGATTTTGTACGTAATACGTGACAAAGCTGATCTTTTTAATTTAGTATGATCTTTTTTATTTCCTCTATTGTCTTTTGAGTGTTGATAAAGTGAATAGTTTCGAATCCTATGTCATTAGCCACATCTATATACTCTTGTTTGTCCTCAATAAATAAGACTTTCTCCGGAGGTAAATTAACCTTTTTTAAATATTCATAATAGATTTCCTGGCAGGGTTTAGCATATCCAATATTACAGCTGAGAATTACGCTATCAAAAATCTTATAAAGGTTTTTGTTTATTCCAGATTTTGCAAGAATACTATCAACATTACTTAAAATACCTGCATCGACCCTCTTTGCTAAAACATTTTTATAGTAGTTGAGAAGTTCAAAGTTGTATTTGGCATTGTTTTCAAGAGCTTCAATCCATAAATTTTCAAACCCATCAATATTTTTGTAAACTTCTGATAATTTTTTTGTACCAGATTCAGCAAGGGACAAACTGTCTAAGAAATCAGTCTTTGAAATTGCTATATTATTTTCAAGAAGGTTCTTGATGAAATAATCAATAAAGTTGTTAGTAAATATTAAAACTCCACCGGAATCAAAAGCGACATTTTTTATCACGATTCTATTATCTCAAATTTCAATCTTTTTATTATGCAAAAATTGGTAACACCGCCCATACTCTATTGCCAAAAGGGATTCCTTCCGCGAATCTTTTTATAAATATCAGGATACGAACAACACCGCGATCTTTTTCCTGAAAAATCCTACAACATATACTATAATAACCACATGCTACAAATAGATTCCCAAAAAATTGCAGATATCTGTGAAAAATACAAAATAACTTACCTTGGTCTCTTTGGCTCCCACGCACGCCAAGAAGCAAAAGAGGGGAGTGATGTTGATCTTCTTGTGGAGTACGCCCCGGAAACCCCTGTTAAAAGTCTTTTTGATCTTTTTGACGTTGAGGAAGATTTTAAGTCTCTTTTTGGTCGAGAGGTTGATTTAGTTAAGAAGGACTTGCTGCATCCTTATGTATCACCTTTTGTTTATAGGGAGTTGAAAACGTTATATTCTTGTGCGGATTTTTCTTTTTCAAAGGGAGAAGTTGCGACTGTTTCCGCGAGTTCTGAAGTTTTAGCTCCTCATTTGGAGAAGGTACGCTTGGATTTTTTGGAGCAAGCCGGTTTGGTTTCTTCTGTCGACAGGAAAGCCGCTGAAGGAGGCAATTAACTTATGAGCTACATAACCATCCGCAACGAAAACATCATAACTGAAATTCTAAAAACACCCCTAACTATAGGAAAAATTCAGGTTGCTAAAAACTCCGCTGAAAAGCCTCGCGTCAAAAGAATCATCTCACAAGCCTACAACAGAGGCGTTGACATCAAAAAAATAGCTCGAAACCACATGCCTAAAGGACGCAGCGGAGAAGCTCACGAATCTATAGTGGCCATTTTAAAAGCTCCCGAATTGTCATCGTTTGAAGAACTTTTAGCTCAAACAAAGCAAAAAGGGGAGGAGCCCTTCTTTTTATTAACCAATCGGGTTGATTACACAGCAAATTTAAGCTTTATAGCTAGAACCGCTTTTGCAGCAGGTGTAAATGGCATTATTTTTCAGGGTCGGCAGGAGGACATTTTAAATGACGAAACCGTTCACCTTTCCATGGGAGCAATGCTTAGAATCCCTTTAGTAAAGATGAATATTTTTACGGCTATTAAAAAGTGCTCTGAAAAAGCCATTAAAACCTTTGCCCTTTCTATGGAAGGTTCTACATACTTTGACGCTAATTTGCAGGGGGCAGTGGCGCTGGTTTTAGGTAACGAGGGGGAAGGCCTTTCGGATAACGTAGTTGATCGTTGCGATGGTAAGCTGGCTATTCCTATGCGAGAGGGGATTGACTCTTTAAACGTGAGTACAAGTGCTGCTCTTGTGATGTATGAGAAGGTTCGCCAGGATTTTAAGTGAGGGCGCGTCTGATCGCCTCCGTTATAGGAATCTCTAGTATTTCGAAAAACCTCTATTGAGTAAGTCCCCCCCAAAAACATATGCTACAATAACCCCCATGATAGCAACAGGCCTAAAAACAGGAACAATCTTTCAAGAAAAAAATCAGCCTTGGCAAGTGGAAAAATACTCTCATATTAGAACCGCGCGCTCCGGTGTTACGGTAAAAGTTCAGGCGCGCAACTTAATTACCGGTGAAACCCGCCAAATGACTTATCGGGGAGATACTCGTGTGGAGGACGCCTTTGTACAAAGGAAAAATGCTCAATATCTTTATGAATCGGCCGGCTACGTTTTTATGGATCCGCAAACTTACGAGCAATTTAAGATTCCTGAAAAAGTTTTGGGGGAGCAGGCAAAATACCTGAAGGAGGGGGCGGAGGTTTTGGTGCTCTATTACGAGGAGAAGCCTATGGTGGTGGAATTTCCTAATACTATGGTGTTTGAGGTGACTTATACGGAGCCCGGTTTTAAGGGTAATACGGTAAGTAATGTTTATAAGGATGCTGAGGTTGATGGGGGTTTTACGGTGAAGGTCCCGAGTTTTATTGAGAGGGGGACGCAAATTAAGGTGGATACGCGAACGGGGGGGTATGTTTCAAAAGCTTAGCCTGCTGCCACGATAATTCCCTTTTTTGCTATTATTAACACATGAACTTACCCGCAGAAATTACAATCCCTTTAGCTGACATCTTAGCCGACATTTTTGGAGCTTCTATAGAATCCCTTGCAGGCATAGGGAATATAACCGTTTATACTCAAGGACTCTTTTTAATAGCCGGCTTTTTATTTTCACTTTATCCCGTTTGGAGGGAAGGGCGCAAGGACGGCTTTGACGAAGAGAAACTTTTTGACAAATACTTGCTTTCCTTAGTAGCAGGGTTACTAGTTTCTCGCGCCTTTTATGCCTACAATTCCCGCTATTTGCCAATGCCCCTTTTAAAACACACTATCCTTATTTGGAAGCCCGGCGTAAGCTTTCCTGGCTTTTTACTGGGATTTATAGCTACCGCAACCTTGTTAGTACGCGCTTCCAAGTGGTCCTTATATCGCATCTTAGATATCTTTGCTTTGGCACTGGCCTTTGGAGGCTCTATTGCTTTTCTGTCTGTTGTTGGGCTGCAAAAAGACTTTAGCTATCTGGTTCTAATTGGAATCCTCCTCATTTTTTACGGAGTTTTTTCTGCTTTGCGTCTTAAGAGGATTTTTTCAGGGTTTGCTTTCGTAGCTTTTCTGCTGCTGGTTGTTATAGCAGGGATTTTGTTGGGGCACACCTCCATGGAGGATTTGCTATTCCATGGTGTCTTGTTTACAATTAGTATGTTAGTTCTCATTTTGAGGGTGAAAAAGCTTATTTTAAGTAAGTCCTTAGTTAGGTCAAAATCTGATTCTAATTTGAAATCAAAATCGTTTATGTCAGGAAAAAATTTACCCAAATCGTTAATAGACTCTTTAAAGAAGACCTTGCAGAAGAAGAATGATTCTTTGGAGAAGCAGGAGAAGTTGTTGGATTCTGAGGATCCTTATATGCAGGAGGGTCGGGCGGAGGATAATTCGGAGATGGTGGACGATGCTTATTTGGAGGATACGTTTAAGACTGTTATTGATGCGCAGAAGCGTGTTTTGGGGTCGGTGAAGTCGAATGTGCAGAAGGCTTTGGGTAAGTTGTCTCGAGGGGAGTATGGGGTTTGCGAGAAGTGTGGTGAGGATATTGATCCGGCGAGGTTGAAGGCTTATCCGGAGGCGCATTTGTGTAGTGAGTGTGCACGTCGTTCTGAAGCTTCTTCTAGTTGATGACTTATAACTGCAGTTTTCCATTTTCAAACTTTATTTCTATAGAAGTTTATGTTTTTTTTATTGTCCTTGTTTTTGGGTTGTTTGTTTACTCATTTTATGTTTCCGGATTGTTAGAGAGGGGGAAAGTCTTGGGGGTTTTGGGAGTGGTTTTTCTGGTTTTGGGAGGTTCTTATAATTTGTATCATCGTTTGGTGGAGGGTTGTGTGGCTGATCCGCTTTCCTTTTTTGGAATTTTCTCGTTTAACTACGCCGACATTTCTGTAAACCTTGGATTTTTGCTGTTGCTTCTTGTCTACATAAAATCCCTAATAAGCCCCATTGAGTATGATACTTGAATAAAAGTGTCTTTTTTCGCATAATAGAGGCACGAAGTATGCAAATATTGGAGTATCATACTTGAAGATGACAGTATATGAAAATAAATGATGACATTAAAATAATTCACGAAGATGAGGCGTTGCTGGTTTTGGACAAGCCCTCCGGTTTAATAGTAAATCGCTCGAATACCACAAAAGATAAGACCCTTCAGGACTTTTTAGAGGATTATCTTGAGTTGTTTTCTCCGGATGAAGCCTCCGATAATTCCGAAGCCTCCAACAACTCCAGTGAAGAACCCACCCCGCAGCAAATTTTCACACGTCGCTCCGGATTAGCGCACCGCCTCGACAAAGGGACATCGGGCATAATCCTAGTGGCCAAGGATCCTGAAACACTCCGGTATCTTATGAGTCAATTTAAAACGCGTAAGGTAAAAAAGGAGTACATTGCCCTAACTCACGGGAAACTCAAGGATCCCTTAATAGAGGTAAATGCCCCCATAGCCAGAAACCCGAAAAATCGCTTTAAATTCGCTGTTGTAGAAGGGGGTAAGTCCGCAAAAACTACATTTAGGCTTCTAAATTTTAAGGAAAAATACTCCCTAGTTCAGGCACAGCCCAAAACCGGAAGAACTCATCAAATTCGCGTGCATCTTTCCGCACTAAATCATCCGGTGGTTGGTGATAAAACCTACGCCCCTAAATCCTCTTACCAAGAGGACAAAGCACAGTTTGGACGTTTAATGCTTCATGCAAAGCAAATTGAGATTTATCATCCCCTGTCACGTAAAAAAGTGACATACGCTACGCAAGTCCCGACAGAATTCCAAAAATACTATTAAAATTCGCCTGATCTTCTGTTACAATATTTTTAATGCCCGCTAAAACTGCCAGAAAAGCTGCCAAAAAATCCCTTTTTAATAGGAAAAAACGTACCTCAAAATCCCGCAAAACTCGAAAAAAGCAACTTCAAAAATATCTGGGAATAGGCGGTTTGTTTGTTTCTTTCCTACTTTTTCTCAGCTTTTACGCATTTTACAAACAGTTTCATCAAAGTTACACGTCCGCTTCCTCCAACACTTCCCAAGACTTTCAAAATCAAGATTTCTATGCACTAGCGCTTTTAACTTCCAAGGAAACCTTTGCAAAAGACTTTAATGAAAGTCCCTTAATTTTGGCGGATATAAAAGTGCTTTTAATTAGCCCCTCACATGAGAGTTTTGCTGTTTATGACATTTCTCCGGATCAGCAGGTGGATATGCCGGGTAAGTTTGGGGAGGAGGCAATTTCCAGGTCTTTTGCTTTAGGCACTTTAGATAGCAGCGCTTCTTCCACTGAAGACAGCGACACCAACACCTCCCAAACCACCTCTGAAGCAAACTTCAACGCAGGAATTTCCTACACACGAAAGGCCCTAAAAGATTTGACAGGCCTTGACATAGACCGCTTTGTAATGGTGGAGCCTTCACTTTCAGACTTTTCCAAAAATCTCATTATAGAAGGCAGCTTCACAGAGCTTTTTGATAAGTCTGATGTAAAGTGCATTCGCAACTCCCTAAAAACCGATATGACATTTAGTGATTTTTTGCACCTCTATTCCATTAGTCGATCTTTTTCCTCAAAGGATATTCAGCATGTGGCGTTCACTACAACGGAGGCTTTAGACGCCTACACCAGGCAGCAAACCTACGACTCCACTTTTGCAGAGGAGAAAAAAAGTATAGCAGTTTTAAATGGTACCTCTATGCCCGGCCTGGCAAGTTTCGGGGCACGCGTGGTTAAAAATAGGGGAGGCCATGTTGTGGCGGTGGACAATGCTATCGGTTCTTATTCGGATACTTATATTGTTGCGGATGACGTTGGAAGTGTTACAGTGGCCTATTTGGCAAGGTTTTTTGATGTTTCGCCTGATCGAATTTATGAAAAGGCCTCTTATTCCTTGGGGAGTAATGAGTCGGTTATTGATCGTGCTGACGTGACGCTGATTTTGGGAGGGGAATAAGCCAATCCCTTAAGTCCATTATTGCACTTGACAGACTTTCAAAACTAACCGACAATAGGAACATCTGCTAGTACTAAGCGCTACTTTTGTGCCAAGTTAAAAGCGTTAAGGCAGATATACTGAGAACCTGCTGTTACGGCAACAAAAAACAAAGACCCCATCTCCATCCAAACTAAACCTATGTCAACATATGGCATTCTAGGCCCTTTAGCATTTGGCCTTGGAGTGATATCTATTTTTATAGCGCGAAAACTGCGAAAATCCGGCGGGGGAGAGGAGTGTCTACTTTCCGGCGAAGTTAACGTCTTAGAGGTTCGCGTTCCTCGCATAGACGAATCCCGTCAAGACATACAGGCATCCTCGTTAGCAGCCGAAAGCATGTTTGCTGCCCTTCACGGACTACTAAAAGAAGAATCCGACGACCAGGAATACTTTTCACTGGAAATAATCTCCCAAGGAGAGGACGGCATTCGCTTTTACTTGGTTGTTCCCAAGCGCATATCCAAATTTGTTGAAAGTCAGGTTTACGCCCAATATGCCTCCGCCCAAATCAAAATAGTAGACGATTACACCGACCGCCTTTTAACTCACACGCATTATGAAACCACGCAGCTAAAACTCTCCCGCGAATTTTTCTTCCCCTTAAAGTCTTTTCGCGACTTAGAAGTAGACCCCCTTTCAGGAATTACCTCTGTTATGTCAAACGTGGGTCCTGAAGACTTTCTGGGAATGCAAATACTTGTGCGTCCTGCTCCGGATGTTTGGCAGGATGAGGGAATTGCTTATGTAGAGGCCATTCGTGATGGAGTAGCTTACGAGAAAAAGCAGTTTGGTGATGAAATTAAATCTATCTTTTTTGCTATTGTCTCTGAAGTTGGCGAAATTATTGTAGAGCTTTTAACGGGCTTTTTTCGAAGTGCCGAAGAATCTCAAGCTAGGGCGCGTTCCACCGGAGGAGGGGATGAGCCTGTTCGTTTATCACCCACACAAGAACTAGAGATCCAGGCTGTAGAAAACAAGCTCTCAAAACTCGGTTATTTTGTTCAGGTTCGTTTGGCCTCTGCAGCAGCGGATCCGGGACTTGCTCAAAGTAACATGCGCTCCCTAATAGCCTCCCTAAAGCAATTCTATACAACTACAACTAACAGCTTTACTGCTGCTAAAACTGCCGACAAAGCCTCAATTCTGCAAGGCTTTCGGGATCGCTGCTTTAATCCCAACGAGGCTTTTATTCTAAACATAGAAGAGCTTGCTGCAGTTTTCCATTTACCCTCCTCCGTTATAGCCACTCCTAACATGTCCTCCTGGGTTTACTCTAAAAAAGGTGAGCCCCCTGCGGAATTGCCCACAAAAGATTGTACCTATATTGCCGAAACAATTTACCGCGACAAAAAAATGCGCTTTGGAATTAAAGACGGTAACGATCGGTTACGCCATATGTACCTAATAGGGAAGTCCGGTACAGGTAAATCGACTATGTTTGTAAATATGGTGACACAGGATATTGCTAAGGGCTATGGCGTAGGCGTTTTGGATCCACATGGGGAAACAATTGATACAGTTTTGGAAAGAATTCCGGATGACCGTATTGAGGACGTTATTTACGTGGATCCGTCGGATTTGGAAAATCCTGTGGGCATAAACCTAATGGAACTTGATGATCCTTCGCAAAAAAACCTGATGGCTTCTGCTTTAGTAGCAGCTATTAAACAGCATTTTGATTACTCTTGGGGACCCCGATTAGAATATTTACTCAATTACTCTATTTTGACTTTGCTTTCGGCTCCGGATACAACAATGCTGGGAATTACTCGTTTGTTGGAAGATCCAAATTACCTGAAATACATTCTCCATTATGTGGACGATCCCGTTGTTATGAAGTTTTGGAACACCGAGTATAAAAACATGAAGGGGAATAACAAGCTTGTAACAGAGGCAATAGCGCCAATTCAGAACAAGGTTAATAGGTTCTTGGCGTCCTCAACTATTAGAAATATTTTGGGGCAGCAAAAGTCTACAATTAATTTTTGGAACATTATGAATGAGGGCAAGATTTTGCTCATGAATCTTTCTAAGGGTAAGATTGGAGCGGATAATGCTAATTTGTTGGGTGCTTTGCTGGTTTCCAGGATTCAGTTTATGGCTTTGCAGAGGGCTAAGCTCCCTCCGGATGAGCGTCGACCTTTTTATTTGTATGTTGACGAGTTTCAAAACTTTGCTACAGGAAGTTTTGAGTCGATTTTGTCAGAGTCGCGAAAGTATAAACTGGCTTTGCATCTGACGCACCAGTATACCGCTCAGCTTCCTGAGGAGCTTCTACAGGCGGTTTTAGGTAACGTTGGGACTATTGCTTCGTTTGCTCTGGGAGCTCCTGACGCCTTTGCAATGTCCAAGGAGTTTGCGCCGTTTTTTGATGAGAATGACCTTATTTCCATGGAGCGCTTCCACATTTATATAAAGCTGATGATTAATGGTATGACATCTATGCCTTTTTCTGCAAAGATTTTGCTTCCTTGGAAGGATAATTTAGTGCCTAAGTCGGGAAATAAGGAGAGTATCTTGCAGCGAAGTCGGGAGAAGTTTGGCGTTTCCGTGGAGGAGGTAACGCGGGAGATTAACAATTGGACGGAAACTGAGTTTGATTTGGGTAGGGCTATTTCTGAGCGTCGTAAGGCAGGCGATGTTGTGGATCTTTCTCCGGAAGAGGAGGAGGTTTTAGAGCAGGATATTTCCAACATTGAGGCAGATGCTGTTTATGAGGGAACTATTGCTGATGTGGCAGGTTTTGGCCTTTTTGTGGAGATCAAGAAGGGAGTTACCGGTTTGGTTCACATTAGCGAGATTTCTGAGAAGTATGTTAAGGATATTGATGGGCTGGCTGAAGCAGGTGAGAAGGTTAAGGTTAAGGTTTTGGAGGTTTCTGAGGATACGGGGAAGATTAAGCTTTCTATGAAGGGGTTGAACCCGGAGGTGGATGCGCGAATTGGGGATGACTCTGAGGCCTCTTAGGAAGATATCTCTCTTTTTCGTTCCACGACGTCGCTTTGCTCCGAAATGTCACTCAAAAGAGAGATATCTTTCTTGCCGTATCCTCAGAGTAAGTACCCCCTTTTGAAAGAACTTTTGCAGCGGGACTTACTTTTCTATTAAAAAAGGAAAGTCACGCGAAACGTGAGAGAAAAAGGGGGTACTTACTCTAGCTTGCGAGTAATTAGACTCTTGCGGGGGACCTTTGGTCTATTTTCTTAAGGTTTTTAAGCGCAATCTTATTTATAGAGTCAATCTCAAGCACCTTCTTAAAAGCCCTTTTGGCCTCAAGATACTCCTCTTTTTGCATATACGCCTTACCCAACCTTAAAAGAGCCTTTTTATTTTTTGAATTATTTTGGAGAACCTTTTTATTTAGGGCAATTGCCTTGTCCCATTCCTTTTGAAGTGCAAGTTTTATTGCGGTTTCTTCTAAACCTAAACTCATACAAAAACAACCTTACCAAATAGGGGAGTCTTGTCAACTAAAAAACGTTGAAAAAACGTTGCTTTCCATAGTGGAGGCGCTAAAGGAAACGGCCTGTTTGTATGCTAAAATCATCCCATGAGTGGACATAATAAGTGGTCTAAAATAAGGCATCAAAAGGCTGTTGTTGACGCCAGAAAAGGTAAGGTTTTCTCCAAGCTTTCTAAAAAGATTACGGTTGCTGCTCGTGAAGGCGGGGGAGATCCTGAAATGAATCCTTCGCTTACTATGCTTATTGATAAGGCCAAGGAAGCTAATATGCCTAAGGATAATATTGAGAAGGCTATTAAGAAGGGAACCGGTGAGTTGAAAGGTGCTGCTGCTTTGGAGCGCGTGGTATATGAGGGTTATGCGCCCTATGGGGTTGCTTTGGTGATCCATACGGTTACAGACAATAGGAACAGGACAGTGGCTGAAATTAGAAATATTTTAGAAAAGGCAGGTGGATCTTTGGGTACAAAAGGATCTGCAAGTTATATTTTTGGCGATAATATGGAGCCCGGTTTTGAGGTGCCTTTAGAAAAAGGAGAGTATAATGGGGTAGAGGGGCTTATTAATGAATTAGATGATCATGATGATGTAGTTGACGTTTATGACAATCTTACAAAATCTTAGTTCTAAGAAATTCAGGTACATTTTATACTCATTAGGTGTTGTTTTACTTTTGTTCTGGGTAGAAACATCCATTGGCTATCGGCAGGTGGCTATGCAACCTTTTCTCTTTCTTACGGGATTTACGGTAGTAGGGGCAATTGTTACTCAATATACCTCTATTACTGACTATAGAGGCTTTTTAGTTGTGTTGCTCCCTGTTTTGCTTGTTTTAGGGGCATTTTTTACACTTTTTCACTTTCCCAATTTTAGTTTAGCTTTTAAGCTCTCCGGTTTAGGAGTAGTAGGGGTCCTTTTATACCTGGTTAATCTCGTAAATAACATTTTCTTAGTGGTACGTGAGAAGGAGGACACTATTCCTTTATATAGAGCTGCAGTAACATGGAGTCAGATTTTAATTGTTGTTATAGCCATTCCGTTGTTTGCTGGTGTGTATAAACTGGATGTTAGTCCTTTGTTGCAAAGTGGTCTGGCGGGAGTATTTGCTTTTATGTTTGGAGTTTACTTTTTTTGGAGTATTAGCTTTGATGATAGGGCAAGAAGAGTAAATTGGATAGATGTTTTAGTCAATTGTGCTTTTTTGGCCTTTATAGTAGTAAGTACTCACTTGACGGTCTCCTTTTTTCCTACGGAGGCCTTTTTGCGTGGATTATTTAGCGCATCGGTAGTGCTCTTTGGCGTTAACTATTTGGATGGGCATATGAAAAACAAGATAAATAGCAATCTGATGTATCATTATGGATTAATTTTTCTTATTTTATTATTGATTCTTTTAGCTTTCAGGCCTTAGTACTCCTTTATTAACAGGGCAAAGTAGGGAAGTGGTAGTGGTGAGGTTGGCCTATAGTCCTATAGTTTATTATCACCCTATAGTTTGAGTTGCTAGGTTTCGGGTTAGAGTAGGGTAGGGGGTTTGTCATACTTTGGCGAACGTAGGGTTGTCATACTTTGGTAATTACTGCAAATCACTCCTTCTGTGGATAACTTCTAAATTTCCGAATAATTTAAGGCATTTATTTGCGGTGTAATTAAAGGAAAAAAGCATTTAATTAACAATTATTAAATCTAAAAAGTGATAAATTATTTTAATTAAGTGCGGTTTTAATTAGTATCCTTCTCCATTACCGTAAATGTATCCTTTTTCCTCTTTATCTGCCTCTGTCATATCTTTAACATACTCAATGTCGTTAAACATACATTATACGACGTCCTATTTCTGTCAAGATTTACCAATTTGCCACTTCCCTATCTTTGTGTATGGTGTGGCTTTATCTCCCATAAATTTCCATGTAATTACTTCTAAAAAATTTAAAAATAATTTATTTGATTTTTATCCCTTCCCTTTTGCCTTTAATTAGTTTTCTTTTCTAGTTGATTCCTCCTTGTTTCCTGCGGTTTTTCCCTGGAGATGCTCCTTTTGGATTTAGTTACCTTGTACTGAAACTTTGATTAATGTCGCATTTTACGTTATAAATTTAGTATGCAAAGTACATCCTTGACGGTTTTAGGTCTCCAACTTAATACAACTAAACTTTCCAAAAACCTGCCAAAAATGGAGGCTCTAGAATCGATTCTAAGCAACTTTTTAAACACACCATGAGTATCACATCCTTAGGAAAAAACTCACTAGACGCACTTTTAATTGATTATCTTGAATATTGCGAGATTGAAAAAAATCTGGCCCAAAGCACTGTTCGCATGTATGATTTTTACCTAAATGATTTTTTTGGCTGGCTTAAAGATTACCTAAAAAAAGAAAAGATTTATCCGGCGGATCTGCAAATGGAAAATCTTCGTAAATATCGTGTCTTTTTAAATCGTCGAAAAAATTCCCGTTCAGATGACGGTTATAAGCAGTCGACGCAAAAAACTTTTATGGTTGCAATTCGCGCTTTTTTGAAATATCTAATTGTGGAACGTGATTTAAGTGTGATTTCTCCTGATCAAATCAATCTAGGTAAAAGTGGCGACAGAGTTCCTAAGGTTTTAAATGAGGATCAGCTCGAACGCCTCTTTTCTGCCCAGGATTTAAACAAGCGTTCAGGTATTCGTGACCGTGCAATTTTGGAAACGCTTTTTAGTACGGGTTTGCGTGTTAGTGAGCTTGTTGGTTTAAATGTGGATGACATTAATTTGGAGACAGGTGAATTTACGGTTATAGGTAAAGGACGCAAGGCTCGTACTGTTTATTTGAGTCCTTCCGCCCGCCAGTGGATACGTCGTTATTTGTCAACCCGTCGGGATGAGTTTGTGCCTTTGTTTTTGCGTTATTCCGGTAAGAGTATGGAGGATGAGGATCCCGATGGAGAGTCTTTGCGCTTGAGTGCTCGCAGTGTTCAGCGGATGATTAAGAAGTATGGGCGTAGGGCTGGTTTGGCGGTTGATGTTACTCCCCACACGTTGCGTCACACTTTTGCTACGGGGCTTTTACAGGAGGGAGCTGATTTGCGTTCTGTGCAGGAGCTTTTGGGTCATTCGGATGTTTCGACGACCCAGATTTATACGCATGTTACAAATCAGCGCCTTAAGGAGACGCATAAGCGTTTCCATAAGGATGTACTGCCTGATGTCGAGTAGGCTTTTTTATTTATTCATACAAATTTGCACTACCCCATTACGAAAACATCATGGGCGCCACTTTCCCGAAAACCTCCTGCGGTAACACGAATAAACTCCGCTCTTTCTTGCAACTCTGTGATATTCTCAGCTCCACAATAGCTGATGCCCGATTTAACTCCTGCTAAGACTTCTTCCACAACGTCGGCAACGGCCCCCCGATACTCTACCAAGCCCTCCACACCTTCCACATGTTTAGTGTAATTTGCTCCTTTATTTGCGCCATACTTTCCCACCTGTTTAACCTTCTCTTTTTTAGCTGTAGAGCCGCTATATTCTTTATACTTCTTGCCTTTAATTTCAACGATTTCTGGAGGGGCTTCATCTGTTCCCGCAAACATATATCCTGCACAAACCGCTGCAGCTCCTGTTGCTAGGGTTTTAACTACGTCTCCTGAGTTGTTTACCCCTGCTATGGAAATAAAAGTTTTGTTGTGTTTTTTTGCAGCACGCGCAACATCCATAAGAGAGGAAAATTCAGGAATTCCGCAGCCTGTCATAATACGTGTTGTGCAGATGCTGCCTGATCCTACACCCACACTGATACAATCAGCGCCTGCCTCGTAGTGAGCTTCGGCTGCTTCTGCGGTAGCCGTGATGCCCGATATTATCGTAATTCTTTTACCGAATTTATTTCGGATTTTTCTTGTGGCCTCTATAGCTCCCTCTAAATGGCCATGGGCTACATCTACATTAATGATTGTGGCTCCAGCATTTACAAGCATCTCTGCTCGTTCCAAAAACCCTTTTTTAATTCCCACGGACGCTGCTGCTATTTGTTTCTTTTTTATCACCTCCGCTACCTGATCTGCCTGTTTTTCAGGGGCGCAGAACCGCGGCAAAAGGCCCAAACCACCCAATTCAGAGATTTTTACAGCCATTTCCACCCCGGTGACTGTGTCCATATTGGTTGTCATTAGAGGGATTTCGAGTTTTAAGTATGGGGAGAGTTGTGTTTCCAAATTAATTTCTGATCTTGACTTAATTTTTGAGTACTGTGGTTTTAGAAGAACGTCGTCAAAAGAGAGTGCTAGAGGGAATTGTGCCGTTCGTGGTGGATAATGGTTTTGTTGTTTGCTTTGGTTAGAACTTCCTTCTCGGTGCTTGTTGTTTCTGTGGCTTGCGTTTTGATTTGTTTTTTTTGGTTTCTTGATTTTTGGCATGACCTATGAATTCTATCATGTGGTTTTGTTTTGGTGAGATTTGCTGTCCCTTGCATTTAGCCCGTTTTTTCGAATTGGCTGGCTTTGAAAAAGGATTTCACCGGTTCAAAGGATTTTCGGTGAATTTCACAAGGTCCAAACTTGAAAATAGCTTCTCTATGAGCTTTAGTGCCATAACCTTTATGTCTTTCAAAACCATACTCCGGAAATTTTAAGCTCAAATCCTTCATCAAGCGGTCCCGATAAACCTTTGCCAAAATAGAAGCTGCTGCTATGTTAATGCTTTTACTATCCCCTTTTGTAATATTTGTCTGAAAATTGTCGGCCATCTTCCCTATCTTTACGTGATCCGTTAAAACATGACCTAACTTTTTGTTAAGTTTTTTAAGCGGCTTTTCCAGAGCTTTTACCGCACTATTAAAACCAAGCCGCACTCCGCTTGAAATCCCCTTTGTGTCTATATGGGTATGTGAAATTTCAATTATGGAATAGGAAATTGCCTCTTTTTTAATGAAGTCATAAAGGAGTTCTCGTCTTTTTTCGGTTAATTTTTTTGAGTCGTTAATTAAGGAGTAGTTTTTTAGTTTTTCTTCCGATAAGACGTCGTAATTTCTGGGATTAAGGATAATCCTTGACTTTTCGTCTGAATTTGCTTTTGTTACAGTTTCTAACCTCTCTAACCACAAGGATAATCCTTCAAGGTGTGCTTTATTTAAAGCAACCGCGGCCACTACCATAGGGCCTGCCAGCGGACCCCTTCCCGCTTCATCAACTCCCGCAACTAAATCAACCCCCCTACTCCACAATTCCTTTTCGTACGATAAAAGATTCGACATATATAATTAACTATACTACTGAAGAAATTTTGTCGGGAGAAATTCTTTTAAAAAGCTTCAATTTGATTAGTCTAAAAACGCTACAGAACTCACACTATCTTTAGAACCAAGCTTAATCAGGCGCACCCCTAAAGTACTGCGCGACAGCACCGGAATCTGCTTCTCCGGGATTCTAATAACCTTCCCCATCTCCGTTGCCAACAAAACATCCCTTGGTTTATCCTCCTTTTCCACCGGCTCCAAACGAGCAGCCACCAAATCCCCCGTTTTACTCGCCACATTATACGTAATCAACCCTGACCCTCCCCTACTTTGCGCCCTATACTCACTCAAAGGAGTCTTCTTACCATAACCCTTCTCAGAAACCACCACCAAATCATAATCATCAGAGCCTTCCGGAACCACCATCATGCTCACAACACTATCATCCTTCTTCTTCAACTTAATTCCATTTACACCCTTAGCAGTTCTGCCCATAGGACGGGCTTCCTCCTCAGCAAAGCGAATAGATTGCCCTTTAGCCGTAGCCAACAAAACATGATCTGTCCCTGAAGTCATTTGAGCTCGCACTAACGAATCCCCTTCTGTTAAGCCCACCGCAATAATCCCTGAACTACGGATATTCTCATACTCCTTTAACTCTGTTTTTTTAACCTTGCCTTCTTCGGTAGCAAACAAAATGTAACCCTCTCCCCCGTCCATTACCTCCGGTTCAATAGTCAAAAATGACTGCACTTCTTCACCTTGTGAAATCCCCAAAAAGTTAACCAAAGCTGTACCCTTAGAAGTTCGACTAGTTTCAGGAATTTCCCAAATTCGCATCTTATAAACCTTGCCTTTATTAGTAAAGAACAAAGCCCAATCATGTGTTTGGCAAGCTCTAATAGTTTCCATAGAATCCGTATCTTTCAGCTCAGAGCCCTTAACGCCCTTACCTCCCCTCCCCTGTCGACGATACGCCGTCTTTTTCATGCGCTTCACATAGCCTTCTTCCGAAATTGTAATAATGCAATCCTCATTTGCCACCATATCCTCCGTAGAAATTTCACCTGCCTTACCTTTCATAACCTTAGTTCTACGCTCATCGCCATAGTTTTCCTTAACCTCTATCAGTTCTTTTTTAACGGTGTCGATAATTCGTGGAGGTGATGCCAAAAGATCTTCGTAATCGTCAATTGTAGCCAAAATCTCCTCTAGCTCGTCCTCAATTTTTTGCCGTTCTAAAGCAGCCAAACGTCGTAACTGCATGTCCAAAATTGCTTGCGCTTGGATATCAGACAAATCAAAGTTTTTCATAAGACCTTCTTTAGCAGCAGCTACATCAGGACTTTCTCTAATCAGCTTAATAACAGCGTCCAGATTATCAAGTGCAATTTTTAAACCTCGCAAAATGTGCTCTCGTGCTTTTGCCCTCTTCAAAAGGTAAATAGTGCGGTTAACAACAATAATCTGACGGTGCTTAATAAACTCCTCTAAAACCGTCTTCAAGGTTAAAAGTTTAGGCTCCCCGTTAAGAAGCGCCACCATATTAGTATTAAACGTGTCTTGTAAAGGAGTGTACTTGTAGAGCTGATTTTCAACTTTTTTGGGAATGGCTCCGCGCTTGGTTTCTACTACAACGCGAATTCCTGATAAATCGGATTCATCGCGCAAGTCCGTAATTCCTTGAATCTTGTCTTTTTTGGCGTTTTCTGCAATTTTTTCTAGAAGGCGGGCCTTGTTAACCTGATAAGGAATTTCTGTGATTACAATCTGAGCCTTTCCATGGTCTAAAGGTTCTATATTTACTTTAGATCTGGTTACAACGCGCCCTTTACCTGTGGCGTACATCTTAATAATCTCTTTTCGGTCATAAATTATTCCTCCCGTTGGGAAGTCGGGTCCTTTTATAAATTCCATCAAGTCTTCTACTGTAGCTGTTGATGAAAAGTCTGTTTTTGAAATTTGTTTTTCAGCGTCTTTTGCGGGAGCTTCTCCTATTTCGTCGGCGTTTTCTATTAAGTGGAGTAAGCCGTCAATAACTTCTCCCAGGTTATGGGGAGGGATGTTTGTGGCCATTCCAACGGCGATTCCGGAGGCTCCGTTTAGTAACATGTTTGGAAGTCTTGAAGGTAAAAATTCGGGCTCTTCGTTTTGCAAGTCGTTTATGACAAAGGGAACTGTGTCCTTGTCGATGTCGGCATAGAGGTCTTCTGCAATTTTGTCCATTTTACATTCGGTGTATCGCATAGCAGCAGGAGGATCCCCGTCAATGCTTCCAAAGTTACCTTGAGGGATTACAAGAGGGTATCTTAGTGAGAAGTCTTGGGCCATTCTTACAAGGGAGTCGTAAATGGCGGTGTCTCCATGTGGATGGTACTTTTTCATGACTTCTCCAACTACGGCGGCACTCTTTTGGAATTTGCCGTCAGCGGTGATGTTTTGGTCTTGCATGGCGTAGATGATTCGTCGATGTACGGGTTTTAGACCGTCGCGAACGTCGGGTAATGCGCGGGAGACGATGACGCTCATGGCGTAGTCTAGGAAGCCTTTTTTCATTTCTTCTGAGATGCTGGCTTTTATGATGCGTGGGTTTTCTGTTTCATTCTCGTTCCCGCTTCCGGCCCCGGCTTCTTTTGACTCTATGTTTTTTTCTGTTTCTTTATTATCTGTCATGTTTATTGTGTAAGAACTTTTTCTATTGCAGGTGCAATGTCCTTTTTACGACTCATACGAGGTCCTATATCAGCTATTCCATCTTTTCCTTCTGCTGTAAAGGCCTCTTCCAAAATTTCTTTTTCAGTTTCATTACTGTAAATAACGTGAGAGTTAACTTCCAGAATGTCCGTTATAACAATATATCCCGTACTCAAGCCCAGCTCCGTTTTCACTTCTTCTAGTTCCTTGATAAGGTTTTCTTTCATATCAAGAACCTTCTCGGGTTCTACCGTTTCAATTTGATTAATGAATACTTCATGCTCGCCAAACTGGAAAGTTTTATAGTCTTTTTTAGTAATTTCCTGTGCCGAGAGCCCTGTAATATCCGATTTAGCCCTAAAGATTTCAAATGTAAGCTTATCAAGCTCCATTTTCAGATCGTCAGCCAATTCATGTGCAATTTCCGAGTCTATTCCGGTTGTAGTGCTTGATTTAAGTCCCTGTGTGTCAGATAAAATAGCACTCAAAAGTAGTTCTTTTACTTTTTTAGAGGGGTTGATTCCCTCTCGTTTAAAGAGTTGATAAATTATTGAGGAGGTTGATCCTAAAGGCTTTATATTTATTTGCAGGGGTGAAGCAAAATTTAGATTTACTTTATGGTGGTCTATGATTTCCAGCACTGTGTGCCCTTCTGTTTCTTCATGTCTTTGGGATTCTTCGTTATGATCGACCAGGATAAACGCTGCTTCAGGTTCTATATCTAACTTATCCAGAGAGTCAGGCATTTTTACTTCAAATTTATCTAGAACAAATTCTGTTTCCTTATTAATTTCCCCGGGAATTGTTGGAATTAGATCTGCCTTGGAATATTTGTCCGTTTTTTTCAAAAGTTCCGTATAAGCAATTGCTGCAACTACACTATCTAAATCCGGTGATTTGTGTCCTGTTATGTAAATTTTCATCATAAAGTCCTTTCGATTTCCTATTCTACCTTAAGTAATATCAATATTAGCCTGCTTAGCATGCGTCTGAATAAAGCGCTTCCTTGGAGGGACTCGCCTACCCATCAACGTTGTAAACACCTCATCCGCTTTAGCAGCATCCTCCACGGTCATTTGCTTTAGCCGTCGAGTTTCAGGATTCATTGTAGTCTCCCACAACTCCTGCGCATTCATCTCTCCCAAACCTTTAAACCGCTGAATAATAGCCTTCTTTCCTTCCGGAGTCTTCACAAAAGCATCCCGCTCCTCCTTGTCAAAAAGATATTTCTTATTCTTTCCCCACGTGGCTTTAAATAGAGGGGGCACAGCTACATAAACATGGCCGTTATCCACCAACTCTTTCATATGGCGATAGAAAAAGGTCAGGTAGAGCGTCATAATGTGCATTCCATCGGAGTCGGCGTCTGCCATGATGATTAGCTTGTGGTACCTAAGGCTTTCAGGGTCGTAATGCTCCCCAATCCCTGCGCCAATAGCAATAATCAGGTCTTTAAACTTAACCGAGGAAACAATTCGGCTTAAACGTGCACGCTCCGTGTTTAAAACCTTACCAAACAATGCCAAAACTGCTTGATACTCTCGATCGCGTCCTTGTTTAGCCGGACCTCCCGCGGAATCACCCTCGACAATGAACAGCTCTGCTTTTTCAGGTTTCTTAGTTCGGCAGTCGGTTAATTTTCCGGGTAGCACTCCCCCACCCTCCAAAACGCTCTTTCGCAAAACCGTCTGGCGAGCAGCTTTTGCAGCTATTCTTGCACGCAAAGCTAAAACATTCTTCTTAATAATCTTTTCAGCTTCAGAAGGATGCTCTTCCAAATACGTTTCCAACCCCTTGCGCATAATACTTTCCACAACTCCTCTAACATTGGAGTTGCCTAGCTTCCCCTTAGTTTGGCCTTCAAATTGCAATTCATCAGAATTCAACTTAACGGAAACAATTGCCGTTAAACCTTCTCGCAGGTCGTTTGAGGATAAATTGGGGTCTTTTTCTTTTAGAAGCTCTTTCTCACGAGCATAGCCGTTAATTGTCCTAGTTAAGGCAGATCTAAAGCCGGTTAGGTGGGTCCCTCCTTCGTTTGTTTTTATGTGGTTTGCAAAAGTTAAAACGTTTTCAGCATAGGAGTTGTTGTATTGCAAAGCTATTTCCACTTCTACATCGTCTTCTTCGTCGTGAACATAAAAAATGTCATCGTTTATAATTTTTTTATTTCGATTTAGTGATTTTAAAAAGGCTTTAATACCATCTTCAAAGTAAAAGGCATACTGTTTATCATCGCGATGATCTATAAGTTCAAATTTTATTCCGGCTGTTAGGTAGGCGTATTCTCTAATTTGGTCTATAAAAAAGTCGTACTTAAAGTCTGTGGTTTCAAAGGTTTTATCGCTGGGCTTAAAGTGGACAATGGTTCCTGATTCGTAGTCCCATTTTTCCGGGGCTATATCCCACGTTTTTTTGTCAAGTTCTGTAGGATTTTTAGGGTCCCATTCATGTAAAGGATTTGTTGGTTCTCCCCCGTCTTTGTATTCTTGCAATACGGTTTCTTCGTTGCGCTTAACTACAACGCGCATCCAGTCGGATAGGGCGTTTACTACGGAGGATCCTACGCCGTGCAATCCACTGGAGACTTTGTAGCCCCCTCCCCCGAATTTACCTCCCGCGTGAAGTTTGGTGAAAGCTAGTTCTAAAGCTGAAACTCCATAGGCTTCTTTTATTTCGTAGGGCACTCCCCTTCCGTTGTCGTAAACTGCAACGGATCCGTTTTTAAAGAATTCGACTTTGATGTGGTCGGCATATCCGGCAATGGCCTCATCCATGGAGTTGTTGACGATTTCGGTTACCAGGTGGTGGAGTCCGGATTGGCCTGTTGAGCCGATGTACATTCCGGGGCGTTTGCGTACGGGGTCTAAGCCTTCCAGTACTTGGATTTGATCTGCGCTGTAGTCTCCTAGGTTTTTGGGTTTGTTGTTTTTTGGCATGTTTATTTGTTTTTTAAAGCACTCCTCCTACGACTTTTGTATTCTAAGGGATAAAACATACCATTTCAACTTTTTGGTTGTTTTTCCTTGAAAAATTTGGGAGGGGTTGTTTTAAAGTGGTTTAGTTGTGTGTTTTTAGCGAGTTTGGTTGTTTTACGGAGTGGTGTGTTGGCAGTTGTTTCGAGTTTTTCAATAAAAATGGAGTAATTTAGAGGAGTTTTTGGTACCGGCAGCAGATTTGCGATTAAATCGCTCACAAACCTGCTACCGGTACTTTCCTTTTGGCGGTTTTTTATAAAACTTTTGCTTCTTTAATAGTTATACCTCCAAACTGAATGTCGACGCGTTTCCCTTTTTTAGGGGGTTTTCCTGTGAGGTCACTTTTTCTTATCTCCATGTCCTTAATTTCAGATAGGCCGAAGGAAACTGTTACGTATTCCTCGCCTACTTTGACTATGGTCGCTATCGCCATCCTTTCCTCCTTGGTTGATTGCGAAAGGTTTTCTCCTTAAAGAGCATATTAGCAAATTAAGGAGAAAAATCCAGTTAACTTTGATAAAAAATGCGATACGTGGTTTAAGTAGCTATATAATTTATTAGGAGGATAAAGGTAAATGAAGGCTATTTTAACTTCAAAAGCAAAAATTCCAGGGCTAACTGCAAGTTCACATTAGTACTTGTTAAATCCTGGCGGACCTGCTCTAAAACCTTAAGATTTTTTATAACATCCTCTTGCGATGACTCCCTCAACAAAGCACGTTCACTCTCAATCCACCTTTCCAAAAGCGAAGCCACCTCCGTATGAGATTTTTTTGCCAATTTCTCCGCTAACTCCATTTTTTTACCCAAAGAGAGACGCTTAATTTTTGGCAAAGCTTGCGCCTGCTCTACTTCTCTTGCTGCCGGAGCAATCTTAATTTGTTGACAGCGCGAAAGAATGGTATCCAAAAGCTCCTTTTTATTAGCAGTCTCCAAAATGAGCGTGGCATATTGTGGAGGTTCTTCCAGCGTTTTTAAAAAGGAGTTTTGTGCCTGCCGTGTTAGAAAATGTGCATTTTTAACAATTACAAACTTGCGCCGTGACATGTAAGGCTTTTGACTTAAAAATTTTATAGCCTGCCTTACCTGCCCTATTCCAATGCTTTTTTTACCCTTTTTATTTTTAAGAATTTTAATATCGGGATTGTTTTTTATTTGGGAGGTGTCTACTTGAGCGTTTTTTAAGATTTTAGTGATCCCTTTTTCTCTGGAGGCGGCGCTTCCTCCATGAATTAAAATTGTACCTTTTAGGATTTGAGTTGGACTTTTTGAGTTGCTTTTTTGTGTCACATTTAGATATTAGCAGATCTATTGAGGAAGCTGTTTTGAGGTATGTTCTATTTAACTGGAGATCTGCATTGCTTGCCAGTGGTTTCTGTCGGTTTTTGGCTATTCTAACTAGAATATTCCCTCTTTTATTGCCTAATGCATTTTGTTATAAATAGTATGTGTGTGGGGATGATCCATGGTGGATAGGTGGACATTGAGACTCTGCCGGGCGGGTTCGATCCCCGTCATCTCCACCACATTTTAAATTCCTTTTTTCCTTGACACCTTAGCATGCCGGTTGTACAATAAACACATCTCAATGTCCGCCAATCTCGAACTTCTTAGAAGCTCGGGCAGAGGCACAAAAGCTCTCGTTTATACGAGGGCTTTTTTGTTATCTCTCAATTTAAGGGCCAGCATAGCTAAATGATCGCTTCGCTCTCATTTACCTAAGAAGCCTATTCCTTTTCGGGTGTGCTATCATTAACTCAGTCTAAAACACAAACTGCCTATGCCTACTCAACTAACCGACACAAAATCAATTGAAGACATCCTTCACGATAAAGAACTCATCACCGACGATCAACTTTCGGCTATAAAATTTGAAAACATTAACACCGGAAAACCCGTTACCCAAATAATTAAAGAGCACAACTACGTTTCAGAACTAGACTTCATTAAAGCTTACGGTGAATCCTACGGCATTCCTTTTGTATCGCTTCGTGACAAGGAAATAGACCCTTCCCTAATGGACTACGTAACCATTGACCTTGCAAAAAATCAGCAAGTCATTCCCTTTGAGTATGACAAAGAAAAAAATAAGCTCTCACTGGCAATGGTGGATCCCCTGGATCTTCCCACAATAGAGTTCATAGAAAAAAAGGAGAACGTTCATGTTAAGCCTTTCATAACAACTCCTGGGGAGATTTCTCATGTTTTAGGCGACTTACAAGGGAGGGCCATTGGCGAGGAAATAAGCGCTGCCCTTGAGGAAATCAATCAAACTACTTTAAAACTGGATGAAACCAGCGAGGAGATATCTACAGCAACACTTCGGGATGCTCCTATTGCAAGGATTGTGGGCATGATTTTAGAGACCGCTGTAAAAACAGGAGCCTCCGACATTCACATTGAACCGCATGAGGATAGCACCAGATTGCGTTACCGAATTGATGGTGTTCTTGAGGAAAAGCGCACGCTTCCTAAGCAGATGCATGATCCGGTAGTTGCTCGCATAAAGATTTTAGCCAACATGAAGCTGGATGAAAAGCGCAAACCTTTAGACGGCCGTTTTAAAGTTCAAGTAGGTGATACGGCCACGGACTTGCGTGTTTCCACTTTGCCTACAGTAAACGGGGAAAAAGTTGTTATTCGACTTTTGCAGGATGAGGGCTCTGTTCACTCCTTTAAGGATTTGGGATTGCGCGGGCTTTCATTAAAGCGTGTAGAAGAAGCTATCTTGAAACCCACAGGAATGCTTCTGGTAACAGGCCCCACAAGCTCCGGTAAAACCGTAACGCTGGCAGCCGCGCTTAACAAGCTAAACACAGTGCGTGTTAACATCATGACGCTGGAGGATCCGGTAGAAATTAGAATACCGGGAGTTAATCAGGTGCAGGTGAATCCGCAAGCCGGGCTTACATTTGCAAACGGCCTTCGCGCCTTCCTTCGTCAGGACCCTAACGTCATCATGGTCGGTGAGATTCGCGACGGTGAAACTGCGGAACTGGCAATTCATGCTGCACTAACAGGTCACATGGTACTGGCAACGCTGCACACCAACTCCTCCGCAGGTGCGCTTCCACGGTTGCTTGACATGGACATTGAGGACTACCTACTGGTGTCCACAGTAAACGCCATTGTTGCTCAGCGCCTTGTTCGTAGAATTTGCCCCGTTTGTAAAACTGAAATAGATCCTCCCGAGGAAGTAAAGCAGCAGATTAAAGGTATTATGCATGGTATGGAAGAGTCAAAACTCCTTTCGCAGTCAAAAGATAAGCAATTAATTGAATCATTAAAAAAGTTGCGTAATAATGATATTAAGTTATATCGAGGTAAGGGTTGCGACGAGTGTAATGGCACGGGCTATTCCGGGCGAGTTGGAATTTTTGAGGTTTTGTCGATGAGTGAGGCCTTGTCGGAGCTTGTTTTAGACCACGCCTCCGCCGGAAAGTTGCATCAGCAGGCGCAGGCAGAGGGAATGCTTAGTTTGCAGCAAGACGGTGTTTTAAGAGTTTTAGAGGGTACCACCACTCTCGAGGAGGTAATGCGAGTAGCAAAATAGCAAAATAATATGAGTTTTAATGCATCAAAGATTTTAGATGAAGTTGTAAACGTGGAGGCTTCGGACCTTCATATTGTTGTTGGGTCAGAGCCCACGGTGCGTGTGAATCGCCAATTGCAAAAGCTTCCGGGTTATTCGCAGCTAACCATAGAGGACGTTAACGCCTTTTTGGCGCAAGTTTTGGATCAAGATCAGTTGGATATTTTGGAGGTTAGCAAAGAGCTTGATTTTTCGGTGGCTTTAGGGAAGAAAGCCCGTTTTAGAGTTAACGCCTTTTATCAAAAGGGCTACCCCTCCGTTGCAATGCGTTACATTCCTAATGTAGTTCCTTCCTTAGAGGAGTTAAATCTTCCGCCAAGCATTTCCCAGCTTGCAGAATTAAAGCAAGGGATGATTTTAGTGGTAGGTCCCGCAGGTCATGGAAAGTCTACTACAATAGCTGCAATTATTGACAAAATTAACGAAAATCGTGCCGAGCATATTATTACTTTGGAGGATCCCATTGAGTACATTTTTAATAACAAGCAGTCTTTAGTGGAGCAGCGGGAGCTTTTTGTGGATACAGCTTCTTGGGATAATGCTTTAAAGTCAGTTTTGCGTCAGGATCCTAACGTCGTTTTTATTGGAGAGATGCGTGACCGCGAAACGGTTTCGGCAGCTTTGCGGATTGCGGAAACAGGTCACCTGGTTTTTGCCACGCTGCATACGAATTCGGCCTCTCAAACAGTTGAGCGAATAATTAACGTGTTCCCTCAGGATAAACATGGAGGGATCCAGTCTCAGTTTGCAGCCATTATAGAAGCTGTGGTTTCGTTGCGCTTAGTGCCTACTAAATCCGGTGAAATTTACCCGGCTACTGAAATTTTGCTGGGTTCTTCTGCAGTTCGTAACCTAATTCGTGAAGGTAAATTTGAGCAAATTGACAACGTAATCCATACAAGCTCCAATGTAGGCATGACCTCCCTCGAAAGAAGCTTGGCTACCTTAATAGAGCAAGGATTAGTTGATCCCGATAAAGCGCTGCGCTTTACAAATAAGCCGGATCAGGTTAGGCGCTTGCTAAAGTAAAAAAAGAAGTTTATGCCCGTATATAAATACACTGCCCTAGATCATGAGGGCAAGAAAAAATCAGGAACCGTTGATGCAAAAACAAAGGAAGGTGCTGTTGGACTTTTAAAGGAGGAGGATCTTTTTATTGTTAATTTGGAAAAGTCTCAAGGCGATGTTTTAAAGTCTATTTTATCTTTTAGAGGGGTCCCAACGGATCAAGTTGTTACTTTTACGCGTCAGTTTTCTACAATGATTTCAGCCGGATTGCCTCTGTCGCGATCTTTAGAGGTTCTAATCGGTCAGACTGACAATTACAAGTTTCGCAAGGTGCTTTCTAACATTTTGCGGGATGTTGAGGGAGGTTTGTCCCTTTCAGATTCCTTTGCAAAGTATCCCAACATTTTTTCTAACACTTATCAGGCATTGGTACGTGCAGGTGAGGCTTCAGGAAATTTGCACACTGTTTTAAAGCGCCTGGCCTCAACAATGGAGGCTGAGCGCGAATTAAAGTCTAAGTTTAAGGGAGCCATGATTTATCCGGCGATTGTTATGTTGGCAATGGTTGGTGTTTTCATTTTAATGATGATTGTGGTTGTGCCGCAGTTAACGGACATGTACAAAGATCTAGATGTTCCCCTCCCCTTGCCCACTAAGGTTATGATTGCAATTTCTGACTTTATGACGGGGCATACGGCTTTGTTGCTGTTAATTATTGGAGCTGTTATGGTTTCACTTCGCTATTTTAAGAATACCGATTATGGAAAGAAGCTTTTATCTGAAATTGGCTTCAAGCTTCCGGTCTTTGGGAAGATTAATAGGAATAAAGAAATTACTTCTTTTGCTCGTACACTGAGTTTGCTTATTAACTCGGCTATTCCAATTGTGGAGTCGCTTAACATCGTTTCTTCGGTTGTTAACAGTCACGATTTAAAGCAGGCTTCCCTGGATGCAGCGGAGTATGTGGAGCGGGGCAATTCTTTGTCAGACTTTTTTAGAGGGAATAAGAATTTTCCGGCTTTGTTGGGGCAGATGGCGGGAGTTGGTGAGGAGACGGGTAAGATGGATGAGGTTTTGGGTAGGGTGGCTGATTATTATGAGGGTGAGACGAATTCGGCTATCGAGAATTTGTCGGCTGCTTTGGAGCCGATTATTTTGGTTTTATTGGGAAGTATGGTGGGGCTTTTGATTGTTTCGATTATTACGCCGATTTATAATATTACTACTTCAATTTAGTTTTTTAAGCTGGGAGTAGTGCAAGGGGGCGAGTTAGGCTGTATGTTCTTTCTCTCTCAGGTTGGCGAGTACGCCAAAATTCGTTCGAAAGAAACACAGCCTAACTCTTTTCCGTCCTACTTTTCTACTTTGTTATACTAGGTGTATGAATAAAAAAACCTGCCAAAAGACCGGCTTCACACTTCCCGAATTAATAATTGTTTTAGGAGTTGCGGTGGCAATAACCGGAATACTCTTTGTAGCCATAGATCCGCAGGCAATTCTTGCAAAAAGTCGAGATGCCGAAAGAATCCAGGATTTGGATGAACTTAACAAGGCCTTGCAGCTTTCCTTGGCAGAAGAGCTTATTACCTTGGAGGATACTTCAGATTGTGATAGTTGCACCACTTTAACCGGTTCTTTTAAAGTGGATGGAAAAGGCTGGGTAAAGTTTAATGTTATGGAGGAAACTCCCGGATTGCGTAAATATTTGAATCAATTGCCCATAGATTCCCTTAACGAGAAGCCTTATGTTTATGAATTTGTGGCAAATGGTCAAACTCAAAAGTTTAAGTTGAGCGTGCCTTTGGAGTCGGCGGATAATGCTAACAAAATGCGTCTTGATGGTGGAGTTTCTCCCGGTTTATATGAGATTGGGACTGACTTGAGTTTGTAGCCGGTTCTTTGATATGGGGATGCCAAGTTTTAAACGCTATCCGAGACTACTTTAAAATTGAGAACACTTTAATGGAGATATACTTTTACTACTTTTTTGTTTTTGTCATGGGGCTTTTTGTGGGGTCCTTTTTAAATCTAGTTGCTGATCGCTTGGTTTCAGGAGAATCCATTTTATTTGGTCGGTCTCATTGCGATTTTTGCGACAACGTTTTAAAAGTTGCCGATTTAATTCCCGTTTTTTCTTTTGTGTTTAACAAGGGGAAATGTCGCTACTGCAGCGAGCGTTTATCAGTGGCCTATCCCCTATCGGAGGTTTTAACAGGAGTTATATTCTTGTTGGCTGCAGTTTCATCAGGAGTTTTTGGTGGCGCCCCTTTGCATTCCGGATTAAATGCGGGTTTAGTTCGATCCCTGGGTTCTGCTTTTGGTTTGGGCTTCAATATCTATCCGGTTTTGCTATTTGCCTATTTTTTACTAATCTTTTCGGTATATATCGTTATCTTTTTAGCAGACACCAAATATCAAATTATTCCTAATGAAGCTATTTTTACAGGTTTGGCAGTGGTTGGAGTTTTCTACGTGGTGTTTGGTTTTAAATCGTCTGACGTTGTTTCTGCAGTCTCTTTAGGTCTTTTCTTTTGGTTTTTACATGCTATTACTAAGGGTAAAGGGATGGGTTTTGGCGATGTTCGCCTTGCTTTTTTAATAGGACTTTTTAACCGCTTTCCCTACAATATTATTGCAATTTTCTCTTCTTTTGTTTTAGGATCTGTTGTAAGTTTGGGATTGATGGCCCTAGGCAAAAAAGGAATGAAGGATAAGATTGCCTTTGGCCCTTTCATGATTCTAGGCAGTCTTCTGGTTTTTGTAGCAGGAGACTTGTTCTTAAATTGGTACTTATAATTTTTCCATTTATGATCTAAGTTTTTTCCTGACGTAATATGGCGGTAGGCACTAATCAAACTATGTTTTGTGAAAAAACCACTTTAGCAAAAATACATCAAAGCCAGTTAGACATGATGCTTCCTAAAGTCCTACTATTAAATGCCTGTGGTATAGCTTCCATGGTACAAGTGCTTAATTACTTTAATAAATTAGACAAGTCCCCAGAAGATCTTTTTCTAGATTTTGTGGAATTTGGTAAATACACTAGACCTCTCGTGAACGTCATTTTCCCTAGTTTACCCGGTATAAAGATCCCTTATGCCCCTGTGCTTAATACTATGGAGAGAGGAGAGGTGCTAGAGGAAGTTAAAGCTTGGTCTAAGCTAAACTCCCAACGGGACAACATAAAAGGCCGCGTTAGCATTTCCGTTGACCTCCCAACTGACATTACTTATCTACCAACCTTTTCTATAAAATACGGCACCGATTCTCGCGGTATGAAATCCTTTCTTACTTCTAAAGGTTTAGATGTTTCTTTGTACGAATACACTGAAGGGGGTATTGAGGGAGATTCTTTAAATCACACAATTATGAGGGATGTGAAAAGGTTTGTAAAAACTTTGCAGAAATTTCTAAGTGAAGGAGAGTTAATTGTAGTTTCGCTTCGGAAAAGTGCTGTGCCTTATTTAAACAGCTTAGCCGCTGAGATATATGGTTCTGAAGCCCCCGAGCTTGAAGACACCCATTTGGTAACTTTAAAACAGATAGAGGGCAAGATTTATGTTGTGGATCCTTTAGTTAGAGATTCAAGGGAAGCTATACGTTGTATAAGCCCTTCACACCTTTTAGAGGGTTTAACCGGGGACAGGTTTCGAAGCAGGTTTTTAGTGGTTAAAGGTCATTCCCACCGAACATCTTGACGCACTAGCTTAGCTCTATCCCTTCCCGGGTTAGCTAAAAGTACTTCTGTAATTTTTTCCATTCGTGCACCTTGAGAACCTTTAACTAAAAACACATCTCCCTCCTTTATTTTCACCTCTCCCTTGTCTAAAGCCTCCTTAAAATCCGTCGACTTATCCAGATGTATTTTCCTGTTAACTTGTGCGGTTTTACTAATAATTTCCCCCAAATCCCCCACGGTTACCAAGAAATCAACCTTAGCTTGTGTTACGGCCTCACCCACCTTTTCATGCCCCTCTTTTTCATAATCTCCAAGCTCCAGCATATTTCCTAAAACCGCAATCTTACGCTTACCTTTAATTTCATCCAAGACTTTTAAAGCTGCTTTTGTAGATTCCGGATTAGCATTGTAAGTGTCATCTAAAATCACACTGTTGTTAATGCCTTCTAGCTTTGTGAGACGTCCCTTTGGCAGTTGAAGTTGGGTAATTTGCTCAATGTAGTTGTCTATTGGTTCATTTAAAGCCTTTAAAACACTTAAGGAAGCAAGTAAATTGGATTTGTTGTGTTCCCCGGGAATTTTGAAGTTTTTAAATATATCTTTGTTTAGCTTTTTCGGATTAATATCATCGGAGTCTTTTAAGCTAAACCACAGCAAATCTACTTTGGGACGGTGCCTCTTAACATAATTTTGAATGGCCTCATTATCTGCATTTAAAATCAACGTACCCTCTTTTTTTAGGTTTTTGGCTATACCAAATTTGGCTTTTGCAATTTTCTCCAGGGAACCTAATTTTTCCATGTGCGTCTCATTTATTGTTGTAATTACAGCAACATTTGGGGAGAAAAGTTCTGTGGTTTCCTCTAGTTCTCCTGCGCGATCCATCCCCATTTCTGCAATAAAATACTTACAGTCTAAGTTCATTTCATTAATGGTATCCACAGCAAGACCCAGTTTAGTGTTTAAATGTCCCAAAGTAGTGGAATGTTTGGTTGCCAGCAATTGGTAAATAAACTGAGTAGTTGTGGTTTTTCCGGAGGATCCGGTGACTCCTATGATTTTTGGTTTTATAAGAGAGATTTTAAAACGTGCTAAGTCATAAAGTTCGTTTTCTTCAATGACTCCTGCAGCTCCGTTTTTTAGGGCTGCTTCAATGAATCTGTGGCCGTCGTGGTTTTCTCCTACAACGGGGATGAAGTAGTCTCCTTTTTTTATTTGTCGGGAGTCTAGGCAGACCGACAATTTGCTTTCTTTTATTAGGGTTTTTAATTTGTTTGTTTGCATGAGGATATTATAGCTTAGTAGATAGGTTTTTATTCCCCTAACTTATAAACTTCCAAACGCATTATGCTGGTGTGTGTGTTTGTAGCTGGAGATTTGCTTTTAAATGTGTAGCTTTGAGCTTTTCGTTTGATAGTTGATTTTTTCCTGTTTTGAAATCATAGCTTAATTGTATTTTTAGTGGCAAAGTCTTTAAAATGCGCAGAAACTCTAGAAAAATCCACAACATCTACAGTATAGGGAATGGATGATTTTTCGAGATCTTCTTTCATAAATCCGATTGTGCTTAGCGGGAGTTTCTCGTCACCCTCTATTCCAACGTCTATATCGCTGTATTCTCTGGAGGTATTTGTAGCGCGTGAGCCAAAAACAAAAACGGAATAATCCCCTTTAGGAAGATGTTTTTTTACAATCTTGGAAATTTCTTTGAAGACGGCTTTCTGTGTCATTATGCTCATTCTTTCCATGTTTATTTAGAGTAATTTATTTCTGTCGATAACTTGTATTTTATTACAAATGAGAGACTTCTTTTGTAGCTGTCAGCGTTTTATCTAAGTATTGGGGTATCGCGAGAGAGTGTATCATGAAAAATGCTAAAATACGCTCATGAACTTTCAGTTTGAAGTAGAGGAAACCATACTCATTGCAGAGGCCCTGTTTGGGAAGAATGCCTACGCGTTGGAGGACTGGGAGAGCCTAAAGAACGCTTTATGGAAAGATTACAAAATAGCTTACGAGTTTTTCTTATATAGAGAGGTGGTTTTATTTTTTGCAAATGATTCCGCTTTAGAGCAGTTAAGAAAAGTTCCAAACCAAACTGAAGCTTTATTCGATAAAGTAAGAAAATCCAAAGAGTATGAAAAGCTTCTAGAAAAGACAGAGAAATATAAAGCATGGTTAGAAAAGGAATGGGAAGATAAAAAAGATATAGTTTTAAAAGAGCTGGAGGATATTTTGAGGGTGGATTTACCTGTGGAGACTTTTAAGGTTGCTGTATTAGCTCCTGAACTTGGTAATGGTATTAATATTGGGGATAAAATACTTTGGGGGCATACAGAGGATTGGGAAAATTATTCCCTTGTTTATTTGGTGCATGAAGCCTTGCACTCTTTGTTTGGGAAGAGTGAATTAGAGCACGCGTTAATAGAGTTAATTGCTGATAATGAGTTACGTATTCGTCTGAACGGAGGTGACGTATATCACTCTGTTGCGGGAGATTTAGAAGGGCATGCGAGTTTGCTTGAGATTAAAAAGGAGCTGCTTGATAGTTGGAATGTATATTTGGAAAGTCAGAATCAGAATATTTATGAGTATTTAAGAGAAATAAGGGGAGGTAATATCCTATCAGAGTGACATCCTCTGTTAAGATATTACCTCATTTAACGGCGCGGGATTCCCTCTGTCTAACGTGGTTTGCACCCTCCGTTAGGATTGCAAATCCGGGGTTTACAGCTTGTGGGTTTACATTTCACATCTGTACCCTGTGATACCAGCTTCAGAGTAGCTCCTTTAGCTGTTTTCATTCTTCTCACCTCCTTTGTTAGGTAATGGAGTTTGTTTACATTGTGTTGAGTATACACTACTTTATTTGCAGGAGACGCTGTATTTCCTCTCCCTTGGTCCTATCATAGAAGGGAGATGCTTCGTTGCCCAGTGTCCATAGTCCAGCGGCCCACTCCCCTGTGTAGGGGTTGTAGGTACAGCGAGGTGGAGGAGCTGACATGAGATTTCCCCGCGGGTGTGCCTCTGCTTTTGCGAGGGGCCTGCAGTCTTGACAAACATACCTATACTCACAGTCCTTACACACCAGGACGCCGTCTTTGGTTGCATTCCATATTTCTTGGGTGCGAGTTTCCTCTATAATACCTGCCAGGGAAGTCTTTTTGATACTACCCAGATGTGTTTCTCTGGCGAAAACACAAGGAAATACCTCCCCTGACGCCGTAAGTACGAGTTGTTTTTGGAGACAGGGATTGCCACCTAAGTTCCGTCGCAGTGTTTGTTCATCTATGACAAATGCAGGTTCCAATTGCAGACCATGTTTAGCTAGGTATTCAAATTCCGGTTGGAATCGTTGTTTGTCTCCTCGACCTGTAGGACGCAAGATATCCACGGTACTTTCAACGCCCCAAGTTTTCTTTGCTTCTTGAAGTCTGGGAACGCTTTTTTCGTTAGGTTTCATCAAGACCGTCTCGACACGAAAGGGAATATCTCTAGCCAACATTTCTTCTATTGCAGACATTGTCTGACGCTGACTCCCAGGTGTTTGTGTGATACAGTCGTGAATGCTCGCCTCCATTGAGTACAAGGAGATGGCCACATGAACGCCTAACTCTTTCAGCCAGGCGATTCTCGCGGGAGTTAGAAGTAATCCGTTGGTGAAAACTTCAATGAAGTTGTATCCCAAGTCTCTAGAATATGAAACGAGATTTCTCAGAGTTTCTCCTCCCTTTCCTCTATAGAGAAAGGGTTCCCCTCCAATAAACTGGCATTTTTTACAGCCAAGGTTATAGGCTTCCCGTATAGCTTGAAGCCATTGCTGATGTGTTAATAAGGTGTCTACGTGTTTCTGTTTCTCACGAGATGTCTGTGGTGAGGAATCGGTGTAGCAGTGAATGCAGCTTTGATTACATTTGCTAGAGGTGATTTCGAACCACACGAAGTCTAATTCGCATGGGGTTCTTCTTGAAAATTTCGCTCTTTTTATAGAACCTGGACTATCCGAAAGTCCCTGGTCACTTAATAGTTTCCAATATTCGCTATCTTCCCTCTCGCCCATCAGTACTTGGCAAGCCTTTTCGTTTATGGAGTACACATTCCCCCTTCGGGTATCTAAAAGGGCACCATTCAAGGCGCCGCGCACAAAATACACGTCTGTTTTTAACATGTATAACATCCTTCCCTCCTTTTGTATTAGGTTTTCAATTTATGGACATTATACAAGATAATCTCGCTCGCCGTAGTTGTTTTTGGTTTGTATGCCCGAATAGGTTCCATGGGTCCTAGTCGGATAAGGTGGGAGAAAGAGCCTCACATGCCCCTTCAGTATCCTGACAGAGTGGATGAATTACGCGCTGAAGTAGGTCTTAAGCCTCTTGCAGAATATCTTGAAGATGCAGAAAAGCTTTTTCTTAAAATTCATAGAAAGGGAACTTTGGTTGAGCAGTAATTTGATTAGACATAATGGTGGTAGGTTTTTGTTTTCGATGGGGTGGTCTGCGCGTGTTGGGCGGAGGCTTTTAAATTTGGATGGCATTGAATTTTTTATCTAACAAGAGGGCTTGGATGACAGAAATAATTATCTAATGAATTTGCACTCAATCTTCTTAATTGCTATGCTCTGTCTAAATGTCAAGTACCCATTTTTTTGGACACCAATCTATCACAACAAACATCAGACCATTTAGCTAATTCTTGATTTCTAAATTTAACAGGTTGTGTTTTTATAGTCGTGTGAATTCTTTGGTTATTGTGATAATAGATTGTTTTATAAATATGTCCTACAACTTCTCCCAAGGTATCAAATCTGTTTAGATTCTTTGCACCCAGATCAAGTTTAAATTGGGAATAAAAGGATTCTTTAAATCCGTTTTGCCAAGGGGAAGCAATATCACTTGTTGATAGTTCAATATTTTGGGAGTGTACATAATTTATGTACGCATCTGACATGTATTCGCTACCTTCATCAGAATGTATAAAAAGAGGTAAGGTTTTGCATTTACTTAATCCATATTTAACAGCCTCTAATACTAAGTTTTGAGTATGTCTGGTAGAAACCGCATAACCCAATATTTCCTTAGTATATATGTCTAATACAGTAGCTAAATACAAAAAGGAATTTTTAAACCTCAAATAGGTAAAATCAGTAGCTAATATTACATAAGGCCTTATTGGACATATAGTCTTAATTAGATTCTCAAATCTAGACTCTCCCTTCTTATATTTATATCGGGGCTTTTTAGACCTGGTTATTAAGGGCTTGATATTAAATAGCCTCATTACTCTAAGTACCCTTTTCTTGTTAATGTTAAGCTCTAAGGCAACCCGTCTGTGACCATATGTCTTATTCTTGTTAATTACATCAATAATTTGCTTACTTAGCTTCAAGTCTTTTTTGGGAAGCTTCTTTTCATAATAAATGGAGGATTTTGAAATATCTAAACAGTTACAAAGCTCTTGTACGGTAATATATTGGTTGTCCTGACTCAATATCCACCTGGCTACCTCATTTTTTTTTAAAGTGCTCTACGGCCTCTGTTAATCGGCCAATTATTTCATATAGTTCCTTGTTTTTGCGTCGAAGCCTCCTAATCTCTACAACATGTGCATCCTGGGACACACCTCTACTTATCCAGTTGTATACGCGACCTGCGGGAATGTGATAATCCTTGGCTATGGCAGCTATAGTGCGTTCACCCAGCTTTACCTCCTCCATGATTTTATTCCTAACCTCAAGTGGGGTTGTTTCAGACATAATATAATCCTCCTTACCTTAATTTTATACTAGGTTTTTGATAGATTTATGTCCAAAATACAGGGTACCGACCAACTGCGATTGCCCCTCTGATTGAGATCGAGCCGAAGAAGCGTAAGGTGGCGAAGCCACGATAGATCTTTTGCTGTTCGGGATCTATCGTGGTTCTTTTTTTATCCTGTATAATTCTACTGTGTCTTTAACTCTATCTATTATAAAAGAGCAAAACAGGCTAAATATTTTAAAGGTTTTAGAAGTTTATTTAGAAAACCTTAACAAGCTTTATTCTTTGGAGGAGTTGGAACAACGGCCGATTATCTTTAGAAACGGGGAAAGTGTTTTAGGTTTTTTAACAGAAGCCCCGGCCTTTATTGGAAAAAAGGAAGGTTCAAATTTTTTAATAGAAGGTGTGAAGCTTGGAGATAAAAATTTAGCTCTTGTTAAAATTGGTTATAAACAGGGCACTTCCCCTTTAGAGAGCTTAGAAGATTTGCTTTCGAAGGAGGGTTTAGAGAATAGTAGTTTTTTATCGATCCTACATACAGGAAGAATTTATGAGACTTTAGAGCAGCAGCCTCCTTGTTTAACAGATGGAGGAAACATTTATATGAGTGTGGGAGCAATAACAAAATATTTTCTGCAACATGAAAAGGGTAAACAATACGTAGAAGATTCTAAAGAAAAAAGTCCCCCCAATATTATTAATAATTATTTTTCCGAACGTTTAGATACTCGTAAATTTGATAAACTAACTTCTTCAGAGCATACGGGATTAAAACACTTTACTACTTTTTATCATGAGGAGGACGGTAGAATTAAAGTCACCTTTCTGCAATTGAGTAAAGAAAGAAAAGCCAGATACTTTTTTAGTCCGGATGTTGTTTTTTGTAACAGCGAATGCTTATTAAGGGGAATAAGATATGAACTTTATTCTACTAAAACGAGCAAAATAAGAGACCGGTTATTAAGGACAAGCGTAGAATTATAGATCAATCCTTACGAGGAATTTTTCCATAATATCTTTTTTATCGAATTATTCCCTTCCCCCTCTGCACCCCTGCATAAGCTGGTAGTTACATTGTTCTACACAATAGACTGGTTGCTTAGGATACGAGGTGTTAAATTTCTTTGAATTTTTATCTAACAGGAGGGCTTGAGTGATGAAAATTACTGTCTAATGCGTGAATTTGCAATTTGGGAGGTTTTATCCTATAATCCGAGACAGTTTGAAATTTGAATAGTTGAAGTTGCAGGCTCTTTTCGCACTGATGGTCACAGGAGGTGACAAGATGAAGACCAACCTGGTTCGTTTGGCGTTGATTACTGTATGCGTCGTTCTCATTATCGTGCTATTCGTTCCCAATGGTGTCTCCTCGGCTCCGCCGGCGGTTGACCCCGACGCGGTGCTCGCGGCGATCACCCGCCGAGCAGACGGCACGTACATGTCCATCTGCGTCGCACCAGATTCGTCCGCCCGTGCGGCCTATGAGGAGCGGTTGGCGCAGGCGCGCACGCTCCTGAGTGACGAAGCTGTTTCGGCATACCAGACGCCCTGGTATAAGGTTCCCGTTGCGGCAGATCAGCTGTTCGTCGCGGCCCTGCGTGACGACGCCAGCTGCCCCGCCGAGGTCGTTTACGAACCCTACGCCCTCCGGCGTAGCGACGGCTCCAATTTTCTTCTCTGGGGATATCAGTGGGGTCGGTGGACCACGTCGCCGATGGGCGCACCTTTGGCGGAGTACCCTGGCGGCGCGGGTGCTGCTGTTGTCCTCCTGGAGGATGGAACGGCTGTTGCCGTCCGTTACGTTGACGGATTGCCCGCCGCCTACTCCATCCCCAGCTCCGACGCTGGTCGGTGGCACCCCCTCCCCTAGACCCCCCTCCCCAACTTCAACTTCGACTTCTGAGGCCGACACGGACACGTGTCTGGGTCGGCCTCTTCCCTCTATCAAACATTTCCCCTAAAAACACATAAAAAATTTGCCAACAACTAAAAAATCTCTTAAACTAAAAACATGAAGCTGAAACTGCCTAAAGGTTTGAAAATTCTAGCCCTTTTGACCTTTTTATTGATTTTTGTGCTTGGAGGTTTGACATTTTCCATAACCACTTATAGTTTCCCCCTCTCTGTAGAACAAATTTCCAAACTATTTCTAAAGGACACCCCACGAGCTGCCAAAACAAATCAATCCCCCTCTCGGGACGAAACTCCTTCACCATTTTCAAAAATACAGGAATCCGGAGACAACTCTAATATTTCTTTATTTGAGGATAGTGTGCGCGTAGAGTCTCAAATTGAGGATTTTGAAATTGAGTTTACTCCTGCAGGAAAGCAAAAGTTTTCCGCTTATTTATACACTAAAGGTTTTTTTACAGAAAATGCTGCACGTTACACCTATTCGCTTGATGAAGTCAAGACGTATTTGCAAAATGACTCTGAGGTTCCACCGAAATATGTTACACCTGAAACTTTGACGATTTATTTAACGGATGATTTGAGTTCCGCCAAGATTTTTTCGGGGACAGATGTGGAGATGGGTTTGAATTTTCTGGCGCAGGATGAAGATGTTGTTTTAGAAGTTAGCATTTCGCCTGCTGTTTTGCAAAGCAATGAAGTTGTGGCTGAGAAGATTTTTAGCGGGTTGCTTTATCAGGGCGTTGATTATTTGACGTCTGATTTTGAGGTCGTTTCATCTAATTACTCTCCTCCCGAGGAGTTTTTTACGGCTTTGAATGCTGATGTTGGTTTGGTGGATATTTCTAAGAATGGTGGTTTAATTGGTTTCCTGGAGGGTTTAGGGGTTCTGAAGAGGGGATATGCTTATTGTTCGGGCACCCCTTGTACTACTGTCTGTGAATGCGAGGAGGGTGACCCCTATTGTGATACCTGTGCTACTGGCCAGAATCCTTGTTATTATGAGCCCAGTTATGGCGGTTGCGTCGATTTACGTGCCTATTCCTGCGACTCTTGGAATTGTCATTGGGTAAATCCTGACCCTGAAGACCCTCCAGAAGATCCAGAAGATCCCCCAAACTGTTCCTGTGATTGGACATGCGGTGATATACGCGATACGTGCCATTCTACCTGTGATCCTCGGTGGCTTCCAACAGACCCTTGTGGGGGTGGTCAGGGTATTTCCGCGTGTCTTCCTGCAGACGGTGATTGTGGCGGCGGCGGAGATGATTGTGGTTATAGTTCCGCTCCAACTTGTGGTTCTAGTTCCATTACCGTTACGCAAGACGGCTCTGGCGTTGATTGCGTTTTGGGTTCTGATTCAACAGTGGATATTTATATTAACAATGTGTCCAACGCTGAGACAGTGAAATTTCCTACTTGGACGGCTACAGGTGGTCAAGATGATATTGTACGGTATTCGGCTTCTAATGTAGGTGGGAACACTTGGAAAGCAACTGTAAACTTGGCGAATCATCCAGGATATGGAACTGTTCATATACACGCCTACGCAGATAACTGTGATGATAGTTCCCAGGTTTTTTGTGCAGGAACCACTATCCAAAAAAATGATACCCCCTCCTGTACAGCAATAAGTGGTTCTGGCACAGTACTTTTTGGAGACACTGAGCTTTACACTTCCACTATTTCCGATACTTACAATATGGATTATTCTTGGAGTTCCACACCTCTTACTTGCTTGGGTTCTTTTAATCCTGAGCAAGCCTCAGGAGTTTCTACAGGACAAATTTCCACTTCTTATACAGCCCCTAATTTTTACGAATCTTCTTGTGGATTTTCCGCCCCTATATCTTTGGAAGTTTCAGATAACCTAAGCGATTCTTCTTGTGAGGCTAGTGTTACTTGTAGCAAAAATGTAACTTTACGGTATCCGCAAATTTCCGGGACCATTTTCGACGCCACTGTTTCTGACACTACTACCTGCAATCCTGCTGAAGGAGAAACTTTAGCTTATTTTGCTTCATCTCCGGATCTTACAATGACCGCAGAAGTTCCGGATCCTGTTGATCCGCAACAAAACTTTGAGTTTAGTATAGATTCCGGTACAGGAGCATATAGTAGTAATAATCAGAGTGACGCCTTCCCTGTTGGTTCTGATGTTACAGGTATGTATCTGGAATTGGACGACCTGGATGCCCCAACAGACACAAACTTTCAGCTGGGCTGTGTTACTCCGGGAACCTTAAGTGTAGGGCCGGGGCTTTTAGCCACAGGACCTTACACAGTACCCGGTAATGTAACCATTAATCTAGGTTACGAGCTTACCTCCGCTTTAGATGGTTGGTTTACCGTAGTTAATGGAGGTGTTTACTCCGGAAGTGCTATTACAATGATTACCCCCGAAACCCCCGGAGTTTATGACAACTACATGACAGATGATTTTGCCCTATCTGCGGGAGACTTATCTGACGTTGAAAGCTCTGACAGTAATAGTGCCATCTCTTCCGCCCCTGAGTACGGCTATGCTTCTTCTCCCCTTTTTCTGGCAATTGCCTCCGGTGACTTATCCGGTGGGGAGTTTGCGGACATTAGTTCTACAGAAGACTTTTCCGGTTTAGACCCCACAATGGTCTATTCCATGTCTGCTTCCACTTTTGAAGACGTTTTAGCAGACATCGGAGGCGAGGGAGATTATTCCGGTGATATTGCTTCTGATGGTGTGGTTGTGATCTATATTGATGGCGACATCACTTTTGAGGAGCCCTTTTACAGCGGTAATGACAATAGAAAGATTTTGCTCGTTGTTAATGGAGGTGTGACTTTCTCCGAAGAATTGGGTGTAGACGTTCCCGCCGGAGATGCCTCTGATGTCACAATAGGAGCCTCTGTTTTTGCCCTAGGTGACATAAACTTCCCCTCTGTTGAATTTGAAAATGAAGAAATTGACGACCCGGGAGACACTTCGCTAGTTTTAGAAGGTGCTTTTATTTCAGGAGGTACTATGAACTTTAACCGCAACCGTACATTCAACGACTTGGGTGAGTTGCGAAACATGTATCCCGGAGTTGCCGTTCATTATGATCCTGCTTATGCTTATTATTTGCACAAACAGCTTATGGATAGTGTGGCAGCAGGAACCGACTTTGAAAGTCTGTTTTTAAGTTTAGTAGATATTTCTTGGGAAGTTGAGGAGTAGTAAGGGGGTTTAGATATGGATTTTATGGCGTTAAAAAATAAACATTTAGAAAACAAAAATAAAGTAGCTCAATCACGGGAAGGTCAAGAAGGTCAAACACTTTTATTTGTAATTGTAGCTTTAACGGTTGCGCTTTCTGTAGGTGTTAGCACTTCCTTGCGTACACTTTCCTCGGTTTCGCGAACTTCTACAACTGATACAGCCTCTAGAGTTTTAGCAGCTGCAGAAGGAGGCGTTGAGCACTTTCTGTCCTACACCACGCCGGAGTTAGAAGGGGCTTCCGGCACTTGTACTTCCCTTGAGAGTCCTCCTGCCGACTGTATCGTTACATTCCCCTCCTCCGAGAATGATGCCATAAATTCACGTGCTGTTGTAAAGGTAGAGGAATACATTGGTGACAGCGATACAGGTTTTCACTATGTTTCCACCGGAGCCGGAGAAGTAAACTCAATTCCTTTGGGTAGTTATTCCGGAGGTGTCAGCATTTGTTGGCGAGGGGACACCGATGTGTTTTACGTTCTAACCGGAGGCGCTGACGGATCCGGCTGGGAAAAAGGTTTAATTTGCGGTAATGGTTCTACTTGTTACACCGGCTCTACAGCAGGAACAGTAGCTTCCTCAGACGCCAACTGCACTGATTCCGGATACACCGGTTATGAAGTTACAGTCCCTTCCGGAGACGATAAGTCACTAGCTTTTGTAGCTTTAAATGAACGCGGTGACTTTGCTTTGGAGCCTTTAGATGGTTCTTTTGATACTTTAGGATATAGAATCACGTCCCAAGGAGAACTTTTACAAGAAGGAGCTGAAGTTGTTACTAAGGTTGTAACAGCTCGCAGATCACTTCCCCACTTGCCTTCCGGGTTCTTATTTGGAGTTTTTGCAGCTGATGGAATTTCTACTAATTAGGCTTTCGGAGTTTTTATTTGACAGGTTGCTTTTAAGATAGGATACTTGTTTTATATGAAACCTGCCTACTCCAATTGTTTTAGTGCAATACATTTTAGTTTTTCCTTCCCGGGAGTTTTTTATTCTCTTGCAACTTATTTTGATTTTTTCTTATTTTCAGTGAAAAACTTTATTTGATTTAAAGACTATTATTAGTTTATTAGTTTGTTTTAAAAGGAGGTGAAGTAAGAGTGAATAAAAAATTTAATTTTTGGACAAAGAGTTCACGTGAGGAAGGTTTCACACTTATCGAGCTTTTAATTGTTATCGTTATTATTGGTATTTTAGCTGGAGTTGTTATTTCAGTTATTAATCCTGCGGAGACCAGAACTAAGGCTAATCAGACCGTTTTGCGTGCTAACACAGATAAGATTTGTTTAGCCATGCATGCTTGTGCTGCTTCCAGGCAGGCTCCCGGTACCGATTGTGTGACTCTCTCAGATGTTGGTGTTAATGATCCTAGTGGCACACCCACCGGTTCAAGCTATTCGGTCAGCTATTCCGCACCCACAATCACAGTTACAGGGGCAGATGCAGCCGCTTCTCCGACCTGTTCGTTCCAGTGCACTTATAACACTACGACTGGTGCTGCTACACAGGTAGCTCCTGTTGGAACTTGTGTGATCGACTAATTTAATCATAAAAACTGCCCCCTCTTGGGGGCGGTTGTGTGACCTATGTTAAAAAGACTTAAAAATCTAAAAAATAAAAAAGGATTTACTTTAATAGAGCTGATGATAACGGTTTCTATTATTGCAATTTTGTCCGGTATAGTTTTGCAAGTACTAAATCCACAGGCGTTGCGTGCTAAAACGCGTGACAAGCAAAGAATTGCTGATTTAAAGCGTATTCAAGCAGGTTTGGAATTGTACTTTGCAGACAATCGAGTGTATCCTAATCCGCATTCCTGGGCAGATATTTCGGGAGTTGCTGCTTTATCAAGCTACATGAATCCCGTTCCTCAAGACCCCTCCGGAGCAAGCTCTCCTTACCTTTACAACTCCTCTGATGGCTCCACTTATACAATAGTATCTCAAGTAGAAATAACCTCCTCCGGTAATGGCGTGGGTTGTTCCTCTACCGACAACTACGATCCCTGTTACGGCGTCACCAATCCCTAAATCCCTTTTTCTCCGTTAGCCCCTCCCCTATCCCTAGATTGTGCTATCATAAATCCATGCAACAATCTGTCCATGGTTACACCTTTGTAGAACTTTTAATTGTAGTTTCTCTCATAACAATCCTAGCCGGTGCTGCTATTCCCGGATTTACCAATTACACAAGAAACCAAAACTTAAAACAGTCTACAGCGCAACTAAAAGATAGCCTTCGTTCAGCCCAAAACAATGCTTTGGGTGGCCTAAAATCTGCCGATGCCGGCGTGGGTTATTGGGGTGTTCAATTTGCAGATGGAACCAATGCCTATGATTTATACACGTTTTCGGAAGCCTTGGACTCCTTTAGCAAAGAGGATACGTTTGATCCCTTAATAGGAGATATTGAGGTTAAAAATTCCAACGTTATTCTTTTTGACATGTTTACAGGAAACGCTTACACAACAGGAGGGAGTCCGGCAACCCCCTGTGATGCAAACGGATCTAATTGTTTTGTAATTATTGGAGAATCCGATGCAACCGGTGCTGAATGTGTTTCTATTTTGGCAAATACTCCGGGAGGGCTTTTAGTTGAAGAGGGAGTTACATGTCCTTAAAGGTTTGCAAGGATCATCCTTTGTCCCAAACGCACTTTCGCCTCTCTTTAGAGAGAGAAGGCGTATTTCAACCAAGGATAATCCCTGGAAATTGCCTAGCAAAAAAGTCAAGGGAGGAAGGGATAGGTTTGGTGGAAGTCATCATAGCTTTAGGGGTGGGTATAATTATTGTAACAGCCATGGTTTCCTTAGCAGTTTTTACGCTGAGAACCTCCACAGTTAATGAGCGTCTTGTAAAGGGAACTCGCCTAACTAATCAACAGCTTGAAAGAGCACGAGCTTTGCGGGATGACTACATTACGTCCGCAACTTGGGAGGACTTCTATCTTTATGCATCCGGATTAAATTGCACTACTGACTGTTCTGATGCAGGATCTTGCTACATTAATGACGGAATTTCGCTTGTTGAAGGTTTGCCTGCTGCATCTGACGGTATAACCTCCTGTATTTACTTTGAAACAGTTTCCGGAAATACTGAGGTAATTAATGTTATAGCCGTTTCTACCTGGGAAATTGGTGGAGAAACAAAATTTACACATAATTACTCGCAGTTATCCAATTGGAGTGTTCGTTAGGACTTCATGGTTGTAAGCAAAAACAAAAAACAAACTAAAAATACTAAAGGTTTTACACTTGTGGAATTGTTAGTGTCTGTGGCCCTTTTATCAGTTGTAATAGGATTGTCGACTGACATAATAATTACACTTGTACGCACTAATACTAGAACTCAAGCAGCTAACGAAGTAGAGCAGATTACCAACTTTATCTTTTTAAAACTGCAAAACGACATCAAAAATTCGGTTTCGGCTCAAGCAACAGGAAACAATAGAACTTTGCGTTTAACTAAGCGTAATGGTTATAGAATAACCTACCAAGTGGATAATACCACTGCTCCCACATCTTTTACTTGGCAGGATCAAACAGGATCCCCTGTATCTCTTTTGGATGTAGATGCCGAGAGAGGGGTGGCTGTAGAATGTGCGGGTTCTTGTTTTCAGGTCACATCTGCAGCGGGAGTTCCCGATAGAGTTGATGTTAATCTTCACATCTTTCAAGTTAATGCCCCTGTTGGAAGCATCTTTGCAGCAGAGGACTACATAAGCGATACCTTTACTGTGAGGGGTTCCTACTAAGTTTACTGTTTCTAAACTCTTTACTCTTCGTTTTAGAGTGTAAAACTGAAAATCTTTTCTAGTCTTCTTCTTAACAAGTAATTGATTGATAAAAGGAGCCTTAAGCATTATCATATAAATATGTCTGCCCTAGGTCTTCACCTTAAAACTAACGGTTTTAGTGCTGTTGAAGTTGAAAAGAAAAAATCCAAAAACTCACTCTTAAATTGGGGATCCCATGAGATGCCCAATTTTACTTTAGATATAGAAAATGAAGAAAACCGTACTCACTATTCTAGAGAGCTAAAAAAGTTTCTCTTTGACTTTAACTTTGAATCAACTGATGCAATTGTAAGTCTTCCTCAAGATCAGGTCTTTGTTAGAACCATAAAAGTTCCTCATATGAGCAAAAAAGACCTAGATAACTTTATTAAATACGAGTCCGAACAGTACATCCCCCTTCCCTTGGAGGAGGTGACACTTGGTTATGCCGTTATGAACTTGGATCTAGAGGATCAGGATAAAACAAGCGTTTTGCTAGTAGCCGCTAAAAAAACTGTATCTCAAAAATACATACAAATCGTTAAAGAGGCTGGGCTAACTCCGCGTGCCTTAGAGCCCGAATCCCTTTCCATGACACGTGCTTTAGGAGGCGACATGCATGCTACCGGGGCAGAGCTAGTTATAGAAATTGGTCCCAAAGAGACTCTAATAGTTTTGGCCTATAAAGGTTTTGTGATCTTAACACGCACTATTCCTCTTGGAGATCTGACGCTTACAAAGAGCCTAGCCCAAAAAATGGATTTGGATATGACTCGTGCTAAAGAATACAAGAATAGCTACGGTCTGGACAAATCCAAAGTAGAAGGCAAAGTTTATGAGGCCCTGCATCCCTTATTTGATCGGCTTATATCAGAAATTAAAAAGTCTAAAGTGTTTTTTACGACACACAATCCAAATGTTAGAATAAATAAGATAGTTGTTTCAGGAGAAACTGCCCTTATGCCCGGTTTACTTTTATACATGGTGAATAATTTTGACGTGGAGGTGGAGCTGGCTAATCCCTGGACAAATTTAAATTTGGATTCGGTAGATACTTCTAAGGATGATTTTCATAGGAAAGGCCCTATTTATGCTGTTCCTGTGGGATTGGCCATGAAGGTTTCTTAGGGTTTGCGGTAGCCGGAGGATTTTTAGGCGGAAGTTACGGGAAGTTTTAAAAAGGAAAAAATGAATTCAGACATAAACTTACTAACAAAAGAAGAAAAAGTTGAGCAGTTTAAAACTAAGGCTATTAAGTTTAGTTCAATTATTTCTATTGTTTTGTTTGTTTTGGTTGCCGGTGTTAGCGCTTACTTTTATTTCAAGGTAGCTGATTTAAAAAAGCAGATAGAAGTGGAGGAATCCCGTATTGAGAAGGCGCGTTCTGAAATTAAGGGAATGGCTTCAACGGAAATTGTGGCACGTAATTTGTATAAAAAGTATCAGGCTTTGTCGGGGATTTTAAATTCTCGACTGTATTATTCGGATTTGTTAGCGGATTTTAATTCGCGTATTCCGGAGGGTGTGGAGGTGACGTCCTTTTCTTTTGAAGGACCTTCGGAGCTTTCGGTGTCGGGAAGAGCCTCCAATTACTTACTGGTTTCTGAATTTTTAGCTAACTTAAATAAACAGGAGGTTTTAGATCCTTCTATTAACGAATCAACTCCAAGTGCTTCAAAAACTCCAATTTTTAAAACGGCCTACCTAAACTCAGTGACCTTAAATTCTAACGATTCCACTGTAGATTACGTGATTTCCATTACTTATAACGGGGAGGCTTTAAAGAAAGGGTTTTAATGGCTTTGGATTTAAATCAAGAAGTTAATTTAGATAGCCTTAATGTAAAAGGCTTTGATCTTTCTAAGGTGACTGGCTTTTTGTTAAACTTTTTAATACCTTTGATCTCGCTTATTGCTACCGGCTTGTTACTTTTTTTAGTCCTTTTCCCTAAATATCAGGAGATGCCTCTTATCCAAGAGAACCTAGATGAGAAGCAGCATCTTTCCCGCCAGTTGCAAACCAAAGTTTCCACGCTTAATTTACTGGTTGATTTAGAAGAAGTTGTTCGGGAGTATTCTGATTTTATAAACAAGACTTTAGTGTCCGAACCAACAGTTCCTGAGCTTCTAGCTCAGGTAGATTTGATGGCAAGGGAATCCGTTTTAGGTGTAGAGCAACTTGCATACAGCAAAGGGAGTAGCTCAGCTGTACCCGCTGTAGGTTCCTCAAGTTCTTCAGATCCCTCCGGAGGCGCCCAAAATGTTTCTTACGAAAATGTGACCGTATCTTTGGAGGCTTTAGGACCCCGTCAAGGTCTTTTGGCCTTAATGCAAAGGGTTGAAAATGCCTCCCGCTTAGTTGTAGTGGAAGATTTCCGCTATAACAAAAGCGAACAGGAAGATGCGACAGGCTTTTCTGCTAATTTTAAGCTGATTTCCCCCTATTTGGATGTGCGTGCAGATGCAGTAACCGACGAGGTCATTGAGCTCGATATTGCAAGTCCTCAATTCACCGCTTTTATAGAGAAGGTTAAGAGTTTAAGGCATTATGATATTTCTCCCGAGGATTACATAGTTGTAGAGGAAACTCCCCCGGAGGAACTTGAGGAGGGCTCTGCGGAAGAATCGGAAGCTCCCGCAGCCACACCGGAAGCTGAATAAGTATGCAAGTACTATTAAAAGATATTAAAGATAGAAAGTATGGATTTACTTTGGTGGAGCTTCTCATTGTTGTTGTTTTAGTGGGGATTTTAGCAGCTGTTGGTTTAACAGTTATACGTCCTGAAGCTGCTCGAAACCAATCACGGGATTCTGTACGAATAGCCAACGTGAAAAAGTTAGCGGACGCCGCAGAAGTGTATGCAAATTTAGAAGGAGGCTATCCAGAAAGTCAGGCCGCCCTTGCTGCAGTTGACTATTTACCAAACTGGCCAGACGGCTCTCCCACTGGTGACGATGCTTATGTTTATTCTTACACTTCCGGTGCTTTTACGGTTTCAGTAGCAAATTCATCCGGAGGGACTTATGAATATCATTCAGATACCGGACAGTTATACGAATGTTTAGGAGGGATCTGTGAGGGTCTTTCTGGAGGTTTAGCAACAGATACTTCATTTGATTTCGGTGATGGCACTGGTAGTGGTACTACACCGCCAAGTTGCGATCCTATAGAAGTTGCCTGTTTTGATGGTACGGATAATGATTGCGATGGCCTTATTGACTGCGCCGACCTGGATTGTCAAGGAGATACTGAGGTTTCCTGCTCAGACGGTGTTGATAATAATTGCAACGGTTTTGTTGATTGTGCCGATACTGACTGCCAGACTGGTTCAGAGTCGAGTTGCTCGGATAGTGTGGATAATGACTGTGATGGAAATACCGACTATGCGGATGCTGATTGCTGTGGTGCTACCGGAGCCTCCTGCGATTATGACTTTCAGTGCTGCGGAGACTCCACTGGCAGCAGTTGCTATGAGAACCTTTGCTTGGAATGTGAGGGCTACTACGATCCCTGTTCGGACGATTCAGACTGTTGTTCCGGTTATGTTTGTATATCAGATAGATGTATGGAGCCTTGCCAGAGCTTGGGTGGTTATTGTTCCGGGGATAGTGATTGCTGTTCCCCCTATATCTGTTCTGGTGCACAATGCCTTGAATCGGGCGGGGCTACAGGAACTCCCGTGTTTCAGTAACAATTATTATGTTGAATTTTTTAGGAAAAGAAAAGGCAGGTTTTACGTTGGTAGAGCTTCTTATAGTAGTAGTTCTCTTGGGGATCTTATCCGGAGTGGTTTTTTCGGTCCTAAAGCCAGAGTTTTACAGGAATCAAACGCGCGATTCTGTGCGAATTGCTAATGTTAAAAAGCTTGCGGAGGCAGCCGAATCGTTTTATTTGTTAGAAGGTTATTATCCCGATCAATCAACTTTAGCCGACTCCCCCTATGTTACAAGCTGGCCCGATGACTCTCCCCAAGAGGGCGACACTTACACTTATTCTTCCCCCTCAGGCAGCAGTTTTGTTGTGGTTGGTCCCGCATCAGATGGGGGTACTTATGAATACGATTCCACCGCGGGTATGGTTGAAAAATGCGATGGTTCCGGCACCTGTCTTCCCCTTACAGAATCTCCCTCCTCTTAAATTACCTTGATAAGCAGTATGTCCTTGGTTTTATATTCTACTTTCCCTATCCTGCTTAAAGTTTTCTCATTTAAATCCTTGTAGGTCTCTCTCTCTTTATCGGAAACAATGATGTAGTCAATTTTGTAGTCTTGCACTATTTTTTTCGCCTCTTCCACCGAAGCTTTTGTATATAGTTTATACAAGTCCCTTTGCCTCCTTTTAAGTTCCGTTGGCTCATTTCTCCATGTTATCTCGTGGGTGTACCATCCTAATACTGATTCGGCTCCTACGAATGCCGACATTAGGTTGTAATGTGTGTAACTTTGCCCAGGGGCTTCTGCAATGACCAAACTTGAGTCCGCTTCTTGGGATTTTAAGTAGTTGTAAATTTCATATTCTTGGGGGTAACTTTCCTGCCAAAAGGCTAATCCATTTTTTATTCCGGAGAACTTTTTATCCTTAAAAACACCTTGAAAAAGCATCTTTCCGCTGAAATTGGCCGTTGTAAATATAAGTACCATAAAAAGAATTGCATAGAGCCTTTTGTTCTTGGTTTTTTTGTAGGCCTCTACTAGGAAGATTCCTGTAAAAAGGTTAAACCATATCCATACCTGCAAGCTTGTTTTCCAGAAAGTGTTAAATCCATTGTTTTGTACTGTTACCAAAAGGTCTTTTACACTAAATATTTCTATAGCGATTAGTAGCACTATTCCTATAAGCAGGATGACGAGTGGAAAAGTGATCTCCGGTTTCTTTACGGACCAAACTTTCCTTTTTGATTTTATTTGCGCTATTAAGTACAGGATCAGGGTTCCTAAAAAAGTTCCCCAGTAGCTAAGTAATAGCATTATTGGTGTTGAGTTTCCTGTAATGGCTATTCCTGTTATAGGAGATGTAAAGGTGCTTTTCCAGGGCAGTGCTGTTATAAGAACGATTGTGATTACCGCTAGTATTCCCGTTATTTTTTTTGCTATTGTTTGCAGGTCGAATTTTCTAGGCTTCAGGTAAAAGAGTATTGTGCTTCCCACGAGCACTCCTAATGTTAATGTGTCCCAAGAATTAGTCATAAAAGTTATTCCCAATAGGAACCCTGTCCATGCGATTTTAGCGAACTCCTTTTTTATGTGGCTACTCTTTAATTGAATTAAAGCATTAATTATCATAAGGCCCAATATAAACCCCCAAGTATGCGCATGTAACTCATGAAATAAAAAGCTATATAGTGGAATATCTAGAAGTCTATGGTTATTGGGTCTTATAGCTTCCGTAAACAAAAAAGATACTGCTTTTTGCTTTTCCAGCAGTCTAATAACATTCTCTATAAACCACCTAAAAGGATACAGTGTTCCCCCCAGAGTTACGAAGTAAGTGCTTATAAGTGCCGCCTCTTTTTTTTGCCCACTTTTATTGGAGGAGAATTTTTCATATAAGTTTTTTGCAGTGGTGTAAGTTAGGAGCATAAAGGTTGTATACATCCAGATAGTTCCTACATAAAATCCGGGTACAGGTTGTATTTGTGTTAGCTTTAGCAGGCTACTTATCAAAAAATGGCCAAAATAATAATAGTTAAGCTGCTTTCCTGCCAGCCAAAAATCATTAGGAGGTAGTTTGGTTGTTTTTTCCAACGCGTTTAAAATTCCCAAGCTCATGGTTCTTTCTATGTGATTTATTTCCGGTTCAAAGGATTTAAGCAGATATAGGAAAGTGCTTATTAAAAGGAAAGCAAGAGAATATTTTAGGAGTGCCTTGGTTTTAATTAGCTGTAGGTTTTTGTCTTTAAAACAAATAATCGCATTTGTGATTGACCATAGAGCCAGGATTATAAGTAAGGTTTTTTTATTAAATGGAAATAGTTGTGAGTTTAAATGATTTAATGCAAAGGTTGTGTATCCTACTAAAATTAAACTAACTGTGCTTATGTGGCTTACTTCTTTTTTTGCGATTTTTAATCCCAGGGGTAATCCTGTTACCAACATTACGAAATTAAAGAGGTTTAGCGGCAATAGATAGTTTATTCCGTCATGCAGTAGTATTTCTAAAGTTTGAGACATTTTAAGAGTTAATTTGATCTTTTTGCCATTTTTTTATCTTCTCGTGATGGCCTGAAAGTAGCACCTCCGGTACCGCCAATCCTTTGTAGGTTTCAGGGCGTGTAAATTGCGGGTATTCCTTTTTTTGATCAAGCCCCTGTGAAAAAGACTCCAGCAGGGTTGCCTCTTCCTTTTCTATAGCCTCCGGGAGGAGTCGCACAACTGCCTCCATAATAGCTAAAGCCGGAATTTCTCCACCTGAAAGCACATAGTTCCCAATGGAGATGTTTTCTGTAGTTAAATGCTGCTTAATTCGTGCATCCATCCCTTCGTAACGCCCGCAAATTAAAGTTATAGTTGATTTTTTGCTAAGTTCTTGCGCCTTTTTTTGAGTAAAAGTTTTTCCTGAAGGGGTTAAGCCAATAATTGTGTTTTCTAAATCTGCCTGTATTTTTTCGGGATTATCAAAGGCGCCATAAACACTTTCCAAAGCTTGCCAAACCGGCTCAATTCGTAAAAGCATCCCCACTCCCCCTCCATAAGGCCTGCCGTCAACTGTTCCCCGCTCATCAATTGCATAGTTTTTAAGTTGGATTAAATTTACTTCTAATGCTCCCTTTTCAATGGCTCTACTAAAGGGGAGTCTTTCAAGGTAAGGTTCTATGAGCTCAGGGAATAATGTGATTATGTTTATGGTTAGCATGTTTAGATTATAGCAATAACAAAAAACCCCCACAAAGTGGGGGTTTCAAGTTCCTCCTTTATTTAAAAAGAAGAAAATAATTGCCTTCTCGTTAACTAACTTAAAGCTTAAGCAGCCTCAACCTCCTCGGAATCAGCCTCATCATCACCCTCAACCATATCCATAAGCTCCTCCGCCATCTCATTAACCTCATTCTCAACGGAATCAACAACCTCCTCTGCAGTGTCAGCCACTTCTTCAGCAGCCTCCTCTACAGCCTCCTTAACGCCCTTCTCCTCTCGGTCAGGCTCCAAAAGCTCAACGTCAACCTTAACATTAGCCTTAATAGCCTTTGCCTTAGCCAACTCACGCACACTACGAATAGTGCGGCCGTTTCGCCCAATAATAAGACCCATGTCATCAGGGTGAACTGAAATTTCCTCCTTAATATAGGTCTCGTCGAGTTGCTTCTCAACTACTTCAACATCCTCAGGATGTTTTGCAATACTTTGTACTAGGTACTGAACAAATTCTTTCATTTATTGTTCTCCTTCTCTTCCCCCGCTTCAGTTTCAGCTTCAGTGGAATCCTCCTCTGGAGTCGCTTCCGCTTCCTCCTTGGGTTCTTCCTCTACCTCTTCCTCAGCATTAGGGTTATAAACTTTATATTCATAGGTGCCTTCAATCAACTTCTCCACAGCTTCCGTAGAGAGAGCACCTTTATTTTTCCAATCTTGATATTTGTCCATGTCTATCTCATAAACGTCGTTTCCTTCTGACGGATTGAAATAGCCCAGGACGTCCAGAAATTTACCGGTCCTCTTTGTGCGGGTTTGAGCTGCAACTATTTTATAGGCCGGTGCGTTTTTCTTTCCTATTCGCGCTAATCTTATTGTTACTGACATACGGAAGGATTCTATCAAACAGTGGTTAGCTTGTCCAATGCCTTAACGGCTGCTTGCTGCTCTGCTTTCTGTTTACTGGAGCCTTGGCCCACTCCATATTCTTCACGTGCCAAGTAAACGCCAACTTTAAATTGCTTTTCATGATCGGGTCCCCAAGAATCCAGCACTTTATACTGCGGAGTTACTCCCAGTTTTTCCTGCGCCTCCTCTTGAAACTGAGATTTAGCATCTTTATAGGTTTCCTCCTCAATAATTTTATCTGCCTTATATAAAAGCTCTCTAGTTACAAATTCTTGACATGTTTCTAGGCCCTCCTGGAGGTATATGGCGCCCAAAACCGCCTCAAAAGTATTAGCTAAAATGTACTGACGGTTACGTCCTCCTGTGGCCTCCTCCCCTTTAGAAAGCAGCAAAAAGTCACCATAACCTAGGCGGCGTGCTTCCTGCGCCAGCGACTTAGTGCAAACCAAAGCTGCCCTAAAATTAGTTAAGTCACCTTCAGGATTTTCATACTTTCCAAAAAGATACTCAGAGGAAATTAGCTGCAAAACCGCATCTCCCAAAAACTCCAACCGCTCATTTGAAGGAAACTCATAAGTCGGATGCTCGTTTAAATAAGAGCGATGCGTAAACGCCTTAGTGAATAAATTCTCCTTTTTAATCTCTATTTCCAGGATCTCACCTAGTTTTTTTGTGTCTATATAATGTTGCATTGGCTTTTCGGACAGGATTTTAACTAGTTTTTAGTTCGGTTTCTCTTTTTAGTCCAGCTCCTCCGATAAAAGCGTCACCAAATCCTCAATTGTCTCAATTTCCTCTATACGCTCCGTTAGCTCCAATTCGTACTCCTCCTCCAGAGCCTCCAGAATTTCCTGCAACTCCAGTTCGCCCAGATTTAAATCCTCTGCAAAATAATCTGCCGGCTCTACCTCTTCAGGCTCAATTCCTGTCTTTTCCAATATAACTTTTTGAACTTTTTTAAGATACATATTTGTCCTTTCTTTCAAAAACGGTGCCTAAGACGCCGTTTACAAAACTACTTGATGTGTCGTTGCCGTATTCTTTGGCAAGTTCTACGGCTTCGTCTAGAACTACTTTATCGGGTGTGTTCTGTTTTATCAAGAGTTCGTAGATTGCTATTTGTAATATTATTAAGTCGATTTTAAAGATTTTTTCTAGGGGCCATTGAGGGGCGCATTCTTTTATGATGGGATTAATTTTTTCTTTGTTTTCGGGGGTTTTTTGGATGAGCTCTTTGGCCAGTTCTTGGTCGTATTCTTCTTTTTTCTCTTGGGTTTGGGTTATTTCGAGGGTTTCTTCTGCTAGAGTTTGGCAGGTTTCTATGGGGATTTCTTTGCTTTCGGAGGAGCAGTAGAGTGTGCCTAGTGCTATTTTGCGTGCTAAGTGTCTTTTGTCGGTTTTTCCGGGCATGTTTTGTTTTTAATTTGCTTTTGTTTGGTTTTGGTTGTGGAGCTGATCTTGGTCCTAACTCGATTCTTTGGTGCTTGCGGTAACTCTTAAATCTGGACTTCCTCCTCCACATGAGGTCGTTTGTACACTCCCTCCTTTACCTTTACAACATTCTTAACCTTTTTTTTAAGTTTACGGATGTAGTGGTTGTAGCGCTTTATTTTGCTTCGTCTTTTGCTGTGTTTTCTTTTTGGTACCGGCATTTTAGTTTTTCCTTTTAGTTTGTTGTTTGCTTAAGCTTAATTTGAGCTTGCTTTTAGTAGGCTCGGTTAGATTTTCTTTTAGATTTTCTTTATCTCTTTGCTCTGCTTATTGCTTAAGGTGCTTTTATTATATACAAGTTCTAAGCTTACGCAATATAAGTGTTTGGGGTGATTTTGTCAATTTTTGGATGTTTTTTGGATTTGATTTTAAGCCCTTAGAGCCTGATTTAGGCCTAATTTGGCACTCCGGCTGACGTTTCCTCCAACATCATCTTCCAGAACTTCCTTGTTAAAGGAAAAAGATCCATTTTATCCCAGTACTTCTTAACTTCTGCAATGCTTATTTTCTCGTTACCTTTTCTACCGTAATTAAGCTTTCTTTCCAGTATTTTTGCCCTTCCTGATTCTGTTTTACTGAGTTCTTTTTCGTTGTAGTCCCAAAGGGAGTTGTTTGACATGGTTTTATTTTACATTCTTTGGATGCTTTGGTTGTTTACCTTTTCTTTGGATTTTTATTTTTGGATTTTAGAGGCAACAAAAAAGGGACATCTCTATACGCACAAACCAATAAAACAACTTGGTTTGGTAAGAGATGTCCCTTCGGACTACTTTTTTTCCTTTTTGATTTGGGAGTTGGAGTTCTCCCCCACTAGTTTATTTTTAGATGCTCTTGTGGAGAGCATCGCTGCCGTTTCTGCTTGCTAAACTAGCCAAGCGAAACTTTTACAACAGTCTTCTTAAGAAAAAGCTTGCATTGCTGCACGATTCTCATCGAATTTCTCAGCAGCCCTGCTCCAGTGTTCCCTGATGATAGCCTCAATGGCCTCTGGTTTCGCTTGGGGAGCTTCCTGTTGAACTTCGGTGATAGCTTCCTCCCAAGAAGCTTGTGGCCAGAACAAACCTTCTTCCCAACTCTGTCGCCAGGAGTAGATTATGGACCCGGAGGGAGAAACACAGTGGTAGGTAGAATTGCTCCACTTCCCGTTTTTCTCATAGTCCTCTTTCGTAACCTTAACCACACCCTCGATGTCACCCCCTTCGAATCGGTACACATCCCCTTGGGGTGTGATTATCAGGCAGGCAGGACGGCGACTTCGACTTGCGAGCCCATCGTTCCATGTCCATTCCATAGGGCCTTCGACACCGGCGAATGCGTGCATTGCTGCACGATTCTCGTCGAACTTTCCGGCCGCATGGGGCCAGTTTTCCCTTATAACGTTCTCCACAGCCTGGGCTTTAGCCTGCGGAGCTGCATTCTGAATTTCGGCTATGGCCTCCTCCCAGGAAGCCTGCGGCCAAAACAAACCTTCGCCCCAGCTTTGGCTCCAGGAGTAGATTTTGGTTCCTTCTGGAGAGATGCAATGGAAGGTCGTGTGGCTCCACTTACCTTGCTTGACGTAGTTGGAGTTTACGACTTTGACAACGCCCTCGATATCGCTGCCGGTAAAACGATAAATGTCACCCTTGCGAGTAATTACCAAGCAGGCAGGGCGACGGCTTCGGCTACCCAACTTGTCACTCCAAGACCATTCAACCATCTCAACCTTCCGAACCATGCGAAGGAAGTTGACGGTACCCTTGGGATTCTGTCCAGCAATCTCGACTTCCCAGATTTCACCAATCTCAGGCTGTTGCCCGCGACGATCCGGAAAGCTGACTTTTCCGTCGACATAAGCCATCGGTTTTTGTTCTCGGGATGGAACGAACTTCACTACTGTGTTTTTCATCTCAGCCTCCTTGCTGATTGGTCCGTGCCTTGAGACAAATCCTTTCGTCTCCGCGGCCTGGACAATGATTATATTTGCAGGTGCCTATCTCTGCACGAGGCAAACTACCTACAACATTATGTTATAAGCAGATTGCCCCATGCAGACTAATCATGTCTTACATTTTCAAAGAACTTTCTGCTTTCGTTTTACCTTAGTTACACCAGTTTTGAATTAACAGGATTAAACAAAGGAAAACTCATCAGTAGGGCTTGGCCCTAAAGCAGAACAAGATACGCATTTTCAGAGGGGGGATGAAGTTAAAGCAAACCTTGCTTTAACTTTTGATTATGCAGTAGGGAGGTTTTCGTAAATTTATCGCTCTAATACCACGGCCTTTTACATGCGTATTAGAAATTCTCCCGGCGTTACTTCGAGGCCCACTGACCCGAGATAGATAAATTTTCCAACTTAGGATGCCCTGAGCTAGTATGTGCACATTAAGCTACTCCTGAGCAGGTGTGTTTCCACCCTACTACCATCAGTAGCACCTCTTCACGTATGTGATATGTGAAGGGCAGTCTTGAGCTTTTCATCGGGTCCTTTTTGGAAAACGGAATTACTTCACACAACCTTCCACCGTCAAGTCGACGCTGATTTGCTTGCTGGAGTGGTCGATTTCCAGCACGTCCATCTCCCTTCCCTCGGTGACCAGATCGATGGTCAGCCACCCGTAGGGCGAGACCAGTCCTTTCAAGAAAACGGACATCGTTGTGAGGTCGTCCAAGACCTCCTCCATTTTCTTGCGGCCCACGGGACGAATAGTGCCCACAGAGCCGTCAGGACGGATGACTTTCACCGTCCACCCGCCAAACCTGTGCTTTTTCCACAGGAAATTGGCCAGCGCGGCTAGAGCAACTGCGAATAACGTCCCAACCACCTCCTGCGAGATGGTTGACAAGATGAAGTCTACTGTCAGTATTGTGGACATTTCTAACCTCCTGTTAGAAACTAAGAAAGGCTACCCTACCAAAAGGCTTTAAAGAATCCCTGTCGGATCCTTTAGGAACTAGGTCTATAACGTCCCTCCTCACTTGAGGAAATAACCTACAAAATGGAAACTAACTTCCCTTAACGTTGTTATAGGCTATCTCCTCAAGTGAGATTAAAATGCGTATCTTGTTTTCAAAGTGCTTACAACAAGCACAAATACATCTAAAAGTAGATAGAAATAGAGCAAATTCTAAGAGAATCCCCATTACTTAAAGGATTAAGTTTACTTGGAGTTTAAAATTTGCAGCTATCACTCTTTCTACAACGTAATTATACTATGGGGTACGGGATTTGTCAATCAATAAGAGGTTACTTACCTGCAACAAGAAAATCCACAAAACTCTTGCCATAACGCCGGGAATCCACCGACTGCAACACCGACTTCTCCAGTAACTTTGCCATATCAATACCTTCCTCATGAAAAAAGACCACCACTCCGTTTTCATTTAGAGTCTCCGGAAGAAGCTCCATTAAAAACTTGTGTTTGTGATCGCTATAAAAGGGATCTGCAAAAATAATGTCATAGGTTCTTGGGCAATCTGCTACAAATTTCACTGCCTCTTTTTGATGCACTTCCGCCTTTTGCTGCAGGTTAGTGGTTTTTAGATTCTGCTCGATTGCTTTAGTGGCTCTGCCGTCTTCATCCACAAAATCGCACCAGTTGGCGCCTCTGCTTAAGGCTTCAATGCCCATGTTTCCGCTGCCCGCAAAGAGGTCTAGGCAGGTTGCTCCTGAGGTTTTTTCTGCAAGGACAGCGAATACTGCTTGTTTTGCTACTTCCTGTACTGCCCTGAATTTAGGGATTTTGGGTGTTTTTAGTTTTCTATTTTTTGCTGTTCCTGTGGTTATTCTTAACATGTTCTCGTTTTTAAGGATTATCCTTGTGTAAATACCTCTTACGTCTTTTCGTTAAAGTGATTCAGGCACGCTTTTCAAGGATTATCCTTGGTCTAATCCCACTTCTGTCCTTCTATAAAAAGGAAAAGCACCTGCTTAACTAAGGATCATCCTTGAAAACTTTCGAGGTACATCTTAACATCCTTTTTCACATTTTCAATCAAGTTAATATCGCTCAAATCTGCAATCTTAAAATTCTTAAACCCATGCTGCTCCACTCCATAAATCTCCCCCGGCCCACGCATCTTCAAATCAATCTCCGCCAAACTCAAACCATCCTCAAACTTCTCCAAATTCTTCAAACGCTTAATAGCATTAGACTCCCCCCGCTCCTTTTCCTCACTACTGGCAAAAACAAAACAATAACCATCTTTTTTGCCACGCCCTACACGCCCCCTCAACTGATGAAGCGAAGCCAACCCAAACCTTTCAGCACTTTCAATAACCATAACAGTTGCATCGGGAATGTCTATGCCCACCTCTATGACCGGCGTGGAGACCAAAACGTCCAACTTGCCTTTTTCAAACTTTTCCACCACTTTTTGCTTTTCTTGTGAGGAAAGCTGCCCATGCAAAACGCCTACTTTCTTGCCTTTAAGTGCGCCTTTTTTAAGGGTTTCATATTCGGTTGTAGCTGCTTTCACGTCAGCGAACGCCGGATGTGTGCTTTCCTCTACAAAAGGGCAAACTATGAAGGTGGGCTCGTTTTTGGCTGCTATCCACTTGAAGATTTCTTTTCGCTTGGAGTTAGGCACAACTTTGGTGATGATTTTCGCTTCTTTGCGGGGTTTTTCGGTTAGCGTGCTAATTTCCAGGTCGCCATACAAGGTAAGCGCCAACGTTCTTGGAATGGGTGTTGCGGTCATGGTTAGAAGATGTGGAGTGGTTTTGTCGCTGTTGTAACTAAGGAGTTTTTCTCGTTGTTCTACGCCAAAGCGGTGCTGTTCGTCGATGATTACAAGCCCTACGTTTTTGTATTTCTGCTTTTTGTAAAGTAGCGCGTGCGTGCCTATAGTGATGAGGGGACTGTCCTTTGAAAGGACAGTCCTCTCAGGGGACAGTCCTCTGCGAGGACTGTCCCCTGTTACGAGCTGTAGGTACGGTCTCCACTTCTCAGGTAGGAATTTAGCAAACGTTGCAAAGTGCTGCCGGGCCAGAATCTCCGTAGGAGCCATATACAAAACATTTCGTCCTGACTCCAAGTTAGCAAGCGCCGCCACAATAGCCACCACCGTCTTGCCTGTCCCCACATCCCCCTCCAGCAATCGATTCATTGGAAGCCCCGCTGCCCCCTCCCTAAAGTCCTCCAGAATCTCCTCCACAGCCACTATCTGCTCATTAGTAAGCCTAAAAGGCAGCTTCTCCACAAAATCCTCCAAAATCCCCTCATCAAAGTCAATCTCCACCGGATTATGCTGCAGCTCCCACTTTTGCTTAACCTTTTCCACACGCACAAGCTCATGAAAAAGCTCGTTATAACCCAGCCGAGCCCGCGCCTTTTCCAGCAAATCAAAATCATCCGGAAAGTGAATCTGCTTTAAAGCCTCGCCTAAAACCAAATGCGCATACTTTTCTAGCAATTTCTCCGGCAAAAACTCCTCAACAAGCCCACCAAATTTTTCCTCCTCAACCCCCGCCAAGACGTCGTTAATCCTGGAACGCAGCCAACGTGAGCTAATACCTTCCGTTTGATGATAAATAGGGACAATACGTCCAATATGTAGGTTTGTCACCTGCTCCTTTTCCATTTGAGGCACAATCAGCGAAGTTTTCCCACTAAAAGTGCCAACCTTCCCGCTAATCAAATAGGTCTCCCCTACTCTAAGCGACCGCTTTAAATAGTGCATATTAAACCAGATAAGTTGAATTTCGCCGGTTTCGTCTTGAGCTGCTGCCCTTGTAAGGCGCTTGCAATTTTTTGTGTAAATGTTTTTAATTTTGGTGAGTTTTGCCTTTATAGTAACGGGATTTTGCGTGTCTTTGCCATTTTGATGACTTTTAAGGACGTTTTGGATGTTTTCTATTTTTGAGCGGTCCTCGTAGCGAAAGGGAAAGTGATAAAGGAGGTCTTTTATGGTTTCAATTTTTAGGTTTGCAAGTTTTTCTTTGGATTTTGGGCCTACTTGAGGTACTTTTGTAACTTTATCATCAAGTTTCATCTGGAGTATTATACTTTGTCGTGGGTGGTGTTTAAAGCGATGCGGGAGGGATAGTATTGTGTATTTATGGGGGAGTTTTCCACAGGCGGCACTTCTTAACGGCTTCCGCCTGCGGAAAATTTCATGCTGAACAACGGGCCCACTCCGAGAAAAGGCGACAAGCCTCGTTATAATCCCTTCTCTCGCATGCCAGTGCAAATTCATGAAGGGTTGTTCCTTCGTCGGCTTGAGCCTTGAGGCATTTGATTTGTGAGGGATTTGGGCCTTCCTCGGTGCACATTGCTGCGTTTAACGCATATGCCAAATCCACGCTTTTCATAAGACCTCCTTTTTCCACCTTAACTATGTACTCTGGTCAATCACCTGAGGGAAGATTAACATTTTTATTTCGAAAGTAAAGGTAAATTAGCCCAAAAACGGCAGAATCAACGGAAGGAGCATAGACACCGTAGCCACAACAATCAAAATCTTTGCCAGCGTCTCCTTTTTAAACAACGTCTTAAAAAACTTACGCACACCCTTTCGAATACTCTTAAAAATCTTCCTAAAATTATGCTTAGCCTTCTTCTTTTTACGGCGCTTTTTAAACTGCTCCTGTAACTTCACAAAAAAACACTTCTCCCTATGGAGTTTTCCCAACGTCTTTCCCCACTTAGAAATTAAGCAATACCTCTTCTTTTTCTTTGCTCCTTTTAGAGCCTCCTTTAAAGAATTCAAAAACTTCATAGTCTAAAATCCCTATTTAACCCTCCCATAACGGCGCTTGCCAAGCTTTAAAACATCCCCCGATTTCAAAGTAACCTCCGCCAAAGGATCCGTCATTTTCTCGCCATTCACCTCAAAACCACCCTGCTTAATGATTCTACGCACCTGCGACTTGGACATTTTTGGTGCTACCTTAGAGGCATTCACATACAAAGCTACGTCCTCCTCAACTTCAATTTCAGGCATCTCCTCCGGAAGCTCTTCCCCTTGAACCGTGCTCTCAAAAAACTCCTCCGCCTTTTGCGCCGCCTCCTTAGAATGATAAAAAGTAACAATCTCTCTAGCCAGGCGCTTCTTAAACTTCATAGGATTTTCCCCCGTCTCAACAGCGGCCTGCATTTTGCTAATCTCCTCCATAGGAACACGTGTCACCAGCTCAAAATATTCAAAAATCACCTCATCCACAACTGCCATAACTTTTCCATACATGTCATTAGCATTGTCAGTAAGAGGAATAAAATTCTTAAGACTCTTTCCCATAGGTCGCCCATCCGCTCCTGTTAAAAGCCTCATAACAAAAGCGCATTGAGGTTTTTGATCAAACACCTCCATCAACTTTCTTCCCGCCAACAAATTAAAAGTCTGATCTGTACCGCCAAACTCAACGTCGCATTTTAGCGCCACCGAATCATAGCCCTGCATTAGCGGATACAAAAACTCATCTAGCCCGATAGGCTTGTTTTGCTCGTATCTAAGCTTAAAAGTTTCGCGATCCAGCATTTGCGCAATTGTGAACTGTTTTGTCAGATTAATAACGTCCAAAAGTTGCAGGTCAGCAAGCCAGTCGGAGTTGTGCTTAATTTCAGTTTGCTCCTTTTTGACGGTCTTAAAAAACTGTTCCTTGTAGGTTTCCTCATTCTTTTTGATTTCCTCGGGAGTGATTTCAGCGCGCATGTCTACTTTGTCGGAGTGGTCGCCTACCAAAGTTGTGTAATCACCAATCACCAGAGTGACTTTGTGGCCAAGTTCTTGGAAGTCGCGAATTTTGCGGTGGACTACGGCGTGTCCTAAATGGAGGCGGGGGCCTGTAACGTCGGTGCCTAGCTTTAGGTGTAGTTGCTTTCCACTAAGGAGTCTTTCACGCAGGTCCTCTTTGGTGAAGATTTCGTGCACTCCTCTAGTGAGGATCTCATCGATTTTTCGCGGGTCTGTGTTAACTGCCATGGTTTGATTTTAGCACAAGGGAGTTTTTTGTTTTTGGAGTCGCTATGGGGTATACTACGAGCGTTGACAATCTTACCTAGAGGAGGTGCTGTGTGTATAAGGTAGGCACAGGTGTAAAGGATCCGCGAGATGCCCTAAGCACTTTGGCTGATGCAATACTCACCCATATGTTGAATGGTGGCAGCGGAGATCTGGATTATCTCTGCAACATTATTAAACGGCGTTCCAGAGAGGAGATTTTGAATGCTCTCCGAGAGCTTGAAGACGCCGGTTACGTAGAGGAGGAGTAGATGGCTTCTTTTATACAGGTGATCCGGGCGCTTCTTGATTATCTGGATACGACCGAATTTCGGGATATCCAAAAGATCAATGAGCTTATGCTCCAGGCCAGAGCCCTTTCACGAGATCCGTCTTTGGCAAACTTTTGGGGGTCGCTCGAGTGGTCTCTTAAGAACCCCCAGGAGGCGGATTGGGCTGGACTACATGATTGGTTGGTAGGTTGGTTGGACGGTAGTTGGTAAAGGAGGTGTTGTGGTGAAAGAGACATTGCGACGTGTTTTGCGCGCACTTCAAGGGTACCGTGCCCCGGGAGCGCAGGATCTAAGTTTTATCCGCGACGAGACGCGGGACGCTGACCTCATAGGGATATTGGATGCCATAAATATTTGGCTCTCCGATACATCCAACGTTAAGGCATGTCAGCGTTGTGCCATGGAGTTGGATCGGTATTTAAAGAGAAACTATTAGGGAGGTGGGATCTATGTTCAAGTTACTCGAAGAGTTGTATGCGGAGCTGTCTCAGCTAGAGGTGGATGTAGAGTTTGTCAAAGATCGTTCCAAGCGTATTCGGAAGATGACCGCCCATCCGTATCTGATTCGCATTCTTGACGACCTAGATGCTGCTGCACAGAACCCTTACGTTGGTTGCTGGGATTCTGCACGGGAGCGCATTCGCAGTTACATTTTTACTTAGAGTGCCTTCCCCTGCCCACGGGCGGATTTTGTATAAGTCCGCTCGTGGGTGTCGTACCTAGAAATTTAAACCCACTTTTTACCCTCGTCCCCTAAATCCCGCGTGATATAATCAGACAATGAAAATCAAACGAAACTCGCCTTTTTACCCGATAAAAAAAGCAATTTCAGAATATAAAAAAGCAGTAGCTGCTAAATTCACCGGAAAAATTATTAGAGCGCACTCCAGAACCTCCACAAAAACCAACGCCCAAAACACAAAACTCACCAAAACCCTAACCTTCCTAACAACCGCAACCTTAATCGGTATGATCTCCGGAATCCTCCTCATAATAGGAACCTTCGCCTACTACTCCCGCTTCCTACCCAACCCCAACACACTCCTTGAAAGAAGCCAAGACCTCTCCACAAAACTCTACGACCGTGACGGCAACGCCATCTTTGAAGTCTACGGCGAAAAAAACCGAATCCTTGTAACCCTCGACGAAATCTCCCCCCACGTCATAAACGCCACCCTAGCAACAGAAGACGCCACCTTTTACCAACACTCCGGCTACTCCTTAAAAGCCATGATAAGAGCCTTTAAAAACACCATATTTGGCGAAGGCCTCCAGGGAGGGTCCACACTAACCCAACAAGTCGTCAAAAACACTTTATTAACGCAAGAGCGCACCATTTCAAGAAAAATCAAAGAATTTATTTTATCGCTTCAACTAGAAAACAAATACGGCAAAGAGCAAATTATCCAAATGTACTTAAACGAAACCCCTTATGGTGGGCAAAACTACGGAGTCTATACCGCAGCAAAAGCCTACTTTGCAAAAGACCCTAAAGACTTAAGTTTAGCAGAAGCAGCCTACATTGCAGGACTCCCGCAAAGCCCCAGCTACTACTCTCAATTTGGCGCAAATCCGCAAGCCGGAATAGAGCGCAAAAACTACGTGCTTTCTTTAATGCACGACAAAGGTTGGGCCGGTTCCGACGGTAAGCGCCACTATATTAGCGATGAAGAATATGAAGCCGCCAAGTCGGAAGAGCTCCAATTTCAGTCAGCTGCTATTTCCTTTGAAGCGCCCCACTTTGTGTTTTGGGCAAAAAGCGTTTTAATCGACATGTTTGGTGAGGACGTTGTGGAGCAGGGCGGTTTGCAGGTGACCACCTCGCTTGATTTGGAGCTTCAGAAAAAAGCCCAAGAAATAGTTTACGAAGAAATTGAATCCGCCAAAAATAGTTTAAATGTTTATAATGGGTCTTTGGTGGCTATGGATCCGCAAACTGGCGAGGTTTTGGCAATGGTGGGCTCCAAGGGATTTTTCTTAAGCCAAGAACCACAAGGGTGTACCTCGGGAATTGCCGGTCCGGACGGCTGTAAGTTTGATCCGCAACTAAACGTCGCTTTATCCCCACGCCAACCGGGATCCAGTATTAAACCCATAACCTATGCCACGCTTTTAGAACAAGGTTATCCCGCTTCTTACCCTCTACTGGACGTGCCCACAAAATTTGAAGGCTCCTCCCCTACTAAGCCGTACGTCCCCGAAAACTACGATGGAATCTTTAGAGGCCCTATGTCCCTGCGAAAGTCTTTAGGTAATTCGCTAAATATTCCCGCCGTTAAAGCCCTAAAAATTGCAGGCATTGACAACATGATTGATATGGCCGAAGAGATGGGCATTACCACGTTTACGGATCGGCAGCGTTTTGGGTTAGCTTTAACTTTAGGTGGCGGTGAAACTAAGCTTTTAGAAATGACTAATGCCTTTGGTGTTTTTGCCGGTGAAGGCGTTTATCGCAAGGCGACTCCAATTTTGGAGGTTAAGGATGCCCACGGGAATGTTTTATATACGCATTCCAGCAATGGCCGGCAAGTGCTCTCCAAAGAGGTGGCTTTTTTAATTTCTGACATTTTATCGGATGATGGTGCTAGGTCAGCAGTTTTTGGCCCGCGAAGTCTGCTTTACATTTCTGGGCATGACGTGGCAGTGAAAACCGGTACTACTGATGACAAGCGCGATAACTATGCTATTGGCTTTACGCCTGAAATAGTGGCCGGCGTTTGGGTAGGCAATAACAACAATGAGAAAATGAATCCTTATGTGGCGTCGGGTATTTCGGGGGCTACTCCTGTTTGGCGCGAGTTTATGCTTGCTTATTTGGAGGAGCGTGACCCTGTGGAGTTTTCGGTGCCAGAAACTGTAGAGAAGGTTGTTGTTGATGAGCTTACAGGGATGTTGCCGTTTGAGGATTTTCCGTCTCGTCCGGAGTGGTTTATTAAAGGAACAGAGCCAACAGCGCGAAGTAACTGGTATCAAAAGATCGAGATTTGTGAGGAGGATGGTCGAATTGCTAATGACTCCTGTAAGGATGATGGCGATACTGATGTGGAGACTTTTGTAAAGATTACTGCAGCTTTGCCGGAGTGGCAGTATAGTGTGGATCAGTGGGTTTATGAGAATTATGGCTCGGATTCGCGGTATTATCCCCCGCAAATGAAGTCGCATTTGGAGTTTGAGGATGATGGTGATGTTAAGGATAGGGATCCGGTTATTGAGATTGTAAATATTGAGGATGGCGATACTATTCCTATGGTGTTTAGGTTAAAGGCGGAGGTTTCTGCTTCGGATGACGTTGACGAGGTTAGGATTTACGTTAATGGAGATAAGATAGCGGAGGATGAGTCGGATCCTTATGGGTATAATTTTGATTTTGGTTATGGGGAGATTGGTAAGGAGCTTGAGTTGAAGGTGGAGGTTGAGGATGATGAGGGGCGAGAGGGTTCTGATTCGGTGCGTGTACGGATTGGTGGTTACTAGGGGTTGCTTACTGCTACTTTCTTATTTTTACTCCATGTGTTTTTTCTAGCTTTTTTGTAACAGCTTCCTGAATCTCTTGAATATCATCCCCTGTTAAATCAACAGCGCTTATTAAAACTTCCAGTAAAACCCCCCTACTCCCCTTTTCAATCTCCTCGCCTGTATACTCCTCCAAAATCTTACACTCCTTTATTCTCTCATCCAAAATCTCAATAGCATGCGTAATCTCACCAATACGCTGCTCCTTTGAAACTACAAGCGAAAAATCCAGAGTACTTGAATTTGTATGCTCCCTTATAATCTTTGGAGGTGTTTTTTGCGCCTCTATTAAAGCCTCAATATCTAAACTAAAACTAGTTGTCTCTATCGTTCCCAACTTCAAATTCTCCTGCTTTATAAAAGCTTTTTCTGAATCTTTAGGCTGCTCAAAATAAAAATCCTTAATTTCAAGCTCACTAAACAAACCGGCAAGAGCCGTCTTCAAATTTTTATGCACTTCTTTAAGATATCCACCCTTAGAAGGCACTTGAATAGCCGTCACCTTACGCGCTTCTGCATAATCTTTAAAAGCCTTCTCAGCCTTCTTAGCTCCTGCACCTTTCTTATAATAAACCCGCCCAACTTCAAAAATAAGTCCCGGTTTTCCCTGCTTAAACGCCTCCTTTGCAACCTTCCCCAAAGTCTCCTTAATATCAGCTCTTAAAGCACTCTGTTCTTTAGATAAAGCATTTTCCAGTCGCACCTGATCTTCCTTCTCCAAATCAGCTGCCACCAAAGGATTTGTAACATACTCATCTGCTCCAATTTTAGTTAACGCCTCCCTAACAGCTTGCTTCATCTTATGCTCCTTAAAAGTAATGTTTTTAGGAGGAGCTTGCGGAGGCATAATAGTTTTAATATTTTCATAATTTTGGAGTCGCAGAACGTCCGAAACAATGTCATCCTCAACCAAAACATCCGTTCTAAAATAAGGAATTTGCAGTTTTAGGCCCTCCTTGCTTTCTTCCAGAATTTCATAATCTATTTTTTGCAAGAGATCCTTTACAACAGAGGGTTTTACCGCCTCCCCTCCAATTTTTTCAATCCTTTTGTAGCGCAATTGCATAGTTTGAGGTTCTTGTGGAGCCGGATACCAATCCTGATTCGTATAGCACTCCCCTCCTGCAATTTCCAGAATCAACTTAATAGCCCTTTCTAAAGCCACTTGAGTAAGTTTTGGATGTAAGAACTTTTCGGATCGCAAAACTGTCTCATTTCTTATACTTAAGGCTCTTGCAGTGTGGCGAATATTTGCTTGGTTATAGTTTCCTGCATCTAAAACAATATCTGTAGTTTCGTTTGTTACAGCGGTTTCCTTGCCTCCTACAATACCGCCCAAAGTAATTGGCTTGTCATTTTGAGTTAACACAAACATTTTGGGAGTTAGTTTTATGACAGTTCCATCTAAAGTGGTTAGTGTTTCGTCTTCTTTGGCTTTGCGAATTACAATTTCTCTTTTTTCAAATTTGGCGATATCCTGAGCATGTAGAGGTTGTCCATATTCCACCATGACGTAGTTTGTTATATCTACAATGTTATTTATGGCAGGGATGCCGTATTCTTGAAGTCTTTGTTGCATCCATTTTGGGGATTCTTCAACTTTAATATCTTTAATTATTCGGGTGTTGAATCTGGAAACGAGTTCAGGGCAATTTACCGTTACGGGAATTTGCTCATTTTTGGTTATAGGGGTGGGTTTTTTTATTTCTCTTTCGGGAGTTTTTAGTTCCAAACCTTCCATTGCAGCAAAATCTCTGGCACATCCTAAAATGGAGAGCCAATCTGCCCTATCCATGCGGTGTTCCAGGTCTAAAACTGCATTTCCAAAAGTGCTTTCTTCAATAGGTTTATCAAGCATTAACCCCAAAGCCGTAAAGGTTTCTGCAATTTCTTCAGCAGATTTGTTTGTGTTTACGTATTCTTTTAACCATTCAATAGGCAAAACCATAATTTAAATTCTAAACTTCAAGGCCTTTTCCAACGATTTGGACTAATTTGCGAACGGGATATCTCCTTTTGAGCGAATTTTGGCGTACTCGCCAACCTGAGCGAAAAAGGATGGTATCCCGAAGCATTTAGCTCCTAATAGTCAAAGACGCTTCCATATAACTTCCTAATATCATCAATACCATATTTTTGCATGACCAATCTATCAAGACCCATTCCAAAGGCAAAACCTGTATAAACTTCAGGGTCAATTTCACACATTTTTAAAGTATTATAGTGAATCATTCCTGATCCTAAAACCTCAATCCAACCTCGCTGCTTGCAAACATCACATCCTGCGCCGTTGCAGAAACTACACTTCATGTCTACGCCCATTCCGGGGGAAACTTCGGGATAATACTTGTATCTAAACCGAAGCTCTACATCATCACCAAACAAAAACTGATGGAATCTTGTTAAAGTGGCTTTTAAGTGTTGCAAAGTGACTCCTTTGTCGACGAAAACTCCCTGGTAGTGGTGAAAAAATGCTGTATTGGTCTTACTTTGAGTTTCGTTTCTATAAACTTTGCCTGCATTAACCACTCTAATGGGCGGATCATAATCCGTTAAGATGCGCGCCTCCACCGAAGAAGTATGCGTTCGCAAAAGCAAACCCGGAGACTTAATAAACAAAGTATCCTGCAAGTCAGTAGCCGGATGATTCTCGGGAAGATTCAGCTTTCTAAAATTGTACTCTGCTGTCTCAATTTCAGGGCCTTCCACAATCGAAAAACCATAATATGTAAAAAACTTATTCATTTCTTTTATAAAGGCATTTGTGGGGTGAATGTGGCCTGTTTTTTTAGCCGAGTAAGGAATAGTTAGGTCGTCCAGCGTTTCATTAGCCGTTTCAGACTCCTTTTCCTTTTGAGTCACCTCTATTTTTTGCTTTAGATCCTGTTGAAGCTGATTTAATTTAGGCCCAAATTCCCTTTTTTCATCAATGGAAAGACCCGGAAGCCCCTTTAAAAGCTGTGTAACCAGCCCTTTACTTTTAGAAAAATACTTTAAATAAAGCGCATCCGGATCCTGAATCTCTTGAATGTCCTTTTTGAATTGTTCCTTTAGAGTTTTGATTTTTTGATCCATTACTGCAGGTTGTAAAAACTTTAAGTGCTTATTTACTATAATAGCAGGGGTTTTTTACTTTTGCACTTCTTCCACAACGCTACTAAACCCTTCCAGGTCAATGATAGCAAGTTGTGAAAGCATTTTACGGTTTAGCGTAATGTTTTTCTTTTTTAGAAGGTTAATAAAACGGCTGTAGTTTAGGCCGGTTCCATCTAAAGCAGCGGTAATTCTTTGAATCCAAAGCTTACGAAAGTCTCGCTTTTTTTCTTTTCTTCCATGGAAGGCATGTTCTCCTGCGCGCATTACAGCTTCATTAGCTCTCTTAAAGAGCTTACTTCGGGTCATTCTGTAACCTTTAGCTTTTTTCAGGACTTTTTTATGTCTTTTTCGGGCTCTTGGCCCTCCTTTTACTCTTGGCATATCTATTTTGCTCCTATTTTATGGAGATGTTTGCTCCTTTTTTCCCTAAAAGTTTTTTGAGTTTCTTTTTAAAGGCGTTGTCTTTGTATTCTTTGTAGCCTTTTTTGCGGTTTTTCTGATTTGCGGATTCCTTTCTCTTAAGGTGTCCGTTTCTGCCATGTCCTACCATGACCTTACCGCTTCCGGTTATTTTTACTCGTTTTTTTAGTGTTTTTTTGGTTTTTAGTTTTGGCATAGTTACTTTTCCTTTTAATGATTCCGGCTTTCGCCGGAATGACGTGGTACTTCTTACTTTCTCACAAAAGTAGTAGAGATAAGATTACCTTTTTTCTTAGGCTCCTTCTCCACTCGTGCAATGTCATCAAGCTCTTCCCGCATCTTCTCAATCTTCTCAAAAGCATTTTGCGGATGCATCATCTCCCGCCCGCGCATATAGATCGTAATCTTAACACGATCACCATCCTTCAAGAAATCTCTCGTCCTCCTAATTCGAGTTTGCAAATCGCCTTCCTCGATAGTTGGTCCAAACCGAAACTCCTTTAACTCGCTCTTCTTAGATCCTGCTTTTGCTTGCTGCGCTTTTTTATTTTCTTCATACAAAAACTTGTTAAAGTCCAAGATCTTTGCAACCGGAGGGTTAGCTTTCTCAGCTACGAGCACCAAATCCAATCCTTTGGACTTAGCCTCCTTTAGAGCATCATTTCGATCCATTACGCCCAAATTATCGCCATTTCCGGTAATTACCCGAAGCTTAGGTGCTCTAATTTTTCCATTTGTTAAGTATCGTTTTTCTATAAGCGTTTCCTCCTTAGGCTGTTTTGGATTATTGTTTTATACATTGCTCTCCATAACAGCTTTACAGCGATGTTAAACTTACCACAACTCTAAGTCTTTGGTCAAATATTTATCCTTAACTTTTTCAACAAATTCCTCTAGTGGCAAGGCTCCCTTATTTTCTTCAGTTCTAAGCCGAACACTTACTGTTTCAGCCTTCTCTTCCCTATCGCCTAAAATCAACATATAAGGGACCTTCTGCATTTGCGCATCTCGAATTTTTGCTTGCATTGTGTTATCGGAGTCGTCCATTTCCACTCTAATTTCGTTTTTCTTTAAGGTAGAAGCTACTTTTTGGGCATAGCTGTTGTTTTTTTCACTCACAGGGATGATTTGCACCTGCACAGGAGCTAGCCAAACAGGAAATGCCCCTGCAAAGTGTTCTATTAGGAGCGCTATCATCCTTTCGTAAGAGCCTAAAATAGCACGATGCACCATTACCGGAGGAACTTTATTGCCTGCTTTGTTTATGTAGTAAAGGTCAAATCGTTTAGGTGTTGCGAAATCCACTTGAACTGTTGGAATTTGGACTTCCTTACCTAAAGCATCCTTAAACATTACGTCAATTTTTGGGCCGTATAAAGCGGCCTCTCCTTCGCAACGTTTCGCCTCCAGATTCATTTCCTCGTTTACATCTGTAAGCATCTGCTCACATACATCCCAATCTTCGGTGGATCCAATATATTTTTCCGGATGGTCATAGTCTCTGACTGAAAGTGATATCCAATGATTTCCCCAAAGCCCTAGAGCGGAGTAAAAATCTTTAATAATGTTTATCATTCCTTTAACCTCGTCTTTTACTTGATCTACTCGGCAAAAGGAGTGACCATCTTCTATGTTAATAGCGTAGACTCTGTTAAGTCCTCCGACCTCTCCTCCTTTTTCTGCTCTATATTGTTTTTCGGATTCCATATACCTAATCGGCAGGTCCCTATAAGAACGCATTCTTGAAGCGAAAACCTGTGTTTGATGAGGGCATTGAACGGGTCTCATTACAAATTCATGGTTTCTTGCTGAGGTTACATGAAAGAGTTCTTCTGAGAACTTTTTAGCGTGCCCCGAAAGCTTATATAGCTTTATCTTTGCGAGAGGAGGGGTCAGGATTTTTTGGAAACCGTAATTTCGACAGACTTTTTCTATATGTTTTTGAAGTTCCTCTTTTATGATTGTGCCTTTAGGTGTAAATAATGGAAGACCGGGTCCTACAAGAGGTGAAAAGGTGAACAAATCGAGTTGTTGTCCCAGTTTTCTATGATCTCGCTTTTTTGCTTCTTCCAGATAGTCTAGGTGTTTTTGTAGTTGCTCCTTTGAAGGAAATGCTGTCCCGTAAATTCTTTGGAGCATCTTGTTGTTCTCGTCTCCTTTGTAATAGGCTCCTGCAACACTTAAGAGTTTAAAGGCTTTTACTTCACCTGTGCTTTCTACGTGAGGTCCTTTGCAGAGGTCTGTGTCATGGTACTTGCTGTCTTTAGAGCCAAATTCATAGAAGGTTATTTTGGCGCCCTCATCTTCTATTTTGGCTATTGTTTCCAGTTTGTAGGGGTTGTCTGCAAAGATTTCTTTTGCTTCTTTAGCGGAGACTTCTCTTTTGGTAATGGGTAAATCAGCATCTATTATTTTTTGCATTTCAGCTTCAATTTTTGGGAAGTCTTCAGAGGAGATGTTTTGCCCTTCTAGATCAAAGTCAAAATAGAATCCGGTTTCAATAGGAGGTCCCATGACTTTTTTAAGATTCGGGTAGAGGTTTTGCATTGCCGTATGAAGTACATGCTCTGCTGTATGGCGCAGTGCTTCTAAGTTTTGTTTATTGTTTTTTTGTTGTTTTGATTTCATGTGTTTTTTACTTTCCTTTCCATTTTAATGGAAAATGGTTGTTTATTAAATACTTTTTTGTTTAGCAGTGAAATGTCATTTTCGTTCTCGTCATCTCTTTTCTGCGCGCGTCATCTCATCTACGTACGCGTCATCCTGAGCTTGACTCAGGATCCGGGATCCTGATTTTCATCAGGATGACGGTGTGTTTTGTCATCCCGGACTTGATCCGGGATCCTACTTATCTCCTGAATTCAGGACAAAGAACTTATAAGTTTGAATACGAAATATCTCCCCCTAAGGGGTTGTAGTGAATGTATTTAGAGTGCTTCGAGTATGATACTGGATCATATAGCTGTTTTATATCCTACATATAACTAAAAGTCAACTTTTGTGTGAGTATGATACTTCATCCTCCTACCTCTTTAGAGCTTGATTAGAGCTTAGATCTTGATTTTGGTTAAGTTATCATACTGCTATAATGCTTCTATGATTTTAAACATAAACAAACCTCTAGAATGGAGCAGTTTTGACGTGGTTAAGAAAATCCGTTCGGGTTTAGGTATTAAAAAAGTAGGTCATGCAGGAACTTTAGATCCCTTAGCTACGGGAGTTTTAATTATTCTCACTAATAAAGATACTAAAAAACAGCAAAAGTTTATGCAAATGCCTAAAGAATATGAATTTGAGATGTTTTTAGGAGTTACTTCCCCTACTTACGACTTGGAAGGACCTTTGGATTTTACTGAGGGTTTTACTACTCCCTCTGAAAATGAAGTTTTGGAAGCTTTTTCTTCTTATAAAGGTACAATTCAACAAAAAGTACCTCCTTTTTCGGCAGTAAAACACAAAGGAAAACCGTTGTATAAGTATGCTCGGGAGGGCAAATTAAAGGAGGATATGATTCCAACCAAGGAGGTTACAATTTACGACTTGGAATTATTAGAATATGTTGATACAAAACAATTTCCCGTTACGGGAAAGGGGGTAGAATTACCTTTCATTAAAGGGCGTGTAAATTGCAGTAAAGGAACATACATTAGAAGTTTAGTTTATGATGTTGGTAAAGATTTGGGGATGGGTGCGGTGCTGTCTAATCTGGTTCGTACAAAAGTAGGCCCTTACACTTTAGAAAACTCCCTCACCATTGACCAAGCTTTAAAACCTTAAAACCTCTTTTTCAATCAACTCCGTTTTTTTCTTTACAAAGCCCGTTTTACGTGCAATCCAAAACAAAAACCCTATACTAATAGAATAAACCAAATAAACAACAGCATTAAATCCTTGCATAGCCAAAAAGATAAACACCGCCATAAAAATATTAATCAAATGCCGATAAGGCTCAATAGCACTCTTAACCTGCGTAGTAATCTCCTCCCCTAAACTTTGTTCCAATGAAGTATATTCCAGCAAAGCCCCTACTTCAGGATTTTCCGTAAAAATCCCGTTATCAAAAAACTTAGAAACGCGCGAATTAGCCGCCTCTTGTACGGTCTCGGTTAACTCCTGAGCTTTATCCCTTGGATTTAAAAGCACCACTGTAGCTGCCACCATTGAAATACAGAGCAGTAATCCTTTTATTCCCGGCCGCAAAAAAACTACAGGAATGTTTTTAGCTAGCAACTGCTCCAAGTTAATGGATTTTTCTATAAAGAAGCTCAAGATTAAAAAAATTAAAATGGAAAAAACTAAAGCATTTGCCGGTTCCAAAGTGACTAAATTTAAGTAAACTCCCAAAATAAAAGGTAAAGGAACGATTATAAACTGGCTCCATTCTCCCCAAGCAGGTGACGAAAGGCTTACGGCATAGGTTAACCCTAAGATTAATAAGCCTACACCGGAGATTAAGTTAAAGTTGAGCGCAAAGTATCCTTGAGTTTCAAAGTAGTTTATGAGGGAGTGGGTTAGAAAGTAGCTTACTACAAAGATGGTGGAGGCGGTTATTAGGGTTTTGATGTAGGCAGCTTTTTTGGTCATTTTGGTTAGTATAGTGATTATACTAGTGGGGGTTTTGTGTGTGCAAATTTGGAGGTTCCCATTTTAAAGGAGCCTCTATTTTTTATTTTTCGACTATTTTGCAACCACAACAAGCCTCTTCAACGTAGTTCCGGGAGGCCAGCATGTAATTAACGTCAACTTAGACTCCTTAGAAGACTCCATATAACTCATCTCCTCCGGAGAAACCACCTTCTTTTCAGCCACCTCATACTCGTAAAGCTTATTCTCAAAAGCCACATGAATCTCATCCCCCGTTTCCAGCTTATTTAATAGGTAAAAGACCGCATTATATCGATTAGCATTGTAAAAGTTATCCGAAGAATGTGCAAAAAGTACTGTATTTCCTCCTGCGTTAGGCAGAGCAGTGTCTTTAGCATGTGCAATTCCCTTAGCAAGAGCCTCTTGATAGACTTTAGAATCAAACGGATCCACTTGAGCAATTATCGGAGTGTTAATTCCCAGTTTTTTTATAACCAGGCCAAAGCTTTTGCTTTCCGGGATAATGACTTTAGTGGAATCTTTCGGGGCCCCTTCCTCTTGATTGGTTATTAAAGGAGCACTTAAGCGAACTTCCGCAGTTTCTTTTGCGTTTCCCTTAAATTGATATCCTATTTCAGCCTTAATAACAGGAAAATATTGAACCAGGCCTGCCAAGAGTCCTAAGCCCAAAAATATAAGGCCTGCTTTTTTAAAGCCCTTAGGAGAAACTGATTCCATCTTTTTTGCGCTTGGATCTTAAAAGTACAAAACCGGCCACAAGTATAACAGGAACTAGTAAGAACCAGGGGAATTTCTTGTCAGCAGTACCCAAAACACCTTCTTCATTTTCTGCAGTTTCGCCACTGGCCTCTTCCCCACTTTCACCCTCCTCAGTTTCTGTAGTTTCACCTGCCACCTCTCCGGCTTCTCCTCCCTCTTCCAAGCCTACCTCACCTTCCAATTCTCCTTCAGTCAAGCCGGCGCCTCCTTCCAAAAAGATTGCACCGGATTCCGCGCCTTCTCCACCTTCTTCTGTCTCGCCTCCCTCATCAGACCCCACAAAAACCTCCTTAATCACAATGTCTTCAACTTCTTCAACGCGAACATCCGAATAGTTGCCGGCGTCATCAAAAGCTCTAACTGCATAGTAAGAACTTCCGCAGTCGCCTCCATACAAATTGTGAGTAAACTCATGTTCCTCGTTGGAGCCTATTGAAACGGTTCTGACTCTGCTGGAGGGGCTTACGGTGAATTCTTTGTCGTCGGATCTGTACACTTCTACATAGGAGGTTTCACCGCCGTCATCGGAAGTTTTAAATTTTACGTCGTATTCACAGCTGGATTTTTTGTCTTTTTCAATCCATTTGGGTTTGCCGGGTCCGTTGCCGTCGTAGACTACGGATACAGTGTCGGCCTTGCTCGCACCGGAATTTTGTGCCGTAATTTTCACTTCATAAGTTCCATCTGTTGTTAACAAGCTTTCTGAAATTTTGCAAAGTCCGGAGTCTCCTCCCTTAATTAAGTTTGCCGTATCTAAAGTAGAGAAGGTTTGTCCCGGTTTCTTAAGGTCACACGTTACAGTTATGTTTTCACCGGAGTCACCTGCAGGATCCAGTACTACAAATTCAACGTTAAATTCCTTGTTAGTTGGAGTTTCTGGCTCGGATACTCTTAGGACAAATGTGCTCGTTTGCGCATGTGCTCTTCCCGAAACCACCACTCCCAGGAAGATGGCTGCTACTACTACTACTACTACTATTATTGGCGCCTTACTAAAAGCCTTTGCTTTTTTAAACTTATTCACAAAAATTAGCATTGCTCCCGTTAAAATCGAAAGCATCCAGGTTAATCCAATAAATAAACTAGCTCCTGTAGCGGGAAGCCTCTGATCCGAAGATCCTAAGACCTCGCCTTCAACCTCAACCTCCTCCTCAATCTCCTCCGTTTCCACTTCTATATCAGCTTCCTCAGCGGGAGGCTCCTGATTCACTTTCACTTGAGTTCCTACAAAGTTTTCATCCACAACTCCTCCGTTAATTTCAAATCCTGAATCTACAGAATCTGCATAAACCAACTCTTCTTCCGCAGTTCTTCCCGTAGCATAGGCTAAATCCGGATAAATCCCATCTTCGGTAGTGTCAGAAATTTTAGCGTCATAGGTAAGCGTTAAAACTTCTCCGGCTTCCATCATCCCTAAATCCCACTGACCGGGAGAAGCATATGTAGGCTCTCCTACTGCTAAAAGGCGCATGTTTGAGGCAATGTTCCAGTTTCCATTTACATACTCAAAAGTCTCAGGAGGAAGGTCGGTTAGCACAACATCGTAGATTCTTTCTTCAGGTGCCTGAATTGTTAAAGTGTAGGTAACGGTGTCTCCCGGATTTTGATTTGTTGGCCAGCTGCTTGTGAACTTTGCGATGGTAAATTCCGTTGTTTCCATAATTTCATCGCACATAAAGTGCATGTCAAAGTCAAAGCGAGTTTCTGCGCTTTGGTAAGCGTTTCCGGCTAAAGGGTTAAACGTTACGTGCCAGTCCACTGTTTTGCTGTCTCCTCCGGGAACGCTAGTTATAGGTAAGTCCCCTCCGTCAAATAAATCGCCTAAGCTTTTTGTGCTTGTAGCTTGTCCTGACGAAAGTCCTCCGTAAAAAGCAAGTCCTCCTTCTGATAAAGCGGTCCAAAGTTCATAAGGAAAAGTTTCGGGAGTGTCCCCTATTAGTCTTACGTTTGTTACATCACCTAAAACAATTTCGCATGTGTCAGAGGAGTTATTTATAAGATCAATTGTTCTGTGGGAGGTTTGTCCGGGTAACATGTTTATGTTGTCGTTTTCGGTGTCGGCAAATAGTGCTGCTCCTGCAGAAGGAGTCATTACGCAGTCTCCGGGATTTGTGTTGCAGGTTACGGTTATGTTTTCGGCATAAACTCTGCCACTTAAGCTGAATATTCCACCCAGCATCAAAATTAAGCCCAAAACTCTTTTTGTTGTTGTTTTATTTGTAAATTTCATTTAGTTACTCCCTTCCGGTGAATTTTCTGATCCGGGCGTTCCATAGTTGGTGCCCACCTCGTTTGGATCTTCTCCTTCCGAGGTTGTTACATCCCAATAAATGGCATCATTGCAGCTGCTGTCTTTACAAGTGTGCCAGTTGGAGGGATCGTCACTTCTTTCCATGGAGTGGTATGTTGTAGGAATTTCGGGATCTTCTTTTACTTCTCCCGCAGGCCATTCAGACGATGCATCTATGCTGTCTATTTCGTTGTTGAAGGCATCTTTCAGAGTTAGGCGGCTTCCGGCGTCCTCTAAGTTTAATTCTTCTGCAACTAGATCGGGTGTCACATTTAGTGCTGAATTCCCATCTTCCTCATCGTACTTGGAGATTAGGAAATAGCTGTGTGCTTCGATTACTTCATCTTCTGGCAACGTAATTTCTGTTTCGTCTCCAATTGACAGGGTCCAGTTCTTAAGTTTTATTTCTCTATCACTCTCATTGTAAAGCTCAATCCACTCATCTGACGTATTTTCCGAGGACCCCGACCACATGACTTCATTAATCAATACTTCCCCCTCTTCGGCGTCATCTATAGTTCTGTCTAAAATGAGATAACACCAATCAGACCATTCGCTAATGTTTCCGCCCTCGTCTACCGCCCTTACTCTGTATTTGTAATCTCCATCCTCGTCTCTTACGGTGGCTGGTCTCAAAGATTCTTCTATGAAATCGTCGTGTACCAACTTATCCTTGATTCCGAGGTCATAATGTTCTAAGTCGAATTCAGGATTATCTGTCCAGTCTATAGTAATGTTTCTATTGTTTGTTATGGCAGGGTTTTCCGGATCCGAACAGTCAAGTTCTTCCTCTTTGTGATTTAGGATTTTAAGTCCCGTGGGAGCAGAGGGTGTCCAATCTCCCGTGGTTATTGAGGATTGCAGACTTTCGATATCCCAGAAGCCCTGATTCTCATCTATCAACTCTTGTTGCCATGCAATTGTTACGATTTCAAAGTCACATGCTTTTTGTGAGACTTCATAAGGAGCTTCCTCCGGGACCTGAATTCTGTAATACAGCCAGTGTTCTTTTTCTGCATACATTGGATTTTCTTCGTAGCTGTAACCGTTGGGTATTTGAAGTTCCTCGTCCTCCCCCTCAAAATTCATTTCAAAATCCATCAAAGATCCTGTGTACTTAAGTTCTGCGTGTTTATTTCCGCTCTCATCAAATCTGTTATACCAAACCTTGAGCTCTAAATTTTCACAAAGGTTTTCGTCAGTTTCATCTCCTACTTTGATAAAAGATTTATATTTGAAATCTGTTGTTCCTGTATTTTTTATATAGACGTCCCTGGCCGTTGTATCACCTATGAAAAGATCGTCTCCCTCTACGAAGTTGTCCTGGCCTCCTCTCATTTCCATGTCCAGACTTTCAGTTTCTAACAAAATATCCTCTTGATCTTCCTTGTCTGTAAATTTTATATTTGGCTCTCTTGCCCAAGTATATTGAGGCTGTAGAGTGCTGAAAACACCCAAGGCAGTTAAAACTAACATTATGTTTTTTATCGTTTTATTCATAATTCTCCTTATATTTGTTTTTTTACTTAGTAAGCTTTATTGGAAGCCGGAAAAACTTCTCCGGCTCCCTAAAAACCGACTAGAGGTTACTCAGTAATCTTAGCCCAATTTAGAGCAACTTGTCCATACCAGTAATCTGTTCCGTCAGTTCCGGCAGCACATAGGCTTCCGGGTTCTCCTGTGGCTACTATTTCCACCTCAGCATATCCTGTGAAGTCGACAGGGAATGTTGCTGTTATCCAGTGAGAAGGATCTTCAGAGTTGTACTGATTTGCATAGGTTCCAACTGAATTTCCATCAACAAAGACCTCAAAGGAGTCGTCTGATTGCCCATCATAGTGGCGAAGTACCAGGTTGTTAGCGGTGGCTTCACCTGCATACATCATGAAAGTTGCGTTTTCTGTGGTTTCATCACAGACTCCGTTTTCTCCCATTACCATAGCGATAGTTTCATCGCCGTCACGTCCGCCATAGCCTCCCTGAGCATAATCCAGCCATCCTTTTGCATCATGAAGTTGCATGTCGGCTGTGTCTGAGGCTGCTATATCCAAGTAGTCCAGATTGTCCTTTGCAAGAGCTTCCAGTTCCGGTGAAGGAGCTGTAGCGCCTCCTGATGTTTGTTGAGCATAAAACTCAACATCCAAGGTCATTATGTCTCCTTGCGCCCAGTTCCCAACGGATGGGTCCATGTGATAGCTTTGTGTTACGGTCATGGATTCTCCGGGCTCTAAGCGGCCTAAATACATGTAAAGTCCCTCAACCGCGGTAGTTTCTGCAAGTTGATGTGGGCCCTCATCTAGGACGTATCCCGCATCTACATCGAACAAAACCTCGTCATCTATGCTCATGTCGTAGCGAATGACTGCTCCAATGTTGTTATCAGAGCCGGGCTCTTCTGCATCGGAAGTTTCGCCGTCAGCATAAGCCATGTTAGATAGTCTCTTCCAGATGTCCGCAGGATTGTTTCCAATGTTTGTAATCTCGGCGTCTCTGTAAAATACGTATCCGGGTTTCATATCGTCAATAGAGAAGGTTCCTGTTGTTGTCCAGGGGCTCTCTCCGTCAACGGCAATGTTTATAGTGCCGGCAGTAAATGTGTTTTCCTCGGAGGTTTCAGTGTCGCTAAAGTATGCGCTTGTTGTGATGTATCCGAATGTTCCTACTGCGGCAATTATTAGTAAGCTTGTTAATATCTTTTTCATTTATTTCCACCTCCTTTGGTTTTTGTTTCTTTTTTAATATTGTTGTCTTCTGTGTTTGCTTGGGTTTCTTTTTTGGTGTCACCTTCCTTGGAGTTTTTCTTAAAGAGATTGTTAAAGATTTTTTGAAGTTCTGTATAGATTATCAAAATGGCCGGAAGTATTATCAAAAGTATAAATCCTACTTGTGTTTGCGAAAATGCCAGGATTTTCCCTACTAAAGGTACACTTACAAAGACCCTTCCCAAAATTTGATCTTCACGGATCATTTCTCTATCGGCATCCTCATTTGCATCTCCTTTTGTTAGGTAAGTGTTTCGGCCTTCATCCTCTGCTTTTTCAATGATTCTATGTGTAACCAGATCTTTAGGTGTTTTTGTGCTGCTATCGGGTCTTAATTTAAAAGTGATAACTTCGTCTATTTTGTAAGTTTCTTTAGGCTTTATTACTACAACGGATCCGGTTTTTATGGCAGGTTCCATGGATCCTGATTGAACAACAAATGCTCTAATTCCTCCGGGAAGCTCCCTTAAGGATAGAGTTGTTAGTAGGCCAAAAAAGAGGATTATTCCTACAAAGATCCAGTAGGAGGTGCCTATTAGTTTTTTTAGGTTGTTAAGTGTTTTCATTTTGTTTTGCCTATTTTTACCCAATTTACTTATCTCGTTCACTTCTATAAGAGGTTCAATTTTTTTAATTGAACCTCCAAAGAAGTCACTAAACTAGTTGTTAGTGTCTTCGTACCACATTAAGCTGGTTTCCCAAAGGAAGTTTCCAGGTGTTCCGGCCCAGCCGGTCATTCCTGTTCCATCGGTCCAGTTTTCTGCAGGTACTAACCAGACTTTAACGTCTTTCATGTCTTTGCCGAGTTCAACATCACCTGTAATGGTAATGGTTCCGTCTGCTGCGGATGTGCCTTCACCTAGTTTTGTGTCAACGTTAGTGTCAGCGTCATATCCTGCTGCAAGAACGTAATTGCGGCTTGCTAAAGGAGCTGTTCCATCAAATTCAAACTCAAAAGTTGGGCTTCTTAGTTGATAGGTCAACGTTCCTTCAATAGCGTCATCCATGATTAGCATCCAGTCATCATCTCCATCCTTATTTTCTAACTTAACTGTATTTTCAGCCAGTAGCTGATTTGCAGCAAGTTGAATATCAAAGGAGAGCTCATCTGCTTGGTACTCGTTTCCTGCGTTTACATCCATGTGATAACTTTGCGTTACTTTCATGTAGTAGCCTACAGGAAGCATGCCCAAGTGGATAGCCTGGTCGTCTAAGAGAGCCATATCAGCAGGCTGGTCCTCTGTGTAGATGGTCTGCATCCATACAGGTTCTGCAGTTTCATCTTCATCAGGGTTAACGTCATAAACTTCTACGATTAGGTCGTAGTCGATAACGTTTTCCAAGTCTGTTACTGCTGTGTTTCCGGTACATACTCCGGTCATTGATGCTTCATCCCAGGTCCACTCAGTTCCACTTTCAGCATCACATTCGGGTTCTGTTGTAACTACATCATATCCGGTGAAGTCTGAAAGCGTCTTGGTAATTTCAGCAGGATTTGTTCCCACGTTATGGATTACAAATTCCATGTAGTCGGTGTAACCGGGCTTCATATCAGTAAGATTGTACTCTTCCGAATGTGCCCAAGGATTTTCACCGTCTACTGAAATATCAATACTTCCTGTTGTGAAAGTATTGTCCAAGGATTCTTCTGTGTCGGAAAATAGTGCAGAAGTTCCCAAATAAGTTACAGAAGCAAATACAGCTATAGTTGCTATGCTAGCTATAATCTTTTTCATTCTTCTTCACCTCCTTTTAGAGTTTCAAGTTAATACTATTTTTCAAATCTGCCCTTTTGTGCTTTTGCTTACTTCGCCTCTTTGTAAGGTTTGCCTAAAACTTTTCAACAAAAAAGCAGGCTTAAAGCCTGCTGATAAACTATTTAGATTTTGTTGACGGGCATGTCCTTGTCATATTGTTTTAAATGCCCCCAACCATGTGGGGGCAGCACATATTTACTTTAATATTATTTGTCCACGTTTGTCAATAGTTATAGTGAGTTCTTATTCGGGTACTTTTAAGTTTGGAGTAGTTATTTGTGGATTTTGAATGTCTCCAAATATTCTTTGGCGTAGGTTTCCTTTACAAAGCTAGAGACAGTTCGCTCAATTCCTATCTTCAAGAACCTTCTCAAATACCTCCAGAGTTATATCAGCTGTTTTTTGCCAATCATACTCCTTTATTTTATTGAGCCCCCTCTTGACAAGTTCCTTCTGGAGAGCCTCATCTTGTAACACTCTATTTATAGCCTCCGCAATCTTCTCAGGGTTCAACGGATTAAAGTACGCCACCGCATCTCCATAAACCTCTTTGTGGCAAGGGATATCGGAAATTACAGCCGGCAAATTCCAAATCATCCCCTCCAGAGGAGTTAGGCTAAAACCCTCCTGTAGAGAGGGGAAAACATAAAGCTTTGCATTTTTTCGCAGAGCCACAACCTCCGGATCTCCGACATATTCTTGAAGTCCCGGTAAAATAACATCTCCTTCTAGCCCTTTCTTAGCGACATACTCCCCTACTTTTTCCGAAAAATAATCCCTCTTCCCTACCAAAACAAGTTGTCCCTTAAAATCAAACTTCTCCTGCAAAATCCGGAAAGCCTTAATTAAATTGTAAACATTTTTATGTCGGTACATGCTGCTTACATAAAGCAAATAAGGCTTTTTAATCCCATATTTCTCCAAAGTTTTTTTCTCAAATTCCGGTGAAGTGTCTACTGTAAAATCAGGATCTATACCCTCCGGAGCTACAACAATTTTTTCGGGTTTTAAAAACGGATAAAACTCTAAAAAGTCCTTTTTAACAACGTTTGTAGGCACTATTATATTTTTGGAGCGTACTACAGCGACAAACATCGCCAAATGGTATGCAAGTTTTTTAATAAGGAATCTCACGCTAGTATGGGTTGTTGCTCGATTGGTGCTGAACTTGTGCATGATAATATCCGGAATTGCCGTTACTAAGGTTCCCGGATATAAAATAGGAACGTTGAAGTGGGGAACGTAGTAAAGATCCGGTTTGTATTTTAAGAGTTTTATTAAATAGGTTGTTTGTTCTTCAAAGGAGTACCACTTATAGTGTGCCGGGACTTTTTTGAAGTTGGAGTTTTGGGGAGTGTAACTTTCAAATCCTTTTTTGCGCAAAAAAATAAGGTATTTGTTCTTAGTATCCGCTTTTTCCAGATGCTCAATTAGAGCTTTTGTATATCTCCCAGGACCCGCCTCTCCCCAGAAACGTGCGTCTATACCTATGGTTTTCATCCCTGCGGAATTCATCTAGAGGGGCTCTTTCAAAAATTTATACAAGGGAATGAAATTTACATCCGCCTTATCCACGGTTTCCATTCCCCCCAGGCCCTCTGTGACATAAATAATCTCATTCGCATTTTGATCCTTTAACAGGTTTCTCAAAGGTTTAAAGTTTATGTTCTCTATTGTATTAACCATTTTAGATTCTATTACAGTAACCTTTTTCTTTCTCTGTAAAATAAAATCAATTTCAGACTTTTCCTCGTACCAGTAGCCTAGTTTTACTCTCATCTCCTCCCCGATTTCTTGAGATATTTTATTGTAAATTGCATTTTCCGCCAAAGCCCCATAATTAAATTTACTTGCATATGTGTTTGCTATTCCGGTGTCTTGAAAGAAAATTTTCGCCGGGTTGTAAAGTTCTTTATTTCTTGACGTTGTGTAGTTTGGCAGCTCTGCTGTTATAAAAGTTTTATTTAGATAGTTGAGGTACGTCATGACAGTATCTTTGTTTATTTCCAAAACATTTGAAAGTTTTGTTCCACTTGAAGTGGTTCCCACTCTGTCAGCTAATAAGTACAAAAGATCTGTTAGAACTTTAGGGTTACGAAGCTTAAATTTTGAAACCAGATCCTTAAATAGGATGCTTTCTACTGTTGTTTCTAGATATCTGTCGGGATTTTTTAATACAAATTCAGGCATTCCTCCTGTTTTAAGGAAATTTTTTGCCGCTTTTTTTAGAAGATGCTCGTTTGTTTTGGATGTCTTAACCTTTTTAAAATTTAGATACTCTTCAAAATTTAGGGGATATATTTGCGTTTTTAAATAGCGTCCTGTCAGATATGATAGCTTTTCTGAAAGAAGCATTGCAGAGGATCCTGTGAGTATGAATTTTATATTTTCAGTATCGTAAAGGGACTTAATCTCTCTTTCCCAATCTTCTCTGAATTGTATTTCGTCTATGAAGACATGAATTTTAGTATTGGTTTTAAGATTTTTTTCTGCTCTAAATTCGTTGATTATCTTTATTATTGGAGTATCTTTAATTATGGGCTCTTCAACGGAAAAGAAGAGTATTTTTTGGGGATCCATTTTATTTTCATTTATCATGGAATTTATTAGTTGGAGGGCAATCGTGCTTTTCCCTACTCTTCTTAGACCTGTGATTATTTGCATCAAATCTTGCTTTAGGTTTTTTTGGAGTTTTTTAATGTAGTAGGGTCTTTTTATTCCCGTGTTAAAGGATTTGTTTTCCCACCAGGGGTTTTTAACGTGAAAATAACGCTGCATGAATATATTCTATCATATTAGAATATTTCTAGGCATATATTCTAACATGTTAGTAATTGTTGCCTGTTCTTTTAGTTTGCCTTAACTTGCAATTTGAAACGATTGAATGGTGGGCTCTACAGGACTCGAACCTGTGACCTCATCAATGTCACTGATGCGCTCTAACCAGCTGAGCTAAGAGCCCTAATCCTTAGGTTCCATAATCTTATCGATTATACCGTAATTCAGAGACTCCTCCGCATCCATCCAATTATTGCGCTCAATATCATCCTGAACCTTCTTCAAATCTTGCCCTGTTCTATCCGCAATAATCTGAGCATACTGTTTTCGCAAATTTAACATATGACGAGCCTCAATTTCCACATCCGTTGCCTGCCCTTCAACTCCACCTAAAACCTGATGAATCATTGTAAAACTACCCGGCAATCCATAACGGAGTCCTTCGTTGCCTCCTGCCAAAAGCATGGCGCCTGCTGAAGCTGCAAGGCCTACGTTAATGGTGCTTACAGGGTTTTTAACATGGCGAATGGTGTCGTACATAGCTCTTCCCGCATAGGCGACGCCTCCGGGAGAGTTGATGTAAACGTTAATTTGTCTTTCAGGATCTTCGCTTTCTAAGTAGAGCATTTGGGCAATAAAAGTGTTTGCCATGCCCATTTCGATGGGTCCGGTGACAAAAACTATGAAGTCTTTTAATAATCGGGAGTAAATGTCGTAGGAACGCTCATTTCCTTGGGCGTTTTTTTCTACAACTATTGGTACTAGTGAGTTTTGGTTCATTATTTTTCCTCCTTTTTGTTAACTTTATCTTCTTTTTTCTTTTTAGTCTCTTTGTTTTCTGACTTTTTTCCTTTCGCGCCCTCTTCCTTTTCGCCTTTCTCCTCCGAAGACCCCTCCAACTCCTCCATCAAATCCGTTAAGAACTTATTTTTTTCCAAAATATTTTTTATATACCACTTGTTAGCCGGATCTTTAAGGTTTTCAATTGCTTCAGGATCCCCTGAGGCCTTAGCCATTTCCTCTATCTCTTCATCCGTAACCTCAATATCTGTTTCAGTAATGGCCTGCGCCAAAACAAACTCCGCTTTTAAATTCTGCACCGCTTGCTCTGTAAACTCCGCATTTAATTGCTCGGCAGTTTGATTTTTAGCCTTAAGATAATCATCTAGGCCCATGTCTATATTTTGCATTTGATCCACTAGACGTGCGCGCATACGATCAATTTCATCTTCTACAAGCAAATCAGGAACTTCTACTTCTGCCGTTTCCGTTATAGTCCGGATAATTTCTTGTGTGTGCAGATGGTCATGAATTTCCGGCATCTTCTTGCCTTCTTTTAGTGCTTGCTCCTTTTGCTTTTTCACTTCATTATGGCGTTCTTCCAGTTTCTTTTTAAGCGCTTTTTTATAGTCGCCTAGTTTAACTTCCGGGCGAGTCGCCACAGTAGCTGTAAATTCAAAATCTTCTTCCATGTCAAATTTTTGAATTTCCACTTTGGGGTTTGAGATAGGATTAATTTTGTTCTCTTTTAGCGCCTGGATGTAGTATTTTTCCAGGAGGTGATTAACAACTTCTCCCCGTAGTTTAGAGGGATCAAGGTTTTTCTCGACCATGTCTTTGGGAGCTTTTCCTTTTCTAAAGCCTTTGATGTCTGCAGATTTAGCTACTTTTTCCAGAACAGTGTCGTAAGCTTTTTTGACGTCTTCAGCCGGAACAGATATTTCTAATTGAAGTGTTGATTTTGGTAGTTTTTTTACTTTTGCTTTCATAACGGTGGGATTATAGCATGCTTTTTTGGAGGGTGTTGCTTAAATTAACTCTACATTTTTAATTTCTTTGAAATGCTTTTGATTAAGTGTCCAAAGTTTCATATTTTCTTCTAGCGCTGTGGCTGCAATTAAGGCGTCCGATACACCCATTTTAACTTTAAGGCCATATTCATCAATTATTTCGAAGGCTCGTTCGGATATATTTTCATCAATTTCTATAATGTACATCCACTCTAGGAAATCTTTATTGATGTTTTTCTCTCCTTTGTTTCTGGATCCGTAGATAAATTCACAAGCCGATATTCTCGAGATATCTATTTTGTAGATATGTTTTCTAAAGAAGCTTACTGCCTGCGGATCCCTTCTTTGCAGAGCTATTAGTACACTAGTATCTGCTAGTATTCTATTTTCCATACCAAGCATCCCTCCTTAGTTTTTCCGCTATCTCTGGGGTAGTTTTGTCTTGCCAGTCTTCTCTATTTTCATACATTCCAATAAATTCCGAGTTCATAATAGCCTCGATGTTTATGTTTCTTTTTCCTCTTTTTTGTCTAATTTCGTATTTTTGAGGATTGACTAAAAGGGCAGCCTCCTTTCCGTACTTTGTTATTGTGATGGGGGAGTTTTGAGCTATATCTAGATACTTTGCCAGATTATGTTGTACTTCCCTAACGGAAGCGGTCTTTTTTCTTTTCTTCATGGTTTTATTATAATTGTTTTTGCAATGTTATACAAGCGTTATACACACGCAGATTCTGCTTTGTTCTATAACTTCTGTGGGTGGGGCCCTATTAGAGATGCTGTAGCCTTCTATATCAAATACTCACTTCTATTTCGCGTGTTCTAAGACCTTTAAGCATTTCCAGAGTGACGTGGCTCTCATCCTTTATATGATCTATGAAGTATAAACTTATCATTTTAAGTAGGAAGCTATGCGTTATACAGAGGATGTTTGTTTTCCGCCTTTCCGACAACAGATTTTCTAACGATCGAAGTTGTTTGAAGGTATCCGAAATATCTTTGGGAGCTCTTCCACTCATAAATTGTGATAAGCGTTGATCATATAAATCTAATTTTCCGGATTTCTGTGACATAATAAAAGCTTTTTTATTAATCATACTTTTGGGTGACCAGAACACTTCTTCAAGGTATTTCGATTCAATTATGGGAACCTTCAATTGAAAGGTTTCTTTTATCCCATTGCCGGTGTCAATACACCTACGCAAGTTGCTAGTGAGAAATAGATCATAGTGGTCAAAGCTACTCTTAGTATAATTTTTAGCTAAGTAGATATTAAAGTCCTTACGAATTGTTGGGTCAATTTTTCCTGACGCTAGGTCGTTGTATTGCTCAAGAGTAATTTCTGTCCAGTCATCAAAGGGTTTCTCTAAGTATTTATAATGTCTAATAAACTTCACAGACATAAGCGTATTTTGGTGGGCGAGGTGGGACTCGAACCCACACTCCTTGCGGAACACGGTTCTAAGCCGTGCGCGTATGCCAATTCCGCCACTCGCCCTTAAAACACTCGCCTCCGGCGAGTTTTTAAGCTGATCGAAATGCGTAGCATTTCGAACTGCCGCAAAACGTCCGAAGGACTTTTGCGAACTCTAAACTCCCGTCAGGTGTCGCGATAGCGCCCTTACTTCACACACGCAACGATTTTAACACAGATTAGACCTATCGCTGTGAAATTATTTTGTTGAAAAAGGAAAAGAGTTAACTATCTAAGGCAATTTCATCCATCTGATTCATAAAAAAGCGCACACCGTTACTCCAGTTCACAGAGTTGGGAGGTGTATAAACAGGAGCCATCTCCTCGGGAGTATTTAGACCATTAGCTGCATAGTTTTTAGCAATACCCTCCCCTACAGTTTCTATAGCCTCTTCCCAAGAATTAAAAGTAATCATATTAGTGCCATAAATACCCCATCCCCAAGCGTTATAGCTTCCCTGAGGGGTGAACTTACCACATGTAGATTCCATACAAGAAATAGCAGGTAGCAACCTGTAATCCAGGTTTTTTTCATCTGCAACTCTTACAAAAGTTTCAGCCTCCTCTGCTAGAGGGGAGTTATACTTTTCCAGGAATTTCTTCAGTACCTCTACCCTATTTACTGTAGTAAAGGTAATTTCATGTGTTTTTTCTATTCTTTTTTCCTCTTTTCCTTTAGCTATAGTGCTTTTAGCCTCACTAGGCTTAGAAACCTGTAGTGAAAGGATAAAAGCTAAAAGGAAGAGTCCCACAATTAGGTTGTGGGCACTTTTTACTTTAGTCATAGTAATTTCTTAAGTTTTAGGTAAAAATCCCCGCAAAACAGCCAGATAGGCTTTAAATGCTTTAAACAAGGGGATTTGTGTGCTGTACTAAGGGTTTGTGCCCTTTTTTACACACCTGATTATTATACCATTACTTACCGCTTTCTCAAGTTATAGGTTGCTATATAAAGGGCAAAATAAAGAGAAGATTTGTGGGTTTGTGGAATCTTGCTAAGACTAAATCGAAGCTCAATCTTCAGGAGATGAATAATTCTGGATCATATTTCCAAAATAATTAACTCCCTTGCACCAAGAGCCGTCAGAAGGTGGAGTGTAAATTTTCATAATCTCGCAGGTGTTTGTTATACCTTTAGAAAAGAAGGTATCGCCTAAGTATTCCGAGACTCGATTAATTCCTTCATCCCAACTTTCAAAGGTACGCAGGTTTTTGCCCCACACGCCCCATCCCCAAGCATTGTAGCTTTCAATAAATTCCAGCTCGTTAGGATCGGTGACATCTTCTTGTCCCGGTGCCTTTAATTTAGGTGTATTTTTTCCACAGCTGGATTCCTGAAAGGCAATGGACGCCACCAGCCAATAAGGTATGTCGTTTTTGTCCGCAGCTTCAATAAAAGTTTCTCCATGTCCTTCTAGAGGGCAGTTGTAAAGGCCGAAAATTTTATCAAGCGTTGCTGCTCTAGTATCGCCCCCAAATAGATTTGCTGAAGCTCCTCTGGAGGTGAGCGGTTTGGATGAAAAGATTGAGTATTTAGGGGTGTATCTTGTGGAGGGTCTGTTATTTACTACCAGAAAGCCGACAATTATTAGCAGTGCCGCATTAATTCCTAAGGAGACCATGGATATTTTAACTTTATCTGCAGTTTTTGCTCTTTCCAGGAGTTCCTGTGCTTGGTTACCTACCTGTTTGGTTGCTGCTTTTACTTTAGCAGTGACTTCTTGGAATTGTGCCTTAGCGTCAAAGTTTTTAATCTCTTCCTTGGGGAGTGCTTCGGCTAACTCCTCTGTAGCCTCCTGTAGCGAGAAGACTGAGTTAAAGTCTTTGTAGCTTTTAAGTTCTTTGCCGTTTTTTGTGAAAAAGGTTTGAGGCTTTTTCTTTTTGTAGATTTTTCTAGGCATATTTAAACGTCTTCATTAAGTGCACGTTATAGCAGGTTTTTGAGACGCATTAATTTAAGTTTAGCATTTTTGATTTTTGTCTGCAAATTCTAAATTGCGTTGGGGTTTATTGGATTACTAAACGACCTTATCCTCTTTTATAGAGTTCAATATTTCAAGTGTCGCCTGCACAGAAGGATTTTCAGTATTTTCCATTTTTATTCTATCGCCATATTTTTCTAGCATGTAAGTAAGAAACTCATCTCCCCAGGAGGGTGTAAAAGTACTAACGCCCTCGAAGTCTAATATAATTTTTTCGTTTTCCGGCAAGTCTTTTAGCACAGGTTTAATTGCGGCAACAGCTTCTCTGCCATCTTGTCGTGATATTAAAATGTGTCCGAATTTTTTTAACTTTAATTCCATGTTTTTAGTTTAAAATTTTAATAATGCTAAACATCCAGGATAATACGTGTCTATTGTACTAAACATCCCTTTCTCGTTTCCACTCATGAATACTGCTCTTCCCTTTCCACTGTAAAACTCTAGAGATAATTTTATTTCACTTTGTAGAATTACATTGCGGACAAATTTTAGGCCGTTCCCTCTTGTTTCAGGGGCTCTTCCTGAGATTACCTTTGTAAAAGCAATGTATAAAGCCTCTTTGTCACTTTGGATATTTTCCTTCACTCTCCCTAATGTCCTTAAAATCCCCTGCCCCCTGTCGGCAAGGGCAATTTGTTTTTTATTTATGTTATTAGCAAAAAAGGATCCGCTTATGTCGGGCCAATTTCCTAGATTATGGTCATAGGAGTTGTTTCCTATTTCCCCCGCTATTGCGACAATTAATGGATAATCTTTTGCGAACTTTTTTCTTCTTTTTAAATTTTTTTCTAATAGTGAAAGTTTTTGTTTAAATTCTAGACTTGTAGGGCAATAAAATTTTTGAGAGGGTTCTGCGGGTTTGTTCAGTAGCCACTCCTTAGCGAGGGCAAATATGTTTTTTTTGTAAAGTTCAAGATTGTGCTTGTAATAAAATCTATGACCCCCTTTAGTTCTGTTAGCGGGTAGTTTTCCTTTTTTGTCCCATCTTCTAAGCGTATCTATGGAAACATTTAGATAATCTGCAGCTTTTCCAATGCTTAATCTTTGTTTACGCATGTCTTATGTATTATTTATAGCACTTTTTGTAAACCTACGCAAATATTCGGCGAATCTATGCATAGGCGGATTTTAGGTACTTCTATTCGTGTTAACATAGGAGTATGTTTGGACGTAAAAAAAAGAAATGGGGGTCGTTTCATTAGAAAGTGCAGTCGTTGTGGGAAGCGCTTTAAAGCTCGCAAAGCTACTGCTCGCTTTTGCAGAAACTGCCTTTCTCGTAGATAATCCAAGTAATGCTATTTGCTTCGAAATCATTATCTAGCCTAAAAAATGCCAAACTCAAGTCCTTTTTAAACAAGTACTACCTTGAAATAACCGCCTTACTCCTTTTTCTTCTCCTCCTCCCACTCACCCTCTCCATAAACTTCATACAAAACGACGAACACACACGTTACCTTTTAGTACAGCAATTCCTACAAGGCAACTTCAACCTTCATCCTTACATAAGTACCACTTTTTATACCCAGGGTATTTTAGGTATGGTCTTTGCTGCCCTCTTTGGAACAGGCCGGCTTCCAATTTTAACCCTTACCCTTTCAGTTCTAACGTTTTACTTTTTTGCAAAGACACTCCTGTTAAAAAATATTCAACCACTTCCTACCCTTCTAATTTCTCTACTCCTTTTTCTTAACCCTTTGTATATCTACTCTTCTTTAGGGTTCATGACTGAAATCTATTTCCTCTTTTTTATGACTTTATCCTTTTATTACATGGAAAAATTCCACCAACAGTCTAACCTAAAAAACCTTCTTACACTCAATCTGTTTATTTTCATTAGTTACATGGCGCGCCAAGTAGGTCTAATCCTTTCGGTAGCCTTTCTTATTTCCCCGCTCCTAAAACTTGCACCAAAAATAAAGAAAAACTACAAATTTCTGCTTTCCCAATTCCTTCTCACTTTCTTTTTAATTATCTTTCACCTTTTCATCTTCCCTCAAACGGAGCAAATGCAGGTCACTCAGTTCAGCTTAACCCCTCTAAAGGATCCTATTTACACCTTCTCCATTATTGCAGTTGTGCTTATTTATTTAACGGCTTTTTTCCTCCCTGTCCTGCCGGCCTCACTCTTTAAAAAGCAGCTTATAAAAAGCAAGGTTTTTTGGGTATTGACTATTGCCTTTGCAGTGCTTTCCCTATGGTTTTTTAGAAATCACTTTGATCCTCTTCACATAGTCTTTACGTATCTTAATCGCAACGGCAATCTGGTTTTCTTTGGAGCTGCCGGTGAATTCCCTTACTTTAAAAATATTTTTGGTCGAGAGGGGTTTTTTGTGGATGATCTTGCCGGTTCCAAGTATTCTTTTAGAGGCTTTTTTGATTTGTTTAAGTATTGGAATTTGCTTGCTACTATTGCAGTTCCCTTTCTTTTGGCGCTTATCTTTTCCAAGAAAAAACATTTTACTAATTTCTATTTGATTTATGCGGTTTTATATGGAGGTGCTTTGCTTGTTTTTCCTAAGATTTACGACCGTTATTTGCTTTATATGTTTCCCGCTATCTTGTTGCTTTTGGCTCCCCTGCTGTCGCAAAATAGGCGAGTTCTGCTGTTGACGTTTTTACCATTTTTAGCGTTTTTGTTTTTTCTGGATTACCAGTACTCCCTGGATTTTTTGCAGGTGCAAAATTATGTTTGGAAAAAATCGGAAGAGCTTGTTTTGGTTGAAGGTGTTTCTTCTAGTGACATTAAATCAGGAAACTCTTGGCAAGCACTTTATCCTCGGGAGGAGGGCAAGGATGCTAACGACTGGCGGTATTATTTTGCTTACGATATGGATAACCGTTGTTGCTTTCAGGTTGTTGAGGAAAAGGAGTTTGATTTTCCTTTTAGTCTGTTTATTCAACCCAAATTACGTTTATACAAAAGAGTTGAGTAGTTTTTAACAATCTTCTCATTTTTAGGCTAAGTTTATACCTTTTCTTCTCAAAAATGAGAAGTAAAGGGTTTGGTTTTGAGAAGATTCCTTGGAATAGAAGCGCCTTTTGGAAAGGATGGAGGGGGTTTTGGACCTTTCTTAACGCATACCAACTTTGAATCCTGACTCTTGATTTTATTTCGGTTTGCACATATAATACTGTGCATATGGAAATAAAAAATTCCCCTTATTACACAAGGCAAAACTTAGAAATAATCCTAGGTTCTAATAGGCGAACTTTAGATTACAGAATAAACAAATTAATTGAGGAAGGCGTTCTAAAGCGCATCAAGTCGGGATTTTACTTAAATAAGTTGCTCCTAGACAAAACTAACCAAAAAGAGGAATTTCTGGAGTATGTTGGTGGCGTATTGAAATACCCTTCCTATGTATCCCTTGAATATGCCCTTTCCAAATCCGGCCTTTTACCGGAGAGTATTTTCACATTTACCTATGTGACTACGAAAAAGACGGGCAACTACTCCTCCGGTAATCTACGTTTTAAGTATCGTAACATTAAGAGTGAGTTATTTTTTGGTTATGAAACACGCTCCTTTTTAGGTAGTGAATATTATTTTGCAAAGCCTGCAAAAGCGCTCTTTGATTTTATTTATCTTACTCCTCTGGAGGATACTGCTGCTCTTGAGCAATTGCTTTTTAGTTCAAGGATTAATTGGCAGGTTTTAAGGAAAGGTGATAAACGCGAGTTCCTTGACTTTTGCGCCCGTGCAGAATCCGTGAAAATGCAAAAAGTAGTAGAAACGTTAAAAGAAAGGGAGGTTTTATGATTTTTCAAAATGAAATCAAGAATGTCATTACAAAAGCGGGGGATACAAATCCTCTCTATATACGCAATTTGCTAAAAGAAGAGATCCAAAATTACATTTTAAATTTTGTTTTTACAAGCACCGACTATAATGAACTGCTTTTTACAGGGGGCACATGTTTGCGCAAGGTTTACGGTTTAAATCGCCTGTCTGAAGATCTCGATTTTGACTTTTTAGGTAGTTTTGACATTGAGCAGTTTAGCAAGGATGTGCTGACGTATTTTCGTTCAAAAGTTCAGTATAAAACAATTGACTATTCTATCTCGGGTAATAGGAATACAGTTTACTTCAAATTTCCTCTTCTTAAGGAGCTTGAATTTTATGAGGATCGTATTCCCGAGGATATATTTGTGCGTGTGGATGTTTCACAGGAGACCGCAGGAGTTTATGATACGGATAAAAACCTTATTACGGCGGGTAAGTTTCAGTTTTTCGTTACTTCTTATGACTTACCTACGCTTTTTGCTAATAAGTTTGTAGCATTTTTAAACCGTTCCTTCTTTAAAGGAAAGTTTCAGAAGATTCCGTTTAAAGGGCGTGATGTATATGATCTTTATTGGTTTTTGCAGTTGTCTTCTAAGTCTTCTTTCGAGTTGAAAATGAATATTGAGCGTTTAAAGGTATTGTTAGCAGATAAGACGCTTTCCAAAGCACTAGAGGATTTTAAGGAGAAGGTGTTGGTTATTGATAGCGAATTTCTATATAAGGATTTGGAGCCTCTGTTGGAGTCGCCGGCTGTTTTGGAGGGTTTTATTGATTCTTATAAGGAGTATCTGCCTAAGTATATTGATTTTGTGGTGTAGTGGAGTTTCCCCGTGCTTTTTATATGTGTGAGGTCCTCAATCTAAAAACTTTGGTTCGTAATTTTCCCAGTCCTGATCTTCCGGTGGAATCTCCACAACTCTGATAACTGCATCTATATCCTCCAATTCAGTCGGTATCTTTCCCACAGGTCTAACAGGATTCGGATTCATCCATTCTCCGGGATTGTTTGGATTTTCTATAAAGCCCTCATTTTCAAATATATACATGCACCCGGGTTGTATAGCATTGCTTTCTTTAATATCTTTAGAGATTCCGTAAAGTATTTTCCCATCTGAAGTCTTTCCGGACTCAAAGTAAAACTCACCTTTAACTTTGTCTCTGTGAATGAGCGAAAAAATAATTGGTTGTTCTGAGGAAGTTGCATATACTCCTTTTTGTGTTGTCCATCCCCCTCTAAGGTCTCCCGGCTCTTTGGGTTCAAATTTTTCTATGTTGCAATTAGGGGAACCGTGTAAAAGGTACCCTTGTTTTTGAATTTGTTTAAGAAATTGTTTTAAAGTCATGTTTTTTTCATTTAGTATTTTTTCCACTTCTTTCCGTGTGTAGTCTTTTATTTTGGTGTTCATGTTGCCATTTTAACATTAGAGAAATCCGGGCTGTGCTGTTAGAGCGCTGTTTTTATTTGCTGAACCTAAGCAGCGCCTGTCTTCAATTCTTCTCTGCTAAAATCAAACCATGGGAAATGTTGAGGTCGAACTTCGCAGTTTTATCGACGAGAAAAAATACCATGATTTAAAAAAATTTCTAGACGAAAATGGAAAGTTTTTAAAACAAGACACACAAATCACCCATTATTTTGATACTAAACAAGATCTAAGAATACAGCTAAATAATTCAGGTTCTAAAGTCTGGCTTAAAAAAGGAGCAATTCATGATGAGGCTAGAGAAGAAATTGAAATTGTATGCAAGAAGAAGGATTTTGAGAATTTAAAGAGGCTTTTTGAAGCTTTAGGTTTTTCTGTTGAGATTGTATGGAAAAGGAACAGACTTGTTTATATGTGGGAAGGTACCAAGATGTTTTTGGATTATACGGAAGGTTATGGTTATATCATTGAGATTGAAAAGATGGTTTCTGCGGATTTAAAGGACAAGACCTTAGGTGTATTAAGAAAAAAGTTTGAAAAATTAGGCATTTCCATAACTAAGCGAGATGTTTTTGAGGAGCGTTATGAGTATTATAAGAACAATTGGAAAAGTTTGATTGAAGTTTGATATCTACTGGTTGACTGTAATGCATACCGTCACAGCACTTTTTATGAGGCGTCCTTTTGAGCTATGTAGTTCTTGATTCTTTTATCATAGGGTAGCGAATCAATCAATTCCCTTGTTTTTTTCGTTGCTCTCTCATACATCCACAGAGCTTTCTCTTTAGCAGCATCAATTCCGTAATTTTCAATATATTTAGGATGTCCTTTTTTATCGAACCATCTTATACTGTCGGCGTCTCTAACTAAATCGCTATCTGTGTCTCCTCCTACCTCACGTTTTTCTATTGCATTGCAGACTTTTTTAATATCTTCCTTAGGAAAGTTGTAGGTTGTCATTATGTGTTCAATTACTTGTGCGCTTCTTTTAGCATGTCTTCCCTTGTACTCGTCGTAGTTTTCACAATCTTCTCTAGAGAACCTTTTTGGAGTCATGCCTTCAATGTAGGGTATTGCAGTTTCAATATCATGAGCAAAAGCAGCTATTTGTAATTGCCAAGGGGATTGAGGATCGATCTTTAAGAGCCATTCTCTTGTTTCTTGACCATGATCTAAACCGCCCCATCGAGACATTATTTCGGTTAGTTTGTTTTCTAGTTTTTGGATTTTTTCTGACATGCGTTGATTTTAGCATTGGAGGAGTTGGGGTTGTTTCACGACACCATGTAGTACAATGGGTTGTGTTTACAACTATACTGATTTAACAAAATCTTCGATAGTTTCGTAAAATTTGGAGAATATGAGGTACAAACTTTCCGCTTCTTTTTGTTCCCCGATAACAATACACTCTTTACCCATTCCATAGGCTATTCCAGCCTCTATGTGAGCAGATTTTCCTGCAGGAAGCAAAAGGATCAACTTCTCGGAATTTTTAATAGCTTGTATGTCTACCTCAAATATCTCTTTTACTTTTGAATCATTTTTCCAATTAGGAATGCTCTCAAATTTTTCCATTAATTCCTCAGGTTCTAAAATTTTTTCTTGTTCTTTGAATTCATATTGTTCGCCATCACCTTCAATAAAATTGTAGGCGATTTTCTTGCGTGATTCTAACCCTCGGGCAAGCTTTAAAACGTTTTCCTTATTTCTCCATCTGGCGGCTATGTAAAATTCGTACTTCATATTAAAAATTATAACAAAAAGTAAAAGTGAAGATTTGATCGCCTATAGCTGATTATGCTTGCAACTTTTTTTGGCAACTCTACTTTAGTTAAGGACGTATGTTGAGGGGTCTTGGTAGCTTAAGTACAAAAATATTGCTACAGCACTAAAATCTGCCAGTATACCTATTTTAACTTGGGGGTTCTCTTTATGGAGTTTTTCATACGTGTTTTCAATACTTTTTATTAGTCCCTTACTTTTTTCAATGCTGTTCACATATTGTTTCAATATAGGAAATCCCTCTGTAAACTCATGAGCTACCTGGTAATTAGCAGTAGTCTTATCCTTAGAGAGTGCTTCTTCAGCGTGTAAATAGTACTCGTGAAGATTATTAAACCCCAAAAAATCTTTATATGTTTCAATCCATAAGGATTTTTTTGTGTCTTTTTCCGATGTAGATAGTGCGCCAACAAAGACCTTGTATTCATTTCGTACATCCTCATTAGAAGTATCCTGTAGCACCTTTTTAATGTTGTCTAAACTTTTTTCTAATGTATTTGAGATAAGTCGGGATTTGACTGCAACGAACATAAATTCTAAGAGTCCTATGTTGATTAGCTTTTCATGCTTGTATTCATTGCTAAGTTTTACTGCTCTCTCAAAATGGGATAAAAGTTCCTTGTTATTATGCTCTTGAACACTTCTTGCGTAATCTTCAAATACTTCCCCCACATTTAATCCAGCAAGTATGAAGTCATATATTGTCTTACCAGGAAGATCTATAAACCTTGTTGTACAGTCCTCTTTATCCAAGAGTGGCTCTATTACATAAGCTATTTCCACCAGTTTTCTAATTCTGTTAGGTGTTATTTTCATATTTACAGTTTATCATTGAAAAAGTTTGGGTTGTTCTGATTAGCTCGTCAAAAATGCTTTGCTCTTAATCGATGTTCTGCAAGGTTGCTTTGCAACACTTGCAGGCATAACAAAATACTACGCCCCCATTTTAAAGAAAAGGAAGGGTGCTTGTATTTTGTTAAGCATTTGTAGTTGCTTCGCAACGACAAATGGTCGGCCATAGCGGACTATGTTTGTAACTTTTACATGATTGCTAGATAATTCTACCCTTTTCATCTATATGTACCGTCTCTGCATTTTTTCAGGAAGTTAGGGTCTCTTCTAAATAATAACCGTTTTGTCTGCGTTGTATTAAGTCTGTAGATGAGTGAAATTGAAATTCCCTATCTTCCCCATAGCCTCTCTGTGTAATCCAATCCACTACTTTTTCTATATCCGCCTCATCCTTATTTATTTTGTTGAAGAATTTTGTATTATCAGGTGAATGAGCAAAAATACCAGTCATCACCCCAATCATCCATTTTTTTACAACCAGCAACATCTCCGCCAAATATACTTTTTAATGAGTTTAGATTTGGATCATTCCACCAACTTTCCCAACCAACCTGATCGTAATTGATAATTTTTTCTATCTCTTTAGAAGGATCATAGATAATACCATTCCAATTATCAACTACACCTCTATAGTTAATGAAAACGATTCTGAATGGAGGACCTGGATCAACACGGAATCCATCTTCAAAATTATCAATTTTATTTTTCTCGTTTTTGTATTGATTTACTATTTTAGTGCAATTTTCTATATTCCAATTATAAGGATTATCTTCCGGTTTAAATGCGAGATTTATCAATATAGCTCCTACAATATAAATTAGTACTATGACTAATCCAATAGAGAGAAAAATAAATGATGTATTCTTCTGAAAATTATTTTTATTCTGTATTTTTGACACTTTTTTTAAGTTCGTTCCAGTCTTTTCCTGGATACCACACATTGCAACTATCAGACGGTCCATGGTCTTTGGTAGCTGAGTGTGCATACTCAATCAGTTCTAATCCATGGGAGAATTTATAGTCACTTTCTTTAAATTTCACTACAGTTCTAACAGAGCGTGCACTATCTAGTTTAAGATCTGGATCAAACATGTCGGTCTGAATAAATGCACCACCTTCTTTTAACAATCTCAAAGCGTTATCAGTAAAAGCTTTCCGACCTTCTTCATCAAGTAAGTAAAAAACAAGACTTGCATGTACTACATCCATCGTTCCGATAATTTCTTCAAGAGATGGTTTTTGACTAACAATATTTTTTGTCAAATCGACAGCTTCAAAATGATTATTCTGAGATTGATATACGTCCTCAAGCTCACCTAATTTCTTTCGCATATGTTGAATATATTGAGGGAAATAACATGCTTGAGTCCATAACAAATCTCTTTGTTGATAGTCAAAACCAATCTCGTATTCAGGAACATCAAGAGGCTGGGGTGTAGTATTATGGTCTAATTGGTTTACAATGGTATCGAACGCATCGGGGGTTATTTGGGTTAATTTAGTGAAACCAAAGTTCACACTGCATCCTAAATCAGCACATCGATTTGTGTTAAAACCTAACATATCTCTCAAAAACAATATTGGAAGATAGCGTTTGCTGTTAAATACTGCCAAGGTTTTTGTCTCGAGTAGGTTGGATAGTTCTCGTGATTTGGTAGTTGTAATACGACGGATATGCTTTTGCCAATCAATAGCTGAAAGACGGTCGATTTCTATATCAAGATCTTCTTGCAATAAGAGATAGTTGAATGGTCGTGGTATCAGGTGTCTATAGTTAGCAATGGATGTTGGAATAAATTTGTTACGATTGACTAAAGCTTCTTGGAATAACCGAGCTATATTTGGAGATTCTTCTCGTACAGCATACAAGCCACCCCAAAAGTTTCTCCAAACTGAGTCTTCCAGTTCATCTTTAGGAATATTGAGGATATCGGAAAAATCTTGGGTTGGTCTTATCACTTCGGCCGTCATTTAGGTTAAAAAAAGTGTCAAAAATACAGAATAAAAATAATTTTCAGAAGAATATTTCATTTAACTCGTTACTATCCGAAGTATTTTTGTAATGTGTACAGAATTTCATATACTATGCGAACTGCTTCTAATATAACACTCTAAATTAATTATCGACATCATAACATAAGAAACAAAAAGATCAAAAAAGAAACAACAGCAACTGTACGAGAGTTAAAAATTCGCAATTACAGCCAAAAAACAATCAAAAGCTACACGAATGGAATTCAAAAATACTTTCAGTTCAAGAAAACCAATTTGAAGCAGTTAGATATCGATAACATACGAAACTTTCTACTCACCTGTTCAGATAAAGGACTCTCTGCTAAGACAAGGAATCTATATTTGAATTCAATTAAGTTTTATTACTATAACGTTGTAAAAACTTCCTCCAAAATAGATATTAAATCTGCGAAACACAACAAAAGTCTTCCAGTAATACTAAATCGTAAAGAAATCAAAAGATTGACTGAAGTAACAAATAATAATAAGCATAGATTGATCCTTTCCGTAGCATATGGAGCAGGATTAAGAGTTAGTGAAGTTGTCAACTTAAAAGTCAAAGACGTAGATATTAATAATCTTACACTTCATATTAAGAAAGCCAAGGGGAAAAAGGATAGAATAACAATTATCCCAGAGAAGATTAAAAATGATCTAAAAATGATAATTAATTCTGGGAAGCCAAACGAATATGTTTTTCCAAGTGAACGAGGGGGAAAACTTACAACTCGTACAGCACAAAAAATTTTTACTAATGCTATGAGAAACGCCGAAATTAAGAAGGAGGCGACATTTCATTCACTACGACATAGTTTTGCAACTCACTTATTAGAAAACGGAGTTGATATTAGGTATGTTCAAGAATTACTCGGTCATCAAAATATTAGAACCACACAAAGATATACTCAAGTTACAAATCCGAAATTAAGAAATATTAAAAGTCCTCTCTGAAAAGAAACGCTACCCAAGACTAGAACCAATTTATTAGTGTTATATATAGATTTTTGGTTGCAAAGTGTTATTTGCCTTGTTTTTGATCATTTTTGCGAACTGCGAGATTAGTCCGTTATATAAGGTTTTAAAGGATGCTGAAGAAAAAACCATCAAGTATGGTCGACCATAGCGGACTATGTTTGCAACTTTTTCAGTCAAAATACATACATGAAAAGTGTTATTTCTATCTAGCTTGTTACTTATTGGTGTAGAATGTTCCTATGGTAGATAAAAAGGAGCCACTAAAATGGGAAAAAATCTGGGAAGTTGCAGATGCGCCCGTATTTGAAATGGGACATGGGACAATTTTTTGTGTAGATAGGCAAAAAGAGTTGTTTGGGTATTTTTCAAAAGGTATGCTGCTATTTGCAAGGAATGAGGTATTGGAAGCCTATCACTCCCCAGAGGATTTGGAGGCAGCTGGGAAGTTTGGTTATAGCTATTTTCAGGATAAAGAACAATATAGAGAATTTATTAATTCTGTAAAGAAAAAACAGAAGAAGTTGAAGGAAGATCAAATCTTGTTCAGGACCCAGTTTGATGATGTGGAAGATTTGGCGGTGATTCAAAAACTTCTAGCTAATATTTCCCAGGCCCTAATTGATGTGTTTGCCTTTTTTAACATGACCAACCCACAATTTACAAAAGGATTGGAAGATCATCTAGCTAATGATTTAGAACAGGATGATTTATCTGAAGCAGTGGCTGTTTTAACAGCGCCTGTGGAGAAATCTATGTTGCATCATGAAGAGGAGGATTTTTTTAAACTGCTACTTAAATATGAAGATGTTTTGCCTGATATAAATCTAGAAACGATTACCGATTATAAGGAATTTAAAGATGCCCTAGACAGTCATATAAAAAAATATGGCCACTTAAGTGGAAATGAAGGAGCAGACCACTGGGATTTGCAGCACTATATAGGTCTTCTTAGGGATTGTTTGGATTCTAAGGTTAATTTGTCCGAGAAAGTAACAGAGCTTAGCAAAGCTGTCGAGAATGCCAGAGTGAATAAAGAAGAATTTATAAATAAGCACCGTTTGGAAATGCCTACAGTTTATGTAGCTGACTGTTTAGCAAATTTAGGTCGCTACCGTCTTGAGCTACGAATTCTTTGGTCAGCGTACTTTAGGATGTTGAGAGAACTCGTTTATAAAATTTCCAGGCTAACGCAAATCCCTGCATATACACTGTTGGCGTTATCTCCTGGTGAACTAGTTCAGATTGATTTTAGTAAAGAAGATATTGAAGATAGCTTTAAGACAAAGGATCGCTACAAAGCCTACCTATTCTTAGTAAAGAATGATGTTCTTACTAAGTCTGTTTATGGAGACAGTGCAATAGCTGAATTCAACAAACTAGTACCTAAGCCTAATTACGATGCCATTAAAGAAATTGAGGGCAATACTGCCTTTCCTGGTGTTGTGGAAGGAAAAGCTTATTGTATGAACTGGGGAGATAAAGATTTTAACAAGAAGGTTAAAAGCATGCCCGAAGGTGCAATTCTAGTTATTGGAAATACTAGGCCAAGTTTGATGCCTGCTATAAGAAAATCATCTGCGATAGTTACTAATGAGGGTGGTATTACTAGTCATGCAGCTATAGTATCCAGGGAGCTTAAAATACCTTGTGTAATAGGTACAAAATCCGCTACAAAAATTATAAAAACAGGAGATAAAGTTAAAGTTAATGCCGTAAAAGGTATTGTTGAGGTTGTGGAGTAAATATGGAAGATCTAGTTCTTATATTCGAAAATTCAAAGTGTACAGACAATAAACTTACTGGTGGTAAGGGAGCTTCCCTGGCAAAGATGTATCAGTATGGTATTCCTATACCTCAAGGTTTTGTTGTTACAACGAGAGCTTTTGAAAAGTTTTTGAGTACTAACGAACTAGAAAAGGTAATTAGTAGTTCTTTAGAAAAAGTTACTGTAAGTAATCTTGATGGTATAAACAAGGCCAGTGAAAGAATCCAAGCGGCCATAACAAAAGGAAGCATTGCCGACAAGCTCAAGAATGAAATTTTGACACAGTACGATACACTAAACCTGAATTTGGTTGCTGTCCGTAGTTCCGCCACTTCTGAGGATTCGGATACAGATTCTTGGGCGGGTGAACTTGAAACGTATTTAAACACTACTAAAGAAGATCTGATAGACAACATAAAAAAATGTTGGGCATCTCTTTATTCCCCCAGAGCGATAACTTATGCTTTAGAAAGGAAAATAAAACCAAAAGATGGAGCGGTGGCAGTTGTAGTACAAGAGATGGTTCAAAGCGACATTTCTGGCATATGCTTTACAGTTCATCCAATTTCAATGCAAAAGAACATTATGCTTATTGAAGCAGTATATGGACTTGGTGAGGGTATAGTTTCTGGCCAATTGACCCCCGATTCTTATGAGTATAACAAGGAATACGATGTAGTTTTGCGTGTTGATATTGCCGAACAAGATAGAAAGTTAGCTTTACCCAAAGATCTAAAAGGCTTGGAATGGGAAGAAATCGAAGAAGAGTATAGTCAAAAGTTGGATTATAGACGTATTCAGGAATTAGCAAGGATATGTACAACAGTAGAATCATTTTACGACAAGCCCCAAGATATTGAGTGGGCTTATAGGGATAATACATTTTATATAACTCAGAGTAGGCCAATTACCACTATTGAATAAAAAAGTTCGAGTTGTCCTGTTAGGTCTCCAAAATTTAGAACTCGGTATTCATTGTTGCTACAGTAAGGAAATAATGTTTGTAATCCTGGTCGACCATAGCGGACTATGTTTGCAACTTTTTTGAAAATAGGTATTGTGTGTGTGCACCAGATAATGTCTTAGCCTTATCCTGAAGTTTTTTGTCTATGGTTGAAGTTTCGATTATTATTTTGCTAAATCCATCTCCTTCATTTTCCCAAATAATATCTTTTTCATAAGAATTATCTTTGGCGAAATTCTTTAGTTCTTTTAATCTATTGGTACCTTGTAGCTGAATGAATAATTTGGGTTTATATTGGTGCTTTAAGTAAAATTCTTCTGCAGTCTCTAGTGATCCCAATAGGACATTCTTCTTTTTGTATTTCTTGGCTCTTTTTTCAATTTCGGTAAGTAACAAGGAACCTATTCCTTTTCCCCTAGCCTTTTCTGATACAGCTACTTCACCTACTAACAGTCCATCGTTTCCCTGAGGCACTGCCAGCAATGCCCCTAATACTTCGTTGTCTTTTTCGACATAAATAGAAAAGTAGGGTGTTGTTTCAAATTGCTTCTTGTAAAAGCTGAGATCCCTTATATGGCCTGGTTCCAATTTTAGCACCTTTTCGACAAACCTGAATACATCTGTTAGTTCCATTAAGTTTTGCGGTGATTTTATGTCCATACACTAATTTTAACACTGAAAAAGTTCGAGTTGTCCTGTTTGGTTATCAAGGTTTAGAACCGCATTATTTATTACCGTTATGGGAATAACAAGCTACTAAAAACCCTGGTCGGGGTGCCGGGACTCGAACCCGGGACCTCACGCTCCCAAAGCGCGCACTCTAGCCAACTGAGCTACACCCCGCTACAAGGAATCACATGTTTCCAAAGCACTTGCAATTTTATCACCTTCTTAAAGCATTCGCAGGTTTAAACAAAAATCATACATCTCACTAGCCCCTAAACATAAGTACAATATAGTATATTAAAAAGGATGAAACTTCCTGCAAAACTAAAAAAAATGAAAATCTTTCAAAAATCACAAAACCCCCTTTGTAGAATTCTCCATAAAGTCAAAATCCCAAAAACCTCCTCCCTCCCCCCAATCCTCAAAAACCCCTTAACCATAACCCTCGCTCTCTACATCCTAGCCATCCTCCTTGTAAGCCCTTGGGGAAACCACGCTGTAAACGACGATTGGGACTTCTACATTCACACCCGCCTCTTTTCACAGGGCATCTTTGCAAAAAACCGCCTAATTGACACAGCCTTTGTTCTGCAAGGCCTTTTAGGAATTCTCTGGACAAAACTTTTTGGATTTAGCTTCCTGTCCCTCCGCATTTTAACCATCCTTTTTAGCTTTGCTTTCTTATTTGGTGCCTACAAAACCCTCCAAAAACTGCAGCCCAAAAAAACTAAAAAAACCCTAACAGCCCTAACACTACTAACAATCATCTTTAATCCCCTCTTTTTCACCTCTGCTCTTTCCTACATGACCGAAATCTACTTTTTAACCTTTGCCATCTGGAGTCTTTACCTTTTCCTTCACTATTTAGAAAAACGAAATATTACCCACCTCTTAGTAGCAAGTCTTTTAGCAGGCGCTAGTCTTTATATCCGCCAATTTGGCCTCGTCTTTTTAATAGCCTACTTTTTAGTTTTGGCACATGATCAATTTCACACAAAAAAGTTTAAGTGGAAGGAGCTCGTTATTTTAGTAGTGCCTTTTATAAGCCTTTTGTTCTTGTACACAAAATGGCCACAATATGTTGAAGCTTCAGAAACGCGTATTTTAGGCAATCCCGTTGATTTAGAAAATTTCTATAAGCAAATTAAGATGTATCCCTATTTAATTCCTTATGTGGCCTTTTTCCTTTCACCACTTGTTTATGTGGCTTACAAAAAGATTCCTGTAAAAGTTAAATGGATTAGTCTTGTTGCCGCTTTGTTAATTTTTCCGCTTTTTTATCAAAAGGATATTTTTGCGGTTGGCAACGTCTTTTACATTGAAGGTTTTTACACAAAATCCGATTTCACCCACTGGATTAGCCTTTTTGACAACATCCCTTTTAAGTTGGGTCTAAGCGTTTACTTATCATTCACTTTTTTGTTGGGAGTTTACTTATTTATTGACTGGCTGGAAGGTTTTATTGCCTCTTGTTGTCGCAAGGATTTTGATTTACAAATGCTTTCTTTAAGTTTAACTGTTCTTGGCCTTTTTGGAGTTGTTTTTGTTGGGAGCCTTTTAACCAGCGATTTTTATGATCGTTATTTTATTGCTGCCTTTCCTTTTTTGACGCTTCTAGTGGGTGTTTACTTATCAAGGAGTGGTTTGTTGGTAGATCTAAAGGGTTTTTATGCTCGTAGCTGCGGGTTTATTGCTCTTTCTTTCTTGGCTATAGTAACAGTGTTTTTAACTTGGGATTTTTACACCGAAGAGGAGTTGCGCTGGAAGCTGGGTTATAAATTTCAGGAGGAGCATAATCTTGTTACTAATGTCTTTGTTCGCGGTTCCTTTACGCGTTACATGCATGTTGGCAGGTTTGATAATCCCGCGGATGTAATGGAAGCAATTCCGGGAGGCTTGAATTATGAATGTTTTGTTCAAAAAGATGTAATTGAACCGGAAAATCCCGGAATTTTACTGTCATTTTTAAATCGCACAGAAAACAGTAGAACCTTTAATTATTTCTATAAGAACCCGGAGGTGTTTGAGAATAAAGCTACGGCAGGCGTTGAACCTTTGGAGTGGCATGAGGAGGATTTTAGTTACAAGAATTCTTACTTTTCTCCAATTTACAGTTTACTTGGTAAGACTCCTGTTATTGGCGGTTATTGCGTTACTGATTAAAGGTTTACAACTTTTCTTCTCTATTAGTCCATCTGTAAAATTTCCCACGATACTCATAAAACTTTTGCCGGCTCCTCTGTTTTAGGGGCCACTCCAACTCCAGGGAGTCTGCATTATCCATCCAAACATAAGGATGTTCTTGTGAAGGGGGCTTTAGACCCTTTGACCAAAAAAGAAGGTAAAAGAAAAACGCCGCGTAAAGCCCTCCCCATGAAACATAAGTCCACATTGGTTTTTTTATCTTAGTTAATCGATAAAGGGCTATTAAAAAGAAAGGAAATCCCCATAAAAAATGCGTCCTATTAAAAACCGGTGTTAAAAGGAAATAAAGAGCAAACGAAGTTGCGGTTAATAAATACTTGTTCTTGTTTTTGTCTTTAAGGAGAAGAATCGTTGTTAACATAGGTCCTGATAAAAGAGCAATTTTAGAGAAAAGACTTGTAAATTTTTCCTGATAAAAAGATAGACCTGCCTTCTGAGTAAAAAGTGTCAGAAAAGAAAGGAAAGGCCTGCCTTGTATAAATCTCTCTCCATGAACCAGAAACGTTCCTTGTATGTAATAGAAAATATTGCTTCTACTTGTAAGAAAGGGCAAACTGATTAGAAGAAATACCAGGCCAAATACCATTAGGAATTTCACTTTATTTTTGGTTTTAATGAAAAATATTGGAAAAAGTATTGCCGGAATCAACTTTGTGCTTACCGCCAGAGCATATAAGATTCCCGTTTTGTAAGAGTTTTTGCTTAAGGATTTTAGGGCTAAAAATGTGAAAAGGACTTGAATGGGATCAAGTAATGTATATTCATAGCGGGTTAAAAAGTGGGGGTTTAAGAGCCAAATGCTTGTTGCTAGCGTTGCCAAGAGATGTTTTTTTCGTTTAGCAAAGTAGTTGTATAAGAGAGCAGCAATCCCCATATCTGCCAAAAGTACCGGAATTTTCCAGAGAATGGCGGTTGGCATTTCTGTTGCAGTGATGGTGTTAATCTTCCACATAAAGGTAAGAATGTACAAAAGCGTTGGGAAGTATGCATAGCCGCGGTCCAAATTTGCTTGTTTGTTTGTAAAGGATTTGTATGTGTAGGTGTATGGATTTTCCCCGGCGCAAAAGTCGAGAACGGCTTTTTTATAGATTAGGTGGTCGCCTCCCTCTTCTTGAAAGATTACTAGGCGTAAGATTAAGGAAATTAGAATTGTTGTTATTAAAAGAGTGATGCTTATGCTTTTTGTAAGTTCGCTTTTTTTGATTTTTGTGGATTTTTCCAGGTTCTTTTTAGGAGGTATTTTAGATGTTGCCTTTTTAAACATACTATACTTTTATACCATGTTTGTTTTCTTTAAATTCTCCTTGTTAGAAGCGTCCTGTATACTAAGTTTATGGTTTCTTTTTGCAAAAACTTTAAGGAAAATGTCAGTACTTTTGCATCTCAATTTTCCTTTTACGACAAACTCTTTGTTGTTCTTTTCCTCTTAATAACCTTCTTTAGTTTCTATCGTTTGGGACGCGCCTCCATAAACAATGATGCCCAGTTTTGGTATTCCCGTACAGAGGAGTTTATTTCCGAAATTCAGGATCATGATTGGGGCGAAACTTTGCAAAATCCCAAGCCGGGAATTACGGTTCATTGGCTTTCCGGGTTAAGTTTGGAGACGTTCTTGAATTTATACGAGTGGCATTATGGTTTTCGCCCTCAAATATGGACTTACGACACTTTCCATTTGGTTCATACGGCTGTAATTGCTCCTTTAATTCTTGTTAGTTTGGGATTTATTTTGGTTTACTATTTAGTTGTTTCTAAGCTTTTTTCTAAGAAGTTAGCTTTTTTCTCGGTTTTGTTGTTCGGTTTGCAACCCTTTTATATTGGCCTTTCCCGGAATTTTCATGCAGACAGCACTGTTACGGCGTTTATGGGAATTTCCGCACTTTTGCTTTTACTTTTTTTGAGTTCTTCTGAAGTACCTAAATGGAAATGGCTTATTTTTTCGGGAGTTTTCGCAGGATTGGCATTGCTTTCTAAATCCTCCGCTATTTTTTTACTGCCTTATTTTGTTTTAGCACTTTTTTCGGATTTCATTACACAACGTCGTAATTTCTGGTTTTATCTTAAAGCGGTTTTAATTTGGTTTTTTACATGTGCTTTTACTTTTGTAGCAGTTTTCCCTGATATGTGGATAGAACCGCTGGAAAACCTTAAAATTATTTTTATTAACGAGGGATTGTTTTTAGCGCGAGTTGGTCGCGATGGTGCTGATGCCTCCTCCGAAATTTTTAATGGGTTTTTTGATTACTTTGAGCCCCTGTATAGAGATTTAACTCTTGTATTTCTGGTTTCTGCTTTTTTAGGTATTGCTCTTTATATTCGTAATTTTCTTAGTGACATTTTTACTTCGTTTGACTTATCCTCTAGGAATATTAAGGAATTATTAAGAAGTTTTAATAAAGTTTTCTCGCGCGAGAAATCAGCAATTTTAATTCTTTGTTATGCACTTTTCTATTTTGTACAGATGTCTTTAGTTGCTCAAAAAATGGATCGCTATCTTTTGCCTTTGATTCCCTTTTTAGCTTTTTTTGGAGGGTATCTTTTAGTTCAAATAAAAAAAACCTTCTCCAATAAGAATAAAAAATACTTTTTATTAGCAAGTTTTTTACTTGCCGTTTCCACTACTGCCTATTATTTTCCAAATTATCTTTTATATCCTAGCATCAAAGGGAAAGATCAGTTTGGCTGTTCGTTATGTAGTAATGTTGGTGATTACTTAAACTCCAAAGACAATCCCTCTGATCTTAAAATAGTAATTACATCTAACAAGGTGCATCGGCTGCGTCCTTTTGTAAAAGGAAAGATCTACACGTTAAATCAGGATTTACCTAACGGTTGGACTGTGGAATATTTAGTGGCTGCAAATCATGAAGAACTACCTCCCGACTATTCCCACTGCACACTTGAAACAAAAATACGCTTTAGATCCCTCCCCTATTGGAAAATTTATAAGTGTAAATAAGCTGTTGTCTTCACTTAAGAGGCAATTGTGCTCATTCCCTAAGTCTGGGAATCCTTACTTTCGAAAATTTCACTCTCTAAGCTTTTTGCAGCTTCAATGAAATAGTCTTCCCAATTCTCTCTTTTTAGATCTTTTACCAAAACGGGCTCGTCCTTAGTTTCCTTAGCTAACATAAATTGCGCCCCCAGTTTTAATGGATCAACATGCCAGTCAAATTTAGCACGAGCACGCGATATTAAAAGCTCCATGTCAAAATTCTCTTTCTCTTGAATCATATATAAATCCATGAAATCACGCCCCCTTGGGTTTTGATATATAGTAAAGAGTTTGTTTACAGCTATATCAATGAGACTATCTATTTGGATGCCTTCTTTAGGCTTATTTATCTGAATTGGCGGAAAAGGAAAGTATGTGAATTCGGTTTTTAGAACATAATCTCCAAAGTTTAAGAAGATTAAATTTCGGTTATACGAAGTGTTGTAATCGAATTCTTTATAGCCTAGTTCTTTTTTGATTGATTTAAAAAAAGTTAAAACGGCGTCGATGTTGATTTCTGCCTCGGAAAAAAAGTCCAAGTCATCTGAGTATCTATAGGGAATGTAATACTCTATAAGGGCGGTTCCTCCTGTAAGGTAGAACCTTTTTGTTAAAAGTTTCTCCTGCGAAAATAAGTGTAAAAACTTTTTCTGTTGCTTTGTAAGTAGACTCATTAGGCCTTTTTTAGTAGGAATTGAAGATATTTCTTTTTTTGAGGGTCTATTGTTAGTTTTTTCAGATTTCTTTTAAGATCTTTTCGGTTTAACCTTTCTTTTCCAAGGCCAAAGTTGATTAGTTGCTCCAGTTTCCAGAGTTTGTGTTTTTGAGGGTGATTTTTAAGCTTCTTTTCATCCGTTGACCAATTGTACATGCTGTTATTATAACATTTCTTTTTATCCTTTTTCTTTGAGCTTCCATCTAAAGTGTTTTGTTTTTAGAGGTGCTAGAATGTTTTTATGTGTTTGTTTCCTTGTAATAAAAGGTCCTCAACTGTTTTAAAAGTTTATGTTCCTAAATTGTTATCCTTATTTGCAATTTTAGTTTTAGGATTTGGGTCTATAAAGCGCTTAAATCTTGCGCTTCAAGCCACCTCCGGAGGGGATTACACCACACATAAAAAAGCCATTTACGATTTAGTTGCAGGGAAAAATCCCTATGAATGGACGCTAACTTCTTATGCCAACTTGGAAAACGATCCCACAAACAAGGGTTATGCTTATTTTCCGGGGATTTTATATGTAAATACTTTTTTGTATGTGTTTTCGGTAATTTGCACTTTGATTTTAAAGCTGGATTTTAACTGGTGTTCTCCGTTTTTTCTGCTGCATTTGCCGGGAATCTTAGCTAATTTAGGGGTTGGAATTTTTCTTTGGTGGTACCTGTCTAAAAAGGATAGGTTGGCTGCTCTTTTTGCAGTTACAGCCTGGATGTTTAATTTTTATTTGGTTTTGAAAAATTCTCTGGCCGGTTTCGATTCAGTGCCTATTTTATTTTTGCTTTTAGCACTTTATCACTTGGAAGAGGATGACGTTTTGACCGGGCTTTTCTTTGCGCTTTCTGTTTTGTTTAAGACCTTTGCAGTTATAACTTTTCCGTTGTTTTTGTTCCGGTCTAAAAAACCTCTAAAGTTTTTGACTGCCGGATTTATTACTGCCTTTGCTTTTAGTTTGCCCTTTATGACAAATTTTCAGGATTTTTGGACTTACATTCAAGGAGCTCTCCTTGTTCATGGAGATCGCTTTGTTCAAGGCCGTCCTTTTTTGTATTACATTAGTTACTATTATTCAGTAGAGCTTTTTAGGATTATTCCATTTGGATTTTATTCTTTAGGCAGCATCTTCTCCGGGTGGATTTTAATAACTGCCAATAAGTTGTTGCAGTTCGTAAATAACTTCTGTAAAGAAGGTAAGGTTAAAAATCTAACAGGGCGTTTGCACATAAAAAACAAATTTTCCATTGCGTCACTCCCCTTTCTATCCTTCTATCTCCTAACACCAGTTCTAAATCGCACGTACTTGTTGTGGGGTTTTCCCATATTTCTTATAGGTGTTTTAAGGGACAGCACATTGAAATCAGAGGACAGTCCTTTCAAAGGAGTGTCGAAGTTGCTACTTCGACAACTCATCGACAATCCGACAAAGGAGGATTTCGATGTGCTGTCCCCTCCAAGGACTGTCCCTTTTAATAATTGGAAGTTTTATTTGGTAACCGTTTTATATTGGATATCTTGCTATTGGTATCTAGCCCAATGGAAAGATGGGTTTCACATTTGGCACCCTATTTAAACTTAGGCTCGCTTTAAACCTAACAAAAGCGCCTTTACAACTCCCGTTTGGCCCAGGTAAACTCCATGGGCTTTTCTTCCGACTCATAAATCCACCGCTTATTATTAATCAAATCCACCAAATGAACTTTAAAAGTATAAGCACAAGTCTCATCCGGTTTACACAAATTTGCAGGATCTGCCAAAGAAACCTCATGCACAACAAAAACATCATTATCCAAAAAATAAGCGCGATCAAAATAACAATTATTTCCATTTACACACTCCAGCACACGCGCATCCAAAATCTTATCCTCTTTTTGCCCATACAAATGCACTTCATTAGGAGCATATCTGTCTCTAGCCATATTTCTATAATCTAAAAATATGCGATCACTTGGCGAAAAAATCACATGATCCACATTTTTATGCGCCTCTAAATTAGCCTCAAACTCCTCTTTTCTACCGGGCTCATCCAGCGAATAAACCTGCATCCATCGCGTGTTATAAATCTCGTTTTCTTCAAGAAGTCTGAATTCATCCGCCTCTACCAAAATATCTTTATTTTTAGCGTTAGTTATCCAGCGTTGAAAACCGCGTTCCTCCTCTAGTTTCTGAGGGATTTTGGAGTTGTCTATGGAAGCTTTTTCCTGCAGATTCAAGTAGACGCCTCCCCCGATAAATGTAAAGAGAGTTGCTACTAGAATTATTTTAGGGAGTGTGATTTTCATGGGTCAATTATACAGGTTTCTTGTTCTCTACAATGGAGGCTTTTAGCGCTTCAAGCACAGTACGCAAAGGTTTTTATTCATAACCTTTTCGCTGCAACTCAAAGGCTGTTTTATACTTGCCCTCCTCTATTGCCATAAGCTCCTCGTGACTTCCATCTTCTACAATTCGGCCATCTTCAAGGACTAAAATTCTATCGGCATTGCGCACAGTGGAAAATCGATGTGAAATGATGATTACTGTTTTTTCAGCCGCAAACTCAAACAATCTCTCAAAAATCTCATACTCCGCTTTCGGATCTATAGCACTTGTTGGTTCATCCAGAATCAAAATTGCAGGGTCCTTAAAAAATGCCCGTGCCAAGGCTATTTTTTGTTTTTGTCCCGAAGATGGCGTTACTCCCTCTTTAAACGCTTTATCCAGAACTTGATCGTATTCCTTTTCGTACTTCTCTATAAAGTTGTGCGCTTCTGACTTTTTTGCTGCTTTAATTATTTTTTCCAAATCCTCCACGTTTTCAGGATTGCCTACACCGATGTTTTCCTTTGCAGTGAAATGGTAGAAATTAAATTCCTGGAATAGAGCGCCGATCTTTTTATACCAGCAGTCCAAATCAATTTTTTTCAAATCCACTTCATTAACTAAAATTTCCCCCTTTGTTGGGTCGTAGAATCTCAATAAAAGCTTTATCAAAGTTGTTTTTCCTGCTCCATTTTCCCCTACTATAGCTATATGTTCTCCCGGATTTATTGTGAGATTCAAGTTCTTGATGCCCCATTCTTTATCTTCTCTCCCCGGGTACTCAAAAGAAACATCTTTAAATTCCACTTTAACAGGAAGCTTGTTTTCTTCTAAACAGATGTTTCCTGAAATAATCTTTTCTTCTAGATCTAAAAATTCAAAAATGTCCACTATGTAAAGACCATATTCATACATTCTGGAGAACCTTCTAACAAGTCCGCCCAAACCCATCTGAAGTCTTCCGGTTGCACTCACATAGAAATTAAATTGTCCTATTGTAATTTTCTGGGCTATTGTGGCCAATGCAATCATTATGTAGGCTCCTGTTCTACCTACAATCCTTAACAACGAGAATAAAAATAACTGCACTCTCTTGCTCTCTTCTATTTCCATCTGTGCTTGTTGGAATTGAGTGTGTAGCTTATTCATTCTTTCTAGCAGGTACTCCCTTGTTCTAAAAATTCGTAGTTCCATTAAGGAGTTTTCTCTTGTTAAATAGTGTCGTGTCCAGAAAAAATCTCTTCCCTTTTCGCCCTTGGCATTCCATATTCCCCAGAGACGTCTTCCATGCACTAAGTTAGCTACTAGGGAGGGTATGGAGGTTACTAACATAAGCAGGATTATCCAGGGAGAGAAAACCACTAGAATTGTTATTGCTGAAATAATAGTAACTAGATCGCCAATCATGTAGCCAATTTGGCTAACAAAGAGCTGCGCTTTATTTGAGTTTTGAGAAACTTTGTTCAGTAGATCTCTCATCTCGGGATTGTCATAATGTTCTGTATCTAGATAGGCGTATTTTTTCGTTATTTCCAGGGTGAAATCGCGTTCCATTCCGTACCAAATTTTTGTTTCCGCCATAGTTGACAGATGGTTTATTAGGTTGTTTAGTGCGGATATTAAAACCCCCGCACCAATTAACAAAGTGAACCTTTGAAGGTTTTGATCGATGCCGTTACCAATGGAATCAACTAGAGTGTCTATAAAAAGGCTATTCACCCAGGTTGTTACGAAAGGAATTAAATTTATAAAAACGGCAGTGATTATGAAGGTTAGTGTATATCCCGGCAGTGCTTTATATACAAACTTCAACAATCTCAGCGTTCCTTTTGAGATTTTTCTGATATCCTCGAAATACTTTTTATAGCTTTTTTCTTTAACAGCGGTGATTATTTGCACTTTGGTATTTTAACATGCTTATTTTTATGCGTACAATTGCTTAGAGGACTTTATTTTGCTTATTAAGCGGTTGCGAATCTCCTATCACAAAAAGCTCCTCCTCCGCACGCGTAACCCCCGTATAAAGCCACCTCCGCCAAGCCTCATCATCCATCTGCTTAAAACGCTCCTCAAACAAAATGACCCGCTTTGCCTGACTGCCCTGCGCTTTATGCACCGTCATAGCGTACCCAAAGTCAAACAAATCGCCTTCCAGAGTTTCGCGCCGACGCTTACTAAAATTTAGAGCTTCCTTAGCATTAAACTGCTCCTTTAAAATAAGGCCCTCAAAATCAAAACCATCCTCCATTTCGATACGCGCAAAAAGCCATTTCTTATTGTGAGGCTCAATATGTTTAATTTGACCCAACATTCCATTAAAAATTCCCTTTTCATGGTTATTACGAAGGCAAATAACGCGGTCTCCGACCTCAGGATGCGGGGTGTGATAACCTAAAAAGCCTCTAATTTGTTGATTAATCCGAACACGTGTATTGTTGTAGCCACAAAGAATTATCGTATTTTCGTCGTATTCTTCCAAAAGTTGTGTAACGGTTTCTTGCGTTTCCCATGAGGTGCGATCCATTTTCATGATGCCCTTGCCATACTTTTTGACGGGAATCTCCCCTTTTTCTCTAGCCAAGGTTGCCACTTCTATAATAGGATTTCCACGTGCTTGCCTATGGATTTTTGTTAGTTTCACATCGGGATTTTGCATTAAATTAAAGTTTCCCCCAATTGGAGGGAGCTGCCCGTGATCGCCTACTGCTAGAATCGGCTTTTTATAGGCTTGCAGATCCTGCCAAATTTCTCTTGTTACCATGGAGGCTTCGTCAATTATTAAAAAGTCCTTGTCGATTTCGTCCTTAATTTGCCAGCCGATAATCTCCTCTTTGTTGTTTGTTAGAGGCGAGTAAATTAGGGAGTGAATGGTTGTAACGGAGTCGTCGCCAAAGATGGCTTGATTTTCTTGAAGTTTGTTTTTTAGGATGCGTGTGGCTTTTCCGGTGTAGCTAATGAAGCCTACTTTTAGTTGTGGGCTTATCTTGTAGAGGATGTGTCGAAAGACGCTTATGAGGGTGGTTTTGCCTGTTCCGGCGTAGCCTCCTAGGGTGACGTATTGGTCTCTTAGTGGCGGGAGGTTTTTTTGGAGGCGTTGTTGTTTTTCTTTTTGCAGGTTTTGATACCAACTTATGATTTTTTTGAGTGCTTTTTGCTGATCTTGGGAGACTTTCATTTTGGTTTTAATCAAAACTCTCCCAGTAGCCTTTGGGATACATTTCAAACTCAGGGCGGGCATAGTCTTTCTCAATAAGTTCTACTACTTTTTCTGCCACCTCTCTTGGAGATAAATAACACTTCCCCTTTTGGCATAAATCTTTTTTATCGGTAACCTCCAGGGGACCAAACTCCGTCAATACACTGCCCAAAGCCAAATGTACTACTTGTGCTTTTTTTTCAAGCTCTTTTGCAAGCGTTAAAGACAGCCCCCGTAAAGCAAATTTAGTGGTGCAATAGGAAGCTCTTCCTGCCTTTCCCTTAAGACCGCAACCTGATCCGGTGTTTAGCACATATGGCCTTTCGTTTTTTTCCGATTTGCCAGCTGCCCCCAAATTAGGCAACAAGTACTTTGTCAACAAAAAAGGAGCTGTTACATTTAATTGCCAAGCCTTTTCCCAAGAGGCTAAATCCTGCTCCTCTAAATCTTTGTAAATCCCTATTCCGGCATTGTTAATTAAAACATGAATGGGTAAGTTCTCTTTGTTAAAGGCTTCTGCTAAGTCTTTAATTTTTTGGGCATTGGTTAAGTCGATTTTTATGGTTTCAATTATTAGTTTTGGATGTTTTTGGAGGAGTTGCTCTTTAAGCTTTTCAAGTTTTGTCTTATTTATATCCAAAAGGAGTAGATTGGTGCCTTTTTCCGCAAATGTGTGAGCAAAGGCTTTGCCGATTCCTTTGGCGGATCCTGTGATTAGGCAGTTTTTGTTCTTTAGGTTCATGGTTTTATTATAGCGGATGGTGTTATTTGTTTGAACCAGCTCCTTTTGCTTTGCAAAAGCCTCTGGTGGGCGAGGTGGGACTCGAACCCACACGAGATTTAACTCTCAACAGATTTTAAGTCTGTCGCGTATGCCTATTCCGCCACTCGCCCTTAAAAAGTTTTCGCAGAAAACTTTTTATGGTGATCAAAATACGAGCGTGCTAACGCGAGTATTTTGACCTCCCGTCAGGTGTCGCAGAGCGACCCTGACGAACAAACCTCGTCTTACTTACTTCTCTTGTTTAGCGCAAAAAGATTATACATCAACCCCTGATCTTTTCACCTATTTCCCTCAACTTCTCAGGATCAACACGCTCCTCCGGAGTCGCTTCCCTCACTCCCGGATACATTGGCCACAACTTTGCATGCAAATGAGGCACCTCCAGCCCCTCAAAAATCAACTTCGTTCCAACACTATCCTCCAGCGAAGAATCCAAAAGCTCCATAACCTCCTTTGATGCCTCCATTAAAGCACATGTAGTATTTTCATCGACATTTTTAATATAGCTCTCATGGTGAGTTTTTGGGATTACTACAGTGGCCCCCGGAACAACGGGAAAGATGTCTAGAAAGGCTAGAAACTTGTCATTTTCCCAAATTACTTCAGCGGGAGCTTCTTTTTTGCCGATTTTGCAGAATATACAATCATTTGGCTTTTTTGTAGTTGTTTTCATAGCTTTATTGTAGCAAAAGACTCTCCACGTTGGTGCCAACTTCTCCGTTTATTTTCCGGCATCCTAGAAACTCTCCATTCTTTAACCAACTCTCCTTTTAATATAGACTGGAAAAGTGAATAAGAAATTTCCTCAATCAGCCGAAAAAATTTTTATAATTCTCATTATCTTATTAGGCGCTTATTTCAGATTGGCAAAATTAGGCTATTCAGATTTTCAAGGGGATGAAGTGGCTGCCCAAAACTACCTCTTCGGGGAGCAGGAATTTTTTAAGTTCATCTTTACGCGAACGAAGGGCCCCGGACAATATGCGGTTTCAGCTTTGGCAAACATCTTTGCCTATGATTTCAACGTAGAGAACCTAAAAAACATTGAACTTTATGTTCGCTTACCTTTTGCTTTAACCGGTATCGCTTTATTGCCTCTTCTTTACTTTTTTGTAAGGAAACATAAAGATAAAATGACGGCCCTTTTGGCCACTTCCTTAATTTCTTTATCCGGCTTAATGATAGCTTTTTCTCGAATAGTGCAGTATCAAGTCTTTGTAATTTTAATTTCAGTTATCGTTTGTTGGCTAATGCTGAAATATGCTCAGTTGGATGGGTTAGCCGCTCCCGCTAAATCCAAACAGAAAAGACTCCTAATTTTATCCGGCGTATTTTCCGGAGTTGGCCTTCTGTTTCACTACGACTCTTTTAGCTTCATACTTCCCATACTCTTCCTTTTAATGGCTTCAAAGCGCTTTAAGCCTGCTTTCATATACATTGCTACTACTCTTATAATGCCCGCAATTTACTTTACTGTGCTTTTCCTGAGAACGCCGGAACCCTCGGAAATAATTCGCTATTTGCTTTTTGCTCGAATTCAATCAGATTTCATTTATGACAACATTTTTTATTCGATAAAGATCTTAAAAATGTATCATCCCTTGGAGTTTTTGATTTTGTCCTTGGTGGGCTGCTTCCTATGGATTTATCGGCAGCAAATTATTAGCAAGCATCGTGGTATTTTAGTTATTGGCTTGTTTTTGTTAGGTCTTTTTCGGTATTTCCGGGGAGCGGGTAATGAACTGCTATATATATCTAGTTTGGTTTTTGGTTTGGCCGTGCTTGTTAGTTACTTTTTTGGCCGGGAGTTTAATTTTAACAATTTAATTGTGGGCTGGTTTGTATTAAGTTTAGTAGCCTACTTTTTTGTTATGGAAAAGGCGTTGACACATATTTATGTGGTTTTTATACCGGCTAGTATTTTGTTTGCTAGTCAGCTGGCTGCTGTTTTAAAGGAAAAAGGTATTGTTCGCAATTTTCTTTTTGCACTGCTTGTTTTAGTGCTTTTTACTACAACCTCCTTTAATTTTCAGGCATTTATTGACACTACTCCCGAATATCCTTGGCATGCTAAAAAGTACATTTTGGGTTTTATGCCTGCAAATATTAGTTCCGGTGAACGTGTGGAGGGCATTTTTGGATTTCCTTATAGTCGTAACTGGAAGGATGTTCGTAAGGTGGCTTTGGATTTGGGAGTTGAAACTTACTATTCTAATGAGAAGTATCGCTTGGCCAAGTATTACATGCAGGGATTTGGTTGGAATGAGGATCCTGAAGTTTTTATTTATATAGAGGATCCGCAGAGTTTAAGTTCTATGGAGTGTCCTAGTGGAGAGGTGTTGGCTAAGGGGGATGGTTTTTTGTTTTTTTCGGGGGATGTTGTTGAGTGAGGTGTTAAAGCAATGCTTTGAGCTTTGTAAAGTTCGCCTTTCACAAGTTGAGTACAACTTGTGAGGTAACAAACAAATACTCGCGTTAGTACGCTCGTATTTGCTTGGACCAAAAAGTTCCGCGAAGCGGAATCTTTTTGGCGCCCCAGGAGGGAATCGAACCCCCGGCCTTTTCCTTAGAAGGGAACTGCTCTATCCTCTGAGCTACTGGGGCAAAAGTTGCTTCCATCTTTTTGTAAGGCGGTTTTCATTATAAACTACCTGTCCTAAAAACCCAATAGTAACCCCTTTTGAACACGCTCCTGCCTTTCCCTCTATCTTTGCAATCTGGGAATCCCGCTTCCAATTTGCAAATAAGCCCCTCCGTTGATAAAATAAAACCATGATAAAACGCTCAATAACCCCCTACCTAAAAAAAGCAGCCAAAGAATTTGGAGTAGTTTCCTTAACAGGCCCACGCCAATCGGGTAAAACCACTCTTGTAAAAGATACATTTCCAAACCACCAATACGTCAACCTGGAAAACCTAGTAGAGCTTAATGCTATTAGAGAGGATCCTGCTTCCTTTATTAACAACGTAGAGGGTGGAATTATAATAGACGAGGTACAAAAGTATCCGGAACTCCTTTCCTATATTCAAGTTTCAATAGATGAGGATTTTAAGCCGGGTAAATTCATAATTACGGGATCGCAAAACCTCCTGCTCTCGGAAAAAGTAAGTCAAAGTTTGGCCGGAAGGGTGGCAGTTTTAACGCTTTTTCCTTTAACAATAGATGAGATGCAGGATCATAAAATTCTTCCAACCGATTACAGAGAAGCCCTACTAAAAGGATTTTATCCGGGTCTGCATGACAAAAAGCAGGACGTCAGAACTTATTACTCCGGATATGTTAGAACCTATGTTGAGCGTGACGTTCGCAATATTAAAAACATTGGCGATTTGGCGAGCTTTGAGAGGTTTCTGCAGCTTTTGGCAGGACGTGTTGGTCAGCTAGTTAATTTAACTCAGTTGGGCAATGTTGCAGGAGTTTCTCATAAAACAGTTGAAGCATGGCTTTCCATTTTGGAGGCAAGTTATATAATTTTTCGTTTGCAGCCCTACTATGATAATTTTGGGAAGCGCATAATTAAGTCCCCTAAAATTTACTTTACTGATGTAGGCTTGCTTGCTTACCTTTTAGGGATTGACTCGGTTAAGGAGCTGCAGAATCATTTTGCTCTGGGAGGCCTTTTTGAGAATATGGTGGTCATGGATTTGTATAAGCAAAAACTTAATATAGGTTCCAGCTCTAAGGTTTATTTTTTCAGGGATAGCAGCGGTAATGAGGTTGATCTACTTTTGGATAAGGGTTCCGAAATAACTCCTATTGAAATTAAGTCTAGCGCTACTTTTAATACGGAGTTTTTGGGGGGTTTACGTTACTTTAAGGGTTTAGAGAGTGAGCAGTTTAAGGTAGGTAATGGTTTTGTGGTTTATACGGGGGATATGGAGAGTGATTTTAGTGATAATAGTCTTGTTAATTGGAGAAGTATTGGGGAGATTGGGGTCTAAACTATATTCTCTTGCACCTTTAGTATTTTCTTTTGAATTTCATCTAGCTTCTCTTTAGGCATTTTAGGGCCCTCTACAGTACTTAAGTATCCTAGATATTCTGGGTAAAATTCCTGATGATGACTCCAAACATCTGTGGCATTTGCAAGTTCTCCATGCAGAGGATACAGTTTTGCGTGTACGTGAGCTACTCCTGTTCCTTCAAAGATCATAGCTACGCGGGTAGTCTCGAAAGCTTTTTCCAGGACTTTGGCTACTTCTTTTGTAGCATCCAGGAGTTCTTGATAATCCTTCTGCTCTAAAGAAAACACGTAATCTCCAATGTTTTTCTTTGGTATCACAATAGTTAGTCCTAGGGTGTTAGGAAAGGGAGTTAAAAAGGCTAGATGTGTTTTGCTTTCCCATACTTTCCAATTTTCTATTTCGTTGTTTATTATTTTGTCGAATAGTGTTTCTGTCATATTTTTGTGTTTTATAAATTTTTATAGTAGCCTCTCAACTTTTTTTCATTTTGTTAAGTCATCGAAATGCTAGTTATTTTTGTTTGTGACCGTACAACTTTGCTAAAAGTTGTAGACTATAACAAGTCGCATTGCGACTTGTTAGGCACAGCTAAATAGTCGCTTTAGTACGCTCCTATTTACCTGAGTCATCGAAATGCTAATTACTCTTGTTTGCGACCGTACAACTTTGTCAAAAGTTGTACGGGCCATCGCAAATGCGAGCGAACGCGAGCATTTCGATGGATGTAACAAGTCCTACGGACTTGTTAGGCAGTTCATCCGCCGTAGGCGGATGATCAGCCATTTGGGTTCGCGTTGCGAACACAAATGGAGCGAGAGACGGGATTCGAACCCGCGACCCTCTCCTTGGAAGGGAGATGCTCTAGCCAGCTGAGCTACTCTCGCAGACGTCTACGATTTTATCATACTTTTGGAGTCATCCCTTCCTCTGGGTTTACTCTACTAGTGATATACTAATCTCATGACTTTCTCAGTTGATAAAACTAAATTACCTAAACACGTGGCTATTATTCCTGATGGCAACCGAAGATGGGCTCACTCTCGCAATCTTCCTACATTACGCGGTCACACAAAAGGATTTCAAGCTGCTAATGCCGTGATTAGACAGGCACGTGATTTAGGGATTCATACTTTTACGCTTTGGGCGTTTTCTACAGAAAATTGGAATCGATCAGAAACAGAGGTTAATTATTTGATGCGTTTGTATGAAGAAAACATTTCTAAAAACTTGGAGGAAGCACTTAAGAGTGAGGCCCGAATTGTTCATCTTGGGAGAAAAGATAGAATCCCCGGAGGACTTCAAGAAATCTTAAAAGAAGCCGAACAAAAAACCGCCCACTTCACAAAACACATCTTAAACATAGCCCTAGACTACGGCGGACACGACGAGATCCTCCGTGCAGTTACCAAAGCCACCAAAGACATAGAATCCGGAAAACTAACTCCTCAAGAGCTCACCCAAGAAGTCGCCAAGTACAAAGGAAAATACCCAATCTACAAATTTGCCGACTACTTAGACACAGCCGGCCAACCCTATCCCTACCCTGATTTAATCATCAGAACCTCCGGAGAACAACGATTAAGCGGATATTTATCATGGCAATCGGCTTACAGCGAATTCTACTTTGCTGACGTGCACATGCCTGACTTTAAAGAAGCTGAATTTAAAAAAGCATTAATTGATTTTGCAGGCAGGGAGAGGCGATTTGGAGGTAACGCTAAGTCTTCCGGCGATGCTGGCGGTGGTGGCGCTGCTGCAAATGGAGCCTCAAAAACCGCCTCCAAGAAAGGAAACTAAAAAAGAAACTACTATGCCAAATAACAAAAACAACAAAAAAACAGAAGCAAATCCAATTTATGACGTGGCAATTTTGGGGGGAGGCCCGGCAGGATTAACTGCAGCAATTTACACGTCGCGGGCTCAGCTTGAGACTTTGGTTATAGCGGGAAGTCCTCCGGGAGGGCAGCTGATGACTACTACAGAAGTGGAGAATTTTCCCGGCTTCCCTGAAGGGATAGATGGACCTACTTTGGTGCAGCGAGCGCGAGATCAGGCGGAGCGTTTTGGGACTCGGCTTGTTGATGAAAATGTTGCCTCAGTTTCAGGCACTTTTGAGGAGGGTTTTAAGGTTACTTCGGAGGAAGGCAATGAGTATCATGCGCGAACCGTTTTAATTGCTACCGGAGCTTCTGCCCGTTGGCTAGGTTTAGAAAGTGAGCAGAAGATGCGCGGTAAGGGCGTTTCGGCTTGTGCCACTTGTGATGGTTTCTTCTTTAAGGGCAAGGAGGTTGCGGTTATTGGTGGAGGCGATTCTGCCATGGAAGAGGCTACTTTTTTGACGCGATTTGCTACTAAGGTGCATGTTTTGGTGCGCAAGGATCGTGAGGGTTTGCGAGCTAGCAAGATTATGCAGGAGCGCGCCTTTAAGAACGAGAAAATTAATTTTCACTTTAATACGGAGTTGGTGGAGGTGTTGGGGAATGCCTCTGTTACAGGGATTAAGGTTTTGAATAATCAGACTAATGAGATTGCGGAAATGCCTCAGGTAGAAGGAGTGTTTATTGCTATTGGTCATCGGCCTAATACAGCTTTTTTGGAGGGGTTTGTGGAGTTTGATGAAAAGGGTTACGTGAAGGTTTTTGAACGAACGCACACTTCTAAGGAGGGTGTTTTTGTGGCGGGTGATGTTGCGGATTTTAAGTATCGACAGGCGGTGACGGCGGCGGGTTTGGGGACTATGGCTGCCCTGGATTTGGAGCGCTTCCTTGCCGCACATGAATAGTGAGGATTATCCTTACTAAAATCTGCGGGAGTGTTCTATCTAAGGGAATTATCTAATTTTTTGAAGGATAATCCTTGTTCGAATCAGCGAGGACATTCTACCTAAGGGAGATGCTCGTTTCTATCGAAGGATAATCCTTGTTAGTATGTATGTGTATGTTAAATAAAATGCGGGTTACAAAAAAAGAATGGTTTGTTTTGGCCCTCCTGTTTGTTGTTACGGTAACTCCCCGATTTTTAGGTTTGGGTTATTCTAACTTTTATGGTGACGAAACAAAAACTTTTTATTGGGATAAAACAGTTCCTGCAAAACAATTTCTCTTAAACCAGCGCAAAGGACCTGTGCAATTTCTTGTAGTTTGGGTTACTCAACAGATTCTCCTTCAAACAAATATCCCCTCAAGCAACCCTCAAATTCCAAATCCCGGTTTTCACGAGTTTTACACCCGACTTCCCTTTGCCATAGCAGGAACACTTGCCGTTTTTGCCCTCTACTTTTGGATCCGCAAAATTTACAACCAAAAAGTAGCTGCCTTAGCAGCTTTTCTCCTTTCTCTAACAGGTTTTTACATTGCCTTTTCGCGCACTATCCAATACCAAAGTTTCTTATTACTTTTTGGATTTTTATCAAATTTGTGCTTTTCTTATGCGCTTGACTCTACAGAGGAAGTCTCCACCAAAAAATCAAAATTAGTCTTAATCCTTTCCGGAGCTTTCCTAGGACTAGCTTTTCTTTCCCATTGGGATGCCGCCTTTCTTGCCATTCCAATTTTTTATGGCTTTCTAAAACAACTTATTCCTACTGATCCCAATTTAAAATCCCCCACCCCTAAAAGGTTCCTAAAAAAGATCCTCCCACAAATATTCCTCTTTTTAATCCCCCTCCTCCTTATTCTTAGCACGTTTTATCTTCCCTACTTTCTTAACGGATACTTCACAGAACACACAGCAGGCTACATTTCCCGGCGTCTCAATGGAGGAACTTTTGCCCGCAACAACAGCCTATATACAATGCTAACTTACACCCCCTTTCTCCCCTATTACTTGCTTTTAAGTTTTTCATTTGTAATCATAGGCAGTTTGATTCCCGCAACAAAAGAGTCTACAACCAACCAGCCCCCTGCACTTACCCAAGACACCTCCCCCTTCATGCTTTGGCTAATAATAGGCCTCCTTACTTTTGAGCTGCTTTTTTCTAATCCCGGGACCCACATTCACAATTATCTTATTACGGCTATAATCCTTGCAGCACTAGGCCTCCAAAGTTTTTATGAAACCTTTGCCTCTTCACGCATAAAACAACTCCTTTTAACAGTGCTTGCAACTTTGACCCTTGGATTTATCTTCCTTTGCGACCTGTTTATTTATGTTCCGCAACTTCATTTGGGATATCCCTGGAAAGATGTGTCGCTAGGACGTTTCCACCTGGAGCATGCTAACAAAGAAGAAAACCATCTATTTTTGTACGGCTTTCCTTATAATAGGCAATGGAAGCAGGTTCGTGATTATCTGTATTCACTGGAGGGTGTTAGGACGGTTTACACAAATGATAATGCTACTGTAGCGGAGCATTATCTTCGCGCTTATGATGTGGTGGCCCCCGGATCCAATTTTTTGCCGCAGTATTATGTGTTGGTGCAGGCTAGTCATGAGTTTAAGTTTCCTTCAGAGGAGTTTTTGAAGCATTATGTTTCGGTTAAGGCTTTTTCTCCGCCTGCTTCTTTGTTGGATTACCCTTGTTCTCATTGTGGTTTGGATCCTTTTGTGGCGGTTCTAAAGCGGAAGGATCTGGTAGATTAGGTTATAGGACTTTACAAAGCCCGCAATTCCCTTTATTATCTTTTTTAAGTTGACAACCTTTCATTAAGGAGGTGATGACGTTGTTTACTCTTGGTCAGAAGAAGAGGATTCTGAAGGCCGTACAGGACGCTTCAGGCATTCTCGTAGTTGATTTGCATATGTCCTTGGGTGATCAAGGCATTACAGTCTCGAAACTCCTCGATTACCTGAGGTCTTCCGAAACGTTTTATGGCCATTCGACTCGAAGCGGTACTCTTTGGTTTGTGCGTCAATAGGTAAGGGAGAGAGACATGACAGAAAAGCAGAGAAGTCTGGTGGATAGTTTACTGGCTGGAGAAGAAGTTACCTTTCGAGGTATCTTGTCGGCCTTGAGTCGAGCGGGCGAGACTGTTTCTCGCACGGATCTCAATGCATATCTTCAGTCCGGCGGGTTTTCCTGCCGGAAGGGTTACTGGACCAAGGCTTGATTAATCATACTGAGTGGAAGATCTCGCGCGGGGTCTTCCACTCCCACTTCACATTCCATTACCAGAAATTTCCTTCTACCCGCTGTTCCTACCTAGAAACCTCCACCGTCTCACCATTCTCAGCGTCATCCGCCGTAACCGTCACAATATTATTAGCATCCGCCTGAATCGAATAACCCGTATCCGCAGCAGTTCCCGTCTTAGGATCCTGTGGCATAGACTTCAAATACTTAGCCAGATCCGTTGACAAATCCAAATCTCCCGTACCTAAAACATGAGAACTTGTATCAGTAATACCACAATCCGCTAAAACACCGTCATTATCAATAATGCACGAATGCACCGCTGTTAAAATATTATTCACATCATTCCATCGACGTGAATTTCTACCATCAGCCAGCCGCTTAACAGGATCCAGCGAGACAAAAACCACCGTTGCCAAAACAGCAATAATTGAAATAACTAATAGAAGCTCAATAAGTGTAAAACCTCCGTCTCTGCGCCCTTTTTAAAATTGGGCAGTTTTAATTTAGTCATAATTTCCTTTACTAAAAATATTTAATACTTGCTCAAATTGGCCGCCTTTTATGCAGCCTACTCAAGCCTTTCACCTACAATTAATATTACATCATAATCCGCTGTAGCATCCAAAGTTTCTGCAGCTTGCCCCACTTCAAACTCACTATTTAAAGCGCGTTCTATAGTTTCATAAACGTTGCTTCCTACTGAGGCTTTAACCTGCACCTGCGTTTTTGTGTAATCAAAATTATCAGCATTTCCAACAGAAATGTCCTCAAACCCTTCTGCTTCCAGTATTTCCTGAGTAGCTCCTGCCTCGCCCGCTACACCTGATCCGTTTAGTATCTGCAAAGCCACCTCCTCTAAAAGCGTCTCCGCAGGAGTTGGTGCCGTTTCTTCAACCTCTTCCTGGGTTTCTGTGGTTTCCTCATTTTCCTCAGAGGATTCTGCCGCCGCCTCACTAGTCTCCTCCCCTGTTTCCTCCTGGGTTTCTGTTGCTACCTCTTCAACCTCAACAGAAGTACTTTCGCTTGTTTCCAAAGTTTCCATTAAATCAGCTTCTCCCGAATCCCGCAAAAAAAGAAAATAAACACCTATCCCAAAAACAAAAGCAACTAAGGCAGCCAAGAGCGCAAACTTAATTGTCTTTTTTGGACCATTCTCAATTGAAACCACACGCTCTACAAAAGAATCCTCTTCACTTAAAGTTTTTAGACCCTCTTTTTTAGCTTTCTTTGCAACAGATTTATCCATTTTCAAATTAAGCACCTTAGCGTCTTTACCTTTAATATCCTTTTTTAATGCAAGCCCGATTTCAGGAATTACGTGGCGTTTTTTAGCCAGCTCTTCGGGTTCAACTGCTTCAATGTTTATGCCTGCAGCTTGAATAGGCTTAACAATTTTTTGGTAAATTTCCTTAACCGGAGCAAAAGCGGTTACTTGGATTTTTTCTTCTTGAGTGGGCTTTGTAAATTGCGTCTTTTTGGCGTTTTGATTCTCGATTCTAAAATCCCAACTATATTCATCCAGGTTTTCGGGAAATTTTGCAGCTGCTTTACTTAGGACGTCTTGTCGATCGGGAGGTGTGTCAAATTCAAAGTTTGCCAGGTAATAAAGGTCTTTTCGCAAGAGGATTCGAACTTTTCTTTTACCTACTGTTGCAAAAAGGTCATCCAGAATTCCTTTAAGTTTTTCCGTTTCCTCCGGATTCCAATTTTCTTCCGCTCTGTTTAGGATTTGTTTATTTGCAGTGTCCACAAGAGCTAAACCGAGCTTTTCTCTGCTTATTGTGATGATTAGTTTTTTGCGTTTAAAAAGCATATGGACAGTGATTAAGTTTCCTGTTTTTTAGTTTTGGGCAGTATTCTCATTTCTGTGCTTTCTTATTTCTTGCTTTTTTTGGTTGTTGACTTCTTGGATTTTCTCTTTTTGATAAAGATTACTATTGCCACAACAGGAGCCCAAATTACACTGTAAACCGCCAGCCAAATTACACCATTGCCTAAACTTCTCAAATTAATAACCAGTTGTCTTACAGCTTTCCTAAACACCACTTTGGGTCGCCATGCATTAGCAGGAGCATATCCCAGTTCCAGCTCATCCGTTGAAAGATTCACTGAAATTCGGGCTGTTTCCGCAGTTCCTTTCATGTACTCCAATTGACCTTTTATTCTGTCGATTTGATTTTGCACATTTAGAATTTCCTTTTGCGCCCTTAAAATGTCGTCAAATTCGGTGGCCTCATCCAGCATATTCTCAAAGATCGCCTTGGTTTTTTGCAAAGTCTCTAGACGAGCTTCTGCATCCATGTATTCATCAGTTATATCTCGCCCGTTTTTGCTTTCATAAACTACGTTAACGGCGCGCTCTCTAAAATAGGCCAGGGTTTCATCCAATTTTTCTGTTGGGACTCTCACGTTAATGGAGCCGCCGGAGGATTCTTGTGGAGTGTTTATGTGTTGGTTGATTGTGTAGCCCCCAATGTTTGTGACGTAGGTTTCAATTGCATCTATAGTTTTTCTGACGTCTTCAACGTGTAGGGAGATTGAGGCGTTCATGACTTTCATTCGGTCTTTTACTTCGGGTTGTGGGGCGGCGTCTGCCGGAGGTGTCGGGATGCCGGGCATGCTTCGGGATTCCATGGAGGTGGGTGCAGCATAGTCGGCTGTTTCTAAGGCCATGTTGGAAAGCCCTCCATTCCAGGAGGATTTCGAGCGTGTGGGGGAGGCGCTTAGTTGGTTGAGTAGCCCTCTTTTAGGTGTGTTTCCCAGGAGTAGAAAGGCGATGGCCAAAATGAGTACGGTGGTGAGTTTGTTGGATTTAATCCAATCGACGATTTTTTGCATACTTTTAGTATAGCAGGTTCGATGAGAGGGAAGGGGACAGCATAGCTAAATGATCGCTTCGCTCTCATTTACCTAAGAAGTCAAGGTAGCTTCGCTACACTTGACATTCCTTTAAGAGGACTGTCCCCTACCCCCAACCTTGGTAGAATGGGTTTATGAAAAAGCAGGTCTACATTCTTATTGCATGTATGTTTCTACTTCTTCGCGTTTTAGGTACAGGTAACGACATTTCCAACTCTGATGCAGCCCGTTGGCACCGGCGTAGCCTCAACTTTCTACAAGCTATAAAAACGGGCGATCTCAAATCCACTTATCAGCACTACCAGCCGGGGGTTACACTCATGCTTCTAAACGCTCCCCTAAAACAAGCAGCTACTTCATTTCAGCGCTACATTCTAAAAACAACCCCCAAAACGCTTGAAAATGCCGATTATTACCCCACCATCCACATGCTTTCAAAGATTCAACTTAATCTCGTCTTAGCAGGCCTCTTACTTTTCCAAATCCACCTAATTTCAAAGCTTTTTAGTAACAAGATAGCTCTAATTTATGCAGTCCTAATTACCGCAGAACCTTATTTAATAGGCATTGATCGCTGGTTCCATCTAACTTCCATGGAGACGTATTTTGCTTTTACTGCTTTTTTGTCTCTTCTGCATTGGCGTTTTAATTTCGCTGCGCCACCTGTGGAACCTTCCAAAAAAACTAAATTTCTCCTAATTTCAGCGGTCTTTTTTGCACTTGCTGTTCTCTCCAAACTAACGTCGTTAATTCTGGCACCTATTCTATTGGCTCTATTAGTCAGTAATTTTCTACAAAACCGCAAATTTACTCCTTTTCTTCTCTATTTGGCAGGGTTCACAATAACCTTCCTGGTTTTATTTCCCGCAACTTGGGTAGCCCCCGGCTACGTTTTCACCAATCTCTACAACGCTATCTTTAAAGCCGTCGCAACAGATTCCCGTGCCGCCCTTTTCCCCGGAGCATTGAAGTATATCTACTATCCCGTTATTCTAGTCTTTAAGCTCTCCCCTATTAGTTTGCTCTTGTTCGTGGGATTTTTAATACAAGTTCCTATAAAAAAGAGTCTGCAAAATAAAAAAGCCTTTTGGATTCTTGCCGGCCTTGCAAATTACCTTCTTTTTCTAACTTTATCCACTAAAAAGATAGACCGTTATGCTCTAGTTTTCTTCCCTTTTATCTTGCTGACAGTTGCGTTTTATATAGAGCAGCTTAAACGTGCCCATAAGAACCTGATCTTGGCTTTGGTAGTTTTATTCTCCGGATTCATTTGCCTACAGTACTTCCCGGTGAACTCCGCTTACTACTCTCCCCTTCTTGGAGGATCTCCCACAGCCTTAAAAACAGGAGTTTATGAAAATAGCGGGGAATATTTTGCTCAAGCAGCTGATTATTTAAACACAAAAGGACGCGATAAAACGGTTTGGATTCCTGATAACATCGAAAGTTTTAATTACTATTACAAAGGCGTGGCAGTTGCGGAGTGGCAGTCTCAAATGGATTATTTTGTAACCTCAAGGGATATAGACCGCCCCAATGGATTAGATCCTTCCCGAATGAATGTGGATGTTTGCGCTAACTTGGAAAAAGTCTTTTCCGATCCTTATGAGGATCTAGTTTTCATTTATTCTTGTTACTAGCTTTTTATAATTGCAACCCTGTAAGAAGTTCATCGACCGCTTGTTTCTTATTTTGATATTCGGGAACATTTGGGATTAAAACAAGCACATTTACAGACTTCTCTAAAGTGCCTCCTTCATTTTCGCTTGCATCCTCTTTTCCACTTTCAAACAGCAAAATTTTTAACATCTGCTGCGTTAAAACAGCCGCTTTCACTTCCCTATCGCCCCACTCCTCTACTCCACAATTAGAAACCTGCTCCAAAGAACAATCCATTAGCCTCTTTGAGTACATCCCCGACGAACCCTCCACTAAAAACATAATCTCAAGCTCGTCTTTAGTAGAATAAGCTTTCCAAGCTGCCAAAAACTCTCCTTCTATTTGCTGCGGAGTAATTTGCCATTCAAAATCATGCTGTAAAAGTACATCTGCATGTTTATAATTTAAAGTGTTCCCAAATTCGATGTTTGTTATTTGCCATTCCTGAGTTTTTTCTGGTGTGCCCCCTTCCGGCTGACCCCCCTCCCCCATCTCTTCCACCTGCTCCAAATAAAAAACCCCCTCCAAAAAACTATTAAAAACATAAATCTTAGTTTCCACCTTAGCTACCTGCTCATTATAAGAAACCCGATCGATTGCATAATCCATTACCAAACTATTTGAAATTCCCAAAATCTCCTCCACCTCCTCCTGAGGCGCCTGAAGCAAATCCTGCAAATACTCTTGAACAGTCCAAACAGGAGAATCTTTGTCTATTTTTGCCTGCGCCTCTGTTTTTTCCGGCGACTTTTTGCGGCTTTTAATTGCCTTAATCCCCACCGGAGCAACCCAAGCAAGAATCATTAATCCCGCCCCTAAAAGCAGCAATATTTTGTCTTTTTTAGCTAAATTTGCTTTCATGTTTTAAGTCCTATAGGCTTTTTACTAGGATAATTCTTTAATTTTTTCTGCGATTTGCTTTTACAAAAGTGCTGCTCGTAATTTCACTAAGGATCCTCCTTGCATCCAAAAGCACCTCCTACCTTTATAAAAGCGCAAAACTACTTTTCGACAAAGGATAATCCTGCTAAAGTTGTGGTGTTGGTCCGCGCACATTCCCACACACATTCCGCTGTTGACAGTATAAACCAAACTAGGCTACACTTAAAACGTTATGAAAAAAGCCTGCCTAACACTTATAGCCTTTTTAGTTAGTTTCAACTTGTTTTTTGCTTTAGCAGCAGATCTTTCCTTGACCAAAATTGGAGCCTTGGACACTTCGGGTAAAAGTTACACGGAGTGGTGGTATACCGGCACTAAACCCGTTTTAGAGGGAGTAGCTGAAGCTTCTTCGGAGGTTGTTGTAAGTGTGGATGGTGAGTCTTCTACGGTAACTGCTGATGGTTCAGGTGTTTGGACTTTTTATTCTGAGAGCTTGACGGAGGGTGATTATGAGATTTCTATTTCTTCGGGGGATGAAACTTATGCCTTTACATTGCATTTAGGTCAGGGCGTGCCTTCTGATTTGGGGAGCACTTCTGAAACTACTTCAACAACAGGCTCTGCAGTTCCCGAAACAGGAGTAGGTCAGTTGTTGGCTCTGGTGGGTGGTGTAAGTGCTTTGGTTTTGGGATGGTATTTGTATTCTGAGCGCAAAACTCCTTTAGCTTTAGGATAAATCAGAGGACATTAAATTAAGCTGCTTTTTCTTCTTCTTCATTTGAGTTGGCGGACTCGATGGATTCCTGGGATTCCTGCTTTGCATTTCTCCAAAGATCAATGAAAGCTTTATAGTTTTGTGCAATCTGGTCTTTTGCTGCCTCCTCTGAAATCTCTTCCTTCAAAAGTTTAAGCAAAGGATCCATAAAAATAGTGCGACCTATTGCAAAGCCAATAATCTGTTCAAATTGTGCAGCTTCTTTAAGCCAAAAATGAACCATTTGAGCGTCTTCACCACGACCAAGAACAACTACCTTAGCATCCTGAGGTAATGCTTCCAGCACAGCCTTCCAACCCTTTGCTGAAAAACCCTCCAGCTTCCAAATAGCCACATCCACTTTACCTTCAAGCTCCTTAATAGCTTTGGCCGTCTTTTGCGGCCGAATTTGAGTGTCGTAGTGGTCCAACTCCTTCTCTTCTTTGGTAGGAGGAACCAAAAGCTCCAGCAACAAAGGCTTATTTACCTTTTTACAAAACTTACTTAACTTTTTTAGACGTTTAATTTGAGTTTTATTGCCTTTAGGATTTTCTGGATGATAACGAACCAAAACCTTTACATAATCCGGATCCAGCTTTTTAACATGCTTTCCAAACTTGCGACCATACTCAAAATGCAAAACGTCATGGCCACTTGCCTCAACGCCTGAAGCAACCGGAATTCCCTTTTCGTTAGCCTTATCTACAATTTCCTTACCATATTGCTCATCCACCAGGATTCCCAGTTCTTGCGGATGTTTGTCATTTTGCTGAACCTGCAAGAAAGCTTGAAAGATTAGCTGTTTAAGATCTTTAATTTGTTGGGTTTGCTTTTCGTCTGGCTCTCCTTTAATTTGGAGGATTTTTTTGGAAAAGGAGGACCTGTGATCAAATGGGAGAATTAATAGATTTTTGGTTTTATCCTGCTGCATTTTTGTCTATTTTTTGGTTTAAGAGATACTCTTTTTCTTATTTTGGGAGGCTTATTCCGAAGTTCCCGGAATCTCCATTTGTTGCATGCCCTCCTCCATCATAGATTCCATTTCTGCTATCTCCTCTTGACTCGGCATTTGTGTTTCCATTTCCTCAAGATCGGGCATCATGGATTCAATTTGCTCCATTGGATTTGAAAACTCCACACCTTCAGGAAGATCAAAAACCGATTTATCAAAATCTGCCCAGGTCTCACAGGAGTAGTCTATATTTTGCAGCTGTTCCATAATCTCACGTCGTTGATCCCGCGTCATAGGCTCCATTTCATCTGCTTCCATATCTTGTTCTGCTTGTTGTTGAGGTTCTTGCTTTTCAAGCTTAATCCCCTCTTTAGAGCCTTTTGTCCACAAATAAACTGTATCGTCCTTAATAATTGTATTTGACACCTGATTTTCCTGACCCTGCTGAAGAGGAACTTCTGCCTCCATAAAGATGTTAGTTCCATCGGTGTACATTACGGTTTCAACTTCTTGGCCCATTAACTGGTTTTTGTAGGTGCACTTTAATTTTTGGTTTCTACTAAGGAGTTGAGTAAGCTTACTACTTTGATTTCCCCCAAAAGGAGAGGGTTTGTTTGCCTGTGGTTTTTGATCTGAGGCAGCTGTATTTGTGTTTGTTTTTTGCAGGAGGCTTTTAACTTTTTCCGCTGGAGTACAGGCCGTGAGAGTTAAAGCAAGCGAACCTAGTAATAGAAGCGTTGGAATTTTGTGGGCAAGTTTTTTGTTTTGCATGGTTTTATTTTAGAGGATTTTGCCCGTTTTTGCATTATTCCACCACTTCCTCTAGTTGTTCAGCAATCTTCTTTTTTAAAACCTCCGGGAAGTTTTCAATAAACCATTCTAAGTCCATGCAAACAAGCCAATCCTGTCGGTCCCTGCGCGCAAACAGAATATCCTCTCCATCTTTTCGAGCGTTATATAAAAACTTGGGTACGTGTGACCCTCCTTTAACCTCGCATTTTAAGTGATTGGCAACAAGGATATCGCCTTTCATATGATGTCCGGTTTCAACCATGCTAATCCTTTTTGCATCAATACCGGCATCTTTCAGTACGTTGACAATTTCTTGTTCAAGTCTTCGACCTTTATTTCGTGAGTAACTTCCAGGCACCTTTTAATCCTATCATACTTGTGGGAGGATGCGGGAATCGGGATGAGGGGACAGTCCTCTACGGGGACAGTCCTTTCTAATTTTGTTTCAGTAAATCTACTATAAGTAGAAATTGTTATATGGTTTTTGTGCAGGGAAAGGTTTTACCTAGAGTTCAGAGGGACTATCGAGGCATTTTCTCCTATTCTAGTTAAACTAGGATTTCAAAAGAGGACAGTCCTTTAAGAGGACTGTCCCTTTGTTATGTCCCTTTGTTACTTTTCCAGTTGTGTTACCATAAAAAAGTAATGAAACTTCAGAAACTGTCCAAAATAGTAGCCACAATAGGTCCTTCCTCCGACTCCCCCGATAAAATAGAAAACTTAATCAAAGCCGGTGTAAATGTTTTTCGCTTTAACATGAAGCACAACGTCACAGACTGGCACTTGGAAAGAATAGATCGTGTTCAAGAAATAGCCGACAAACTTAAAATCCCTATTGGAATCATGATTGACCTTCAAGGTCCGGAAATTCGCATAAAAACCTCCAATGGAATAGGGATTCCTCTAGAAAAAAACGCAGAAATCCCTTTAACCTCAAACGCCAACTACGCTAGTCAAGAAACACACGAGGATCCTTACATTTATTTGCCACAACAAGCAGTTATTGAGGCCTTAGAACCCGAAGACAAATTTAGCATTGCAGATGGTTTCTATAATTTTAAAGTTACTAAAAAACTTACCCCACAAACAATAAAGGCTCAAATTTTAAACAAAGGAATCATCCAAAATAACAAAAGCTTAAATCTAGTTGGAAAAGATCTAGCTCTCCCCTCCCTTATCGATACCGATCTAGACAAGTTGGATGCTGCAGCAAAAACTAAAGCGGATTTTGTAGCCCTCTCCTTTGTTCGTTCTGCTAAGGATTTAGAGACCCTTCGCGCTGAACTAAAAGATCGCAAAATAAACGCGCAAATGGTGGCTAAGGTAGAAAGTCAAAAGGGTCTGGATAACATTGACGAGGTAATAGCAGCTTCTGACGCAATTATGATAGCTCGAGGGGATTTGGGTATAGAAACTCCATTGGAGCAGCTGCCCTACTACCAAAAGCAGATCATTAACAAGTGCCGGGAAGCTTCAAAGCCTGTAATAGTTGCAACTCAAATGCTTCAGTCGATGGTGGAAAATCCTTTGCCTACTCGAGCGGAGGCAGCCGATGTGGCAGGTGCTATTTACGATGGAACTGATGCAATAATGCTTTCGGAGGAAAGCGCTGTAGGAGCCCACCCTGTGGAGGCAGTGCGCTTTATGACCAGTATTGCAGCCCATAATGAAAAGCATACAACGGCTGCAGAAGATTATATTCCCGACTCGTTAGATCGGACGCATGCAGTTGTTCGCGCTGCTCTAACTATGCTGGTACCTTTTAGCGGTGTTCACATAGATAAGCTTTTGGTGGGGACTCAGACAGGCTATACCGCACGTGTTTTTTCAAGTTATCGCCCTAAGGTTCCCATTTTGGCCTTGAGCGATCAGCAAAAAACTGTAGAGACTTTAACAATGACTTATGGAGTAGTTCCGGTTTATTTGAATTTTAAGGAGAAGGATTTTACGGACCCTGATGTTTTAATGGCCCGGTTAAAAGCGGATGGTTTTTTGGAGGAAGGTGAAACTATTTTGTTGGTGCATGGGAAGCGAATTAAGGATCCGGGGAATACTAATTCTTTGTCGGTTTTTACGGTTGCTTAGGCATTGTTTATTAAGCGAGTTTCTCCTTAGATGAAGGCTGCAGAATTCCTTAAATTAAATTGCGCTTTTTAAACACCCATCCCAAGATAGCCATAATTCCCAATGAACTTAGAAAGATCCATAGGTAGGCTAAGTGTTCTCCCTCTATAGGTAATTGCACATTCATTCCATAAAAACTGAAAACTAATGTGGGAATAGTCAGCAAAATCGTAACGGACGTTAAAGCCTTCATGGTTTTGTTCAACTTTTCTGACATTATTGTGGAGTAAGCCTCTCGAATATTAACAATGTTCTTCAAAGTGGATTTTGTACGTTCAATAAGCTGCCCATTGCTCAAAGATAGGTCTTCCATGAGTTCCTCATCCTCCTCATATAATTCCAGGTATTTTCCGTGCAGTATTCGTTGAAAAATTAGATTTGTGGGAATGAGACTGGACAGAAAGTCATTTAGAGTTCTTTCGTATTCTACAAATTGTATAACATCTTGTGTTGTAACTTTTTCAGGTTCTGTTCCTAAATTTTGGATTTTGCGGCTGATCTCATGAATTTGAATGTTATATTCGTGATTTATATTCAAAAGAATCTGCAGCAATAACTTTGTTTTTTGCGTAGTGTTTATGTTTTGGGTTTTTTTTATAAATTTTTTTAGAGGAAGGCAGTCTTTATTTGTTATTGTTAGTAGAAAGTCTTTTCCTATGGTTATTAACAGAGGTACTGTTTGTACTTTATCTTTCTGCTGGCTTTTATTCTGAATTTCAGAATGTTTCCAAAGTTTCTTCCTTTTTCTAGTTTGGGGAGGTTGTTCCAGTTTTTCCTCGAGAACAAAACGTGTGTATATGTAGATCATGCCCTCCTCCCTTTCTATTCGAGGCATTTCATAGAGGTCTTGCGAGTCCCCTAGAAGACCTAAGTCCAGTTGAAATTTTTCCGCCAAATCTTCCAAAGTTTCATGTGTGGGGTTTTCAACATAAATCCAACTGCCCCGCCTAAATTCAGCGAGGTTTTTTAATTTCGTATTTCTTACGTTTTTATAAAGTATTTTATACATCTTGTTGGTCTCTTTAGCTTTTATTTAAAAGAAAAAAGTTTGTCCATTATGTCAAATAAAGGAGAAATAGCAAGAGCAACCCCAATACGTCCTATAGAATAGAGAGGTTTGGCAAGTAGGCGTTTTATGTATGTCTACTTAAAAGAAATTTAAAAAAGAACTTATTCAAAAAGGTTTGTTTCCGATTCTTCGTTTTCGGCATTCTCAGAGGATTGCAAAATCTCATCAAGCTCCATGTCAAGATTCTCCTCCGAAGTTTTTCCTGCATTTTCCAGCTCGTCTTTAATGTCTATAAACTCAGTTTCAACCTTATCCAGCCGTTCTTGACAAGCTAGAATCAGCTCCTTTCCCTTTTTCAGCTTCTCTAAACCTTCATCCAAATCAATGTCTTCACTTGAAAACCACTCATTAATTTCTTCCAATTCCCCTATAGCTTTTTTAAAATCCAAATCTTTTTTTGCCATTTTTCCCTTTCTTTTTAACTTTTATTAACTAAATCTTTCATCCTTTTTGTCTTATTCGTTGCACCTTCTTAAGATGCCGAAATTTCCTCCACCTGAGATTTAACTTTACCATCGGTTAGTTCTGAAACAAGTATATCACCCTTAGTAATGCTTTTAACAGCCTTAATCACTTTTCCCTCTTCATTTCGCATAATAGAATAGCCTTGCTCCAATTTTTTTTGAGGATCATTTGATTCTAGCAATCTTTCTGCTTGTTTTAACCGGGTTTTAGCTATTTTATATATTTGAGCATACCCTCTAATTAAGGAATCCCTGGATCTTTGAACAGTAGATCTTTGCTTCTTTAAAAGAGCTTCAAATCTCATCGAGTTCATTTGAAATTTTTGACTTAGCTTGCCAAATCTATGAAAAACTCCTCTAAAATTTATAAAAAGATTTGTAGAAAGTCTTCTCACGTAACTTTGCCGGTTTTGGATTAGTCTTTCGAATTTATCAATAATGCGCTCCTTTTGGTGGGCCACGTAATCAGCATCGGTTATAAGTTGTCTTTTGAATCTTGAAAATATTTTTTCTTGCGTAGTTTGGATTTTACTTTCTGCTTCTCGCCAATCTTTAGATAAAATTTCGCCGGCATCTGTTGGAGTAGAGCCTCTAACATCCGCCACTAGATCGGAAATTGTAACATCTCGTTCATGTCCTATTGCTGATAGTACGGGTATTTTCGAGGAGTATATTGCTCTAGCAACTGCTTCTGAGTTAAATGCTTGCAGGCTTTCCAAGCTTCCTCCCCCTCTGGTTAAAACTAAAACATCTATTTCGCGAGCTAGGCTGCTTTCATTAAAGGCTTTAATGGCTTTTACAATGTTTTCTACTGCTGAGAAGCCTTCTACCCTAACATCATGGACATAAACTTGTGCACCAAAGTTGCCTAAGTGGGTTTCAAAGTCTTTTATGGCGTCGCTTTGTTTTGCTGTTATTAAGCCGATTTTTGTGATGTAGTTAGGGAGTCTTTGTTTTCTTTCAGGTGCAAAGAATCCTTCTTTTTTTAAGGTTTCTTTTAGTTTTTCAAAGGCTTTTAACAGGGCGCCTTCCCCCGTTGGAATTATGGATCGTGCAACATAGGAGAGGCTTCCGCGGGGTTTGTAGATGTTGGGATGACCTGTCATTTTGATTTTCATGCCTTCTTCGAGTTTAAATCCAAGCCCTCTGTAAACATTTCTCCAGATGACGCAGTTTAATACTGCCTGTTCTTCCTCATCGGAGACTGAGAAAAATACAGCTCCTCCGCTTCTGTCGGTTACGGAGCTAACTTCCCCAATTATGCTGAAGTTGACAGGTTTGATGTATTCGTTGAGAACTTCAAGGTATTCTCCAACCGTTAAGATTTTTTCGCTGTGATCTTCCATGGATTTATTATAAGGGACAGTCCTCTAAGAGGACTGTCCCCTCTCTTACAAAAAACATACAACAATTTAAAGAAGTTCTAAAAACTCTTTGCAACCATAAACATAAGAATTTATGAAAATTACCAAACAGCAGAATCCCAGAAAACGTCTTAAAAATCTTTTACAGCGGCAGGTCAAACCTCCTGTTATTTCTCTTTACATTCCGACGAGTCCGGTTTGGCAAAACAACGAAAAGGCACAAATTCACCTCAAAAATAAAACCGACGAAATAGAAAAACTCCTTAAAAAGTCGACGCTGCCGGCTTCAAAAATAAATGACTTGCTAAAACCCCTCAAAAAAATACAACAAAACACTACCTTTTGGCAGGAGCAAAAAGACGGCTTAGCAATCTTTAGATCAGAAACTTACACTGAAATGATCAAGTTCCCCAAAAATGTAGATGCACAATTTTATGTGAGTGACATTCCCAATGTTAAGCCCCTAGTCCCCTACGTCTTTGGATCCTCCACTTATTACGTTTTAGCGCTTAGTTATTCTCACATTACCCTTTACAGAGGCGTTAATCGCAACTGGGAGAAAAAAGAGCCTACCGTAATGCCCGAAGATATAGAAGAAACCCTAAGGACTCATGATATTCAGAGCCAGCTTCAGAGACATCCCGCGGGAGGAGCGCGTCCGGGAGAAAAGCCGACACAAAGAGCACACGGACACGGTAGTCAGGAGTCTGCTATTGATGAACAGCAGAAGGTTTTTCTGGATGAGGTAGATTGGGCTCTGAACCATTTTGTCACAGATATCGAAGATGATAAGAGGCCTCTAGTGATTTTGGCTGCAGATACAGAGCTTTACAACAAGTTTTCAGATTTCGGCAAGTATCCGAATTTAGCCGATGACTATGTTGAAGGTAATCCGGAGGAAGCTGCTGCAGAGGACATTCTTAAAGAAGCCTGGAAGATCGTTAAAGATCGCATAGATGAAAAGCGGATGGACTTTGTAGATTCTTATAAGGAGCATAAGGCATCCGAACAAGTTGTGGAAGGGCTGGAAAAGGTGGCTCCCGCAGCTTTTGAGGAGAAAATAAGTGTGCTGTTTGTGAATCCGTCCCGTACAATTTGGGGCAACTATTCCGTTGAAAACAGAGGCGCAATAGTAGAAGAAGAGAGAGGTTTTACTAACCGGGATTTAGTGAACTTTCTTGTCGTTAAGACGCTTTTATCAGGTGGAGAGATTGTGCCGTTGACGGATGCTATGTCCACCGAGCTTAATCTCAAGGATGATTTGGGCGCAATCTTACGTTTCTAGGCTTTATTACTAGTTTAGATCAAATTATTAAGGTCTAGAAAATCTCGAAATTCATTGTTTCCCATAACGGGAATCCCCCTATTTTCTACCTCAGCCATCTTACTCCCCGGATTATCTCCCGCTACAACGTAGTCAGTTTTGGAGCTAACCGCCGAAGTTGCACGCCCTCCTGCTTTTTCCACAAGATCTTTAGCCTCATCTCTGGTCCAATCCTCCAGCTCTCCGGTAAAAACAAAAGTCAAACCATCCAAAGGCCGATTTTTAATTTGGGCGAATTCATTAGTTAATTTAAGCCCTATATTTTCAAGCTCCTTAAGCATCTCCAAATTCTCTTTAGCTTCAAAAAAGCCTTTAACTTGTGTGGCAATTTCAGGGCCAATACCTTCAATACCTTCTAGATCTTCCTTAGAAGCTCCCCTCAAAGCCTCCAAATTCGCATACTCTTTAGCCAAAAGCTTAGCCACATGCTCCCCGACTTGAGAAATCCCCAAAGCATACAAAAAATTCGAAAAAGATGCCTTCTTACTCCCCTCTATCTCCCCAATAAGATTCTCAGCAGACTTCTCGGCAAACTTCTCCAACTCCACCAAATCCTCCACCCTCAATTCATACAAATCAGCAATGCCTTCTACCAGACCTTCCTCAACCAGCTTCTCCGCTACCTTATCTCCCAAACCTTCAATATTCATAGCATTCCTAGAAGCAAAGTGCGTCAAACTTCCCACCAACTGCGCCGGGCAATTAGGATTTGGACAATGCGTCTGCTTTTTATCTTCAGACATAACCACTTCCGTACCACAAACAGGACAATCCCTAGGCATTTCAAAACACCTTTCATTACCTGTACGCACATCCTTAATCGGCTTAACCACCTGCGGAATCACATCTCCTGCCCGTTCAACCAAAACCTGATCGCCAATTCTAATATCCTTACTATCGATTTCACTTTGGTTATGCAGAGAAGCTCTTGTAACCTCAACTCCGGCAATATTTACCTGATCTAAAACAGCTACCGGAGTCAGCTTTCCCGTACGACCAACTTGAACCAAAATATCCAAAAGCTTAGTAGTCTCCCTTTGCGCTTTAAACTTGTAAGCCACTGCCCAGCGCGGATTCCGTGTACGTCGCCCCAATTCCTTTCGCTTTTCGAGATCATTAACCTTAAAAACCACACCATCAATTTCATAGTTAAGATTTTCCCGCTTATCTTCCATATTTTGATGATACGTCCTTAGCTCCTCAAAATCAGCACAAGTCTTAGTCTCCTCCAAATTGACCTTAAAACCCCACTCCTGCAAGGCCTGCAAAACTTCATAGTGCGTATTAAATTGATCCTCCAATCCCAGCGCCTGATAAATAAAAACATGCAGAGGTCTTTGCGCTGTAATAGAAGGATCCAGCTGTCTTAGCGAGCCTGCTGCAGCATTTCGTGGATTAGCAAAAAGCTCTTCCCCGTTTTGTTTTCGCTCTTTGTTAAACGCATTAAACTCATCTTTTTTCATGTAAATTTCGCCACGAACCACCAGATTATCCGGATACTTTGGAGCCACTTTATTTTTAGAGTCTTCGGAATCTTCCGGATGAATCAACTTCAAGGGAATTTCTTTTATAGTTCGAGCATTTTTAGTAATGTCATCACCTCGTTGACCATCCCCTCTTGTAGCCGCCACCGTAAGCTCTCCATTTTCATAAACCAGTTCAATGGAAGCTCCATCATATTTAGGTTCCGCAACATACTTGTCCGTTTCGTCTTTAGCCAAAACTTTTTCAGCCGTTTCCACAAACGTTTTTAATTCGCTTTCCTCCCGAATAGACAAAATACTTTGCATAGGCGCGGGATGCTCAAAAGATTCAAACTCCTGCAAAGGAGCACCCCCTACTCTTTGCGTCGGCGAATTAGGATCTTGAAGTTTTGGATACGTTTTTTCCAGCTGCTGAAGCTGCGACATCAGTTTGTCGTACTTGACATCTGAAATCACAGGATTGTTTAGCGTGTAATATCGATAATCGTGGTATTGAATTGCCTCCCGAAGCTGAACAACAGCTTGCTCAGCCTCTTCCTCGGAACTAATCGAATCTACATTTATTTCAGGAACAACATTCCCGGGGAGCTTCCCCGAACCCTTAGGCATACAACACTAATCCTTTGAATTAAAAATTTTATAGCCAAAACCCGGAATCGTTTCTATCAATTTCTGCTTTTCTCCCTTATCAATTTTTTCCCTAAGATACCCGATGTAAACATCAACAATTCTTGAAGACACATCATAAGAGTATCCCCAAACCTTATTTAAAATCATCCGTCGGGTTAATACCACTCCTTTGTTTTGCATTAGGTATTTCAATAATTTAAATTCTGTTGGCGATAGGTCTATTTCTCTGTCATTACGTAAAACCCGATAGTTTTTTGTGTTTAAAATCAAGCCCCCCGTTTTTAAAGAGGGATTATCCTTCAAGTCTGCATCAATAAAGGCTTTAATTCGAGCTATCAACTCCTCCATTACTACCGGCTTTACCATATAATCTGCATTAGGATGCTGAAGGATTTTTGCTATGGTTTTTGAATCTGCCCTGTTGCTTAGGAAAATAATAGGGGTGTTTTCAAAGACTGTGCTAATCTCTTCATAAAACTTTTCCCCGCGAATAGTTGGCAGATAGTAATCTGAAATTATTAGATCAACCTTTTGTTTATCCAGTTTATTAAAAGCGCTCATACTTTTTTTAGCTTGAATGATTTCATAACCTTCATTCTCAAGCATTCTTTTCAGATGCTCCCTGTGATCTTTGTCTTTTTCCAAAATGAGTATTTTTTTCATAAAAAGTGAGTTAGAACCATTATACCGCACTATTTAGGCTGACGACTCTAGAATTTCTTACAGCTTTCTTAAAATTATTTGAAAGGATTTATACGATTTTCGGTTATTCTGATACTAGGGAAAAAATTTATGGTTGAATCAAAAGAATTAATTAAGAAAAAAGTAGAGCAGCAGTTGCAGTCAAATACACAAGTTGAGGCTAGCAATGTTTCGGTTGAAGTTGCAGATGATGGGGGGAAGGTGATTTTGGAAGGTTCCGTTCCTTATTTAAGCGCAAAACAGGCAGTAACAGAGGTAACAAAGCGCGTTTTTGGTGTAAGGGAGGTAGAGAATAATCTGGAGGTAGTTCATGTGGAACCTTTTAGTAGTTATGCGGATGAGAATTTGGAAGCAGATGTTAGGGAGGCGCTTTTTCTAAGCTCTGTTCTTCAAGAGGATAACATAGATGTTGAAGTTAGAGAGGGCGTTGTAACCCTTTTGGGGAGTGTCAGTGACTACTGGAAAAAATCCAGGGCTCTGGAATTGGCAACTCAAGTTCGCGGTGTTAAAAACGTTGTTGATGAACTGGCGGTTGTTCCTACCCGCGGGAGTACTGATGAGCAAATTGCGCTGGATGTTTTGGCTACCTTAGACAGGGATATAAGTGCGGATATTGATCAGATTGATGTGCATGTGGACAATGGGAGGGTCGTTTTTGACGGTGTCGTGTCTTCTTGGATTGCTAAAAATGCTGCTAAGCGTGCAGCGGAGTCTACTGCCGGTGTTAAGGATATTGTTGATAATCTTTCTATTCGTTACTAGTGATCCTGAATCGAGTTCAGGATGACGGCTATTAAACTTGCTATTCCGATTTGGAAATGCCTTCCCCTCTCCTCTTTTTACAGAGCACCTTTAATAAATTTCTTACACGCCTTTCACCCCTTCCTTAAAAGAAGATCCTATCTTTAAGATACAAGGTAATTAAGTTATTAGCAGAGGAGGTGAATAAAATGAAAAAAACAAACGATCAGATTTTAAACGACATTAAAGATCAGTTGGTATGGGACACACAAGTTATTTCAAGTGATGTAAACGTTTTGGTAACAGGTGATGGGGCGGTTACTCTTTCGGGAACAGTCCCCTCCTTTTCTGCAAAAAGGGCAGCTGAAACAGATGCTTGGAGTGTTTGGGGTGTAACTTCCGTTGAGAATAACCTAACTGTTAAATACCCCACAGTTGTAACAATTCCTTCTGACGAAGAAGTTAAGTCTAACATTGAAAACGTACTTCTTTGGAATTCGGCTATTGACTCCACAGATGTAGAAGTCTTTGTAGAGGCTGGAATCGTAACCCTAGAGGGAACTGTAGATTCGTTCTGGAAGAAGCTTCGAGCTGAAGAGCTCGCTTCCGATGTGGTTGGTGTGCTTAGCGTAGAGAACCTTTTGGCTGTTGTGCCTACAGAAAGTTATATCGACAAAGATATCGCCACCGACATTACGGATTCAATGGACAGAAAGGCAGCAGTTAATGCTGAAAATGTTACTGTAGAGGTAGAAAATGGTGAGGTTACTCTCTCGGGAACAGTTCCTACATTCACCGCCTGGTCTGAGGCATACGACTCGGCACGTTATACTGCCGGTGTTGTTGATGTTGAAGATCAGCTAACCATAACTTACTCATAAAGGAAATAAGGGCAGCCCGTCCGGTTCTAACTGTGCTATTGGTCACGGGCTGTCTTTAAAATCTTCCCCGAGGTTTTTTGCTTTGTTCCTTTTTTCTTAAGCGCAAGTAAACCACCAGCAAAATCCCTAAAATAAAAGGACTTGCAATTAAAAAGCCAACTTCAAGCACATAACTTGGTTCCACGCTTCCTGTCAAATCCATTATGGCTGCTGCATCTATCATTAAAACCAAAAGTGCTAGAACTATTAGACTTATTACATTAAACATAGATTTATTATAGAGTAATTGGGACTTTTTGTAAGTGCCTACTTCTAGAAGTTAAAAAGCTTGTCTAGAAATTTTTATTCATAAACTTTTCTACTATAGTTTCAACCTCTTCCAGACTCTCGCATCCCATTAAACCAGCTCTTAAAGTACTAGCACCTTCAAATCCACGAACATACACCTTAAAAAACTTTTTCATAATTGCAAAGTTTTTCTTAGTTTCCCAAGTATCGACAAAAAGCTTAGTGTGTTTAAGAAGCAGATCCAAATGTTCTTTTGGCGTATGCTCAATTGGAGCTTTCTCAAAAGCCCAGGGATTGGTAAAGATTCCGCGACCTATCATTACACCATCAACTCCGTATTTTTTCGCTTTTTTCACCGCTTCTTTATGATCGGCTACATCTCCATTTCCTATAATCACTGTTTCCGGAGCAATCTCGTCCCGCGCTTTAACAACCTTTTTAATTTCATCCCAATTAGCAGGAACCTTTGACATTTGCCCTTGAGTTCTTCCATGCATAGTTAATGCAGCAATATCTTGTTTTAACAAAAACTCCGCCCATTCTTTTGTAATTATTTTTTTAAATCCTAGCCGAGTTTTCACGCTAACCGGAATTTTTTCAGCGCCTTCCGCCGCCAACACCCCCTCCTTTGTAGACTCAATAATTTCCGCAGCTAACTTAGGCGTCTCAATTAACCCCGCCCCCGCTCCTTGTTTAACCACATTTCTCTGAGGACATCCCATGTTTATATCCACGCCATCAAAACCCATTTCAGCAACTAATTTAGCCCCTTCATAATAGTTTTTAGGATCAGTCCCCCAAATTTGAGCAACAATAGGCCGTTGCTTTTCTGAAAACTTTAATCTTTGAGCTACAACTTTCCTTCCCTCTGACATCAAGCCGGCTACATTTGTAAATTCTGTAAAAAATACATTGGGAGGTGCCGTCTGAGCAATAATTTCACGAAAGACAAAATCTGTTACGTCTTCCATAGGGGCTAACACTGTGAAAGGAGTATCTAATTGTTGCCAAAAGTTTCTAGCCATTTTTGCGCCTCCTCCTTAATTATAGTCTCAAACTTTTCAAGCTCATTTGTAGAGTTGCCCAACATCCCTATTAAATCGGCATGAAAAATAATCGTATCCCACACGTAATTAGTTTTGTAAATGATGTAAAGTTCATCCAGCAGGTCATATCTAAGATCTAACTCTTTTTGGAGGGGTTTTAGAAAAGCCGTTTTTAGATCCGTCTGTTTTTCTTCCGGAGCTTCCCTTATTAAAAACATTACATAGGTTAAATCCTTTAGAGCAAAGTTGTATGTGGCGTGATCCCAATCAATTATTGCCCTAACCTTTTTAGTTTTAGGATCCACAACGATGTTTTTATTGCTTATGTCGTTATGGATTAGAGATTTTTTTAGGTTTTGAAATTTTGGCGATGTTTTTTGAAAGGCTTTAAGAAAGTTAGCAAATTCTTTTGTTTCTTGTGGAATGAGGTTGCTAAAGATTTTATGATGGTCTTTAAGTTTTTGTGCGTTTTTTGTTAGAGTTTCAAATGCGTTATCCGTCAAAGCGTCATTCCGGACACCGATCCGGGATCTCTTTTCTGCTAATCCTAGTTTGTTAACTATCTTAGGATTTTCTAAAGTAAGCGAAATGTACCGGCGCATGTACTTTGCAAGTGTTTTGTATGTTTGGGCTGTGGCTTGAATTTCTCTAAAGTCTGCTCCGGGAATGTAGGTGCTAAGAAGCCATGTAATTCCTTTTGAGTCTTTGTGTTGATATGTACCCTTTAAGGTGGTGTGGGACTTTCTAGCGGGGATTTCATGCGTTAGGAGGAATTTTGCTGTTTTTATGGCTTTTTGGTAGCCTTTTATTTGATCTCTGGTTTTACCTTTTAGTAGTAAGGCGTTTTCTTGGATTTCTATTTTGTAGAGGTACCTGGAACTCCATCCTTGTTGTGTTTTCAGGTCTGTAATACTTTTTATTTGGGAGGGGTTTATTTGAAATTGTCTTAGTGTTTTGAGGATTTCTCTTTGCTCCATGGAGGTATTTTAACAAACAGTTATGTTACTAAATTATAGATTTCTACTGTCATACGCCCAGTGCAACAAAGCCTGCCGCTGCCTTCTTCTACAACTTAAATCACCTTTTGAGCAATTCTTTTCAACTTGAGCTATATGCCGTTTCATTGCCTTCCACCGCTTAATTTGGCGTAAATCCTCCTCCGGTAGGCGCCGCCCCCTATAGTACCTACAATACCACTGAAACCATCCCCTGGGATCCTCCTCATAAATCCAACCCTTATCCTGCCAAACGTTTAAAGGCTGACTTGCATCCACTTCAAAAAAATTCAAACTACAATCTCGCTTTTTAGGTGAAAGCTTTGCGTTTTTAAACCAACTTTTTGGAAACTCCGCCTTACAATCTGTCATATATTTTCCGCAAAACACGCCCAATTCCAGCATTTCTTTAGGTGTAAGGTCGGGTTTAAATTCAGGATTAAAGTTTTTTCCGGCAGGCTCGGTTAAAGTGTAGGTGTAGTTAACCTGCATTTTGTCGTTAACTGTGATTTTTTTAGGTCTTTTTTGTGTCATCTAAACACCTTGGTTTAACGTCGTTATTTTACTTACTCAGTAGGTCTAATTTTTAGCCTTAAGTTTCGTTTTTAGGGCTGGTATACAAATATCGATATGGGATCTTCAAATCCTTTTACTGTAACCTCTTGAAATTTACCCTTAGCAAGATCCAATTTACCAGCCTCACTTAATCTACGAGCTTCTGCTGCCTGAAATCTTATTCCCGGTCCCCAAGCATTTTTATATGCCAGCCGAGCCCCCAAACTAATAGGCTCTCCTCCAACAAGCTCTGTTCCGGCATAATGTGTCTTTGCCTCTTCACCTTCGTTTAATATCCACGCTAACTCAGGAGTTTCTTCATCGAGCTTCCCACATCTTGTTAAGGCAGAGATAACAGAAAATTGAGCACTCTCAACAAGTTCCTCTATCACGCTAAGATCAACCTGAGCTTCTTCTAATTCTCCCAATAAATCCGGATCCTCCCGTAAAGCTTCCAACATATCCTGTTTAAACCTTCCCGAATTTATCTCATCGTACGACTCTAGCAAAGCCTCAAACTGTTCATCTGTAAAGTCATGCGCTTCATAAACGTCATTTAGCAAAACTAAATTCATTGTGTGATCCCCTCCAAGTTCAGTTTCTTTTATATGCCACTTTTCATTAAGCATAGGGCGAGTAGCTTTTCTTGCAACATATGCACCTACTCTAATAGCCAGTTTTTCTGCCAGATCCCGCGGGATTTCCTGCTGCTCATCTAAAGCCTGTATAAATTCATCAAGACCTTGAATTCGTAGAAAAGCTGCTTCTCCTTTTGTTTGTCGTTCTGCCGCTTCAACTTGTTGTGTTTCGGAATTTGTTGGATACTGAGCTCCTCCTTCTCTTGCATATACAGGTGCCATTTTTCTAAGTTTCTCGGCTTCTTCCGGAGTGTATGCATAGGCTACTCTTTGCACCGGCTTTTCTCTAAGTTCCTGTTCCTCAACAGCCCTTTTTAGCTCTTCAATTCGACGATCTTTCTTATGCTGCACCCCCTGTTCTTGGCGCTCTTCTCTTTCCTCTTGCGTTAGTCTTCTTAAATTAAAATAAGTTTTTTGCGGGTTTTGTACCCCCAAGTGCCCTTTCTCATCCTCCGTCAATTCCTCTAGTTCATAACCAACTCTCCTCAGGGTTTCAACGACATTCCTAGCCTCCCCCTCTTGAGGAAACACCACATCAGAATCCACAATAAATTCCTTAGCCAATTTTTTACATTGCAAAACTTTACACATGGTCATTAAATCTGTGCGGCTTACGTTACCTTCATCATCCTGAAATTCTATTAACTTTAACTTTAGCCTTTCATTAGAATCTGACAGCGGAGAGTCAATTCCTATGTGTATTTCGGGGTCTTCTCCGGTTATGGGGTCCTTTAAAACTTCCCTTACTGCATGGTACTCTTCTTGAACAAGCATTTCATCCAAAGCTTCCTGGATCTCTAAGGAAAACAGAATGTCCACGAGTCCGTTCTCCTCGCTTACAAATAAAAGCTCATCTCCCGCGGATTTTATAAGTGTTATTCCCTCGTATTGCTCTCTTATTTCTCCTACTTTTTGATAAAACTCATTTAAAAATCCCACGCCTATTGAGGCTGTTTCTGGAGTGCTCATCAGTGTTGAAAATTTGGGAAAGTCTACAGCTATGGCGGATTGACCCTCTAAAGTTACTACTTCATTTCTTAAAAGTTCCGGGTGTTTTTGGAATACTTCATCCGGATAAAGTCCCTCCACTACTTTGAGTTTCTCGCGAGCTTCTTCTTGACGTGCTTCTACCTGTCCTTGTTCTTCTGAGGGATTTGAGGTTGGGTTCATGGTTTATATGATAGCACTTTCTTCTCGCTGTTATCTAAGCTTTTTTGTTCAACTTCTCTTATTAGGATGCATGGAGGCCACCACTTTTGGAACTGTTGGGTTATATACCTGAGCATAGTGTCCCCCTGTAACTATTTGAGATTCATCCAAAAGTTGTTCTACCAATACAACTATTTTTTTAACTGCAGGGTCATTTTCATCCCATTGACTACTTTCCAAAGTTTTTACAAGTACAGAAGCAGCTGTTCTTTTAAGGTCTTCCGGACGAACTAGAACATCACTTTCTCCTTGAAAGACAATTAGGTTTTCACTGTTTTCGGCAAAATCCTCCAAAGGCATACCCTCTTTTAGTTCTAAAATTGCATTTGAAACTGCTGGAAATCGTTGAGCGGTCAACTGTGACTTGTGAATGCCTACTAAGGCTTTTCTTGTTTCCGGATCCAATTCTGCTCCTAGAAGATAATTACTAAGAAGTTCAAAAACTTGACCCACTACTGCTTCAGAGATTTTTTCAGCCTGGGAACTTATTTGTCCAAATGCTTCCCCAAAGCGAACACTTGTACCTAAAACTTCATAAACAAGTGTGGAAAGATTCAACCCCTTTATGCTTCCCAGTTTATTTAACGCTTCCTGTAAAAGATTTTTCGATTTTCGAGAAATTACCTCAGCCTCTCCTAAAAGCTCCTCCGTGGGAAATGCTGCCGGAGACAAAGCAACACAAGAACCGCACCCTCTTGTAGAAAGTTCAAAAGCTGCTGCCCCTCCCATTGAGTGCCCCACGTAAGAAACCTCCTCTAAGGGAACTCCTAGAACTTCCTCACTTAAAAACTGAATTTGATCTGCATAACTTTCCGGACGAATCTTTTCTTTCAAAAGAGCCTCATCCTCAAGTACTTCCGTTCTAAAAGGAGAGTCTCCAAAACCATTTCCATCCATCGTTACCACAATTGCATCTGGATCCTGCTCCATAATAGCTTCCACCATGCTCATTTGAGTTTCCATAGGGATTTCGGAGTAAATATCTTTAGTGCCTGTCCAGCCGTGTCCTAAAATGTAGACGTTAGGAGGGTCCATTTTCTCCCCTTTTTCCAGCGCCGCCTCTCTTTGATTTCTCCTTGTGTATATAGCAAAGCCCATATCAGCCAAACCTAACTGCTCAAACTTTCGCCCGAACTCTCTAAATTCCGCCCCCTTTGTTTTAGCTAACTCTCCTGTTAGCTCCTCCCGCAATGTGGTTTTTTTGGCATGATATTCAAAACTACCTGATACTTTTTCTCCATCTTCCTCATAAGAAAAAGTGCAAGACTTCGTTTCCTCATCCAACTCAATGCTTTTTATAATCTCCAAAGACCCTTTCCTCTGGCTTACCTCCCCCTTTTCAGATTTGATAGATGACAAAGGCATGTATTCATTGTAATTCAAAAACTACTAGTCTGCATATTTTTACTGTGTTAGTCTTTTAATATGCCTTACTACGTTTATTTAGTGGAATGTTCTGATGGCAGCCTGTACTGCGGCTATACAACGGATTTAACTAAACGGGTTAAAAAGCACAATAACTCCAGGTACGGGGCTAAGTACACCAGATCCAGAAGGCCTGTAAAATTAGTCTACTCCGAAGAGCTTGAAACCAGATCATCTGCCATGAAACGTGAGGCTGAAATAAAAAGCCTCTCGCGCAAACAAAAAAAGGCTCTATTTAATTCCTAATCGTAAAATTAAAGGAACTTTCGTCCAATATAAAACCCGGCAAGAGCCACCACAGCACTTAAAAAAGTACCCCAACAAATGTCCACCACAGTTACCTTCAAAGGCCATCCTTTTAAAGTTGCAAGGTTTGTTAAGTCATAAGTGGCATATGTAAAAAAGCCATATAAAGCCCCAAAAATCACAGCTTTTTTAACAGAGGATTCTTTTAAAGCAGGATTAACAGCAAAAATCAAAATCCCTATAATGTTTAACAAGTAGAAAACTAAGGCAGGAATAAGGTTAGGCTTGTCAGCAAGAAGGTGCCCTATATGCTTTTGGTAAAACTTTGGAGCAATTTTAATAAGCCAAACCGCATCTATCCCTAAAAAAACAAGAAAAGTTAAAAAATGAAGTTTTATGTAATACATAGTGTTTTATTTTGAAGTGCGCCTCTAGGAAGACTTTTCATCCAATTCTGCCTTAAGGTCGGCGATTTCCTTCTTTAGCTCTACCATTTTTAGCTCCCTATCCACCATGTAGCGGTTTATCTCTTCTAACTGATCCACGCGTTCCTTAAGTTTTTTCTCCATATTCCTTAAATAAGTTATATCCTCACAAAAGGCTAAGACATCTCCTGAAGGAAGCTTAGTGGCATTTAGTTTAACCTCAACACCCGAACCATCCTTTCTTTTAAGTGTGTAATCCCGTGTAATTCTCCCCTCCTCTTTTAATTGACCAAACTCTTTCATTACCTTTTCTAAATCCTCCTCAAACACAATGTCCGGAATCCGAATACTTAACAGTTCCTCCTTGGAATAGTTCAGCAAATCCATAGCCGCCTGATTAACATAGATATATTGGCCTTCCGGATTAGCTACAAAGATTGCCGTAGGTGATAATTCGATGTAATTTTGATAGTCTTCGGGTTTAGGTTTGAACTTAGTCATAAGTTTATTCTGCTTAAAAAAGCAGTGTTAAGTTAACTTTATTAAAGCATTATTATTTTAATCTGGCAATTTTTCCGAAAATTCCTATTAGTAATTCTGCTTTTTAAAAAACTGAGGTGTTATGCAATAAAAACTCCAATTATGCGAGGCACCACTACACCTGCTTTTTCTAATCCATACGGCATTCGTTTGTACTACCACTGACCACAACATCAACACTCCAATAATAACCTTTCCCAACCTTTTCATGGGCTTAATATATATGTACGAAAGCACCGCCATTACAGGAACCCACTCCGTTAAAAAACCATATCCAAACCTATCCCCGCCTTCCCAATCATGCCATTTGGAATAAAGTATTAAAACTATTAAAAAGGTCGCGCTTAAAGTAATTAACAGAATGTCCAATTTCTCCTTATTCCTTTTTATAAAGGTGCGTATCATTGCAAAATAACCTACAACCAAAGGAGGAGTTACAAATAAAAAGCTTCTTGCCGGACTAAAAAGGTAACCCGACAAGCCTACAATTAAAGGCGTTGAAAAACTTGTATCGCTTTTTTCCACATACTCCGTTGTTAGCGGATTGCCCCAAGCATATATGTTATAAGCAAAAAGCAATAAAGCTGTCGGTAAGGCATAAAGCAAGTATTTAACAAACTCCTTTTTGTGCATAAAAAAGACATATACAGTTAATAGCGCCACAAAAACTAAATTTAAAGGTCTTGCTAAATATAAAAATCCCGCAAATAGGCCCAAGTACTTTACATAGTTGTCATCTTTAAGGCTTTTTAACGCAAAATAAATGATTAAAGTTACAAATAATAGCGAGGAGGTGTGCTGATATAAGGCTCTACTGGCAATGGAGTAGACGTTTGTTCCAAAGGCAAAGAAGGCCACGAAAGCGTAATTCCAAGCGTTCGTTTTGAAGTTTTTAATTTTGTCGATTTCTTTGAGTATTAGAAAAAAGATTGCTACGGATATTGCTGTATAAAAGGAGGCAGCAATGCGTCCTAAGGTTAAAATGTTTACGAGATCTTTGTAGTATTGAAGAGCGGGTATTTTGTTTAATAGGATGGGAATTATGTAAATGGGGATGGCCATGATGCCTGCTAGTATTGGCATCGCTGAGAGGAATTTTCCGTTTTTGTTAATGACGGAGTATACAAAGGGTTCATAGACTTGTGCTCTTTGCATAGCGTCTACAGTTGATTTTGAGAAGCGAAGTGTTTTGTTTTTTATTACTTCGTAGGGCAGGAAAGTGGCAGAGGTTACGTCGTTGGAGGTTAGAAGTCTCCTGGGTACTTTGGTTTGCAAGCTTTTAGAGTAGTCTATGGGTAGGTTTATTAGGTAGATAAGGAGTGTTATTGCAAATATCCCCAGGATGTTTTTGTTGGATTTAAGGAAAGCTCCTATGCCCTGTATCATTTGTAGATTATATCAGTTTGGGATTTTTCAGACTTTAGAAAACTCGCTTGAATTGTTTTAACTTAACCTACATCGAGCAGTTAAAACTTTTTCAGCCCATCTTAATCTATGTCGGGGATCAGCTAACTTAAACATTTCATCCAAGGATTCCTTTATCTCCTTTGCTGTTATTGTGACAAAAATTCACATCCCTTTACAAAAAAGCGCCAATCCTTTTGTTCATGCTCGCTCTCATAGTTTTCAATGCCTATACGCGTATCCGTTTCTATTTCAAAATCTTCAAAGTCCTCAAGATCACAAATAATAATGTTGGAAGTTCTGACGCATTGGCCATAATTTTGTTTTGTAATATTTAAAGCCTGTGCTATTTTTGCAGGACCACTTAATAAATTAGCAAGTTTATCTGTACCTCTTCTTTTTTTAAGCTCTTTTATTCCAAAAATTGGTTTAATGGCTCTAATTAAAGTCACGTTATGATTTTCTTCACCATCTCCGGAAGTGATTCCAAAACAATGATGCAGTCCGTAAATTTTATAGACATATAAAAGGCCTTTTTCTTTATTAAAGATTACTTTTGTTCTGTCGGTAATTTTTCCATGGTGATGATGGGAAGCTACATCTGTCTTTCCGGGGTAGCTTTCTGTTTCTACTATAACTCCTCCTATAGGAAAGGGATCTAATTGGATGAGGTATTTTCCTAATAGTGCTTTAGAAACTGCGTTGTTGTCTTTTTGATAGTAGAAGTCTTTGGGGAGGATGTATTGTTTTAGGTATTCTTTTTGATGGGATAGGTTGGGGTTGGGGTTGATCATGGGTGAGGGGATTATATCAGCTTGGGATTTACGGGAGTTATTTAGCGCTATCTGTTTTGGCTGAAAAGACAACTCACCATTTGCCTACGGCAAATGCTTCGGGTGCAGCTCAGCTCAAAGTCTGAGTACAGACTTCTCGGGTAGTTCAAAATGCTCGCATTAAGGCGCCCGCATTTTGATCAACCATCGCCTTTCGCTTTGCGAAAGCCCCTGGCTGGGAGTTTGGGCTGAGGTTAGAGTTTCTTTTTCGTTTTTTTGCTATACTGCCTCTACTATACGATGTTTTTTGGCTTTGGTATTCTACTTTTAATAGTTTGGGCCGCTAGTTTGGGTGATGAAGACGCTATGCACGAAATCGAGCGATGTGATCCAAATTTGGCAGATGAAATAAAAAGGGTTAGCGTTTACTACTCTGATAAAGAATGATGAATTTTAAGCAAGTGTTTTTAAGATGCTAAGAATAGTTTTATTTTCAATATTATCTTTATTTATTTCTTCCGTTAATAGTTTGAGCTTTGGAAATATTTCGAAATCGGAAAACATTCTAGGTGAAAAATCTCAATTAGTAAATTCTGAAGATAATAAAATAGAGAGTGCTGTGAGAGAAGGGACATTTGTATCCATACAAAACTCTAAGAGGGACAGATTATCTCGAAACCCTTCTTCTTTAAAGGAGTTATTATATCTGGATGTTGATCGTGACCAAGAATCAGAACAAATAGAAATACATCAAGACTGTGAAAACAGCAAAAATATTCAAACTCTAAGAATAACAGATTCTGAATTTGAAGATACCTTCACTTACAATTTTCCGGACACAGGACACGCATGTACTCACTCTAGTTATAACCTATTTTATGATTCACATGTTGAAGGTTTACTTAGCTATAAGAAAACAAGAGGGATTGTTGTAACATCCTCCGCCTTTGGTAATGGAGCTTATAAAGGTTATATAGTGGTTGCAAAAGAAACTGATGGATATGAGGTTGTGTTTGAACGTAAACCCTTGATGGGAGGTCACTACGAGATCGTTAACAACGTTTATATTCAAGAGAAATTTGCTGAATTTAATGATAGGACTGACAGGATTTATAAGAAACGCGTTATCGATCTTTCCTCCGGTAATCCTGAAGAGTTAAAATTATAAGTAGACTTTCTTACAAAGAATCTAAATACTCACCAAAACATGCATAATTTATTTCTTGCCAAGTCTCATAGAGTTTATTATTTTTTTGCATGAGTAATTCAATGCACTTTTGGGTATCATATTTATTAAGGCAAGCAAGACCTATTGAACGAAAGGTTTCTCTATTTTTTTCGACACATTCTTTTAATTGTAAAAGGTCGTCTCCCGTGGTACTTCTCCTAGCCACCTCTTCCTCATATAATGAGAAAGCATAATTATATTCTTGTGCCCAATCTTTCGCGGTTTTTCCCTTATATTTTCTTCTCCACCCCAAAAAAGTTGCCAAAAAATGCACTAAAAGAAAGGCTAATATCAATTTTTTAACTATACCTTTGGCTTTTTCTTGTCTGTCTTTGTTCTTGAAAAATTTCATTTTCTAAATTTTACCTAATCGTTTCTTCACAAATAGATAACGTAGAACTCTCTCTAGCCTTGCAATTTTTTCCGCATTCATAATTATATCCATAACCAGAAGGGTTATATTTTCGGATTTGCTTATCAACCCAATTTCTACACTCTTTTGCAGAGGAAAATAAAGGACTTACTGTATAATTAAACAAATTATTTTCATCAGGGTAATAAAACCCTCGCCAGGTATCTTTTTTAAAAATTCTTTTAATAAATAAGATTGTTAAAATTATGGCTAGAACTACTAATATCTTTTTGATCATCTGTTTAAATTCTAGCATGATTAAATGAGCGGATTACAAAATCTATTCAATATTAATTCATATAATCTTATCCGTTTTTTTAGATTATGTTTACTACAAAGAATTTGAATATTTCCACCATCGCAAGAGTATCCAAAGTACAATACTCACTTAGATCATTAATTATCTTTTCTCTTTGCTCCTCATTTTTTCCCTCAAGAATGGTTTCAGTCCACATTCTTCTTGCCTTTAAACCATCGGAAACATCCATTTCTTTATAGCTCTTGTCTGGGACTAAGACAGGCTGTACCTTTTTAATAGAGGCGCTACCGTAAAAATCTTTATCCACAAACCACATTTTCGAAAACGGAATCATTAAATCAACAATTCTCTCGTTTACACTATCTAAAAACTTTTTATATTCGGGATAAAACTCGGCCATACATTTATTGCAACTTTTTTCATAACTCATATTCCAAGTGATTATTGAACCCTTATTTCCAATATCTTTTTTTAGTTTTTCCAATAACCCGGGCATAGGATTTGTTGGCTCTATATGCAGATATTCCTCATGTGTGATTTCTGAATTAGGTGTTTTTTGCATATGTAGCGAATATTGGAAGGGATAGTCTTTATAAGGTTGAAAACCATCAAATTTTGGAATAACAGAAGACATTGTTTCATAATCAAAAAAGTATAGGGGGTATTCAAAGGTACTAAGAAATTCTTGAATTTTCTCTTTATCTATAATTCTTTTGTCATCTCTTGTGCAGATTATTTGGAATTTTTGTTTATCCCTTAAAGCTAATTCTTCAGGAACATCTTTAATAAATTCAATTCTACTATCTTCAAGTTCTGCTATTTGCTCTTCATTGGGATAACTTAAGTAATAAATGCTGTAAGGATCTAAGTCTGGGTTTAAGTGTTTGTATACATCTAACCACTCATGAAACCATCGTGTTCTCGAAATTCCCAGTTTATTAGCATATCTTGGCGAAAGATCCGGCATTTCCTTTCGTTCAAGAACTTCCCTTGCTTTGCTGATCTGTTCTTTAGTTAAATCTAATAAATCACGAACTGACTCTGTAACATCTACTTCAGTAGTAATCTTTTCAGGGTCTATCTTCCCATTTTTTACATATTTATTATTTACATGAATAATCGAGATGTTACGAACATTTATTCCAGCCTTTTCTAATACTATGGTCTGAAAAGCCAAATCATATTCATGTGCGGGTTTAACCTTTGTACTGCTTTTTATTTCTATTAAGTCAAAGGTGTCTTTATCAACTCTATCTAAAATATCTACAATACATGTAAGGCCATCCGCTTCAAACCTTCCTTGTAAAATTGTTTCAGCCCCTTGTTCTAAAGCTAATAATGTTTCTTCAGGTAGATATCTATATTCCTCGTAATTATCAAAACCTAATTTAATTGCTTCGGGATAGAGTTTTTCGGCATATAGTTCAAACTCGTGCCTAGCGTCGAACCTGGCTTGAAGGTTTTCATCTATTGGTGGAAGTTTATGTTTTTTGAATTTTCTAAGCCACAACCAAGCCGGATGTCGTAAAAAATGCATGTAGTCTGATTTGGATAGGGTTATTTTTTGGGTCATTTATTATAAATTTTCTATTAATTTTCCATACTCACTTTGTGTTCCAGAGGTAGTCGTTACCTCCTCTTGGGTGTGGTTTAATTGAGTCGTTGAAAAGGAAGCTTGGATAGATTCTTCACTAAAGGCATACCCCATGCAAACTTGCTTTCTTGCATTTTCTTCTTTATAGCAGTGTTGTTGAAGAAGAACGGGTAACAAAAAAACAGATATTTCCGTAGCTATTTTTATCCTCGTTTCTTTAGTTATATTATTTTTATTCATATATATACCTTTTAACACTCCTGGGGTTTAAACCTTAGGTACCACTTATAGGAAGTTATAGCATTTTAAATATGTAGAATTCAAGGAAACAGTCTTGGGTTTCTTTGGTAGTAATAGCCAAGGGTGATCTTGCTTAAGTCATAATAATTATCTATTTTACGGTAGAGCGATCTGTGCACGGAGCTGTATTTGGGGAAAAGGCTGATACTAAATCGGTTGAAATACCCATAGCTACTGTTTATATTAGAAGGATTTCTGATTATTCTTCTAACTAATAATTTACGTACAAACTCTGTTTCTAATATTTCTTTTTTATTTTCTGGATAAGTATCTAAATTCACTCCACAGTGTAGGTCTTTGAAAATTCCAAGCAAAACGTCACCTAGTTGTATGATATTTGATCTTTTGTCTCCTTCTGAATCCCTGTGACTCTTAGGTAAAAAATTAATTTTGGTAGATTTGAATTCTAATCGCGGATCTGTTTTCAATTTGTACATAAGATGCCAGGGAAAATTTTTGTGGACCTGCTGCTGCCCCTCCTCATGAAAAACATCTGTTATTACAATCTTTCCCTTAAAAAACGATTTTATGGATCTTTGTAGCATGGAACGAAAAAACCTGTTATATATGTTATTAAATTGCTGGTTTGTACCAAATTCCTCCTCGTGTAATTTAGTAAGGTTTATCCCGTGGATTGAGAAATGAAACCTTCTTTTTTGAGGCGCGCAATCTCTAACCAGCCACTCCAACCACCTTTTTATTACATTCTTTTTGTTATGATCGTTGGCTATTTCAGCCCAGTGTATTAAGGAGTCGTTTTTTTCCCTGTAATTTCTCCAGTCTGATTTATCTTTCCAGTATCGAGTATCTATTAGCTCCTTTAGTATAGGCCTTGATTCTAATTCATATATTGCCCCGGAGTATAACCATTTTTCTCCTGTAACAATATTCTCCACTTCCTGTATTTCATCCGCATAGATTTTGAGGCGCTTTTTTTCAATGGGTTGTCCGTAAAGGTCTTTTTGCATAAGTTTTTTCCAGAGGTAGTGCGGTAACTCTATACAGCTTAATTGGGAACTCTTTCCTTTATTAAATCAATTTCATGTCGTGATAGTTTGTATAGATCGTAGATTTCCCGGTCTATTTCTTTCAGAGTTTTTTTGGAAATCCCTTTTGAATAAATGTTTCTCACCTTATTTGCTAATTCTGTCCCTTTAATCTTGGCTATCGGTAAGTTTTTTAGTAGAGTCTTACTTATATTTAAGTAACCCCCACTCATCTTTCGAGAGTTGAAATATGTACTTACGAAAAAGTCCATTAGTTTGGAGTTTAGTATGCCCAAAAGGGCGAAGAGTTCCTCCTCCGTATTACCCAGTATTATGTTAGTTGATTTTCCTGCTAGACACTCTCCCTCGTCAAAAATTACTTCCAAAACCTTTGTCATTCCTGCAACAATTAATTTGTTGGATTTCGCCTGTCTCAGGCGTTCCTGGCTTATCCTTTCTATATTTTCATTCTTTACTCTAGGATATAAATAACTGTCTTTTATATATTGAGTTTTTTTTAACCCCCAGAGGTTTTTGTATTTATCTATTGTCCCAGTATTAACAAGTTTTTTGTATTCCCTCCTTTTCTTTGAATTTTCTATAATCTTTTTAATTTCGTATGCCTCTGATACGGTTGCCGCTCCCGTAATTTCGAAAGCGTAGTCCTGTAGTTTTTTATTGTCGTTTATTTTCATGAGTAATTTAAAAACATCCTTTTCGAAAAATAGCAGGTCCCATGTTGTGTGTTTCTTAAGCAATGTTCCTTTCACTTTATTTGTAATTTCTATATCTTCTAAATTTCTCATAGATGTAAAGTCACTGTAATTTTCATCAGTGACAGATACATTGGAAGCGATAAGGGTTATTGGATAGACGTCAGCTTCTTTAAAAACCTTTAGTTCTGAATAATCTCTTATCTCTTTGATTTTCTTATTTGCTAAATATTTTCTTGCTGCAGAGGAATATTTAGATGATATAAATTTATTAGGAATAATATAGGATATTATTCCTTTTGTATTTAGTAACCTAGTCCCCTTTTCAATAAAAGGTATAAAAATGTCCCAATTTCCCCTAGCAGTAGTGTATAACTCTCTATATTTTTTCCGTAGATCTTCCTCGTTAGCTACCATTGCTTCTGAATCTATATAAGGAGGATTCCCAATCACAACATCAAACCCTTCCTTTATTCCAAACATCCACTCCGGGTCAAACCAAGAAGTAGGTTTATGTGTAAATGGTTCCCAATCAGTAAGTTTATCTGTTAACTCTGCTTTTGCTACACCTGTCCAACCATGAGTATCTCTCAATTCTTTTAATATTCTCATTTGCTGTTTTGCAAAGTCTGTTTTTAATTTCTCTCTTTCAATACCAACAGCATTAAAGTACTGATCTCGTATTTCTTTTAGTTCCTCAATTTTTTCAAAGTCATCAAATAAATTTTGTTGGCTTTTGTTAATTTCCGGCAACCCAATTAGTGTATTAGCCGTTACAAACTTAAAATCTAGGTTGGGTAAGGGTTTAATTCCTCGGTTTTCCTCCTCATCTTTTACAAATTGATCTACTACTAGGGTAAGAAAGCATCGCAATCTTGATATTTCAGTTGCAATAGGTTGAATATCTACTCCATAAATATTTTTTCTTATTACCCCTAGTTTTCTAATGTAATCAAAATTTTTATACTTAAACTCTTGTTCAATTAGTCGTTTAATTTCGGGGGAGGTGTTTTTGATTTGTTTTTTAAACCAAATCTGCCCGTCCGGATCAATTTGCTGAAGTACAAAAACGATTTTTTGTAATGCCCCCATTGGAAATGCTCCTGAACCACAAGCTGGGTCGAGTAACTTCATGCTCTCCAAAGCATCTGCAATTTTCTCCTTTTCTTCTATAGTTAGTGGGTATTTGGAATCATCCGTTAAATCAAAGCTTAGAATAGCCCGCAGTTTATTTTCATCTATGTTAGTTTGCTGCTTTAGATATAAGAAAAGGCTTTCATCTACCATGTAATCGACTATTACTCTTGGTGTGTAGTAACTTCCCGTACTTTTCCTTGCTGACTCCCCTGTTTCCGGATTAATTTCAGCTAGCAAATTCTCAAAAATTCTACCCAACATTTCCGGGTCAATTGAAAGCTCCTCATCATAAGTTGTGTTTTCATCAATAGTAAAGTTATATGTTTCTAATATTTCAAAAAGTTCCTTAATCCAACTATCAGGTATTATCAATGTGTTATGAAATTGCGATTGTAAATCTCCGTTAGATCTCTTATAAAAGTCATCGTCTTGAGCAGAAAATAAGCCTCCATTTAAATATGGAATTGAAGAAAAGGGCTCTTGACTAAACTCATCTATTCTTTGATTGTTTGGCTTATTCAATATTTCAAAAAATATCGGTTCTAGAACTTTATGATAATAATCTTCTGTATTCTTCACAGCACCATGGGATAATAAATCCTTTGGCATTAGAGGTTTTCCGGAATTGCTCTTTTTCTCTCTTAAAAACCAACAGAATATTATTCTTCCAATTAATCTCACGGCAAACTCTAAATTAATTTGGCTACCTTCTCTAGTAGAAGGCAGTTTCAATAAAGCTTTCTGTCCTTTCTCGGCCCCTACAAGCTCTGCAAACTTATGAGAGATTTCTTTATAAAATTTCTTATTAACAACCTCAATTGAAAAGCGAGATTTAAGATCTTCAATACTTTCAATTTGACCTTTTTTAATTAAGAACTGATAGGGTGTATTTATCTTTGCGTCAGGCCCCAGGAAAAATGATTGTCTTCTTGGGTTTGAAAATTTTTCTTTTAATCTACCCCCTTTAACTGAAAGAGAGGTAGTCATTAGAGATAATCTCCAATTCTCACTTTCAGAGTTTTTGTAAATTACCAAAGCCGTGTAAACACCACGTTGTTTCATAACTCTGAAACCATCAGTTGCCAAAGCTACTCGAGCCTCTAAGGTTTTATCATGGGTTATTTCGAAAACCTCAAGTTCTAACTCTTCGCTAGATCCTAGAAATTCAATATCTTCTGTGACTCTTAGATGTTCAAATTTTCCGGATCTAATATCTTTTTCAAAGTCGGGTAAAAACTCCTTTAAATAATCAAGAAACGCCTCTCGATCATAAGATTTACTTAAAAAAATTTCTTCAGTCATGTTCTCAAATCCTCGCTTAATAAGATCATTTCATATTCTCCCTCCAGACGTGTAGCTCTCCTGTTAATAGATGTGATTTGATGCTGAGGTACTATCTCTTTTATCTGAACGTATAATTCTTCAAAATCTTCTATTGTCATAGCATCTTCAAGTGGTAACTGGGCAATTGATTTAAGATCTCCTTCGTTAATACCATCATACTTTTTAATAATCTGATATATGTCTTTGCAATAATCTTTAGCTTTTGGAAGATTTTCTTCCAAATACTTTATAACTTTTAATGCATCACTACGTCGCCCTCTTACAGGAGGTATTGGCGGTTTTTCCCAAAGAAGGTCTCTAACCACCTTAAAAACCTCATCATATTGCTTATCTGCTTCTTTTCCCTCTTCATATCTTTCAGCTTTAAAGTATTTTAGAGCGGTAGCGGAGTCCACAATATTAGGTTCTTGGTTTTCTTGTTTGATACCAAAAACTGCATGGTCTCCCTTTTTACCAAAGGCTACCGCTGAGTTAACCTCTTTGTTTTCTCTTATAACTCTACTGCGGGGTTTGATTTCCATTGCTTGTTTGAAAAGATCTTTATCCCTTCTAGCTTGGTCATATTCTTCCCTATATTTTGCATCCCATGATTCATATTCCGTTGCTTTTTGTGCTTTGTTATACTCGTCCTTAAAAAAGCTTTGTAATTCTTCATCTTTTGTAAGCGTTTTGGTGTCACTTCCAATAACAGCATTTATAAGCTGCATTTTTAAAGTAGAAATTTGTTTTATTCTTATTTCAGACTCTCCTGTTTCCGTAGGAAAGCAGTTATAAATGTGAAGTTTATCAAAGACTTTCTTATTTATTCTGTTAATACGGCCTATTCTTTGAATAACTCTTGTTGGATTGTAGGGAATATCGTAGTTTATAACAACTCCGGCTCTATGTAGATTATATCCCTCACTTAGAGCATCTGTAGTGATTAAGATGTCGTACTCATTTTCTTGATTCTCTTCTCTTAACCCGGCATCAAAATTTTCCCTTATTGTTTGTTTCATACTTTTATTGGAATCTGCTGCTGTATATTTCAACACTCTCTTTTGTCCTTTATTTATAAATTCTTCTGCCAAGTAATTTACTGTGTCCGCATAAGTTGAAAATATTACTATTTTTCGTTCAGGATTATTTTCTAAAAGCCCTTTAATTTGGTTATAAACTTCATCTAATTTAGGATCGATGTCTATTGACTTCTCATCAAACCACTTAGAATGTATTTCTTGTAGAAGTTGTTTATCCTGTCTGACTTGTTGAATAAACTTTTCTTCTAACATATCTTTTGGAACTGTAATTAACCCCTTTGTTTCTTTAAGTTCTTTATACTCCTCTTCTGAAATTTGATTTTTAACTTCACTTTCTATATCGTCAGCAGATGTTTCTAGTAATGTATCAGGATCAGGAATTTGCCCTTTTTTCATAATCGGCACTTTACCTAAGGTATCCCACCAATTTTCTACAACTTCAGTAGAGGTAATAATATTTTCTAATGTAGAACGGAAAGCATCTTTAGAACTCTCAAAACGCATAACAAGTAATCGTTTCATAAACTTTGCTAAGTTGGATTGAGCTGTCTTAAGATCAGTCTCATCAAAATCTTCCCCGTATTTAGCTAAGAAATCCTCTCGCCTGTCTGCTTTTATATAGTTTGTCGGTTTATATCTTGCACCAACAAAGCCCCCATCTTCTTCAGCTCCCGTAATTTTTAAAAGTGTATCTAAGTAAAGGTCAAGTAAATCTCCTAATTCGTAGGTTATAAGCGTTGGTCCCTCAATTCCAGCAAAATCTATATTTTGTTTCTCAAGGTCCTCTCTATATCTTGTAATCGCTCTTAGATCTAAACGAGATCTTCGAATTACAACATTCTCTATTAATCTACGCAGTTCTTTTGAGATAGCATCAGCCTCATTGTTAATATAGGCATCCTCCGCGTCCTCTCTACGTCTATATTTATTAAGTTTTCTATACCTTTCAATTAATTCTCTAAACCTAAAACTGAGATTATCTACTGATTGAATAGTAGATTTACCAGGAATCTGAAACAACTTTATTAATGCAAAAACATCTTTTGGGTCGTTGTTGAAGGGTGTAGCTGTCAGAAGCACTATTTTGTTATCAGGGTGACTGTTACATATATGGTGAAGCATTCTGTAGTTATTTGTATCTTCATTTCGATATCGATGTGCTTCATCCACTATTATTAGAAGGGGTTGATCGTTATTTTTGTATTTTTCATAAACTTGTTCTACTTTTCCTGAGCTATAGACGCTAGCTCCGGGTAACTTAAATTCCGACTGATAGTCTTCCCATTGATTTTTAAGGTGTGGAGGAGCAATTATTAGCGTTCTTAAATCCATGTTATACGCCGCTGCGGAGGCAATGACGCTTTTACCCAGGCCAACAACATCAGCCAATATAGCCCCGTCATACTTTTTTAGCTTTTGAATCAGGGATCTAATCGCGTCTATTTGATATTTCAAGTCTGTGTAACGGTCTTTTGTTATCTCATGTGGCGTTTCTAATTCTCCTGTTTCTTCCTTTCCAAAAAGCTCATGCAAAACTCGAATGTATATTGCGTAGGGGTTTGGTACAGCATGAATCCAGAGATCCTTCTTTAGATTCTCTAAAAATTCTTCCCTGTTCTCAAGACTTGCAACATCAATATTATTGGCATCTTTCCAGTGTTCCTCGAATTTTTTAACATATTCTAAATACTCTGCTTTATTACTATCTCTTCGGTTTAGTTCTCCTTGGTTTACTAATCCCTGAAATGTAAAATTGCTTGATCCCATGAATACGGTGCCGGGTAAATCTCCGGATTCGCTGAGTTTGGGTTTCTTATGCAATATGTACATCTTCCCGTGTAACGGAGTTTCTGAGATTTTTATTTCTAAGGAACCATCTTCTATCTTTTTTTCCAAGATTTTATATGCTTCTTGTGCATCTGTATCATCAAAGAGCGAGGATTCATTGCTTAGTTTAATAAAACTATCCACATAAGTCTGCTTTCTTCCAAGACGAGATGAAATTGCATGTCTTGGTTGATATGCATTTAAATCAACGTCGGGGCCCTCCTGTTTTATCCTGGATAGAAGTTCGGGTACTGCGTTGGGGTCAATGTATTTTCCAACCAAAATTCTTATTTTCTTATCCTTTAAATGCTTTGCTAATAATCTCCATCCGGAAAAGTAGAAGTATCCCACCTCTATATCGATACTATCTGCAGTGCTCAGTGCGTTTACCAATGCCTGATGCATCGATTGATCTGTGTTATCTATTATTGACATGATTACTTGTTCAAGTTGTTATTAACTGGATTTCACAAATCCTGCGAACTTGTGAGGTAGCAAACAAATGTTCGCTTTAAAACAGCTCACCATTTGCCTACGGCAAATGCTTCGGGTAGTTCAAAATGCTCGCGTTGAGGCGCTCGCATTTTGATCAACCATCGCCTTTCGCTTTGCGAAAGCCTCTGGCTGGGGGGCAGGGATTTGAACCCCGATCTCTGGAGTCAAAGTCCAGCGTCCTGCCCTTAGACGACCCCCCATTACCTTGTTAACAGGGTTTTCTTTGAAAACATTGGTATTATACAGTAATGTTTTTATTTGCTGAAATTGCGCCAAAAAAGTTTAAGGCTCTAAAAACCTAAGCAGTAGCTAAACCCAAGTGTTTATTAACTCTCTCTATACTCTCTGTATTCCTCTGGATTTGAGCATTCATAAAAGTTCTTTCTTCCTCTGCCTCAACAAGCATGGAAAATATCTTATCCATAGTTGTTGCCATATTATTAAGCTTCTCATTAATTTGGGCAAAACCTTTCTCCATTTTTTCTCGGTTTTGTTTTATATCATAGCGATTTCCAAGTATTGCATTTTTGTTCTCCTTTACTTGTTCTTTAAGATCTTTTATGGCGGAGGTATTCTTTTCGACCTTCTCTTCCAAAGTTACTACCTTTTTTCTAAGGCTATCTATGGCTTTTTTATTTTGTCTTACTGCCGAGAGAATTTCTTTATCTGAGTTTTTTGTAGTCGCCATATGCTTATTATACTGCTTATAATTTGTATTGCAATATGTAAGTTTATGACGTTTTTACGTGGCTTGTTGTTATGGGGAGGGTTCTTTGTAGGTTTCTTATTCTTTATAAGTTGGGTGCAATTTGTGAGGTGGTAAAGGGATGTGCAAAGGGCGCCTTCACAAGTTGAGTACAACTTGTGAGGTAACAAACAAATACTCGCGTTAGTACGCTCGTATTTGCTTGACGCATTGAAATTGCAAAGCAATTTCAATGATCCATACAGCTCTTTCAGAGATGTATGTACCAAAAAGTTCCGCAAAGCGGAATCTTTTTGGTGGGTGGTGCAGGACTCGAACCTGCGACTTCCTCGATGTAAGCGAGGTACTCTAGCCAGCTGAGTTAACCACCCACAAACTCTATCTAACTCTTCAGCGAGGCTAATTTTATCAGCTTCTTGTGAAATTAACAAAACTTTGCAATCATTAAAAGGTGAATCTAAAATCCATCCTTTTGGGAATAATAACCGGTTTAATAGTCTTTTTAAGTGTCTTACTTTTAGCTAGAAAAATTGACTCAAAGAAAAAAGATGTTTTAAGTGCAACTCCACAGGAGTCATCTCAAAAAGCTACAAAAACTTTAGCTGAAAACTCCTCCATAATTGAGATTACAAACTTTGACGACCTAAAAAACCACGCTAAATCAAAAACCGGAACCTATGGGATCTACATAGAAAACCTTAACACTAAACAAAAATACACATACAACGCTCAGGATAGTTTTTATGGAGCCTCCCTTTATAAAATTTTAGTAGCGGGAGCTGTCTATGATGCAATTTCAGAGGATAAATTAAGCTTTAATTATATTTACACCTACGAAAATACCGACTACACCAGCGGTTCCGGAGTGCTACAAAACTATGCCCAAGGAACCACTTACTCTATTGATGAATTGCTGGATTTCCTCTTAAAAAGCTCTGATAACATTGCTCAAAATATATTAGAGCGCAATTTAGAGGTAAAGGACATCATTGATTTTTATAAAAGACATACAAAAATGCCTGCCGAAAAGCAAAACTTCTCAAATAACTTAAACACAAATCCCAAAGAGATAGCACAGATTTTAACGTCAATTTATCAAGATTCCACCTGGTCCAAAGAATTAAAACGTGATTTTTTTGAACGCATGACAAAAACGGAATTTGAAGATCGAATTGCACAGACTTTGCCTTTAGGTGCTACTTTTTCGCATAAAATTGGAAATGCTCCACAACTTTCTTCCTGGCATGACTGCGGAATAATCTTTGCTAAAGACTTCACACAGACTACAGTTGTATGCTTGATGTCTAAAAACACTCAGTACGAACAATTCTTGGAGGTTTCGCATGGCTTAGGTAGCTTTATTAAAAATACTTTTGCTTACTGATTTGCTTTTCATATGCAGTTTTCCGGTAAAAAAAGCCCTTTACAAAAAAATCCAAAGTCTAAAATCCTTGAGAACGGATATATTAACGTTTACTCTTCTTTAAATCCTAAAGAAAAACGTCAACTGGATTTTAAAAGGCTTTATAAAGAGCAGCGGCCAAAATGGGATGAAACTTTGGTTTATCTGGCAGCAAAATTTCAGGAGTTACTTCCAAAGGATTCTATTGTTCTGGATCTGGGATGTGGCCGCGGTAATTATGTGATCGATGAAAATAGGAAAAATATTCAGTGGGCGGTGGGTTTGGATGTGGCAGAGGAACATACTAAAGGGAATATTTGCCTGGATGAGATTTTTTATGGAGGCGCGGAAAATCTTCCTTTTGAGGATGCTTCCTTTGATGTCGTTGTTAGCCTGTGGGTTCTGGAGCATCTTGAGAATCCTGAGAAAGTGTTTGCGGAGGTTACTAGGGTTTTAAAGCCGGGAGGTTATTTTTTGTTTGCTGCACCTAACAAAGGCTATTTACCTTTGAGGTTAGCAGACATGTTAGGAAAAGTTGGTTTAATAGAGAAGCTAGTGGATATGCTTTTTGGCCGAAAAGAAAAGGATGTTTTTCCGGCTTTTTATAGAGCAAATTGTATTAAGGATATTAAGAATTTGTTGCCTAATGAGATGACTGTGGAAGAGTTGGGGTACAATTTTGATCCTTCTTATACGTCGTTTAACAAATTTACATTTAATTTCACACGTTTAGTTAAATCTCTTCAGGATAGTCTAGGCGTTCATTTTTGGGATAGTCATCTTATTGGAATTATTAAAAAGTCAGTGTAGTTTTATCAGCAATTTATGCAACTATTCGTGGAAATAATGGCGAAATTCTTGAGATAACCTCGTAATTTATAGTTCCAATTTTTTCAGCTATTTCATCAGCACTAATTTCATTACCTCCTTGAGAGCCTAACAGAACAACCTCATCCATTGGGGAAACGTCTTCTAAATGACTAACATCTACAACTATCATATTCATTGCTACTCTACCTAGAACAGGGCATCTTGTACCTTGAATTAAAACTTCTCCCCTATTGGAAAGCCTCCTGTCATAACCATCACTATAGCCCTGTGGAATAACTGCTACTTTTGTTTCTTTTTTGGTTATATAAGTCAAGTTGTAGCTAATAGGATAACCTTTTGGGACAGTTTTTACCTGTGCAATATGTGAAACCCATTTTAAAACAGGCTTGAAATCAACAATTTCCGAATATTTTTCTTGCATATCGGGGGAAGGCCATAAGCCATACATACCTATACCGGGTCTAAACATATCGAGGAAGTTGTGATTTTGACCGTATTGCAGAGCCCCGGCTGTAGAGGACATGTGCGTGATAAAGTTGTCATAGCCTGCTTGTTTAATTTTTTTAACGGCTGCTTTGAAGGTTTTAATTTGGCATTCTATGTGAGAGGTGAAGCCATTGTCTGCATCAGAGAAATGGGAGTATACTCCTGCAATTTTTATAGCAGGAACTTTCTCTAAAAGCCGGAGGAATTCCGGAAGGTCATCTAGCAAAATTCCCTGCCGACCTAAAAGTGCGTCAATCTTTAAGTGCACTTTTATGGCTTGATCCAATCGTTTTGCTATCGTTTCCAAAGCCTTGAGTTGTTCTAGTGAGTAGATAGCCGGGATCCCTCCTTGCTCTACAAGTTTCTCTAGGTTTTTTGGCATTACATAACCTAAAACTAGAATGGGCTGTTTAGCTGTATCTTTAATTTCATTAAACTCGAGAAAATCGTCAACTTGAAAGTAGCTTACATGGTTATTTAGAATTTCTACTACTTCCCTACTTCCGTGACCGTAGGCGTTTGCCTTTACTACTGCACAAACTTTTTTTTGGTTGTGTGTGAGCTTTTTTAGTTGAGCAATGTTATGGAGTAGGTTTTCTTTTGAAATTTTTATGTAGTTTAGTGGTTGGTTCATGGGGAATTGTTTTGTTGTTTTTGGAGGTGCAGCAAAATGCTCGCGTCCGCTCACATTTTCCTGGCTCTCCATTTTTGCAGTAGCAAAACTGGAGGTGCAGCAAAAACTCACTTCGTTCGTTTGTTGATGGCACTCCCCGATTGGCGTGGCCAATCGTGGAGGCACGTTGAAATCTTCGCTGAAGCTCAGATTGTCAACGAGTCTCCAAAAAATGAGTACATTTTTTGGAGGCGCAGGTGGGATTTGAACCCACGAATGCCGGTTTTGCAAACCGGTGCGTTAGCCACTTCGCCACTGCGCCACTCCACACTAGTATCAGTGCTTAGTAATTTTATCACGAAGTACCCAAAATCCCCGCACTACTCCCCCACAAGATCCTCCGGGCAGTGTCTAAAACTAAAGAGGATCCTCTATTTAATTGTTTAAACTGCCATCTAAAACCAAGTCATGAGAAGCTTTAGACCTATTTTTAGCAAGACCTCAGACAGCAGAGCCTTAAGAAATATACTCAATTTAATCACCTCCTTTTTAATAATTTCTATTATTTTAAAAGGAGTTTGAGACTTTTGGAATAGGGTATATTCTACTTAAAAAAGAACCGGGGAATACAAAACATGCAGTAAAAAGAACACCGCAATCACAACAAAAATCCTAAAATTCTATTTTAACTGGAATATTCCATCTACCCTTTAGTGATGGTGACTCTCTTCGTACGCATCCGCTTCAGCTTTATCCTTATGAACAGTTCCATCCGGATGATTTGGAGGGCTATAAATTGTATAAAGCTTTAAGGGTTCTTTATCAGAAACATTAACAATATCATGCTCCGTTCCCGCTGTAATAACAACAGCAAAGTCATCTTCCAAAGCATACTCCTCTCCATCAAGAATTGCCTTTCCTTTACCCTCTTCGATTCTTATGAACTGATCCACATCAGGATGCACTTCCATTCCAATGTTTTCACTGGGTTCCAAAGACATCACAACCAGCTGCGAGTGCTCTCCCGTAAAAAGCACCTTGCGAAAATTTGTATTATCGAGAGTTTGATTTTCTATGTTATCTATATAATTTTTCATGGATTAATCTTAGCATGCTTTTTTGGCAAGTTTTTTAACAGCGTTATAGTCAAAAACTCCTGTTAAAAATTTAGAAACTCCTTTTATCTTTAAACAAGATGCTAAAGTTCAAACGAACACGAAAAAACTTCAAAAACCTCCAACGGTATATTCCACATGCTCATCTGCCGTAATCCCAAAATCCTTATAGAGTAAAATGCTAGTATTAGGTAGATAAAAGAAAAAATTACAATCAGATAATGCCTTTTTATGAAACCCCTAAATTTTGCCGCCATGAAAGAAAAGCTCTCCAATAAACTTCCTCTCATTTTAACTATAGCACTCTTTCTATTATTGCTACCCCTTTCTTTAAAAATTAACTTTATGCAAAATGACGACTGGTATTACTACCAAGAAGTTGAAAAGTTTATGACCGGAAATTTCAAACTGCACGAGGATATTGCTCCTACATTTTATTTACAAGGGTTCATAGGAGCTCTTTCTAGCTTGCTTTTTTCAATAGAAAGCTTGCCGATTTTAACTCTGGCTATTTCTGCAATTAACTTTTATTTGTTTTACAAAATACTCTTTGAATATTTTTTGAAGGGCAAAGTCTCTTCATTGCTAGTAGCTTTAATTTTATTTCTAAATCCTCTTCATATTTATTCTATGTGGGGTTTTATGACGGAAAACTATTTTTTGTGTTTAAATCTTTTAGGTTTTTATTTCTTCCTTGGAGTTATAATTAAAGATAAAGGCAGCTCTGGCAATTCTTTACTAAAAGCCAACATCACTTTTGTTGCAGCCTTTTTTATTCGACAACTTAGTTTGGTTTTCTTTTTAGGTAGCTTTTTATACTTTCTTTTATTAACTAAATTTAAAGAAGCACTTAAACAACTAGTTTGGTTTTTGGTTATTTTTGGATTCTATTTGTACGTATTCCCCAGAACTGCTGAAATGTCTGCCAAAAGTTTAAACTTTAATTACCTTTTGGATTTTGAATATCTCTTTTCCACTGTGTGGGCTAGCTTGATTTACCTTACAGCGTTTACCTTACCCTTAGTTTTTGCAGTAAGCCTTAGATTTATACGCAAAAATCTAAGGAATCCCGCTAAAGCACTCCTTTTTGTTTTGACAACCGCTGCTATTTATTTAATAGCCTCTAAACTATTTAAACCCGAGCTTCTAGCGTGGGGTGAATTCCCTTACTTTGAAAACATATGGGAACGCACGGGATTTTATCCAAGATCTCTTCATGGAACCAAATACCAGTTTAAAGGAATTTTTGACCTGTATTATTATTGGGATTTAGCTGCAAAATTATCTTTAGCAGGACTTTTGGGCTTTATAGCTGTAAGGGGCAGGGAGTTTTTTAATAAAAAGAGTCTGTTTTTTGGAATCTTTCTGGTTGTTTACATGGGAGTAATTAGCCTGGCTCCTGTATTTTTTGATCGCTACTTGGCAGCTGCGATACCTCCATTTGTTTTTCTGCTTTTGGAAAATATTTATACGCAAAAAAGTCTTCCTAAAACTTTTCAAAAGGCACTTCTTGCAATTTTTGTGCTATTTTTAGGAGTTTTAGCTTACACCTTTTCAATGGATTTTATTTTAACCGAGTCTTTTGCTTGGAAAAAAAGTAAAGAGCTGGTTAGTCAAGGAACTCCCCCGGAGAAAGTCCTCTCCACCCTGGCATGGAATGAGCGATACAAAAAGGCGGAAAACATAGAATACCTGATTTCCTTTGATACTCCGAATGTCAATCCTGAACTTGGGGGGCGTTTTGATTTAATTTCGGCACTTGATCCGGACTATCCGTTAAATTTACATATAGATCCTTTTGTAGGAGTTTATAAGCTAAAAAATGACTAATGAAGATACGAAAACTAAACTTTTGAAACAGGGATTTAATATTATTAAGCAGTCTTATTTTGTGTTTTTTGCTTCTCCTCAAGTTGCTTTTTTTAATTGTTAAGTAATTTCATTGGGAAAAAGATTTCAGGATAGACTGAAAACCTCCGTTATTCGCCTTCTGCAAGAATAGCAGAAATAAACGTCGACAAAGGAACCGCTAGAATCAAACCAATACTTCCTATTAAAGTGCGAATAACCTCATCAGCGATAATTTCACGATTTAAAATGCTTCCAAAAGATTGCGTGCTTTCCAAAAATAAAAGCAAAAGCGGCATAGAGGCTCCTGTGTAAACCAAGACTAAAGTATTGATCATAGAGGCAATATGATCGCGCCCCACCTCCATAGCATGCTTGTAAAGCTCTAAAGTTCCGTACTGCTGGTTTGCCTCCTTTAGTTGAAAAACCGTGCTGGCTTGCGAAATACTAACGTCGTCTAAAATTCCTAAGAAACCAATAATGATTCCCGCCAGCAAAATGCCCCGCATATTAATGTGCTGATTGGCTACCTGTAGAAACATGGCTTCTTCTGAGGCGTATCCGGTTAGGTTTGCAGCAGAAACCGAAATCACAGTGAAAAGTCCAATGGCTACCAAAGTTATGAGTGTGCTTACTATTGCTGCATGGGTTTTTCGGTTGAAGCCGTGAGAAAGATAAAAAGTGATGGGAATGATGAAAGCAGTTGCTAAGAGGGTTATTAAAATGGGGCTTTTTCCTGCTGCTATTTGTGGAAGTATGAATTTAAAGATTATTAAAAATGAAAGTACCATGCCCAGAAGCGAGTAGAATCCGTATTTTCTTCCTATTATTAGAGTGAAAAGAATGAATATTGCAAAAAGAAATATTAGGTAGCCGGTGCGTTGGAAGTCTGTGATTATGTATGTTGCGTTGTTTTGTGTGGGGTCCTTGGCGGGAATTTCCTGGAGCAATACTTTGTCCCCTTTTTGGTAGGTTATTACTTTGGAGCTGTTTTGTGGGTTGTTTTCTACAGTAATCTTTTTAGTGAGGGTTTCTTCGCTGGATGGATCCTTTGAGTAAAGTAAAATTTCAAGTTTTTGATAGTTCTCACCAAATTCCGAATGTCCTTGTTCTAAAACCTGCAAAACCTCTCCTTTGTAAATCACATTTTCTTGGGGAGGTTCTTGTGCAAGTACTTTTGAAGTTGAAAGCAAAGAAGCAAAAAGAATCGCTATACTTATCAAGGCTTTTCTAAGAAACATAAATAAAGTATAGATTATGCGGGGGCGTAATCAAAACAAATTTTTGCACATTCTGATAAAACCTTGTTAGTTTTACTTCTATCCTCCTGATCATCCGACAAAAAACTAAAGACAAAAGGACTTTTAGCATAAACTACTCCCACAGCATGCATAGCCTTTTCTAAAGACCCATTTTCGTGTGCTATTGAAATGTTATTGGGAATATAAAGAGGAATTCTTGTTCTATCCAACTGCTCTGTCATGATTTGCAGGATTTTTTGAGAGTAAGGTAATTCCTTTTTATATAGCTTCTCCAACAACAAACCCATATCCGCAACGGTTGTTAAATTAGGCCCTTTCCCTGCGGGAATCATCATCTTATGCCTGCAAGTTGTGGAATTTAAGCCCAACGATTGCATATACTTTTCAACATCCTCTTGAGGCGCTGCATCAAAAATTTCATTAGTAGCCGTATTGTCAGAAACTGTCAGCATAAACGTGATTAAATCCTCATACGTAAATTTAGTTTCTTTATTAAGCAGTTTAACTATTCCACTACCCAAAACATAGTTGTCTTTAGAAACCGATGCTCTCTCTTGCGGATCAATTAAATTCTCTGAAGCTTTTTTATAAAAGGTGCAGGCAAGGGGGACTTTTATAACACTAGCAGCCCAAAACTGCTTCTCCGAGTTATAAGAAAAAGTTTCTCGAGAATTTAGAAACTTTACGTAAAGCGCTACGTGTCCTTTGAGAGAATTTAATTTTTCAGTAAGCGCGGTTTCTAATTCTAAAAAGTTCATATTAGTAGAGAAACAAGAGAAACAAAGGCAATCAGCATCCAAAAAAGGTTAAGGATTGCGGGGGGATAATCTTTTTTACTAAAGCTGGAGACAACCATGCCAAGAGCACCAATTAGATTTAGAAGTTGATAAGCAGGGCTGCTGAAATTTAGTAGGTTAAAACTTGACATTGCATAAGCGGAAATTATCAAGATCATTCCCACCCAACCAAAAATTCCTGTGACCTTCATGTTTTAAGTTTAGCAGATGCAAACCTCTTTCTGCTATCATCAACTTATGAAAAAAGTCATAGTTAAATATCCTGTAGATGTGGAAAAATTTCCAATGATACAAGATTTTGGGACAGACAACTCAGAGCATCCCATAAGAAAAGACTTCTATAAACTTTTTGACAACAAGCATCCGGGAGTCGACTTTGCTACTCCTCTAAAAACACCTGTAAAAGCAGCTTTCAAGGGAATCGTTGTTCGCAAAGAATTCCACAAAGGAATGGGCAATGTTTTAGGAGTTAGATATTGCAATATTGTAGCTTTGTATGCGCATCTATCAGAGTTTAAGGCCTCGCTGGGAGAAATTGTGGATTCAGGACAACTTCTAGGATTAAGTGGGGATACAGGAGCAGCTTGTACAAAACCACATTTGCATTTTGAGTTACGAGATATTTCAAAAAGTCCTTTGAAAAATATGGTTTTTGACCCTCCTTTTGGGAAATCTTTGGAAAATTTGCAGGAGACTTTTGTCTATAAGGTTAACAATAAGAACACTAAAAAGACTTTGCAACTTCTGGCGCTTAGGTATTTTGGGAATGAGTCTTATTGGAAACTTCTAAGAGATTTCAATTCTTTGACGGCATCCCCCCTGGAGGTCTTGGAGCAGGGATTGGAGGTTATTATTCCTAATTTTGAGTGAGTGTTTTTGCTGGTGGAGTATTATGAACGACGTTGCGAACTTTTTTTATTTAGTTTTGCTTAATATATAATTTCAGTATGAGTGAAAAAATGCCTACAAGGAATCCCCTTGAAAGGGTTACAAAAAGTGTTTCATTTGAAAATTGTCCTTTAGTAAAGGATAAAACTAGAGATGAAATTGAGAGAGATGGTTGGGAGTACGCCTACAGTTGGCATCAAAAAGATTGGAAGCAAGTTGAGGATGTTGCGGATAGAGTTAAACAGGGGCAGAAATCTGGAGATTGGGAATATATAAGGGTTACTGGCTTTACGGAAAATGAAAGAGACGACAGCGTCCACTATCTTTTTAAGCGTAAAACCCCACAAAGAGTTGCGTGGGATAAGCAACAGGGCTATAACTAGTTAAGAAAGTTCGACTTTATCACATACTAGCGTAAGATAGCATTTGTTTTTGGTTAGTGCTGTAGAAAGTAAAATAAGGTGCTCAGATTTCACAAGTTGAGTACAACTTGTGAGGCAGGTCAAAATACTCGCGTCAGTACGCTCCTATTTTGATCAGCCAGCAAAAAGTGCTCATTTTATTCGCGATTTTTGCTGGTGGACTATTATGAACGATGTTGCGAACTTTTTTCTAATCCAGTGATAAAATTAGCTTAATGGAAATAAAAGAAACTCAAGCAAAATCAATTCTTACAAAAAGCAAATTGCCTGATGCGGATTATGTGGTTAATCCCTACACAGGATGTCGTTTTGGATGTGTTTATTGCTATGCAAGCTTTATGGGCAGATATGTCGGTAAGGATACAGCTGATTGGGGTGAATTTGTTTACATAAAAATTAATGCACCAGAACTTTTAGAAAAAGAAATTACAAAGTTAAAAAACAAGGGAAAAGGAATAAGCATTTTATTTAGCTCTGTAACCGACCCTTACCAAGGTGTTGAAGCCAAGTATCAATTAACAAGGAAATGTTTGAAAGTCCTTGTTGATTATGAATTTGAGGGTTTGGTTAGCATTCTTACCAAATCAGAGATGGTTACTAGAGATATAGATTTACTAAAGAAACTAAAAAATGTAGAGGCAGGTTTAACAATTACCTCCATTGATGATAGTGTTTCAAGATTCTTTGAAAAATATGCACCTAATGTATCGCAGCGGTTTGTAGCATTAGGACAACTTAACAAGGCAGGTATTGATACTTATGCCTTTGTTGGACCGCTACTCCCAAACTATATAAATAAAATGGATTCACTAGATTCAATTTTTAGGAAAATAAAAAATACTGGTACAACAGATATCTATGTTGAACATATAAACTTGAGCAAGTACATTTACGAGAGATTGAAAAATGAATTACCTGATTTAGACAATAAAGAATTAGAAATGTTTGATAAGTCTAAAAACAAAGATTACAGAATAAAACTAGATAAAATTGTTAAGGAATTGGTTACTAAATATGGTTTGAAACTCCGACTAGACGATACTATATATCATAAGGATTTATAAAGTCGAACTTTTTCCCACCTACTATGTCCAAAATCGAAAATTATTTTGTTGTTGTAAAGGATTAAAGTAAGGGTAAGTTTCTATGGTGGAGTATTATGAACGATGTTGCGAACTTTTTTATGCTTCCAGAATCTGCCAGCCTTTTATATTAGGTCTGTTTTTATACTTTTCTGGTATTTCGCTTTCAAACTCGATTTCAAACCTTACTTTATCTTTAGTCCACTTAACTTCAAACCAAATATCCTCAATTTCTCCCAACTTACATTTAGCAGAGAATCTTACAGCTGTTCCTTTTACAGGTGTTGGATAATCTTTTTCTCTTATTTTTTTAGTTTCATCAATCCTTATGCGCTTTTCACCCGTATATTCGTCCTTTACATACCCTACTCCAATAAATTCAAGTTCTTTACTTAATTCAAATGCTTCCTCTTGAGTTAAAACAATTCTATGTTCCATATTTTTATTATAGCAGTTCGACTTTGCCACACACTATCTCCAAAATCGAAAAATCTTTGGTTGCTACAAAAGGCTAAAACAAGGTTAATTTTCTATGGTGGGGAGGGTGGGACTCGAACCCACATCGCCGGTTTTTCAGACCGGTGCCGTGACCATCTTGGCTACCGCCCCATACCTAGTCATATCAAAATAATAATTTCAAAGATTCAGTTTCTCCTCAAGCCACTCTCTGCCTTGCCCGGATTTCAACCACTTCTCTCTTTTCCAAGCTTCTGATTTCACATCAAATCTCTCTGTATAAACAAGGCCATCAAATCTGCCTTTAGTAGATTTTACCATCCCACAACGATGCTCTTTTAAACGTCTTGCAATGTTCCCTGTAACACCCACATACCAACGCTTCTTTTCGGTTAATTTAAGGACGTAAACAGTATACATAACGGGAGGGTGGGACTCGTCCGCCGACGGCGGATTTCAGACCGGTGCCGTGACCATCTTGGCTACCGCCCCTCGCAAAGACTCCCCTATTCTAGCACAAAGACAAACTTGTCCGTATTCCACAGCCTAAAACTCACACTTTTGGGGAAACTCCACATATTCATCAATTGTATTCTCAAGCTCATACTCATTCAACCGATAAACCGCCACACTAGAAGAAGGGGCATCCTCCGATAAAACATCCCCCAAAATAGACTGACGCGACTCCGGATAAATCCGTGGATTTTCAGTAAACGGATAATCCAGCTCATCCAAACGCTCCTGTTCATAAGGATAAAAGTCCACATCCAATCTCAAGGCATACCTATCAATATTCAGAAGCAAACAATCTAAAGTCTCAAAATACAACCCCTCGTTTTCTGAAATCTCCTTGTAAGCATCCCTTTGAGAAACATTGCCTTCCTTCCACTCTCGCGTGTTTGCTAAATAACTCCGGGAATAGACCTCATCCTCCAACCACTCAGAACTCACAAGATTTCTCTTCAACAAATCCTCCATAGGAGCGTACTTCTTATATACATCCTCCTTTTTTCTTGAGATAACCTTCAGAGCCAGCCTCAAATCCGCTAAAGTCCTCTTTTCATCCTCCGAAAGATACTCCAGACCTACTAACCTTGTATTAACAAAATCCTGTGCATCCTCCAAAACCATCGTCCAGCCAAAAACCGCATCCTCTGAAAGCAAACTCATGTAATAGTAATCCTTTTCCACATACTCTCTACTTGGAATTTGAGCAGCTACTATCAAAGCGTCAATGTTTATAAGGTTCAAGGTCAAAACAACTAAAAAGCTGGACACGACCATTCCCAGGTAAAAATGCTTGTCCTTTAGAGTTTTAACTAAATTCAACAGCAAAATGCCTAAAACTAAAGTCACTAACCAAGCAAGAAAAATTAATCCAATAATTCTAACTCGCGTCAATCCGTAGGTGTCTATGTAAATTCTGTCGCGCTCAAAAGCGGAAAAGAGCATTACCAAAGTTTCTAAGCCTAAAACTACATTCACAGCTTGCAAAGGGCGTCGATCCTTAACTGAAGAAATTACTCGAGTTTTTAGGACCACAAAGTAGGAAATTAAGGAGCTTAGAAAAGCGGTGACCAAAAGCTCAATAAAACCTTTGCGGACGTATTCCGAATAAGTTATTCCATGTGCTTGTACGTATTCATGGGAGCCAAAAAGATAGCGCGCCTGAACAAAAATAAATACTCCAAAAAGGAGTGCTAAGGCGGCTATTGGAATTAACGTATCGTAAGCTGATAGGAATTTAAGTTTGTAGGGCGTGCTTTCAGTAGTTTCCCTGCTGTCTTTTGAAACAAATAAGAACCAGAGTCCAAAGGAGACAAATAAGCTGAAAATTAATCTTCCAAAGGCTTGTTCTATGAAGGCGCTTACAAAGGAATCAAAAACGGGATCTGCTGCTGCTAGAAGGGCTGAAAACCCTATTAAGATGAAAAGTGTTATTACAAAGGTTTTAAGTAGGTTTAGGGAGCCTTTTTCTTGTAAGTCGTCTCCTGCTGTAGCATCTTGGGACTTTAGAAACTTTCCTATTAAGGGGAAGTTTTTTGGAAAGTGAGTGAATAGGCTTCCTAGGGCTCTGGAAATAGATGCAAAGTTCCATTTGATTTTTGGAAAGATTGCTAAAACTATTAATAAGAGGAATAGGAGGGCTAGAGTAATTTGATTTACGGTTTGAACAAACATGTTTGCCCTGTAGAGGGTGAAAATCGCAGTAATTAGGTAGAAGGAGGACAGAACGTAAACAATAGGTCGTTTTCTGGGCAAGAGGATTAGCATTGAAGTTAGGAGTGTTATGTTGGCTAAAGCAAATCCAATGGAGTTTTTGTCTGTTAGTTTGTAAAGAAAGAGGTTTAGTCCTGTAACAAGAATTAAGGTTGCAAACCATGTTTGTTTTTTGTTGCGAAGGATGTTTTGTTTTTGATTTTCACTTTCGTTTTTGTCTGCAAAGTAAAGGAGCAGTGCTATAAAGGCGCTCAAGGGGATGAGTGTTAGTACTAGGAGGGTGAATATGAACATTGTTTTCCTTTCTTAATTTTGTGTTTGAGCAGGTTTCTGAGGCAGGAAGGTCATAAAGTGTTTTGGTTATTTTTGTTTGCGACCGTACAACTTTCTGAGATACAAACAGACCTCACCTTTTGCTGCGCAAAAGCTTCGGGTCCAGCTAAATTCTCCCATTCGGTCGAATTTACCTGGCCCAAACAGGTCGCGAAGCGACATGTTTGGAGCGAGAGACGGGATTCGAACCCGCGACCTTCTCCATGGCAAGGAGATGCTCTAGCCAGCTGAGCTACTCTCGCATAAAAACCGACATTCCAAGCGGTTAAACATTACACATTTTATCAAAAACGGCAAAATCTTACCAACTCCCCCCTCCACCACCGCCGCCACCTCCACCGGAGAAACCTCCTGAAGAACCGGAACTAAAACCCGAAGAACTTCTATTTGCCGTTGCAGCGGAAGCCTTTACACCTCTATTAATGGCCGAACTCATTACAGCAAGCCTCCCCAAGTCAGAATCTCCTTCATACCAATCCTGTGAGAGAGCGCCCAAATCAGCAAAACGCTTAATCCAAACGTCTTCCACCCCAAAAGCCGTAGCATAAGGCAAAAGCTTCTCAAAAAACATTTGTCTATCCGCCTGAAAATCCAATTGAGCTTCCTGCGATTTTAAAAAGTTTTCCAGAGAACGCGCTTTAGAATAAGCCTCAATACCAAACTCTGTGTAAGGTCGCTCAATAACTGCAGCAATCAAATAAACCAAAAAGTTAAAGAATCCAAAAAACATCATGGAAAATCCCGCAATAACCCCATTTTTGGCCTTTAATTTGTTTAAATCTTTAGAATAAATTCCGTCTTCGTCCAAATGACCTAAAATCTGCCTGGTAACGTCGTTATACCTAGATCCAAAGTATGTCGACCTTTTCAACTCCCGCAAACTCACCTCCTTTTTTACAGAAACATTCTCATCAAGCACCTTCTGTTTAGACTCCTCCAAATCCGCATTTTCCACAGCCTTCCCTTGAAATTCAAACTCCTTAGCCGTCTTAACTGCAGATTTCACCAATTTTTTTGCCAAATCTATCCCCTGGGAAAGGCTTAACGAGTGCAAATCATGAAACATTGCATCCAAAAGCGTATCCTGAAAATCCGTCAACTGTTCATCAGGCTCCTTTAGCAACTGAAAAGTAAAATTACGCCTACCTTCCGCTTTAATCTTAATATAGCCCTTTTGAGCCAAATAGATCAGCTCTGCAGTAACCGACCGGGAATCCGCCTTCCCTTTTAAAATTGCTTTTGTTTCCGCAGGAGTAAAAGGAGTTCCATCAGACCGTTCGGGAGGATCAAACCAAGCTGCTACAACTTGTGACTCTTTATTTAGGCGAATTTTCTGACGGATTAGCTGGAGCGCTTTTATTAAAGGAAGAACTAAGTTTGTAATCAAAGTAACAGCGGCTAAGACAAGGACACCAAACTTTTCTAAATTTCCCGAATAGTCCTTGACCGGCATTAAAACTTGAGCAACTTCTTTAGGAAAGGAAGTGGCAATTGTAAGACCCTCCCCCGGAGAAAGTGTTTGAGTTGTTTTGAAAGTTATCTCCTTTGTTTTACCGGCATCCTCACCACTCCGCTGAGATAAAACTGAAATTGTACAATTTGACTCGGCAGCCCCAAAAGGTCCCGTATAACAAGCACTTTTCTTAATCTCTACAGGCTCCGGAAAAGAAACCACCACTTCAGCTGCCTCAATAGGAGCTTGCCACTCATTTCCCGTAGCGTTCCAATAAAGTTCATCAAAGGTGTCAAAATAGGTTAAAGCTCCTGAAACTGTGTAGGAAATTACGTATTTATGCAAGCCGGTTACGGTAACGTTGGGATCGCCTATTTTGATTTTTAAATAGCCCCCTGATTGATTGGTGGTGAATTTGTAGGCTTTTCCAATGGGGGCGGTTACGGTTATGTCCTCAATGGAGATTTTAAATTTTTCGTTATCTTGGGTGGTTTTTGTTAAAGGAATGTCTCTGTAAATTCCATGTCGTTGGGCAGATCCAAAGTCGTATGCGATAATTTCGCGAATTTGGATTTCTCCGGATTTTTTGATGTCAATGAAAGCTTTGAAGTTTTTAATGGATTCTGTGGAGGGGGTGGCAGCTGAAGCTGTTTTCGCAAAAGCTGAAAATATAAATGTAAAAGCTATGAATGCTAAAAATAAGGGAAGTTTCTTTTTAAACATACTTAAAGTATAGTCAGATGTTACTATTTAGGCAATGAAGGAGGAGAAAATGCAAAATCAAAACAAAAACCAAACAATTGAAGACATCTTAATTAAACACAACGCTAAACCCTACAGATACGAGCAAATTTATAAGGCGCTTTATCAAAATCCTGATGTAAAAGCTTGGGAAGATATGTTTACAGTTCCTGAAGAAATCCGAAAAGATTTAGCTAAAACGTTAGGAAACGAAATCCTCACCTTAAATCCAAAAACCACACAAAAAACAGGAGAAACCGAAAAAGTCTTATTTGAAACTCACGACGGCCACTCTATTGAAGCAGTAAAAATGCACTACGAAAACGGCCGTAACAGTTATTGTGTCTCTACTCAGTCAGGATGTGCTATGGGGTGCGCCTTTTGTGCTACAGGGCAAATGGGTTTAAAGCGCAACTTAACAACTGATGAAATAGTGGATCAGGTTTTGTATTTTGCCAAGCAGGGCTATGAGGTTGACAATGTCGTTTTTATGGGTATGGGAGAGCCTTTTTTAAATCCGGCAACTTTTGAGGCTTTGGAGATTATGACACATAAAGACATGTTGAATTTGGGGAGTCGTAAGGTGAGCGTTTCTACAGTTGGGATTATTCCGGGGATTCACCGCATGACAAAGGAGTTTCCGCAAATTAACCTGGCGTTTTCTTTGCATACACCTTTCCAGGATCAGCGAGAAAAGTTAATGCCGGTTTCTAAATCGTATCCTGTGGTCGCTGTTATGGAGGCTTTAGCTGAGCACATTCGTGTTACTAATCGCAAGGTTTTTATTGCTTACATTTTGCTGGGAGGCGTTACAGATTCTTTGGAGCATGCGCAGGCTTTGGCGGGGCTGATTAACTCTTTTGAGGAGGCTTACTTGTTCCATGTGAATTTGATTAATTATCACGAGGTTCCGGGGGGAAAGTTTAAGCGTTGTAGTGAGGCTTCTTTGGAGCGGTTTAGGAAGGCGTTGTTTGATGCTGGTATTCGTTCAACGGTTCGCCAAGATTTTGGGGAGGGTATTGATGCAGCGTGTGGTCAGTTGGGTGGTGAGGCCTCGTAGTATAATTCTCTACATCGGCCGGAGTGGAGGAACTGGTAGACTCGCAGCGTACATGTTCGCAGAACCTGTACGGCTCAGGTAATCCGCCTTAGCGGATTAGCTGTGGTTGAAAACTTCTTTAGAAGTTTTCAATAGGTTGTAGAAACTTGAAATATTAATACGGAGCTTACGCCGGAGTGGAGGAACTGGTAGACTCGCAGTCTTCAGAAGGCTGTTCTCGCAAGGGAGTGTGGGTTCAAATCCCACCTCCGGCACCATTTGGGTATTTTGATATAATCAGCTTGCTGTTTTTTGTGCTTGGGAACTAAAAGTAGGCAAGTCGAGCTTTGTTCGTCAGGGTCGCTCTGCGACACCTGACGGGAGATCAAAAGAAGTTCGCAAAAGTCCTCCAAAGTCGGACATTTTGCGGCAGTTCGAAATGCTACGCATTTCGATCAGCTTAAAAGGTCGCTAACGCGACACTTTTAAGGGCGAGTGGCGGAATTGGTATACGCGCAGCCTTGAGGTGGCTGTGAGGTCAAACTCGTGCAGGTTCAAGTCCTGTCTCGCCCACCAGGGAAAAAGGGAAGTTAAACTGTTTTTCTATAAATAAAGGATTTCACGAATTTTTCAGTTAAGGGTTTCACAAGTTGAGTACAACTTGTGAGGTGCAGCTAAATTCTCCCATTCGGTCGAATTTACCTGGCCCATTCAAAATGCTAACGCGATTTTGAATGGTGAGGGCGGAGGCAAGCCGTCGTCACCTTTGGTGACTCCTGCTGCATCCAAAACCACTAAGCTCTTCCTCACTTCATTCGGAATCGCTAAGTGTATTGTAGGTTCGAACTAAAGTTCTCATCCCACCATCTTACATAAAAAAGCAGTCCGCTTGGCGGACTTCTTTTTTATGGTGAGGGCGGAGGGATTCGAACCCACGACAAATGGCTTAAGAGGCCACTGCTCTACCACTGAGCTACGCCCCCACAAACAGGAAGCATTATAACAAACCTTATTCATCTATAGAAATTTCTTCAAACGACCGTAAACATCCCTAAGTTCCGGCAACAAGGGGTTTTCAGGCCAAACTGTATCAAAAGCCTCTATCCTATCGTCATAATGCTCCATCATGACATCAAATCCACGCGAAAAAAGCTCTAGAGCCTCCTGTCCATAGGAATCCAAAGAATTGTAAAGATCATTTAAGTTAGAAAGCATATCAGCACATTTCAAAAGCATCCCATCAGCCTCCATCTCATAGATTCTAGCCGTACTTTCCTGCTTCCGTTTCTCCCAGGAATCCGACATATCCTGCGTTACACTAGCCACCAAACCCGCAACATCTCTCCCAAAAATCTCCTCCAAAGCCTTCAACGTAATTTTAGAGTTCCTTGGACTATCCTCAACGGTGTCATGCAAAATCCCCGCCACAATTAAATCTTCGTTCTTTGGACGAACACGCGCCAAAATCAGCCCCACAGCTAAAGGATGATTTATTGCCGGAATTTTTGGAGGACCTCTTCGCAACTTTCCCTTATGAGCTTGATTTGCAATAAGAATGGCTTTGCGAATTTGGGCAGTATAAAACATTGGATTTATTCTAGCAGAGCCTAAGTTAATTTTGTTAATACTTCCCCAAACAACTTAATTATCCGCCCATTAAAACAAAAGCAGGCCCCAAAACTAGGGGCCTGCATCCAAATCCTATTAATTCTTGCCAAACCTAAAATTAAAACTCCTCGTCAACTTCCATCTCGTCATCATCTTCCCAATCGGACCAGTCATCATCGTCAGTATCCTCCTCTTCTACCACTTGACCGTCGTCAAATTCCATAGAATCCAAAACCTCGTAGTAAAGATCCCACTCCTCATCAGTTGCTGAGGCTCCGGGTTCCCAATCAGGATTGTCTTTTAGCTTGGCTGTTATATCGGCTTTAGTGAGCATTAATTCTCACCTCCTTTTAAACTTGAATCTACCGAATTCTCTGATATTAAAGTTTAGTTGTCAATAGCCGTTTCTTACTTTAACAGAGACGTTAAGAACTCAAGTACTCCCTTAACGGATTCTTCTTGTTCTACGGTTTCTTGCAAAGTTTCATTCTGCTCCAGTAAGGAAGTTATTGTTTCTGAAAGCTCTTCCTCTTGGGCTGCTGTTGTCACTTGATCTTTTAGCTCCTGCAACTGCTGAATTCGACCTTGATTTTGAGCCATGGTTTCTTTAATTTCACCTAAAGCTTCTTTATCTGTACCAAAAAGCTTTTTCATCCAGCTGGCTCGTTTTTGAAGCTTCTGATATTCTCCCTGAAGTTTTTCCTGAGCCTGCTTCTGCTCTTTTGCTATTTGGCTGACTTTTTGTCCAAATTGGCCACCATATTGTTCCCCGCTTTCTATCATCTCCTGAACACGACGACCTACTTCGCTCATCTTTGCTTGAGCTTTATCCGCACCCTGAGCACTTTGCCCTTGCTGAGAGCCTTGTTGCATTTTACGAGGCTCTATTTCGTCTCCGGTTTCGTCCTGATTCATGATTTGAATCTGCATGTCTTCTCCTTCATTTTGAAGCTGTTGCTGATTTTGCTTTTGTGTTTCGCGTGGCTCCGGTGGAGTTAGTGGACGCGTTGTGGTGTCGTCTTCATGCATGGAAGGGTCGCGCATCCTTTGAGGTGTTTCTGTTGTTGTTTGGGCGTTGGCTCCTTGGGATTGGCGCGCTGAAGCGAATGAACTTGATACGGTTAGTAGTATGAGTATGGGCAAGATTTTCATGTTTGTTCCTTTTTGAAGTTTGTAATGTTTTGATTTTAACATTTTTGGGAGGTTGCAAATACGATTCGCCTGTTCACAAGTTGAGTACAACTTGTGAGGCAGCAAACAAGGGCTCGTGTCAAGAAGCTCACCTTTTGCTGCGCAAAAGCTTCGGGTAGTTCAAAGAGGGAGCTCAGACTCGCTTTGCGAGTCTTCGGGTGCAGCTAAATGCTCCTTTTCAGTCGCATTTACCTGGCCCAGAAACATTCGCGAAGCGAATGGTTTCTGGCGCCTCCGGAGGGACTCGAACCCCCAACCACTCGGTTCGAAGCCGAGTACTCTAATCCATTGAGCTACGGAGGCATAAAACTCATCTGTAAAAAGCTCACAAGACAAGTAAGCAAAGAGATTATATACTACATAAGTATGCTAGACAAAAAGCTCCGAAAAAAATTATCCATTGTATATGTGGTCTTACTGGCTGCTACAGGAATATTTATAAGCTTGGCGCTAAAACGAGAACCTTTAAAGGTGCGCGAAAAAGAAAGCGCTAAAACAGAAATCGAAGTTAAACCTGTTAAAGTGCAACTTGAAATTGAAGGAGGTCCAACTTATGCTCCCAGCAGAGAAGAAATAGAAACCGAGAACGTAGCCACTGTAGCAGACTTTTTAAACAAGCTCCGTAATGACACCAACTTCTCCTTTGAAAAAACAGCCTATACCTATGGAACAGAAATAGATCACATAAACGGGCGCTATCCGCAAGAAAACAAACGCTGGGCAATTTTCCTAGGTGAAAAAGACATCACATATGAAATTGGAAAAATTAACCTGAAAGACGATCAAGTTTATACAGCTAAAATTATTCGTACCTCAAAGCCTCAATAGGGTCCTTTTTAGCAGCTTGAACTGCCGGATAAGTCCCAAAAACAACTCCCACAACAAGCGAGAACCCCAAAGACAAAGCAATCATTTGAGGAGTAATTTCCGAATCAATCCATTGGCGAGCAATTAAACACCCGCCAAAACCAAAAGCTAATCCAATTAGACCCCCCAAAAGGCTTAAAACCACAGACTCCATTAAAAACTGCAAAGCAATTTCATGTGCCGTAGCCCCTAAGGCCTTACGCAAGCCTATCTCGCTAATTCTTTCCGTAACCGAAACAAGCATAATATTCATAATTCCTATACCTCCAACCAAAAGTGAAATTCCTGAAACTGCAGCCAAACCAAACTTTAAAATATCCAAAATACTTTGCACCTGTGTTAAAAGATCTTCCTGTGTATAAAGCGTAAAATCTTCAGTAGTCAAATCCTTTAGTAAAGCAAGCTCCACCAACTTAATATCCGCTGAAACGTCGGCATCACTTTTTAGCGTCAATCCAATGTAAGTATAATTATCCAGCTCAAAAATCTTTTCCACTTGCCCAATAGGAACCAAAACCTGCTCATCATAGTCAGGACCTTTAGGCGGAACATAGCCAATGACTTCAAACGTCTTTCCTTCAACTTCAATTTCGCGCCCAATAGGGTTTAGATTTTGAAACAACTCCTTGCGAATAAGATGCCCAATAATAGCTACATTTGCATCAGAGCGCACCTCCGCCGGAGTAAAAAAACGACCATCTTCAAGCTCAAAATTAAAAATATCCTGTGTAAGAGCATCACCTCCCCAAATACTTGCATAATAATCTCGATTTTTATAGCTTACGGCACCGCCCGTTTGTAAAATAGGTGAAACCTTATCTACTACTTCAGAAGCTTCTCGCTTAATTAACTCCACATGCTTCTCGGAAAGTTTGTTATTTGAAAATGCCAAGGCCGGATCATTTGTTAAACCCCCACTTCCGGGATAAACAAAAACTAAGTTTGACCCCAGCTTTTCGAATTCACCAACAACGTAATTTTGCAAGCCTTGAACAAGTGAAATTAAGGTTACTACAGTAAAAACACCTATAACAACACCTAAAACCGTTAATAAACTGCGCACAAAGTTAACTTTTAACGAATTTAATGCTGTTTTAAATGTGACCTCAAATTTCATTGTTTTATTATCTTCAAACTTTTATTCATGCCGAAGTGCCTCAATAGGATCTTTTTTTGCTGCTTTCACTGCCGGATAAGTCCCAAAGACGGCTCCAACCAAAAACGAGAAACCCAGCGAAAGTGCTATTGCCCAAGGAGTAATTTCTGCGCGCAAAACACTCCTAATTCCCAAGGTTAAAAACCACGAAACTAAAAGGCCAAAAAGCCCTCCAATGAGGCTGATTAAAACGGATTCAATAAAAAACTGACCGGCAATATCAATGCGTGTAGCTCCCAAAGCCTTTCGCAGACCTATCTCACGAATCCTCTCATTAACCGTAACAAGCATAATATTCATAATTCCTATACCGCCAACCACCAAAGAGATTCCCGCTATAGCAACCAAAACTATGGATAAAACATCTAAAATATCGCCAATAGAAGCTAAAATGTCACTTTGGGAAATAACCGTAAAGTCATTGGGATCAAGCTCTTGAACTAAGATATGCTCAATTTCAGTAGCCACCTGATCAATAGTATCGGGACTTTTAGCTTTAGTTAAAATATTGGTAATTGAATCCACATCAAAAACCTCTTGAGCTGTTGTGTAAGGCATAAAAGCCCGCTCATTAGATTGACCACTCTCATTTCCCGTTAGCCCGATAACCGTAAACTGCTTAGAGCCTATTTTAACCTTTTTACCAAGCGCATCGGCATCTCCAAATAAATCTTCTTTTACAGCTGGAGCTAGCAAAACCACATAATCCTTGTTAATTACCTCCGCTTTAGTGTAGAAACGCCCTTCAACTATGTCCACGCTAAATAAATCAGCAGCTTCCCAATTTGCTGCCGTAATAATTGCTGGATGAGTTTCAGCACGATAAGAGGCCTTTTTAATTAGCCTAATAGAAGGAGTTACGCCCGGCACCAAGCCACCCAACTCTTTACGCAATAAATCAACATGCTTTTCCTCCAGCGTTTTTTTGGTAAAAGATATTGCGGGATCTTGAGCAAAGCCGGCATTTCCCGGAGCAACAATGATTAAATTGGATCCTATGGCATTAAAGCGATCCACTATGTAGTTTTCTATACCTTCTACCAAAGACACCAAAGCAACTACAGCAAAAACGCCAATTATGACCCCTAGCATTGTTAAGAAAGTGCGAATCTTATTGGAAAATAAGGATCTTAAAGCAGATCTAAAAGCTTCGGGAATATTCATGAAACAATCAGGCCATCATGAAGAGTCACCTTTTTAGGCGTTATGCGAGCCAAATCCTCATCATGTGTGACAATAATGATGGTTTTACCCTCCTTATTTAAATCTATAAGAAGCTGCTCAATTGACTCCCCTGTTTTTGAGTCCAGGTTTCCTGTAGGCTCATCCGCTAGTATTATAGCCGGATCATTTACTAAAGCCCTAGCAATTGCCACTCGCTGCTTTTGACCACCCGAAAGCTCATTAGACTTGTTTTGCAAACGATCACCAAGCCCTACACGTTTTAAAACATCTGTTGCTTTCTTTTCCCATTGTGCTTTTGGTGTGTTGCTATATTTCAGGGGTAAGATGACATTATCTAAAGTAGAGGTTCTTGCCAACAAGTTAAACGACTGAAAAACAAAACCTATTTCTTTATTTCTAACACGTGCCAGTTCTGCCGAAGAATATTGCGTGGTGTCCTTGCCATGCAAAACTACTTGCCCTTCCGTTGGAGTGTCCAAAAGCCCCATGATGTGCATTAGTGTGCTTTTTCCGGAGCCTGACTTGCCTACAATTGTTGTAAAATCTCCGGGGAGAATTTGAATATCAACTCCTTTAAGCGCGCGAATCTTAACCTCCCCCATGTCGTAAACTTTAGTTAGACCAATACCTTCTAGAACAGGTGTGCTGGTAGAATTAGCAGAATTTGAGTCCATATCAAAAGCCTCCCCTTTACTCATTTGTAATTTTTGCTTTAAAACCTTCTTCAATTTCAGCGTCATCCTCCAAGGGAATCACTAAAGTTTCAGGTAAATCAGACTTAATTTCAGTATATAAATCTCCTTCAAGACCAACCTCTACATAATCCCGTTTTAAATTACCCAAATCGTTAACCGTCCATACGTAAGCCTTATCGTTGGCATCGTAAAACACCTCATCATATAAAAGTGCCGAAACCGGATCCGAAGTAGATGCAACTGTTATTTCAGCATCTCCTGTCATACCAAGTAAAACTTTGGGAGTAGCGCTTTCGGCAAATTTAATCTCCACCGTAAAAGAAGGAGTATCTCCCCCATTAGCATAAGCAGGAAGCTTAGAAACCTCTCCTGCAAAAACGCTATCCTCATAAGCATCCAGCTCAATTTCCACTTCTTGGCCTAAAGAAATCTTGCCAAAGTCCTCCTGATCAACTGTAATTTCAAAATATAAATCCTTAGGATCGGCAATTTTTACCACGGGAGTTGCCACACTTACAGTTTCGCCTTCTTCAATATAGGTTTTTATCACCACGCCCTCAAAAGGAGCCGTTAAAAAGTTTTTGTAATAGGACTGTTGCGTTGACTTGTAAGTAGCCTCCGCCTTGTCAGCAAGTTCGCGATATTTACGAAGTTGAATTTCATATTCATCTCTACCACCAACTGCATCAGGATTTGTGTCGTAATTTTCTATGTAAAGGTCAATGTCTCTTTTTGCTGCATCAAAAGTATCGCGAGCTGCTTCAACAGAATAGTAAGCGTCAGCAGATGAAACCGAAGCAATAGTGGCTCCTTTAGTTACAGAGTCGCCCTCAGCTACATCTAATGAGGCAAGCGTTCCGGCTAAGGGAAAGGATAAAGTAGCTGATTTTTCTGCCATAACCTCACCACTTGCAGAAATTGTTTGTTTTACTTTGCGAGTTTCGGAAGAAATAGTTCGCACTGAAACTAACTTTACCGAATTTCTAAAAAACACAAAGCGAGCTAAGGCTATTCCTACGCCCAATATTAAAAAGTATTTGCCAACGTTCCAGACTTTTTTCATGATTTTGCAACAACTGTTGTAACAGTTCGATTATACAACAAGTTAGTGTATCATAGACAGTATGGTGAATCTTATTAATGAGGATCAGCTTGACAAGGAGGTTAAGAAGGATCTTAATTTGTTGGGCTTGAAAATTAGAGATGTTATAAAGTCGCATCATCCTCGTCGTAGAGCCAAAAGTTTTAGATATGCTTTCAGTGGAGTTTTGCATGCGCTTTTAAATGAGCCGAATTTTAGAATTCAGGTTTCTATTGTTGTTATTTCAATTGTTTTGGGGTGGTATTTTCGCATTTCTTCAACGGAGTGGGGTCTTTTGACGCTTACAATGGGTCTTCTGCTGTTTGCGGAGTTGGTTAATACGGTTGTGGAGGAATTTATAGATAATCTTATTCCTCACAAGGATGACGGTGCGCGTGTTATTAAGGATGTTTCAGCGGGTTTTGTTTTGATTATGGCGCTAACAAGCTTGATTATTTTGGTGCTGATTTTTGGTAAGTTTTTCCTCCCTTTTTTGAGGGTTTAGAAAAATAAACAAGCGAAAAGAGATAAATGGCTCCAAAAAAATAACCTCCTAGAACATCCCAAATTGAGTGATATAAAAGCTCATAGCGGGATAAGCCTACTCCCAATAAAAAGAAAATAAATATAAACCGAAGTAACCAAAGTAAAACTTTATTGAAATTCTCCTTTAAAGAAAAAGTCAAATACAAAAGATATCCAAAAAACACCGTGTAAATAATAACGTGGGAACTTGGAAAGCCGTAAATATCAGGAGCAAAACGAACATGTATATCGGGACCTCCAAAAGGACGCGCTACCTTGAAAACATCCTTTAACAAAAGCGAATAAAAATAACTTAAAGGAGTTAGCAAAATTAGCAAACCTTCTCGCCGAAATTTAAGAAAAAATAGGACAAGCGAAGCAAATAAAATACTCCCTATAAGCACAGGAACATTAGACCCAAAACCTGAAATTAAAATTAAAACTTTGTAATAAACCTCGGGCAGTAAAACTTGCATAAAAGGCTAAAAACCCTGCTCCTGAATTTCTTCCAGACTTCCCTTAGGCATATAAAAAACCTTCACAACCGGCTCTCCATTCTTAAAAAAGCTTAACACAGGCGGATAATGCTTAGCCCAATAATCAGCCTTTTCATAAATAATCTTATTAGTAAAACTTTGCGGATTTCTAATGTAAACAAAGTGACCCGCCTCTTCTGTGTCCTTATCAAAAGGAATGTGATAGCGCGCAATACTTTTTCTTTCATTTGTGGAGTAATAACCGTTGTTTTCAGAATTTGTTACAAACTCGCCAATTTCATCCCAGTGGCGATAATAAGGAAATCCGAAAATGCTTAAATGAAAAATAGGAGTTGGACGTGGAAACTCCCATACAAAAAACTTCTCACTTCTCCAAGGATACTCAGTGCCATGTTCAACAAAAATCTGATGAGATTGAGCAAAAATAAACAGAAAAACTACTCCGGTGCCAAGCCAAAACAAAACATCCGAAAAAGCAATCTTACTAAAAATCATTTTCATAAGCTCATAAATAAACATAACGCCCATGCCTAAAATCCAGAAAAGGCTTATTAAATAGGTATAAATATGCGTGCCGGGGATGTTCACAAAAAACTCCATGAAGGTGATGGCACAAACAAACCAAACGCCTAAGGAAAAGTATAAAAACATGCGATCCCAGTTTTTATTTTTAAAGTGAATAAATAGCTTCCAAAGGATGCGCAGGGCTCCCAAAACCGCAAGTGCAAAGTAGATGTGAATTACATAGATAGGCTGATAAACAGTGAAAAGGTATTTAGAACTGGAGATCTTGCCCCCCGTTCCTTCAATACGACCTTTCCAGTAACTTAATGTTGACTTAGAAAGCTCTAAAATAAAGGGAATGTAAAAAGCACAAAGAAGAAGTGTAAACATTAGGGAGGGCAAGATAAAAGCTTTTAGGAATTGACCCATGGTCTTAATTTCGTAAGTTTTAATCCAGCGATAAAAAGTGTATAAGACAAAAGGCCCAATAAAAACCCCGTCGTAATGGGACAAAATTGAAAGTGACCAGGCTAGAAATCCTAAATAAAGACCCTTGATTTTCCATGACTCCTTTTTAAAGGCCAAGGTAAAAAAGTACAGAGCCAAAATCATAAACATGATTACAAAGGATTGATATTGAATTATGCGGGAAAAGGCGACAAAAAATCCGTTTGTAGCTAAAAAGAAAGCGGAGAAAAAGGCGATCTTCCTGGAAAAGTACTGCCGAATAAGCTTATAAAAGGAAAATACTGCTAAAACGCCTGCTATAGCAAAGGGCAAACGCATGAGGAAACGATGATCATAAGTGGGGTCGACCAGCTTTAGCAAAAAAGTGATTATAAACTGAACAGGACCCTTACGCTGAGTTAACAAAAATTCAGCAACAGACTGACCCTCCTCCGGTAAAAACATAGCCTTAATCTCGTCCCCTTGGTAATCGGAATAACCCAAATTCACCAAACGAAGCCAAAGCGTAATGAATCCTAAAATCAAAACGTAAATATTTTCTTTTACATATTTAATAACTTTTGTCATTTTCTTTTCTAGTAAAGCCTACAAAATTTCCAAATGCTGTTAAAAAAACTAGTCAACATAATAAGCTGAAACCTTATCCATAGCACGAGTAACGCCCACAAAAGAACGCTTAGCTTCTGCAAACGTCGTATTATCCAAAGGATTACGACCCACTATATATACCTTAGCAAATTCCAGGCCCTTACAGTTTCCAAATTTCGTCAAATAAACACTTTTTGGCTTATAATCAATTCTTTTGTCGGAAGCTAAAACAGTTTTACGCTCGTCCTCCAGAGGGAGTCTTCCCAAAACCTCCTGCATTTGTTCAAAGTCCTTATCATGATAGCAAATTACACCAATACTTTTCTTCAAAGACTTGATATCTCCTTTTAAATCGGCCTCAACCTTATCGTACATGTCCTCTGTACGTTTAAAACTTTGTAAGGAAGGCTCCTCCCCCCGACGGTTTATAGATTGCGGTAGGTAATCGGATGTAAAAGGCTTTAAGATCTTATTAGCCAAGTCAATAATTGGTTTTGTACTTCGATAGTTTGTCTTAAGCTTAAACTCCTTAAGATCGTCAGTCTGAAAAACCTCTTCCAACTGCTGCCAATCCTTTAAGCCGTGCTTTGTGTAACCTTGATTTAGATCGCCAAGAATACAAAAACGCTTATGCAAAATAAACGTATCCAAAACTGCATACTCCAACGGACTAAAATCCTGACCCTCATCAACAACACAGTAATGATAGCGACGTGTGTTTGCAAAGCCAATTAGGCGACTATATGCGTAAACATACAAAAGCGTTGAAGCATAATCCAACTTATTATTGGGATTTAGGCCTAGTTTTTTTAACAGAGCCTTTAGATCTTTTTTCTTTAAATCATGTTTAAGCGTGTTTAGTTTTTTTAGGATCTTTTTTAAAGCGGAAACGTTAAGCTTGTAAAGCCATAATCTTGGCGAATTGGGATTTTCTTTAAGCAGCTCCTTTTGGGTTTTAAGTTCCTCTGAAAGCTCCGTAACTACATATTGCAGATTTTCATAGGGAGAAACTTCAGGATCGTAAGCATATCCTCCAAAGGATTCATGTTCGCCTTTAAAAACAGCTTCCATTTTAGTTTTATAGTCTTCCTCAATTTCTAAAATAAGACTACGTGCTTTTTCTAAAGTTTCAAGAGCCAGCAAATCCCCCTTCAAAGGTAACGAAAAATCCACCTCCAAACCAAGCTCCTCTCGAAATATGAAATTATAAACTAAATCACTTAAAGTCTTGTAGTTAATATCAAAAATTCCAAGTTTAGGAAAAAGTGTTGCCAAATAGCTAACCAGAATCTGCTTATTTGCAATTAAAATGGAACGTTCGGGCTTAATTAGCTCTTTGTAATTAAAAAAGATGTGTGAGAGGCGGTGAATGGCTACCGTACTTTTTCCGCTACCAACACATCCTTGAACAACACAGGGAGTTCTTGGATCTTCCTCAATAATATCCAGCTGCGCCTCCTGAATTGTCTCGACTATATCTTCCAGGACGCCTCCGGTACGGGATTCAATCTTTTCCACTATAATCTCACTCTCATCCAGTTGAATGTCGTTATTGTAGTATTTGTTAAGCTCCCCTTCTTCTATATCAAAAGTGCGCTTTAGTAAAAGGTCCCGAGTTTTTGTACCTTCGGGAGTTTCATAATGGACATCTTTTTGCGGATATCTATAGCGATAATAAACTGAAGCTATTTTTGTGCGCCAGTCGGTAATTACGGGAGTGTGTTCATCTGTAAAACCAAATTTTCCTATGTAAACTTTGCGGGTTTTTGGTTGAGCGTCCCCTTCAGGATCTCCACCAGTTATTTCCGTAACTTCCTGAGATAAATCTTGCTTTTGAAGGTCAATTCGAGCAAAATAAGGCTCATCCAGGGAAAACTTTAATTCTTCAATTCTTTTATAACGATCCTTTAAATTAAATGCCTCATGCTTTTGGTGAATCTGCTCCAAAAACAAAAAGAAGTCCATTGCATTTGTCTCCGGATTGTCTCTAAGCTCTTCAAGCTTATCCACTGTTTCTGCTCCCAGAGACTTGAGGCTTTCTTCCATGTCCTTTTTAGCCTCTTTAACAATTTCTAAAACCTCTGCCAAATGCTTTTTTTCGTTTTCTAAAATCTGCTTATCCATTTTGTTTTGCTTTCTAAAAACCTACAAAGATCATTCTAAAGTATAACCTTCTTTTGCCACTAAGACAACATATTCCCCCTTTTCTTTAATCTCAGATGCATTAGACAAAATATCTTGAACGGGTGCCGTAACAACTTTTTCATATTTTTTTGTTAGATCCTTTGCTAAGCACACAAGTCTGTTACCTAAAGTTTCATGAATGGTAGCTAGAAGTCTCTTTACTCTAAAAGGAGATTCGTAAATCACTAAAGTTGAAGGCAGCGCTCCAAAATCTTTAAGTATCTTTTCTTGTTGTGTTGTCTTTTTTGGTAGAAAACCTAGAAAGCTAAAATTATCAGTAGGGAGTCCGCTAACTGACAAAGCTGCTATTACTGCGGAAGGACCTGGAATTGAAATGATCTCAAATGGAATTTGGTTTTGCTTTGATGTTTGGAGCGCTCTAAGCTTACGAACCAGCTGAAAACCAGGATCGGAAATTAAAGGGGTACCGCTATCACTAACCAAAGATAGGGTTTTACCTAAAGCAAGTTCATCAAGTATCTTTGGCATAATTTTATGATGGTTTTGATCTCGATAAGATATTTGTGGAGTGTCTATATTAAAAGCCTGTAAAACCTTTTCTGTCTCGCGCGTATCTTCCGAAAGGATTAAATCAGAGTTCCTTAATACTTCTATAGCGTGTTTTGAGATGTCGGATAAATTACCTATAGGAGTTGCTACAATGTAGAGAATGGACATGCCCTTGATTTTACCATACTTATAGTAAGTACCTCCTTTAAATCAGGAAAAAGTCTTAGTTAAAATTGTCTTAACTTCAGAGGCTTAATTGCAGCTTGCAGAGGAAGGTGAGCTAGCAGTTCCGGTTCCAAATCCCGGAGCAGGAGTTGCAGACGACAACGAAGTAGAGCAAGCCTCAGGTTCCTCATTAAAGTAAGAGCAAACTGTTGCTAAAAGTGTTGCCGGATCCCGGGAACGAGCTTCTGCATTAGCACCATTTATGATAAGTGTGGGAGAACCTCGAACACCATACTTTGTATTCTCTTCAGCGTGTGTTGCAAAAACGGGAAAACGGCCACTCTTCCATGAAGACTTATCCTCAAAGGAAGCAGTAATTCCAAATTCTTCATCTGATGCTTGAATACAAGAAGCCAGTGTATTTTGATCTACTCCTACTGAATTCAAACAAGCCCCTGAATCTGAATCCTCTAAAAAGCAGGAAAGATAAGAAAGAAGCTTTTCAGGCTCATTTTCTTGAATACAATACTGCGCCAACTGCTCATCCACTTCCTCTTTGCCATGCATTACATAGTCAACAAACTTCAATTCAAAGTCGATTGAATCCCCTAGCGTCTCTACTACAGGGATAATCCCCTTCTCCATTTGAGTTCCATAAGGACAATGACTCATAACAAAAAGCTCTACTTTAGGTTTGTCACTTTTGACGTCAGAGGGGGTTTTAGAAGTTTCTGCTGCTTGAACTTGAGGCTGCGCATCCAACTGTTCTTGCTGTTCCAAAGCAGTGCGCGCTTGTAAAAGGGAATCTCCTTTAATTTTTTGATACCAAAAGTTACCAAAGTAAACTAGAGAGCCAATTATGATGAATAAAAGGATTCCAATGGGAACAATTAAATTTTGGGTTCGGTTTTGATTTGTGTTTTCTTGTGTCATGTTGAGTTATTGTAACATGACTAGAGCGAAGGAGTTTTTATTTTGGAAAATGCTTAGAAGATCTGACAATACTAATAGCAGACGCAAAGCTTACTTAAGCTTTTTTACTTCAGTAAACCAAGTGTGTCTCCTCAAAAGAGGATTATATTTGCGAAGTCTAATCTTATCTCGAGTGCTTATTCTATTTTTTTGAGTCACGTATAGGCGCATCCCTGTTTCCTCGCACTTAAGGCCTATTAAAACTCTATTTCCCTTTTTTGATGCCATAGCTTGCGTATTGTAATAGAAAATCCCTTCCAACGCAACGAAATTTCACATAGGTGTGTTAAAATGTTGCCATGACTGCTGGAAACACTGATTACAACCACAAAGAAACCGAGAAAAATTGGACAGAAAAATGGTACGAGACTGATCTATATAAAGCCAAAGACTTCTCAGACAAACCCAAAAAATACATTCTTGCAGAACTCCCCTACCCTTCAGGGAGCTACCTTCATGTAGGCCACATGATGCGCTACACTGTTCCGGAAATAAGATCTCGCTATTTAAGAATGCAAGGTTACAACGTCCTCTTTCCAATGGGATGGGACTCATTTGGCCTTCCTGCAGAAACATTTGCAATTCGAACAAATTCAACGCCTAGAGAAGTTCTAGATAAAGCAATTCCAAACTACAAAAAATCTATGATGGATATGGGCTATGCTATTGATTGGTCGCGAGAAATGGACACAAGTAAACCGGAAACTTACAAGTGGACCCAATGGATGTTTTTAAAGCTTTGGGAAGCGGACTTAGCCGAAGTTAAAGAAATGCCGGTTTGGTGGTGTGAAGAATTAGGTGTTTTAGCTGATGAAGAGGTTCTCCCGGGAGATAAGGAGGGTGAAAAGGTTTCAGAGCGGGGAGGCTATCCTGTTGAACGAAAAATGTTTAAACAGTGGATCTTAAAAATAACGGATTATGCAGATAAACTCCTTGAGGATTTGGACAAAACGGATTACACAGATGCTGTAAAACAAGCACAGATTAACTGGATAGGCAAAAAAGAAGGGGCAAACATTACATATGAAATAGAAACTCCTTCAAAAACATATGAAAAGACGCCTACTGTAACCTGCTTTACAACACGTCCGGATACAAACTTTGGAGCTACTTTTGTTGTTTTGGCGCCTAAGCACCCTCTTGTGGAGAAGGTTACAACTGCAGAACAAAAGTCCGAAGTAGAAAAATATGTAAAACGCTCTCTAGCTAAATCCGAACTTGAAAGAACTAAAGCCAAGGAAAAAACAGGAGTATTTACGGGAAGCTATGCCATAAATCCCTTAAACGACAAAAAACTCCCTGTTTATGTGGCTGATTATGTAATGTATAACTATGGAACGGGTGCTGTAGTAGGAGTTCCGGCACACGACAAGCGCGATTTTGAATTTGCAAAAGCTCATGATTTGGAAGTTGTAAGGGTTGTTGAGGATCCGGAAAATCCCGATGTAACCGAGATTGCAAGTTTGGATGACATATTTGAAGGAGAAGGTATTGCAATTAACAGTGGCTTTCTAAATGGGCTTACTACAAAGGAAGCAATTGAAAAGACCATTCAATACTTGGAGGAAAAGGGCTTTGGAGAAAAAAACACTACTTATAAATTAAGAGATCAAATTTGGTCTAGACAAAGATATTGGGGAGAGCCTATTCCATTAATTTATACAAAAGATGGCAAAATAGAGCCTGACTATGACTTGCCTTTAGAGCTTCCCGAGTTGAAAGAGGAGGTGTTGAAAGACAAAGCAGGATTTCCCGCTTTAAGCGAATTTGAAGACTTCAAAAAAACTACAGACTCCCAAGGAAATCCCGCTACAAGAGAAACAGACACAATGCCTACATGGGCAGGATCCAATTGGTACTACATTCGTTACATTGATCCAAAAAATAACGAAGCTTTTGCTGACTTTGAAAAAATGAAATATTGGCTGCCGGTTGATGAATATTACGGAGATGCCGGACACACAACAGCGCACTTATTGTACACACGTTTTTGGTACAAGTTTTTGTATGATCAAGGCCTTGTCCCAACGGAAGAACCCATTAAATACAGGATGAGTGGAGGACTCCTTTTGGGAGAAGACAATAGGAAAATGTCAAAGTCACGTCCGGAGTATGTTGTGAATCCTAAAGAGGTGGTGCAAACATATGGAGCAGATGCAGTTAGAACTTATTTGGCATTTATTGGTCCTTATGACGAAACCTATCCTTGGAACACGGAAGGCCTAAAAGCAATTTCCCGATTTATAAACACCGTTTATGGAATGAAAAATAAGGTGGTCGCTGACGTAAACGACAAAGAAGTTGAAAAGGCATATCACCAAATGCTCAAAAACGTTACTTCCATGTGTGAAGACTTCAAAATGAATACAGCGGTTAGTCAGCTTATGATTTTTGTAAATATTATTAAGAAGAAAAAGCAGATTGATAGTGAAATCTGGAAGGGCTTTTTAAAAGTTCTGGCTCCTTTTGCTCCTTTTGTAACGGAAGAACTTTGGCAAGAGGTAAATGACGCCAAGGAATGGTCAGTTGAAAACAGTATTCACTCGCAAGCTTGGCCCAAATACAATGAAAAGCTTGCTAAAAAAGACTCCTTTCAAATTGGTGTTCAGGTAAACGGAAAGGTTCGGGAAGATATTGAAATTGACCGAGATGAACCTGAGGAAAGTGTTAAAAAGCGAGTTTTAGAGCTGGAAAACGTGCAAAAATATGTGAAAGGTAAGAACATCAAACGCTTCATTTATGTACCTAATAAAATAGTTAGTATTGTTGTAGAATAAAATTAAGTTAATCGGGATCCCCGACATTATTTGAACAACAAAAGTATTTAGTCACAAGAAAGGCAAACCATGGCATACAATCTCAGTTCCAATTTCGTAAACTCAAAAACATATCAAAGCACCAAGGCAGTACAAACTTTTATTAGAAGCGTGGCATGGATTGTTGCAATGGTTGCTCTTACAGCACTGGGAACTTTGCCATTAAGTGCGCTCTCACTGTCGATTTTTAGCGAAGCTATGGTTCTTGTCATACCCTCGATCCTTGTTAACATCTGGCTTGCAAGTACCGTTTCAAAAATGTTTTATATCCTTCCGGAGTGGGAAAAACTCATCCTTTTGAGGCTGGGTAAATTTGACTCTGTTAAAGAAGCCGGATTTTTCATAATTCCACCTTTTATTTACTCGGTTGCTAATATTCTGGATACGCGAATTGAAACCCAGCAGGTCGAAGCAACAAATACGCTTACTAAAGACAATGTTCCTATTAAGGTTACAGCAGCAGTTGAATACAAGGTAGAAAATGCTAAAAAGGCTACTCTAGATGTTAAGCATTACAAGCAATCGGTCATTTGGCTTGCAACGGAGGCTTTAAAAAACACTATTGGAAGTTTGGATCTTAAGAATCTTCTGAGTGATAGGGAAAGCATTGCCGAAGATCTTAAACGACAAATCGATTCTGATGCTGTTGTTTATGGAGTAGATGTACGCGCCGTGCGAATTACGGACGTTGATGCGCCCGGATCCTTAGTGGAAGAATTAGCAGTTATTGCAAGAGAAGAAAGAGCCTCCCAAGCAAAGCAGATTCAGGCAGAAACGGAAATTCAAGTTGCAGAAAAATTATCAGAAGCAAGTAGAATTCTGGAAAAAGATAAATTTGGTATGCGCTTGAGAGAGCTTCAAATCCTAAATGAAATGAGCAAGGAAGAAAGTTCCATGGTTATTATCTATCCGTATGGAGATCGTGCAGGACAAGAAATAGCCAGTGCTAATACTCCTACGCAAGTGACGCCGCAAAAATAAGAAAATAAAAGCTGTAAATGATAATTGCTGCCCTAAAAAAATTTGTAAATCGCAGAGGATATGCCATGAAGGAGGCGTCAGCGATTTATACAACGCGTGCTGTCTCCGACTTGGCAATATCACTTATAGGAATCTACTTACCAATCTACATCTACCAACTGTCCTTAAAAAATCAACTTTTTGGCAGTTCTGAAGTTATAAACGGCCTCGTGTGGATTTGTCTCTTTTATGCGCTAATTTCTGTAGTAGTCCTTCTAGTAATTGCCTTTTTTATTGAGAACATTTTCAACACGTTTCACCTAAAAAACAGCCTCGTAATAGGAATCCTGTTTCGAATAGTAAGTCTTGTATTTCTACTTTCCGCAGAAAAACAACCTTTACTGTTAATCCTTTCGGGAATCTTTTGGGGTGCTCGAATACCCTTTTATTGGATCCCTTATCACATCTTTTTTATGAGAAGAGCCGATGATGGAGATCATAAATTTGGTTCCGAGATTAGCAAACAAAGCTTTTTCTCGGGAATTGCTACCTCCCTGGCACCTCTCCTTGGAGGGTTAATAATCACGAATCTAGGATTTAACACACTTTATATGCTTTCTATAGTTCTATTACTGGCAGCTTCATTACCCATATTAGTTTATGTCAAAGAGCAAAAGCACTCCCCGCACAAGTTTAAAAAGGTATGGAGGGAATATCTAGGAAACAAAAAATACCTAAAAACTACCATAGCGCTAGCCGGCAGAGTTACTTCGGCCATCATTTTTGCAATTTTTTGGTCTGTAATGCTTTATCTAAAACTGCAAGATTTTGTAGAAATTGGTTTCTTAAAAACATTTTCGGGAATAGTAGCAACGGTACTTCTAATTAGCGTGGGCACAGTCATCGATCGAAACGGAAAGGGCCTTTTGCATGCAATAAGCGTGACTATAAATTCCGCACTACATTTATCCAGACTCTTCATAATTTCCCCCGCAGCTTATTATCTAAACAATATCTTAGATAAAATTAACGCTTCGGCCTATGGAACTTGCTTCATAGCAGCCACTTACGAAAAAGTAGATGGTAAACATGCCTCTAACTTCATTACCTATAGGGAAGTTGCACTGCATACAGCTCGACTTTTCGTATTACTCTCTTGTGTAGGAATCATGTTATTGACCGGTTCCTGGATGTGGGTGTTTGTGGTTGCAGCTGTAGGTTCTGGACTTACTTTTTTGATTAACTTCTAAGGATTTAGTAACGAGCTTGTATTTGCTGCAAGAGGGCTTTTGACATTGCTTCCACTTCATCATATGAAAAATACGCTTTTGCCACAGTAACTTCACCTGTCTCCATTAAATCTGCAAAATGTTCGTAATCGGAGGGACGACGAAAGTCATACGTTGCTATAAGATTCAACCAATCTTCGCGAGCGGTATCTCCTCTGTTTTCAGGAACCGGTTTATTCGACGGAAGCACAACTATCCTTTGGGCATCGGGATCTACGCGCACTTCGTCAAAACCAACTAAATTATGCAAACCATGGCGCTCAACAAAAACCTCTTCGGAAACCTGACGTAGCTGTTCTTGAATTGGAGGAGGAATAACCTCCATTGAGAAGTCGGATCTGCCCCTGCTTCTCTCGCGTTCTACATATTTGCCGGCAATCCTGCGATAAAGTGCTTCTTTTTTACGAGCAACATCAGACCAAACATCCTCTACAGTTTTATCAAAAGTTGTAACTTGGTCAAAAGCGCGATAATCAAGCCCCCCATAGGTACATTTTGCCTCTACTAAGGCCTTAATACCTAATATCTTTTTTCCTTCCTCCTCCACAAGCTCCACCATGGCTGAATCCGGGTTACGCCCACTACGTTCAAAACCAAATCTTTCACTTTTATAAAGCAACTCTAAAAGTTCCTCCGCTAAAGGCGTATCCAATGGATAATTCTCGATACCTAACTCCTCAAAAAACTCATCAGAATGCGTTTGTAACAACCTTTCAAAAAGCTCCCCGCGAAGAACACCTAATTGCGCACTGTGAGATTCAATAGGATCATAACCTAGATATTCTTGTTTGTAGTCAAGCGCCTCTAAATGACCATGAAGTTCCTCGACTAAATTAGGGGACAGGCGACTTATCATTTCAGCACGTTGCTCTTCAGTTACTCCCTCACTTGTTGGCACTCCTTCTAAAGAGTCTAAAAGCAGCTGATGAACTTCTGCTAATTCTAGGGTTTCTTCACTGCCGGCGGCTTCACTGGTACCCTCCGAAATCTCTGCTGAAGCTTCACCCTCCATTTCATCATAAGAAGGTCTTTCAATAATTGACTTAACGCCTTCCTCCTCAGGGCGCGATCCCATAGGAGGCAAACCCTCTCCACCACCTCTACCAATCCCCGCAGCACCCATCACCATAAAAACACACCCCTCATAAATCTAATTACTCCATTCATACAAATAAAAACTTCCTACCTTAATAGAAGACTGCCAATCCGAAATCTCTCCATAATTAACCAGATAAAATGGCTCATTAAGATTCTCCTTTTCAACACGATCCTCTTGAAAAATTAAAGGCCAATCCCCCGGAGTATCTAACTGAACCTTAATTTGAGCCAGCTTCTGTGGAGACGCCTTAAAAAGATAATGTTTCATTGGCAAGTAGTGCATGGGATCAGTTAGTACAAGCTTTTTATTAGTGTGATTTGAAAACTTAATAAGCTCATTATAACCGGGATTTTCAACGGATTTTTGCTGCAGAAAGTTTAGGGAGTAAAAAGCATATAAAAGAAAGGCAGGAATCCAAACAAGTGGATGTGCTTTTGAAAAGGTATAAATAATTAGAGTCAAAAGCAGTGCAAAATAACCAATTAAAACCCGGTCTATAAACAAATCCATACCTCCAAAAATGGACAGACACAAAACTATACAGATAGGAATGAGACTTAAGGACACTAGGCTTAAAAAATTAAACTTAAACTGCTTCGACTTTTTGTAAAAGGTCTGCCAAATAAAAACCCCTGTAAGAAAAGCACCTAGGAGAGTAAAAATAAGAATCAGGCGGGATTTTGAAAAAACTTCGCCAAAAAGAAACGTAGAAAGTGCATAAAACAAACTAGAAAGCTTAGCGGGAGGAATCCATCCCAGAAGATCAGAACCACCCTTCCAGTGGTTATACAAAAAGGGCGACCAAACCAACACCACAACAAAAGGGAAAAGCAGGGATGAAAAACTTAACCAACTTACCTCCTTATCTAAAAGATTGTAGGCCAGAACCACAAAAAAGACGAAGGGAAATAAGAAAAGATTCATGTAGTGAGTTAGGAAAGTTAGAGAAAGAAATAGGGCAAGCAATCCCCAACGCTTATTAAAAAGCGCATAAGCAACGGTCAAAATTAAAAAAGAAAGGAGGGCATAGGAGCGCGTTTCTTGGGAGTATTGAATTAAAAAAGGATTGACAGCAAATATGACTCCTGAGATTAGTGCAGCAGATTTATTTTTTGTGAGAGTGTAGACAAATTGAGTCGCCATAAAGACAGCGGCTATCCCAAAAACTACGGAAAAGGATCTTAAGCCGAGATCGGAAAAACCAAAAATATAACTCCAGGCCTTCAATAAAACGTAGTACAAAGGCGGGTGAACATCTTTAAGCATGAGAGTAAAAAAGCTTGCCCAGGATCTGTTAATTAAAAGTGAGGAAAAAGCCTCGTCGTACCAAAATTCACGGGAAGTTAGATTGTAAAAACGTAAAATTGCAGCAAAACCTAAAACAGCAACTAACAAAACTTTGTAATTGCTTGAAATCCACAAGGAAATATCCTTTAAAGATTTTTCAAAACCTTGACGATAACTTTCCTTGGAAATAAGGAAACCTGCAAAGGCGATAAGAAATATTACAGATGTGCTTTTTAGTAGTCCAAGCATAATGACGTCTGTGTGAATTTTAGCAGATTAAAAATGTTTCTCATGTACCCACCCAAGATTAAGCTGAACTTTGCAGCTTGCTAATCTGGGGTAGAACTAAACCTCCAATAACAAAAGCAACCGCCTTTTCAAGCCATCCAATAACCGTGGTTCTCTCCCCTACAACCAACAAATAGATACTAAAAAAAGCTAAACAAACTAAAAACACATAAAGTCCCGGATTAATACATGTCGTAATAACTGAATTAAGCGCATCTTGTATTTCCCGGGTTCGACGAAAATCATCCTTTTTACGCTGATCTCGCAACTGCTCATCCAAAGAAACGCTTTCCGCCTTCTTCTCACCGGCTAGAACCTCCTCAATAGGTGGAAGGCGTTTTTCATCAGGAGTAGTAGATGTAAGGGACATTGTAATTTAAGTTGCGTAAACGAATAATGGCAACATAGCGGGATACTTTAAATCTTTTAGCAAACTGGTCAATAATTCCGGCAGAAAGTGAGGCGGCTTTTTTAATTCCAAGGCTTTCTAAGAATTTGACGGCTAAACTTGAAGGAATAAGAATTTCCTCAGCAAGTTTGTTAGCTTCTTCTTCTAAGTTGGTGTCACTTTTTGAACCGCGATGTATGACACCGTTTTTTTCTAATAAATCGGGATGTAGTACGTAGTGGGCAAGCTCATGTGCTATTGAAAAGCGCTTTCTGGTTAAGGGGTCAGATTTTGTAACGTAGATGCTGCAGGTTCCATCGTCTTTTTTTGTGACGGCCCCACTAATGTCTTTATCGAAAGGGTATTCGTATACTTCGATTCCTAAGGAGTTGGAAAGCTTTGTTATATCAACGGATCCTTCCGGAGAGAGGTTTTCTAGGGCCTTATTTAGAATTTGTTTTTTTGTAATTTTTTGTGTTTTTTTCATGGAGTTTTGGATGGATAAATTATAGCATGTTGTTCTAAGGGGTGTTTGGAAATGTTTGGAGGCAGACGAATGCTCGCTTTGCTGAAGTTCACAAGTTGAGTGCAACTTGTGAGGTAGCAAACAAATACTCAGAGCTCAATCCGCCTGCGGCGGATTTCGGGTAGTTCAAAACTTTCACAACTTGCTTTACAAGTTGTGAGGCACAGCTAAATTCTCACTTCCTAAATCATAACGGGTGAAAGTTCGAATTTACCTGAGTCATTCAAAATGCTTCGCGATTTTGAATGGGGTGACTTATTAGACGCATTTTTAAACCAAGAGATTGAGTATAGAGTAAACCAAAGAGTTCTGGAAAATTTGCTGGAAGAAGTAAGTTGTTAAACAAGAAGAAAACAAGTAAAAATGGTTGAATGGCTTTAAAAAATAAGCCGTAAGACACAGGGTTTCGATGGATTTCTCCAAAGATTTCCTATGCCTTACGGCTGTAGACGACGTTCTATCGAAGTAGGCGAGCAATGCGGCGAGGTTTGTAATTGCCTTTGCCAACTGACTTGAGCCCAGAGGGGACGTTTCGCCCTGAACAAACGACCACTTTTTTGCCCTGGGACGTCAATTCTTTTGCCCAGGTGATGCCGTCATCGGGCGCGTCAATGCTACCGTCGATTACAAAGCGCTCAAACCCTGCAGAGGCACTCCTGGCACTGCGCAGTGAGGAAAAAGTTGTAACCTCAAAACCCGCTTCAGTGAGAACCATCTGATGGATCTCACGCCAGGAGCGGTCATCGTCCACGACCATAACCTTCATTTTTTCTCCTCCTTCGCTAGCTAGAATGATCTCAATACTGAACTATTATACTCCATAGTCGTTGAGAAGACAACTGTTGGAAGCTGCGGACCTTTATTCTAAGCACCACACTTTTGTTTGTACTTTAGATACTCAATATAGTCTTTTACCTTTTCAACATTCCCTAACGTCAAATGTTGAGCTTTAAGAAGGTCTTCTAAAGAACTCATGGCTTCTTTGACAGTGAAAAATTCAGATATATCTATTTGCAGGGCATGTGCAATCTTTTCCAAGGTTTTTAACGGAGGGGTTCTATCACCTGATTCATATAAACTAATTGTGGATGTAGTTAAACCCACTTCTGACGCTAAATCCTCCTGGGTCATTTCTAATTCTTTTCTACGGTTTCGCATATATCTTCCAATGTAGTTATCGTTTTTTCCTACCATACTCGCATTATAAGTAAAGTCGTTGACTTTGTGAAATATATGCATAAAATATTTACATAGAGTAAAACCCCTTACTTATTTATGGAGTCATTTAATTATCCTATTAAACTAGCAGGAATAGACTTTCAAGGCCCTTATCCGCTTGAAATTCCGTTTAAAAACCTTCCGGGAGTTTATATCATTCATGATAGGAACATATTTTTGGACATTGGAGAAACAGATAAGCTTGAAGAGGGAATTAAAAATCATTGGAAGTTTCCTTATTGGGTAAACTATACTTCAGGAATTATGGTTTCTTTATCTTTTCATTATTGTAGCTCCGCAATAGAAAGGAAGAAGATAAAAGATAAGCTAGTGGAAGTTTATGACCCCTGTTTTGAACCACTAGCTATATCTGTATCTGCAACTACTCACCAACCTCTACTAATAGATACATTACTTAAAACATAAAAACGGACGGCGTTAGCCGTCTGTTCCCCTTTCCAAATTTAAAGTGCGCATTATAGGAATAAACTTGCAGGTCTTGGCAAATGGGTTGTAACAAAAAACCTGCGTGATTTTAACGTATAAAACCACGCAGGTTTTACTTTTTCAACTAATAAAGTAAACTAAACCTAATCCATGAATTTTAAATGTACTTACAATATAGAAAAAGAAGTTGATAATTATGTTGAGAAGCTACTTAAAAACAAAGACCTAAAATTAAAAGACGAATTGTTAAAAACCACAAATCCAGAGATACAAAAAATGTTGAGCAAAGAAAAAACTCCCAATGCCAAACAGCAACTAACAAAGTACTTTCAAAAATATTACAACCAGAATATTCAACAAATTGAACAAAAAGAGAAACTGTTAAACAAGGCTTGGCAAGTGGTGGGAAACCAAATTATATATACAGTAGAAAGCCTATATAAAAGGAAATTTCCTTTTAAGAATCTTATAGGATTCTACACAACACTACCCATCTACCCATACAGTTATGAAAACAAATATACATATGTAGGTTTAAATGAAGAAATACCTGAACAGCTAATGTCTATTTTGCATGAATTAAATCACTTTATGTTTCATCATTACTTTGGGCACCTTAGAGATAAACTAAAGTATAAAAAATTTCATCTAATAAAAGAGTCTTTAACGTTTTTTACAAATCCGGAAGACCCCGGTTTAAAAAATCAAGAAGATTTAAGAGTCTTATATGCTTCTAAATACTGGGAAAACATAGATGACGCAATTAGTGCGGCTGTTAGGAAAATAGAAAAAGAATAATGTTTGAAATTAAATCTCCTAAAAGACCCAAAATCCAGAAAATGTATAAAAGGGCTATGAAAGAGCTATGTGACTTCTTCGAACTTGATTGGACAAGAAATACTCCTAAACTCTTTCTAGTACAAGATGAAGAAACAATTCAAGAGCTTTGGAACGGGGAAGCACCTCCAACAATGTCGGGTTGGACAGATAAACTTGACGTTTATGTAATTGACAGAGATAAGTTTAAGAAAGCAGACGGAACTAAATATACAAAGAAGGAGCATCAAGAAATAATTAGACATGAATTAGTGCACTCTTTTACAGGGGCTTATACACAAATAAAAGGCCAAGTTCTTCCGGATTGGTTGTGGGAAGGACTCGCGATGTATCTTTCCGGAGAAATAAATGACAAAGAACCTCCAAAAGAATTTAAGAACTTTTTAAATCACTATAATCAAGATATGGATAGCCTAGAAGTTTATGAAGAGGCGGGTTTTGTTATTAAGCATTTGATTGAAAACTATGAAAAAGATAAATTTTTGAAATTACTCAAAGAATTGAAAAACATTAAATCAGAAGATGAATTCAATAAAGCTTTTAAAGATATTTACGGGTTTGAATTGAATTATGAAAACTTTAATTAGGTAGTACTCAATGCTCAGACTTGGAGTACCAAGTTTTCGGGTAGGTCAAAATGCTGTAGGCATTTTGATCAACCATCGCCTTTTGCTTCGCAAAAGCCTCTGGGGTCCTGAGGCATGTTATAAACAAATGAGAGGATTTATTGAAGCGTTTTTATTTGATAACAGTGTTTATTTACCAGAGGTGGGGTTGGAGGAATACTAAATTAGGCAAGACAGCTAATCTCTTATTGCATTGCTAAATCAATCACTTTTCACTATGCTACTTAAGTATGGGTTACATAAACAACAAACCACATGTAAATTTTGAGATAAATAAGGAGATGGACTACTGGACTGTGAAAGAATTTCTTACTTTCGACTCCAAAGATACTTTTAGTGAAACTATATTAGCACTTCATCCTAGATTAAAGGAAACCAAAGATTTAGAAGGTGACAGTAAAATCGAATTTTTTAATAAATACGTGGATCAGGTTTATGAGGAAAAATCTCAAGAATTGCATGAAACTCAAGAGAAAATACAGAGAAAATGGAACAATGTAGAAGATACTTTTTTAGACAAAGCAAAAGAGCTTTTTAATGGCCACGAATGGCCAGAAGGTGCTTATGTAGGTTTCTTATCAATATTTAACTGTAACCCTAGATTTTTAAACCAAAAAACTTTCCAAGTTTACTATAAACATCCTGAAGGTCCTGTATATGTAGGAGCACACGAAATGTTGCACTTTATGTTTTACGACTATGTAGATAAACATCCGGGACTTATAGAAGATGCAAACGATTCTTTACTCTGGAATCTCTCTGAAATATTTAATGTAGTTATTCTTGAAACTCCTGAATTTGTAGATATTACAGGTAACCACAAGCCTGAACCTTATAAAAAACATGAAGATATTCTTCCTGATTTTAGAGATATTTGGAAAGAATCAGAAAATGTAGACGAGTTTATTCAAAGATCCTCAGAAGCTACCCGTTCCTTTACCAATTCTATGTAATTTTCCAAAGAGTCACTTTTTCTACCATAAGTCCTAATGTGTTTTCTAATGTTTTTGAGAATCTCCAATAGAGTTTGATTATTTTTAGGCATTTCTCCTAAGTATTCTTTAATGTCTGTATCTTGTATATCAGAAGTAACAAGTAACTTTTCTAATTTTTTATCGATCTGAGAACTCATATCTTAAGTATACTTGGAAATTTCCTTACTGATTAAATTATACCCAGAGAATTATGGTTTCTTTAACCCATTTTTATTTTAGCTCCGCAATAGAAAGCAAGAATGTGAAAGATAAGTTAGCGGAAATTTACAACCCCTGTTTTTTTTACTGGGGTGGCTGGTCAATGGAAGTTAGAGATGAAATTACAGCTTCTGTTTTGGTTGGAGTGCGTTAAAAATTACTCTTGTTCAGCTTCGTTCGGGATACCCTTATGTAAAACTAAAGTGTATTCGTCCCCGTATCCATACGAACTAGCTTCTTCATACGAAATAGGTGTACCCTCATTATTTAATATTGCATAGTCCATATCAGGATGTTTTTCTTTCATCTGCTCGAGACTGTTGATGAGTGTTTCGTCAACATAGTAATAGTAGTTAAGGGGAAAAATATAGGCTTCCCCTTGATCAGCAAGAACCCTGTGTGTTTCATCCCAAAATACCTCAAATCCTTCTTCATCTAGTTCGGCAAATACATGTGCAGAGATTGACCAGGAAGCGACAAGTCTATCAAAAGCCTCATCCTTAAAAGGCAGTTGTGGAAATACAGCTTCTACTACATTTGATTTTTCGGTACGTTTTTGTAGTCTAATTTCTTCAATCCAACTACGTGTCTCATTTGCAACTCTTCTTTCTCTTTCCTGTTCAGGCAGATTGCTTAATTCTTGCTCTAATGCTTCAACTTTGGGCTTTATTATATTATTCCAATCGGGAATATCCTTAAAACCCCTTTCACCATAGACACAATCATACCAAGCAGAGGTTCTAAAATAAGCTAATTCGTCATCCTCGTAATCTTCATCAGTTGGGGTATCTCCTGGTTCAGCTTCTTGCTGTTCCTTGTCTTCAACATCCGCTTTATGTGTTTCTTCTATATATTCTCGTGCTTTTCCCCAAGCTTCCGAGGCACGCGCATAATCTTCATCAGAGTCTGCATCTTCTGAGAGTTTATTTGCCTCTTGTACCAACTCATTGAAATGTTTTAGCCATTCAGCATCTTCCTCGTTGTATTCAGCTAGTACCTCTTCTGCAACCATAGCCTCTAACTGTTCAGCTAAATAATTACCTTTCCGAGCAATGCTTTCTCTAAAACTCTCATCATCTCTCACAAAAGAGGCAACTTCACCATACTCATAATCTATAAGAGTTAGATTACTTCCATGGGACTCATCAAGTTCCCGACCCATTCTTTGCCAAGGATCTCCCACATATAGTATTTTTGCATCTTTTGGAAACATAATTTCTGTGGGTATTCCAGTTTCTTCTTCCAAACGTTCTGGGGTTCTTCCAGTCAAGGCTTTTCCTAAAGGGTCGGTCTCATAAACCAAGTCTGTTACCTCTTGAAATTTGTTTGGTTGATCCTTTGCTGTTTCTGGTGGTTTTGGTTCAAATATTTCTTCTAAAACATCATCCGTTAAGTGTTCCGAGTTTGGAAGCCTATTTATAGTCATGCGTTTATGATAAACCACTAAACTAGATTTGTATAGGTTCGAGCCGTACGGTCAGGGACTCATTATTTTATTGTTGTTAAAGGAAATTCTCATTGGGGTCCTGAGGCATGTTATAAACAAATGCGAGAATTTATTGAGAGCTTTTTATTTGATAACAGTGTTTATTTACCAAAGGTGGGGTTGGCGCAATCCACATAACCTCTACTCTATACAACTAAGGAATCCACACGATCTTTTATTTTTGAAGTTAGCTTGAGACTTTTTCCTCTTATTGTTGATAAAGTAGCCTCGTCAACACAAGTAATAGAATCCTTATCAAAAGCTGAATCCCATAAATCTAGTAAATCCGCTACAAGTTTGGGAATTTGTTTATCATATTTTGTTAGCCTGGAGGAATTCATTAAGAGCCTCTCTCTTAAAGTAGGTGATATTGGCTTTTGTTTTCTAATATGTTTTTCGAAGTGAACCAATCTATCGTGCATTTTATTGTTAAGCTCACCTAGATCTGTAACAAAATACTCGTGTTTTTTTAATCTTTTTTCAATATTGAATTTTAAGTAAATAAAAAGAACACCCAGGAGCGTTGCTTGCACGATATTAAATATTAGCGATATCTGATCTAATGTCATGTTTATGCTACTTTAATTTACCCTTTAAACCTTCTAATTCAGGTACAGAAGCAATAATATCTTGGAATCCACCTGAGTCAATAAGCTTTCTTACTTTTTCCCATAATTTTGGCTCCAATTCCAACAATAGGGGCAGACATTCTTTACCAGGAATCCATTGCCAAGAACGTTTAGATATTACACCGTCAAATGACTTACTTAGCTTATTACTATCAAAAGTGATTGCCAGCACCTTGTCTTTCCATATTTTAAGATCCTCCTTAGGTGACTTTTTGATCACTTTATCAACCGAATATTTTCGTAATTGGTTTTTAAGTGTCGTTTTGTGTATTGATGAAAATAGCTTTTCTTTGTTAAGCTCGATTTTTTCCCAAAGCAAATCATTACCTGATTTGTTTTCATCCTCCACAACCACAAGTTGATCAACAAGGGCTGGTATCAATAAAACATTCTCTATTTCCCAAAAAGGCCAATATAAAACTTTTGTATCTTTTGAGGAATCTTTCTTGGGGGGATAGTTATAAACAGATCTTACTTGTTTGTCACCGTCTAAGATTACATGTAGCTTTAAAGGTATAGGATTTGAGGATACACTCTTAATACCTTCTATAACAGCATTTGCGCGTTGATAGTTATTTCCAAATGACCAATATCGTTTTTTTATACTTTTTCCAAAGATCCACTTAAGCAATTCTGGAGTAGTTGGAGCATTTTTACCAGCAAATTTTTTTGTAAGTTCATTTTCTGCACATATCCAATGTGCTGTAAAGACGGAAGGGTCAACAGGTAGCCCAATACTATCAAGGGCTTCCTTCATTTCGATATTAGTGCTGATGTTTGTTACCGTACCCTTATCCAACATAACAATATTCGTATCAATAAAATGTTGTAAAATTTCTCCTGAGTGTGTTGCAATAACAACCTGATTATTTTTCCCAATTTCAGTAATTAACTCGCAAAGTTTTCGTAATTGACTACTGTGCAGATGTAATTCTGGCTCATCAATTAATATAATTTTGTCCTTATCATTTCTCACCTTCCTCAGGAATGCATAGAAATATAAGTATTCTTTCTCACCAGAGCTCAAATTATTTATCTGAATTTCTCTTCCTTTGTAATCTGTAAAAAATATTGGATTTTGAGACCTCCTCAGATCAATAGATATATCTTTATCAAAATCAACCAGACCTTCTTTATAACTTTCCACAATATCCTCTGCTACATTTGTTTTAGCAGTGTATTTTTGAACTTCCTCAAATAAGTCCTTTAATATAGCTTGCGTAAATTCTAAAGAAATATCAATTTCTGCCCCTGGCTCGGGGATTGAAATGTCCTTGGATATAATAGGTATAGGATTATTGGCGGCGGAAGTCATGTTGACCTTTCTGTCCGAAGTAATAAACCTGACTTTACTTGCTAGAGGTTGAAAATTATTCCATGTGGCATTGTTACCATGTACTCGAAAAGACAAGGTAGAAAGGTCACCAGAGGTTTCTCTAACCTGTATTTTGGAGAGCTCTTCACCATTGCTATAAGTCAGTAGGCCGTCTGGTGGAAAACTCAAATTTGCATTTCTAGAAGCACTTTCTAGCATCTGTAATAAAGATGTTTTTCCACTCCCATTTTTTCCTATAATTAAGTTTACACCTTCTTCAAGCTCAATTGATTTGTCAAAAGATAAATGACTCCACCAATCAATTTTTATATTTTCAATAACAAACATCTAAACTATTCCTCATAAAATTACTATATAGTTATTATACCAATTAAACCCGAAGATTTGGAGAGAAAGCCGCTACTACTTACTACTTGGGGACTGTTCTTTATCTTTTATGTACCACTTCTTAAACCACTTCCCCGCATTATAGTCATCAACCTTCTCCTGAGTATCTAATATATATTCCTCTACAGGCTCGGATTGACCAGAAGAATGAAAAGTCACATAATCACCTAAAAATTTCTTGTTAAGTGCCGTATCGTAAGCCAGTTTGCACATCCCTTCCGTAGCCATAGGGATTCTCTCTATTCTTCCATTTTTGTACTTAAATTGCCTATACTCTATTCCTGTTTCCTTGTCAGTAAAAGTCTTCTTTAATGGTTTAAGAGCTTTATATTCAACAAGACTTTGTATATTTATCATGCAGAATTCTTCCCTTCCTTTTGCGTCAGCAGCTTCATAAGCCCTAACTAAGATTCCTGCCCTTATCCAAGGCCACATTCCCTCATTACAGTTTATATATTTCCAAACTTTCTTCTGTAAGTTTTTATCCTCCGAAATCAAAGCATGTTGTGTAAAATCTATTAGTTCCTTTAAACTATATTCTTTATCGGGTTTATTTTTGTCCGCTTTTTTTGTCATTTTTAATCTTTGAAATACTATTCACATTCTCCAATAAAAAACTAGCAAAACTTTCAAGCCATAAATTCACTTTTTTAGCTGAATTTTGTTCTTTTTTAGAATTATTTTGTGATTTATCTTTTGATTGCATAATTTAACTCCCTACAAGGCCTTAGTTTTTAATGTTTAGATTAAAGTTATATCCAAATACTCTAAGCAACTAAAAATTAATCTCTAAGCCTTAATTTTTTGTTCTAAAGCAAATTAACTACTCCAGCCAAAAAACAATACTACTTACCTCTCCTGTATCTTCCTTAACAGGCATAAAAACATATTTTCCATCTTCAGCTTTGAGAGTTATAAATATTGTGTCGTTTTGTGCTTCTAATTTTGGTTCAAGATCTGTAACTGTATTTTTTCCATAAGTTACAGTCACTAACTCATATAAAGCTAGAGTCAATGTTGTATCATCTCTTGGAAGAAAGGGTTCAAACATAGCTACACTTCTTACATCACTAGGTTTCTTATAGATGGAGTAGTGATATTTATCTAGGATATAACCTTCAGATTCCAATAAAGCTTCCTCATTTTCAGAATTTGTTGGTGTTTGCTTGACTTGCTCTGCAGTAGCTGGTTCTACTGTAGGACTTGAATTACTTTTCGAGAGATTTGAGTCTTTAGGGATTATAAAGGAAGCTAGAACAGCTATTCCAAACATTATTCCCAAAAGAGTACTCAAAGTTGCTATTGCAACTTTTCGGGCACAGCTAAATTCTCACTTCCTAAATCATAGCAAGTGAAAGTTCGAATTTACCTGAGTCATTCAAAATGCTACGCGATTTTGAATGGGGAACTCAAACTTGGAGTACCAAGTTTTCGGGTAGGTCAAAATGCTCCCATTCGGGCGCATTTTGATCAACCATCGCCTTTTGCTTCGCAAAAGCCTCTGGGGTGACTGAAGGGATTCGAACCCTCAACCCCCGCCTTCACAGGGCGGTGCTCTAACCAGTTGAGCTACAGCCACCATAAAATCCGTTGAAAACCCTCTGTTGAAAAGTACGCAAACACCCACAAAAACAAAAGCAGAGGCTCCGCAACACACAGGATTATAACATTAAAAGCCTAATTTATAGGAATCTTCTTCCAGTTATCAAGATCAATAAACCTATCCCAAACATTAAAAGTATACTTCTCACCTATCCCCGAAACACTGTTATCAAAGTAATAGTTCACATAAGGATGGTACAAAAACACAGCCGGAACATTTTCCATAAGCGTCTCCTGAAAAACCGAGTAATGCACCTGGCGCTCCTGTTGCTCATTTAGGGCACGCCCCTCCTCCAAAGCACGATCCGCCTTAACCTGCTCAAATCCCGTAATGTTTAGCCCAGGAGGCTCCCGCTGAGTAGAGTGCCAATTAACATAGCGATCCGGATCACGCCCGACCTGCTGCCCATAAAGCAAAATCTCAAAATCCCGCTTTTCAATAGTCTCCTTAAGCTCATCAACCTCCTTAGAAGTAACCACAACGTTTAATCCAAGATTATCCTCCCACAAACTTTCAATCTCACTAGCCAGCACCTTATGTCGCTTTAAATCAGGAATAGTCAAATGAACTGTCTTATCAACAAATTCCGGAACAAAATCTTCCTCATAAAGGTAAAAATTAACGGATTTGTCGGTATAAATGCTTCTACTAATGGGCCCTTCTACAGGAATGCCTAGATCTCTAGTTAGCTTTTTAACCGGTAAAACTTGAGCCAGCTTTTGCCGAAACTCCAGGTCCTGCAAAGCTTCATCCCGCAGGTTAAAAAACAGGGCATAGTAAACCCCTTGCAAAGGAAATTTAAAGTTTTCAAAGCGCTCCAAATCCAAAATATCCGAGTGCATAAAGGCATCAATTTCTCCTAGTTTAGCGGCAGTTAAGAGTTCGTCCTCATTAAAGTAAAAGCGAAAAATCAGCTTTCTTATGTCGGCTTCATCATTATGGTTATACAAAACAACTTCCTTTACTGCCGGCCCTTCTTTTTCAATACGAACCACGCGAAACTCCCCGTTGGAGAGGGGCTTTAAAGGATTCTGCTTTTCTTCGGCATCAACAGGCATGACTCCACCGGTTAACATGCTTAAAAAAGGAGAAAACTTGTTAGGTAAAGTGTAGCGAACCGTGTAACGATCCACTTTGTCTGTAGCTACACCTGAAAGATCAGGAACTTTAAAGGCAGTGTAAATCAAGTCGTCGGAGGTTATTTCTGTGCCATTAGACCAGGTTTGACTTTCTTTAAGCTTAATTGTGTATGTTAAACCATCTTCTGAAACGTCCCAGGAATCGGCTAGATCGGGCACTAAGATTCCGTAGATGTCGTATTTAAAAAGCCCACGATAAATTAGATGAGAAATGGTTTGATCAGTTTGTGTTTTGGCCTGGCTTGGAAGGAAGGATTGAGGTTGGCCTGTTATTCCTTCAGTATGGCTTTCCATTGGGAAAATGGAAATTAAAAAGGAGGATATGTAAAATAGTAGGTTACGTAGTAGTGTCATGTTTTTGCCTTTTTGATAGGTTTTAGTGGCGATTTTGTTGTAGGTTGATACTATCTAAGGGCGGTGTTATTTTATCAAACTTATCCCTTTTGTGTTAGAATATTTTGCGTCAGAGGCTTTGATATAGTCCGGGTTGTTCTTAGTGTCAGCACAACAAACCCGGGATGATCTTAAGGCCCCATCGTCTAACGGCTAGGACGCCAGGTTTTCATCCTGGTAATAGGGGTTCGATTCCCCTTGGGGTCACCATTTCAAGTTGCGCCGCAACTTGAAATGCTTATCAATAATCCGAACATTCACTTGCTATGATTAAGGATGTGAGGATTTTGATACGCCGCAAAATGTCCGAAGGACTTTTGCGAACTAATTTTGAAACTTACACCAAACTTGTTACCTCACAGGTTGTACTCAACTTGTGATAACTCGAGACCCGCATGCTAAACTTCCTCCATGAAAAACCAACACACCCACCAAACACTCCAAAAACAACAAGAACAACTCCTAAAAATAACCCTCAAAAACCCAAACCTCAGAAAAATCCTAAACAACCTAAAATTCCCACATAATCATCCCTGGTACATTGCAGCAGGATGTGTAAACCAAACAGTATGGAATCACCTTACCAACAGAAAAATAACCCATGGAATAGGGGATTATGACATTGTTTATTGGGACGATGACATATCAAAAGAAGCTGAACTAAGAATCCAGCGAGAAATCAAAGACCAATTTCCTGATCTAGCCGAAAATTTAGACATCGTAAACGAAGCAAGAGTACATCTTTGGTTTGAGGAAGACTTCGGGCAAAAAATAGAACAATACAAAAGCCTAGAACACGCAATAAGTACCTGGCCAACAACAATAACCTGCATAGGAATAACCAAAAGAAATGGAGAGTTTTCTGTAGTTGCTCCATATGGCCTTTCTGATCTTTTTGGAATGATTTTAAGACCTAATTTACCGCATGTAATTCCGGAGATTTTTGAGAAAAAAGTGGAGAAGTGGACGGCAAAATGGCTGGAACTTAGAGTTATAAGAAACTTTTGACCTTAAAAAGATCTATAGCGCAATAAATGATCCTCCTCACAAATAATCACGCTTTTCCTCAGATTCCCAAGTGGCATCCTCCCCTAAAGGTCCTGAGCGAATAACATACTCCTCTCTCTTAATATAGAGCTCTTCAGCATCATCCCTAACAAGACCCTCTCCATATTCATCAAACAAGTGCACCTCGATAGAACCACCCGTCGCCTCACCCTCTGAATTAATTTCTATAGAGCGTTTTACTTCTGCTGACATCAAAGAGCTGAGGGTCCTTATAGAGTGAGTGCTGGGAGAGATCATAATAGCACGAGCTACAGAAGTAGGGGGCTCCCAAGCCTCCAATATCTGACGCTCATTAAAAGATTCTTCTTCCAAAGATAATTTCTGTGATTCATCATTAAGGTGACGCCAAGCATCATATAACCCTAAATCTCCTGCAAAAGGTCCTAAAGCATGAGAGCTTTGAGTTAACGTCGCAGTTTTTTCTGAATCATCTATTGAAATCTCTATAGAGCCTGGAGAACGTTCAACACGCTCATTACTAGTATCTACTATACGAATCTTGTGTATTCCCGAAGGTAATGTTTTTGAAATACGGTAACCTGTGCGCCAAGTTTCAACAAATCCTTCTGAAATTTTTTCGGCTTGATAATCTTCAAAAGAAGTGCAGTCATCAGTCAATGCTTCTAAGGTTTCTGTCAAATGAAGACCCTTAAAAGCAGACTCCACAGCACGAAGCCGCTCAACCAAAGGAGGGACCCGATAACTCTCATCATCTAAGGGCTTTTCATTAGCCGATACAGATCCTTCGGTAGTTGCCTTGCGACGATTGGGCAAGATTTTTGTTCCTGACATAAAACTATCTTAGCAAATTAATCCACTTACGTTTCCTAAAAAAATATTACATATACAACCTTAACTGTAAAAGCAAAGTCAGCGCTCTCTCACCATACTGTCTGCTATACTAAAAAATATATGAACAAAAAAGACCGCAAATACGCATACTTCTCCATGGAAGTAGGCCTCTCCGCTAAAATACCAACTTACTCCGGAGGACTAGGCGTCCTTGCAGGCGACACCCTAAAAGCAGCAGCAGACAGCCACCTCCCCATAGTAGGCGTCACCCTCCTTACAAAACATGGCTACTTCTTTCAGGAAATTGACGCAGGAAAACAAATTTCAGAACCCATGTCCTGGCGAATTGACGATTTTTTAACTCCCGTTGATGCAAAAGTTACTGTAAAAATTAACGGAGAAGATGTTTCAGTGGGCTGCTGGAAATACGAAATAGAAGGATTCCATGACTACAAAGTCCCTGTTTACTTTTTGCATACCAACTTTGAAGAAAACTCTGAAGAAGCTAAAGCACTTTGTCACGATCTTTATGGAGACGGACCGGATTACCGCTTAAGCCAAGAAATTGTTTTAGGAATTGGCGGAGTTAGAATGCTGGAAAAACTGGGCTATACAGAAGTTGATCGCTATCACATGAACGAAGGTCACTCAGCTTTGCTTGCTTTGGAGCTTGAAAGTAAACTGCAAAATAAAGAGAAAGTTCGGGAACAATGCATGTTTACAACACATACTCCTGTTCCGGCAGGGCATGACAAGTTTCAAATGGACCTGGTTAAAAAGATCCTAGCACCTGAACTTTACGAAATTTTAGCAGAAGAATACCACATGGAAGGGCAGCTAAACATGACTCTCTTGGCCTTAAACTCCAGTAACTATATTAACGGGGTAGCTCAAAAGCATGCAGAGATTTCAAAAACAATGTTTCCCAACTATCCAATTCACTCAATTACAAACGGAGTTCATGCTAGAACGTGGGTTTCTGCTCCTTTTGCAAAGCTATATGACAAGTATATTCACCACTGGAAGGAAGACCCCTATTCCTTAAGATATGTTTCTAATATTAGCCTGAGTGAGATTTGGGAAGCGCATCAGGCTGCAAAAAAGCGAATTATTGACTATACGAATGCACATACAAATGTGGGAATGGATTATGACTTTTTCACTTTAGGATGGGCACGTCGTTTTACGGAATATAAACGCCCTGACTTTTTGTTTAAGGATTTGGACCGCTTAAATCAAATTGCGGATAAACACGGACCTATTCAGGTTATTTATGGAGGTAAAGCACATCCCAAGGATGAGGGCGGTCAAAAGCTTATTGCTGAAATTATTAAACTTGGTGAAAATCTTGGTGAGAACTTAAAGCTTGCTTACATAACTAATTATGATATGTATCTTGGGCAGCTTATGACTGCAGGAGTTGATACGTGGCTAAATACTCCGGAGCCTCCTCATGAAGCTTCAGGAACCAGTGGCATGAAGTGTGCATTAAATGGAGTTCCTCATCTAAGTGTTCGAGATGGTTGGTGGATTGAAGGCTGTATTGAAGGTGAAACAGGTTGGTCTTTTCCTACTCCGGAGGATCTGTACGAGGTCTTGGATACAAAAGTTATGCCTTTGTTTTATAAGGATCCGGATGGATGGCGCCAAGTTATGCGCAAGACGATTATGCTTAATGGATCGTTTTTTAATGCAAGCCGAATGGTTAATGAGTATATTAAGCGTGCCTATAAAAACGGTGAGTATTAGTCAGGAGTGTCGCAAGAGGCAGCGCGCATTAACATGAAAAGATAGTCGGAAAATCTGTTCATAAACTTTAATACAGATTTGGCGGATTCATCAAAGGATTCAGCAGTTTTAAAAAGCTTTACCAAAGACCTTTCTGCTGTTCGACACTTAACACGCGAGAGATTAAGCCAACAAGCAAAAGCGGATTCCCCCGGTTCCACAAATCCTGTAATTTCGGGAAGACTTTCTTCTAAAGCATCCATTTGCTCTTCCATTTGAGTTACAAGCGTTAAAAGATACGCGGAATCCAGATCAGAACAGCCTGCAATATAGCCATTTATAGAAAATAAAGCAGTATTACAACTCCTTAAAAGCCCTCTGTCTTTGCCGGAAAGCTTAACAGCAGCATCCAAAAACACAAAAGCAAGTGCAGCCTGAAACTCATCCATAAGGCCAAGAGCCTCAAAAACCAAAGCCGCCTTAGGCAAATTATCCCCATTTGAAGTAGAACTAAAACCTTTATCGCCCTTACCGGTATAAACACTCACTAAAACGCCTTTCTTAAACTAAAATTAGCAAACACTATACCCGCAGGTGTAACACTTGGTGCAGCCTTCCTCGCGAACGAACGTAGCATTTCCACAGTCAGGACAAACATTAGCATAAGAAAAAACCGAAACTTCATCCTTGTCCTCCTCCACAATAGTCGTTCCATTAGCTCTCACTTGAATACCCAAATCCTCCGATAAAATCTTAGCCACGGCATCCGGAATGGACCCAACTCGATCCTTGCCAAAACCAACCGAAGTAGCTCCACCAATACCAATTAACTGAACAACAATTTCCTTCACCGTCTCCTTAGGAGCCTCCGAGGAACGAAGCCATCCTGAAATTAAACGGCCTAAAGCCTCCGACAGAGCAGCAACATCTGTGCCGGCCTTACCCACATTAACAAAAACCTCAAAAGGTTCGTCGTTGCCATTGCGATTAATAACGATATAGGCATTCCCCTGCGGTGTCTTAACCTTATAAGTGTGGCCGGTTAATCTATGACCACGTTCCAAAACAACAGGTGTCTCCTCTTTAGCCTTCTTTGCATCACTGGTTTCTTTGGTCTCCAAAACCTCCTCTTCTCGCTGGCCCGCAACATAAACCGTTAGGCCCTTTAAACCAAGCTCCCACCCTCGCATATACAAATCGGCAATATGAGAAGGCTCCGCACTAGCCGGCAAATTGCATGTCTTAGAAATTGAATTATCTATAAACCTTTGCAAAGCAGCCTGCATTAAAATGTGCTTTTCAGGGGAAATATCGGAGGAAACCACAAAAGTAGACTTAATTTCATCAGGGAGATTTACAACCTTTTGACAAGATCCCGTTGTAACAATTTCCTCAACTAAAGCGTCCCGCCTTTCCTCAGACATATTCATCTCATCTAAAGCTTCCTGAAACAACGGACTTACATAATTTAAAGTCAGCTTCTCGTCCTCTCCTGCAGCCTGATAAACATTGCGCTTATAAGCTAAAGCAAAAACCGGCTCACATCCGTAACCTTCCAAACCGGCCACTGTTGCTCGCGTACCTGTAGGTGCAATAGTCATTTGAGCAGCATTTCTAATTCCATGCTTCTTAATTCCATCTTTAAGTGTTTCCCAATTCAACTCAGGACGCCCAAAATCCTTCTCATATTCAAACAAAGGAGTCGGCGCTTCCCAAGTAATGTTTTCAGGGTCATAAATACTCCCGTTGATAGCAGGAAAAGCTCCCCGCTCCTGTGCTAAGGCAATAGACGTTTTCATACTGTTATAACGAATAAACTCGGCAATCTTAGCTGCCAATTCCAAAGACTCAGAACTCCCATAACTAACACGCAGCTTATAAAAAACATCCGCTAATCCCATCAAACCCAAACCTATTCTACGTGCTCTCATAGCAGACTCCCTCAACTGGGGAACAGCCGGAACATACTTATTTGCCGTAACAACATTATCCAAAAAACGAGTGGCAAGTTTAGTAGTTTCAGCTAGCTTTTCCCAATCCATTTTTCCGGATTCAGTCACATGATGCGAAAGGTTAATAGAACCTAGACAGCAATTCTCATAAGGGCCAAGCCACTGCTCTCCACAAGGATTAGTAGCCTCAAGCTTGTACAAGTGTGGCACGGGATTATCCCGGTTAGCCTCATCGATATACAAAATCCCCGGTTCCCCATTCCTGTAAGCATATTTAACAATCATGTCAAAAATTTCACGAGCTTTAGGAGATTCAGCTACTTCCTTTGTATGCGGATCTATCAAATCATAGGTAGTATCCTCCTTAACAGCCTGCATAAACGCATCAGTAATAGCCACCGAAATATTAAAGTTGGAAATATCCCCCTCGGCAGACTTGCACTTTATAAAATCGCGAATATCGGGATGATCCACACGTAAAACACCCATGTTGGCACCTCTTCTAACGCCCCCTTGAGCAACTTCACCAAAGGCATGATCATAAACCCGCATGAAACCAATGGGGCCTGTAGCTTTTCCATTGCTGCTGGCCACACGTGAACCGGAAGGACGAAGTCTTGAAAACGAAAAACCATTACCGCCTCCCGATTGCTGAATCAAAGCTGCATTTCTTAATGTAGAAAAAATTCCATCATCTTCCTTGCCCAAATCATCCGCAATAGGAAGCACAAAACAAGCAGCTAACTGCCCTAAGGGAGTTCCCGCCCCTGTAAAAGTTGGCGAATTTGGAAAAAAATCCTTTGTAGAAAGCAAATTGTAAAACTCATTTGTAGTTTTTTTTACATCCGCATAAGGCTCATCCGGGGCTGCCACTACAGAAGCCAACCTTTCAAACATCTGCTCAGGAGTCTCAACAACCACTCCCGAAGAGTTCTTGCGCAAAAACCTGCGCTCCAAAATTTTTAATGCATTGTCAGTGAAATTTATGTCCCCATTACGAGCAGGAACAGAGTCAGAATATAGTTTAAAGTTTTCGAGTAGATCCATTATTTCCCCCTGTTATAAAGGGATTTTGGAAAAGCATCCTCGCACTGCCAAGTAGAGAATGTCATCCCACAATCCAACATTATTAGTTAATTTTTTAATCGTACTTGATGATTCTAAGAGACCGGATTTATGCTTTCAAGAAACGTAGGTTGATACTTGAGGGTGTCTAGCCTGTGAGTGTCTTGGGTTTAGTAAAATAGGATTAAACTCGTTGGAATGAATGCACCCATACGGATTGTACTAAACCCAGCATGGCAAGGTTTGTAATTAGAGAGGAGCCCCCATAGGTCATGAACGGAAGAGGGATTCCGGTTACGGGCATAATTCCCAGGTTCATGCCCACATTTATGAAAAACTGACTAAAAAGCGTTATGAAAACACCTATTACTAAAGCATGTCCAAGAAGATCCTTAGATTTTGATGCAGTGTAAAGAATAAATCCAAAGAGTACCGTAAAAAATAGGAGCAAAATAACAAGACCAATAAACCCCCACTCCTCTGAAAAAGATGCAAAAATAAAGTCTGTCCAGTAAGCAGGAAGAAATTGAAGATGGGATTGACTGCCTTGACCAAAACCCTTACCAAACAAACCTCCGGAACCTACAGCAATAAGTGATTGAACCACGTTATAACCGGCACCTAAATTATCAAGCTGTGGATTTAGGAACACTAATATACGCTCTTTTTGGTAGTCTTTTAGGAGTGACCAGAGGGGCGATGAACTAATCCCTGCGAGAAAGAATCCCACTAAAAAGTATAGTTTGTTTAAGCCGGCATAAAAAAGTACGCCTAAGAAGGTAGCCAGCAAAACTAGAGTAGTGCCTAGGTCCGGTTGAATTACAACAGCAAAGAAAAAAGGAATAAAGAGGAGGGAAAGCTGAATAACTCCTTTGAAGGATTTAAGTCGTTGCGGTTTTTGAGATAACAAGGCTCCTAGAGTCAAAATTAACGTAAACTTTGCAAACTCTGAAGGCTGAAGTGAAAAACCAAAGAAAGTGAACCATCTTGTGGAACCGGAAATTGTCTGGCCCAAAACAAAAATTAAAATCAGAAGGCCTAGATTAGTAACATATAGAGGCTTCCAAAATTGAGCTAGCACGGAATAGTCGATAATACTAAGCCCCAAATAAAAAAGCACTCCAATTATAAAAAAGAGCAGCTGATTTTTTGCATGATTAGGGCTAACCGAATATAACGTCATAAAACTTAGCGAGAATATCAGGAGTGGCGGAATTATTAAGCCTAAATTAAACTTTTTTAACGGCATAGGCAGATCCTAGTGTGATTTCTACTGCATCTACGCTTTGCTTTATTTCTTGGGAGTATTTTTCTAAAACTTTTTTGTTTAGGGGGTTTTGAGGAATTGTTGCTGATATTTTGTCGCCAAGCCCTAGTTTTGCTTTTTTGCGCTCTTTTTGTAAATTCCTAATGACATTTCTCTTTTCTCCTTCCACACGCAAGGACTCTGTAACTTCAATATTTAAAGCAACGCTTAAATTCTCTCCGGTAACATAATTTGCAGAAAGATCCTCTAGGCTCGAAACCTTAGTTATTTCTTTAACATTTAACTCCTCCTTGACAATATTAGGAAAGTGAACTTCTGCAAGTGTTACAAAATCATTTAAAGGTTGGCGAATACCGATACCCTCTTTATCACGCAACGCTAAAACTTGGGAAACCAGGAGTCGATCCGATTTCATATGCGCTAACATTTCTAAATTTTCCCCTAAAAATGATAAATCCAACGAAGGATAATCACACAGATGAACCGATACAGGCTCTTCTTTTTGACGCAAAGTTTGATAGATGTTTTCCGTCATAAAAGGAACTATTGGAGCAGCTACTTTGGAAAACTTTTTTAAAACATGGTAAAGCGTAGAAAAAGCTTTTACGTCTCCTGCGGAAATACGATCCCGGGAACGACGAATGTACCACCTCGATAGGTCATCCACAAAATTCTCCACAGCTTCTACTGCGGGAGGAACCGTATATTTTTCAAGGTTTTCCATGACAATCTTTTGGGTCTGTTCTAGTCGTGTCTTTATCCACAAATCCATTGGATGCGTGGCATCCTGAGAAAGCTCCTCAACATCTTCCGGTTTAAATTCAAACTTATTGGCATACAGAACAAAATAACGAAGGCTATTCCATAGAATATTTAAAACATTTTTCTGCTTGGTTTTTATTTCGTCTTCCTCAAAACTGGCATTCTCCCCCACCATTAGAGGAGAGTTCATAAGCCATAAACGTAAAGCATCCCCACCATAAGTTTCTAGAACGTCTTTAGGATCTGTGTAATTTTGGTAAGTTTTACTCATCTTTCTACCATCATTACCAGCCATAACACCCGTACAAATCACATTTTTAAAAGGAGGACTATCAAAAATAGCCGTTGACAATCTATGCATAACATTAAACCAAGCACGAACTTGCGCAATATATTCAACTACAAAGTCTCCCGGGAAATTCTGTTCAAACCTTTCTTTGTTTTTAAAAGGATAATGAAATTGCGCATAAGGCATTGAGCCGGCCTCAAACCAGCTATCTAAAACCTCAGGGATTCGTTTATAAACCTTCCCATTTCTTTCTATTGTGACATTGTCTATGTAGGGCCGATGTAAATTTTCTACTTTTTCACCGGAAAGCTCCTCTAACTCAGCAATGGAACCAACAACAATACGATCGCCCTCCTCCGACTCCCAAACAGGCATCGGGGTGGCCCAAAAGCGATTCCGTGAAATACACCAATCCGGAGCTGTTTCAATGACATGTTTAAAACGTCCTTCTTTTAAGGAATCAGGTACCCAATTAATGTCCTCGTTATAAGAAAGCATCTTCTTCTTTAGCTTTTGAACATCTACAAACCAAGAAGGTTGGGCGCGATGAATTAAAAGAGTATCGCATCTATCATGATAAGGAACTCGATGAACTGTAACTTCTTCAGAAAAAAGAAGGCTTCTTTCCTGCAGATCCTCCAGGATTCGCTTATTTGCTTTTTTGTAATAATCACCCTCAAAAGGATTTGTTCCGACGTCTCCGGGATTAAAATGACCTTCGTCGTTTAAGGTTAGCATCATTGTCAAACCATAATGCCTACCCATTTCAGTATCAATATCTCCAAAACCCGGTGCCGAGTGGACTATACCGGTACCCTCCTCCATTGTTACCATGTTTTCGTAAGCGTATATTTTGAAATCTTTTTCATTGGATTTGAAAAAAGTATAGGGAGGGGTGTAAGAAAGTCCTAATAATTTTTCTCCCTTGAAAGTGTCCTCAACGGAATAGTCTTTATCTCCAAAAATCGCCTCTACACGGGATTTAGCTAAGATGTATTTAGAACCTTCACTTACTGCTAGAACATAATCAGCTTGCGGATCCAAAACCAAGGCACGATTAGAGGGCACTGTCCAAGGAGTTGTTGTCCATGCCAAAACAAAAGCATCCTTGTAATCCCCTTCGCTTAGCTCAAATTTAACAACAATTGCGGGATCCTGAGCCTCCTTATAGGCATTATCCATAGCCACCTCAAAATTAGAAACCGGCGTGCCGCAAACGGTGCAATAGAGTGAAGTGCGAACGCCCTTGTAAATTAAGTCCTTATCATAAAGCTCCTTAAAAGCCCAGATAACTGATTCCATGTAACTCTGATCCGTGGTTTTATAAGCATTCTCCATATCTACCCAGCGCCCTATTCGATCCACGTACCAAGGCCATTCTGCCGAGGTTTCTGCAGTGTATTCATAGCAAGCCTCAATAAACTTCTCAAGACCATAATCTTCTATTTCTTTTCGATGCTTAATTCCCAATTTTTTCTGCACTTTGTTTTCAACGGTTAGCCCATGAGCATCCCACCCCCAAACTCTTTCAACTCTTTTGCCCCGCATTGCCCAATAACGGGGAATTAAATCCTTGGCAACAGATCCCAAGAGATGGCCATAATGAGGTAAACCGGAAATGAAGGGAGGGCCATCATAAAAAACATAGACATTGTCTTCTGAGCGCTGCTCTACGGATTTTTCAAATATTTCGTGTTTTTTCCAAAAAGATAATACTTCTTGTTCTAAATCTACTGTTTTTTTAGCTTTAGGTAGTGAAAACTTTCCTGACATAACTGTTGCCTATACTATCAAAGAAAAGGCCTTTATAGCAAGGTTTTAGAAAAGGTTAAATCGGGAGTTTATTCGATTGCAGTATTTGTAACCGAAAAGTAAGTATCAGCCTGATTAGCTCTATAAATCAAGATACCTGTAACTGCTAAACCTAGAAGAATAAGAAAGATTAGCCAAATTATGTATTTTTTTCCAAGGGAATCTTTTGCTTTGGATATGAACATATGCTTATTGTATAATACATCGGCCGCTTTTGGTATGCTATATTCAAAAGCTTTTTGATAAAGACTAAGGGGGTGTAGCTCAGTGGTAGAGCAACGGCCTTTTAAGCCGTGTGCCGAGGGTTCGATTCCCTCCACCCTCACCATAAAAAACCTTTCACTTTAAGTGAAAAGTTTTTTTATTATGAAAGTGGGAAACGAACTTTAGTTCTGATTCCTACAATACACTTAGCGATTCCGAACGAAGTGAGGAAGAGCTTAGTGGTTTTGGATGCAACAGGAGTCACCAAAGGTGACGACGGCTTGCCTCCACCCTCACCATTTCAAGTTGCGTGGCAACTTGAAATGCTTATCAACAATCTGAACATTCCTTTTAAATTACAAAAGGATGTGCGGATTTTGATACGCCGCAAAGTGTCCGACTTTGGAGGACCTTTGCGAAAACTGTTTATTACCTCACAAGTTGTACCCAACTTGTGAAACATGTATCGAACAATAAAAGTTACACTCAAGTAACAACAAAAATTGAAGCAAGAATGCGAATAATACGAGGATATCTAATTCTCTCTACGCTTAACCCTAGTAGCAGCTCGCCCGGTCTTATCTCTCAAATAATAAAGCTTAGCTCTACGCACCTTTCCGGGACGAACAACCGTAAGCTTTGAAATATTAGGAGAATGAACGGGAAAAATCCTCTCTACAGGAACACTATCAGCACCAATCCTGCGCACAGTAAAAGTTCGGGAAATACCGGATCCCTTAAGAGAAATAACAATACCCTCAAAGGGCTGAATTCGCGTCTTCTCATCCTCACGAATCTTATATAAAACACGCACAGTATCCCCTACTTGAAAGGTTTCAATATGATCTATTTTTGATGCATCGAATTTTATTGCCATAACGCTATAGAAGATTATCAGACTTTCTTTAAAAATTCAATTTTTGAGCCTTTTGAAAGTAATCTCACCTACAACAACACTCACTTACAAACTAAATTAAGCACTCACCTTCGACTTAACCTTAATTTGCAGCCCTTCCTTAGCTCCCTTCCTTGCCTTTGCTCCATTATCACCTTTCACCTTACCTGCAGTAATCTCAACAGCATCCCCATCCAGTAACTCACCCGAAATAATCATCCCCGATAAAACATTCTCAATCTCACGCTGAATCAAACGCCGCAAAGGACGTGCCCCATACTCTTCACTTGTCCCATGCTCCACCAAATAATCAATCGCCTTATCGTCAACATGCAAAGAAATCTCATGCTCATCCAAAAGCTTCTGAGTATTTGCCAAGAGATTTTGAGAAATTTCCCGAATCTCCTCCTTACCCAAAGTAGTAAAAATCACAGTTTCATCTATACGATTTAAAAACTCCGGCTTAAAAGTGTCCTTTAACATCTTTTCAATGCGAGACTTATAATCGGTTAGATTTTTACTTGCTTCTTTACCTTCATGATCAAAACCAATAGTGGATTTTCTCAACAACTCAGAACCAACGTTAGAGGTCATAATTAAAATTGTATTCTTAAAGTCGACCGTACGACCTTTACTGTCGGTTAAACGGCCATCCTCCATAATTTGTAGCAGGGAATTGAACACATCCGGATGAGCTTTTTCAATTTCATCCAGCAGAATAATAGAAAAAGGCTTACGACGAACAATTTCCGTTAAGTTACCTCCCTGATCATAACCAACGTATCCCGGAGGAGCTCCCAACATCTTACTAACAGAATGGCGCTCCATGTATTCGCTCATGTCTAGACGAACCATCATGTCTTCATCACCATATAAAATTTCGGCCAGGGCCTTACAAAGCTCGGTTTTACCCACACCTGTAGGACCTAAAAACAGGAAGGCTCCAATAGGTCGTTTAGGATCTTTAAGCCCTGCACGTGCTCGGCGAATAGCCTCTGAAACAACCTCTACGGCCTTATTCTGATTAACCAGACGCTCATGAATCATTTCTTCAAGGTGCATTAATTTCTCTTTCTCTTCTATACTTAGGCGCTCTAAAGGAATGCCGGTGGAACGTGAGACGATCTTAATTATGTCATCGCCTGTAACATTTGGAATTTCCTCAAGCTTGGTCTTTGTCCAAATGTCTACAAGTTCATCTCTAACTTTGTTTAATTCAGCACGCTCATCTTCCAGTTTTTTACGCACCTCCTCCAAAAGATCTTCACTACGAAGCTCCTTTTTAATTTCAGCCAAACGGGAATTGACCTCCTTTAGATTCTCCGGCTCCTTTACCTGCGACAAACGCACCAAAGCGCCTGCCTCATCAACTACATCAATAGCCTTATCGGGAAGGAAACGGTCACTAATATATCGATCTGCCATTTTTGCTGCCGTTTCTAAAGCCTCATCCGTAATTTTCACTTTGTGATGCTCTTCATAGCGACCTCGCAGACCTCGCAAAATTTCCTTAGTGTCATCTATAGTAGGCTCGTTAACCATAATGGGTTGAAAACGGCGCTCCAAAGCAGCATCTTTTTCAACATACTTACGATACTCATCTATTGTTGTAGCACCAACCATTTGAAGCTCTCCTCTAGCTAAAGCCGGTTTCAAAATATTAGCAGCATCCATGGAACTTTCAGATGAAGAACCTGCGCCAACAACAGTATGAAGCTCATCTACAAACAGAATAATTTGGCCCTGGGCCTTAACCACTTCTTCAATTACGTCTTTTAGACGCTTTTCAAACATTCCTCGATGAGTCGTCCCTGCAACCATTGACGCTAAATCCAGAGCAAACACACGCTTCCCACGGAGGGGCTCAGGCACCTTTCCATTTACTATCATTTGAGCTAAACCTTCAACTATGGCAGTCTTCCCTACTCCGGGATCTCCTATTAAAACAGGATTATTTTTTGTTCGTCGGGATAAGATGTGAACAACGCGCTCTATTTCGTCCTTACGGCCAATAACAGGGTCAAGTTTATCTTCGCGGGCCATGTCGGTTAGATCAGTGCCGAACTTATCCAAAAGTGAAGTTTTTTTAGTTTCTTTTTGGAGATTTTTAAAGCAGCTCTGACAAAGCGCCATATAAACCGGCTTACCTTCTATTATTTTTGTTGTTGAGATTACTGCGGGTCGTTGCCCACATTTTTGACATATAACCATGAATAAATTGTAACACTTCTTAGCAATTAAGCAAAGGGACTGATAAGTGCGCAAAAGTAGTCACAAAAACCCCCGCATTAAGCAGATAGAAATGGAATTTATTATCTTGTAGTAATACTAAAGTAAGGGAATTTTAGTTGAAGGCGTCAAAAATACCCATAACAGCACCAATGACTCCCTCTATTACGCCACCTACTATAGCTTCTATAATGTCTCCCATAAACATAGGCCTATAATATCAAGTTTTTCAAAAAAAGCAAGCAATTCTTATGCGGGAATCTTTGTTGCAAAGGCCTTCAAAACTTTAGAAGCAACCTAATGCTCCCAGATATCACCAACAAAAGGATCCGAAGCAACCGGAACCTTTTTAATAAAAAGCTCCGCAGCCTTAATCATCTCATCTGATTGAATCTTTGCCCAATCCTCCGCCTGATCCTCACGAACCTCACAAACAATCTCATCATGAACCGTATGCGTGATTCCCCCATCAAACTCCCCTGAATCAAAGTACTTTTGAATAAAAACAAACGCAAACTTGATAGCATCTGCATTTGTCCCCTGAATGGGATGGTTCTTTGCCTGACGCCGAATACTGGACATACGACGACGATAATCCGGATCAGATGGAGAGGGCTTTTTGTACCAACGCTTACGACCCATAGGAGTCATACTCCATCCTTTTTTAACAGCATTATCAGAAAGCCCATCCAGAAACTTCCGAACACTTGGATAACTCTTAAAATAAAGCTCCATATATTCCTCGCCTTTTTCAGGTGAAACGCCTAGCTGAGCTGCCAAACCTTGGGCACTCATTCCATACATTAATCCAAACCCAATAGGCTTAGCAATCTGACGCAACCCCGGATTCTTCTTTTTAAACTCCGACTTAGGATAATAATCAACATTAAACATTAGCGAAGCAGTATAAGAGTGCAAATCTTTACCTTCGCGAAGGGCTGTAATCATTTTTTCATCACCTGAAAGATCCGCTAGAATCCGCATTTCAAAGGAGGAGTAGTCCGCCGTAACCAGCTTATATCCCGGAGCAGGATTAAAAAGCTCTCTAAAAGGGGCTTCTTCGGAGTTTCGCGGAATCTGCTGTAAATTAGGGTTTCGACAAGAAAATCTACCTGTGGCTGTACCCATCTGATTAAAATCCGGATGCAAACGCCCCGTAACAGGATTAACCTGCTCTAAAAGGCTATCTCCAAAGGCAGAGATCAGCTTTTCATACTTTCTGTAGTCGCTTAAGATGTTTACAATTGGATGATCAACGTTTTCCAAGACTCCTGCGCTTGTTGAAGGAATATCAAGACCTAAACGCTTATTAAAAAGATCCATTAGCTGAGCCTGCGAATTCATGTTCATGACGTCCACATCGTTTCCAAAAAGGTCCTTTGTTCGACGATTGTAGTAAGGCTGAATTGCCTCTTGAAACTGAGCTGCATACTGGTCACGCTTTTTTTCCAGGTTCTTAATTACTTTTTTCCATTCGGGAATGTTTATAATAATGCCTCTTAATTCCATTTCTGCAACGACTCTAGTGGAGGCAAATTCCAATTTGGCCACACGCACCAGCTTTTCCTTTTTAAGACGCTTTACCTGCTCTTTAAAGATGGGAAACATAGCCAGCGTGTCTAAAGCGGAGTATTTCAGCTGATCTTCCGTGATTCGCCCCATGTGATTATGAAAGCTTTTTCGAACACCTTTATCCATGTCGAAACCGCAATATTTCATGGTTAGTTCTTTTAAGGAAGGGTTTTTGCCTGTTAAACCCGCCGTTAATACTGCTCCGGCCAACATTGTGTCATACAGGTTGTTCATGGATGCGCCTACTTGAACTTTGATGAATTTGTAGTCGAATTTGGCGTTGTGAAGAATTTTGATTTTTTTGGGATCTTCCAGGAGAGCTTTTAAACGTGGAATTGCCTTTAAATCAAGCTGCTGAGCGTTAAAAATGTAACTTACTTCCTCATTACCGATCTGAACCAACAGGAGCTTTGCAGTGTAGGGATCAAGTCCGGTACCTTCTATGTCTACTCCTATTACAGGTTCCTTTTCTAGCTTTTCTAGAGCCTCGTCTGCTTTTTTTAGAGTATCAATATGAACGTACTTGGGATTATCCGGATCAAATTTTAGCTTCATGTTTCTATCTTATGTTTTTTGGCAAGGTTCCTCAAGAGTAATTTTTCATCAAATTTCAGCAATCTTCGCTGATCTTTTAAGGATGATCCTTGCATAGAAACTTCTACCAACTTCAGATAAAGCAAATACACGTGTGAAATTAAGGATTATCCTTGTTTAGGAGACGCATACATCCTATGGGTATAACGATGCTGGGGTTCTTGGAAAGGATTATCCTTGAAATCTAGTAGTCAAAAGCCGGCGAACTATTACAGGATCGGCTTTACCTTTAGTCTTCCTCATAACCTGGCCCAATAGATATTCCTTAGCACTATCCTTACCGGATTCAATCTCAGCTACAACCTGAGGATTCTCCGCCAAAACCTCGCCAACAACCGTCTCCAATGCGGCCATATCCTCTATCTTATTCGACTGCTCCTTAATCTTAGCTGCAAACTCCTCTGCAGAAAACTCACGATACTCCGGGCGATTCACCAACAAATTAACCGCCTCATCAAAAACCACTCCCAAATCAACTACACCATAAAGCAAATCAACCAAATCCTCTGAAACTAAAACATCCGCCTCCTGACGAGACAAACCTTTCTCCTCAATCAACTCCTTCTTTGTCTCTTCCGGCAAACGCTTAACAGTCTTTTTCAAATCCTCAAAGTAGGCACCATCAAAACTCATAGGAGGGATATCCGGCTCCGGGAAATAGCGATAATCATGGGCTTCCTCTTTACTACGCTGCGGAACCGTTTCACCCGAAGCTTCATCATAACCGCGATTCTCCTGCAAAGGAACCTCACCTGACTCCAAAATCTCACGCTGCCGCTTAATCTCATAAAGAATAGCCTTCTCCATAAACTTAAACGAGTTAATGTTTTTAATCTCGACTTTATAGTCGGGCAACTTACCGTTTTTAGCCATCTCCGCAGTCTGCAAAGAAATATTAGGCTCCACTCGCATCTGACCCTTTTCCATATCGGCATCACTAACGCCTAAATAACGAACAATCTCCCGAACCTGACGCCCAAACTCCGCCGCCTCCCAAGCAGAGTGGATTGAGGGCTTTGTAACCATTTCAATTAAAGGCATACCCGACTTATTGAAATCAATCAAAGTCTTACCCCCTTCATGGAAGGACTTAGCCGTATCCTCCTCCAAGTGGATTCGCTCAAGCTCAACACGAGATCCTGTCGGCAAATCCAAGTAACCCTCACCACAAAGAGGTTTTAGATACTGACTTATCTGATAACCTTTGGGAAGATCCGGATAAAAATAGTGCTTTCGATCAAAGCGGGATTCCTTGTTTAATTCGCAATGAAAGGCTATCCCTAGTCGATGCGTTTGTTTAATGGCGTCCTCATTTGGAACCGGAAGCGCCCCCGGAAGGCCTAAACAAACAGGACAGGTATGCGTATTTGAAGGAGCATCATAAACTCCCTCTGTAGAACAGGCACAAAACATACCGTGATCAGTTTTAACATGCATGTGAATTTCAAGCCCCACAACTAGACGATAGGGGCCCAAAAGCTCTTTCTCAAGGGATAATTTCTGTTCTGTTAGATCCTTATAAGCACTCATAAACTTACTCCTAATTCTTTTAAGCCCATCTCAAAATCTGCAATGGCCTTTTCTAAAACAAAATAAGTAGGTTCATATTCCAAATCATGCACCAAAGCATTTCTAACTTTATGCGCCTTCCAAAGCTTGTCATAAACACTCCAGTCAAAAAGATCTTTAGCGTTTTTTAATCTTTGACCCATATTTTCCCCTGAGACCACGTCTTTTAAAGCAGCATCAAGCAGTTTATCGGAGGTAATTAGCGCCTGCCTTAGTTGACTTGGTTTTCGTGCTTTTAACGCCGGAGTAACTTGGGAAGCCCACTTATCCTTTATTCCTTGCATTGTTTTAGGGGTTACTCGAGTCTTTTTGGACCGAGCATTGCCTACTAAAAAGCGGAGTATATCACCAATTAGACTCATTCGGGCCTCCTTTCGTGAAAGTTAGTTGCTTTTTGATAGGCGTTTGCAATACCTAAAACTAAAGATTCCCTAAAGCGATTCCCCATAATTTGAGCACCTACAGGTAAATCTTCAGCAAATCCAACGGGAACTGTAACGCCTGTTAAACCGGCAATAGTACTTGGTTCCGTTAACTTGTCCATCATCTCACCAAACATGGGATTTTCAGCACTTTCACCCATCCGCATGGCAACGCAAGGCATGGTTGGACCAACAAGGATATCCACTCGGTTAAACACCCTATCAAAATCTTCCACAAGCAAAGTACGAACTTTCTGAGCCTTTGCATAATACTCATCATAGTAACCTGCGCTTAAAGCATACGCCCCAAGCATCATTCGCTTTCGAGCCTCAAATCCAAAGGAGTCCCGATCATTACCATAGCGAATACCATCAAATCGAGCCAAGTTAGAGGAAACTTCAGAGCGCTGCAACAATGTATAAACGGCAATAGAATATTTAGGATCCAAAAGATCTACATTGATTATTTCTGCCCCTTCATTTTCCAAAAACTTAAGAAATCCATTCACTTTTTCTGCCACACCCTCTTGCAAATCTATTTCAAAATAAGACCTTGGCTTACCTACTTTAAGACCTTTTAAACTAACGTTAATTAAATTTTCCGGATAATTTTCGCCATTCACCGGAGAAGTAGTTGCATCCAAAGGATCTTTCCCGGCTAAAACCTTAAGAACATGAGCTGCATCTGTTGCTGTTTTGGTTAAAGGGCCGGGGGAATCCGTTGAAGAGGCCATAGCAATAACACCATATCTGCTGACACGACCGTAAGTAGGCTTTAACCCCGTAGTACCACACCAAGAAGCAGGTCCTCTAATGCTTCCTCCTGTTTCGCTTCCAATGGCAAAAATGCACATGTCTGCAATTACTGCTGCTGCTGAACCACCGGAGGAACCTCCCGGAACTCTGGCGTAATCCCAAGGATTTTTGGTAGTAAAAAAGTCGGATTCTTCTGTTGAGGATCCATGCGCAAAAGCATCCATATTCGTCTTACCCAAAAGCACAGCTCCTGCATCCTTCAAACGTTGCGTAACTGTGGACTCATAAGGAGGCACAAAATCCTTTAAAACTTGAGATCCTGCCGTTGTTTCAATGCCTTTTGTGCAAAAGTTGTCCTTCGCTGCATAGGGAATTCCTAATAGAGGCTTGTCATTAAAAACCTCAACTTCTCTAGAAGAAATTAGCTTATCAGCCTGTTTTGCCTGCTCCAAAGCAGAGTCATGTAAGACAGTAATAAACGCCTTAATTGTAAGATCTTTATCTTCTATAACATCTAAGCAAGCACGTGTAAGCTCCTCGCTTGTAAACTCCTTGTTTTTTAGCCCACTTAAAGCCTGTGTAATTGTTAGTTTGTTTAAGTCCGACATGAAAGTTTCCCTTGAATAAGCTAGAGCAAAAGTCTAGCGATCAAAAACCGCCTCCGTCACAAACTTGCCATCCTTTGTTTCTTTTGCGTTTGCTAAAGCTGCATCCTGTGTAAAACAGATGTGATTTTTTTCTGTCTGAAAAACGTTCTCTAAACCGGTTACCTGAAAAGTTGGAGGAGTTTTTGCTGTATCCAGTTCCTCTAAAACCTCTACGTAATCAAGCGTATCTGAAAGCATAATCGACAACTTTTCCAGCTCTTCTTGAGTTAGCGTTAGGTTAACAAGTTCGGCAATGTGTTGTGTGGCTTCTAAACTAATCTTACGATCCATACTGGCCTATCATAGCAAACTATGGAGGTGGTTAAAAGAAAAATTACAAAGATAGGTCAACACGTCACAAAAATACTAGAGAAGTAACACCTATGATTTTGGAGAAAGGTAAGAAAGTTCGTTAGTTTGTGCAAAAACTTTCAGGCGCTTCTCTGTAACATATTCATTCTCACCACTAAAAACCCAATCCAACTTTCTACCGTGCAAATTGGCGGCATCTTCTACTTTAAGAATACGGCCTTCACTACGGGACATGCGTTTATCCATTGTATTTAGACGTTCGCTCATTTGACTGAATTCCGACTTCATATCCTTACGTAACTCTGAAACCGTCTTATCCAAGGTATCAACCTTACTTTCTAAACTATCCAGTCTATTTTCTAAATTGCCTATGGTATCTTCTAAAATACCCACACGAGTCTCCAACCTCCCCACCGCAATCTCTAGATCACTAACTTTTTCCACTAACTTTGGGACCACTGAGTTTAGACTGCTTACTTTGTTCTCCAAAGTATCTAACTTTCTATTCTGAGTATCTAATTTTTCTGCATTACTCTTGGCTAAATCCAAAAGAGCATCCATCTTTTGAGTCAAGCTTTCCTTTTCGGTTTTTGTTGTGGGTGATTTTTTCATAATATAAATTTACCAACATCCGTTAAATAAGTCAATACTTATTAGTGCTTGTAATAAAAGGAAGTTGATTTTAATTTGGCTTACCTAAAGGCCGCAGAAAGTTCTAAAAAACCATGACGAATCCAAAAGTCAACCAAAAATTACATCGACTCTAAACGAACAATTCGCTCTTCCACAGGAGGATGAGTGCTAAAAAGTTTAGAAAACCAAGTAGTTGGAGAACCCCTCCCCTGTAAAGGACTCGTAATATAAAGATGCGCTGTAGCCCCATTTGCTGCCTCCAAAATCTCCCGATCAGAAGAAAGCTTCCTAAGAGCATTGGCTAATCCTTGGGGGTAACGTGTAAGCATTACTGCAGTAGAATCTGCTAAAAACTCCCGCTTTCTACCAAGCGCCAACTTAATCAACTGCGCAATAACCGGACTTAAAAGCACTAAAACCAGCCCCAAAGCCATTACCACAGGAGGCATTGAAGAACTTTTACTTCGACGACGGGAGCGATATGAACGCCCCCTTGTAAACCAATCCGCCAAAAGCGTAATAGAACCCACCAAAACACTCACAACAGACATCAGCAAAATATCCCGATTACCAATATGCGACATTTCATGAGCTATAACACCTTCTAATTCGCGCTTATCTAAGGCAGCCACAATTCCTGAAGTAAAGCATATAACCGAATGATCAGGATCGCGTCCCGTAGCAAAAGCATTCATAGCAGTATCTTCGATCATGTAAATTTCAGGCTTGGGAAGTCCGGAAGCAATTGCCATATTTTCTACAAGGTCATGAAGGGCCTCATTTTCATTGGGAGTGACTTTACGGGCGCCGGAAATAGCAAGCACAATTTTGTCGGAGTTGTAATAGCTAATAAAGCTGGAAATCCCGGCAAAAATCAAAGCAACACCGGTGTAAACAAAACCTTCGCTGCCAAAGTAAAGATCAAAGAAAAAGCCCAATGCTGAAATTACCAGTACAAAAGCAACAACTACAAGAGCAGTTTGCCGTTTATTTTGAGCTATATGTGTATAAGGGGTTGCCATAAAACGCAGCTTTTAACTTATTTGCTTTACTAAAGCAGACTTTTAAAAATCTACTTCCACGTTTTTACGCTCTTCTTCTGAAGCCTCAAAAAACTCCCTTTGAGAATAGCCAAGCATATTTCCAACTACATTTGTAGGGAAAGTTGCAAGCATGGTATTAAAGTCGCGAACTACAGCATTGTAAAACTGACGGGAATAAGCAACTTTATCTTCAGTATCCGAAAGTTCTCGCTGTAAGTTAGTAAAGCCTTCTTGAGCTTTTAACTCAGGATAAGCTTCAGCAACAGCAAAGAGTGACTTTAGAGCAGTTTGAAGCTGTTGATCTGCTTGACCTGCCTCTTTTACATTAGAAGCACTCATTAATGCTGAGCGCGCCTCCGTTACTTGCTGAAATACCCCTTTTTCATGAGAAGCATAACCTTTAACGGTTTCCACAAGATTTGGAATAAGATCTGCACGACGCTTTAGCTGAACGTCAATTTGACTCCAGGCTTCATCAATACGAACCTTAAGTTTTGCAAGCTTGTTGTAAATGCCAATTAAATACAGCGCTATTAAAGCTAGAATTCCTAATGGAATTAAAAATAGTTGCATGTTACCTCCTTCTTGAGTAAATGGATTTAAATACTTGGGTTAATTATACAACAGATGAGTCTAAGCAAATTTTTGGAGGTTTTTCAAAAAGGCATCTTTGGACTGAGTGTTTAAAACATCGGCAGCCTCACACCATCCCCTGCGAGCAACAGAAACACCAAACCGCATAAGATCCAAATGACCTGTACTATGCGCATCTGTATTTATAATCAGCTTAATCCCACGTTCGCGCGCCTCAAAAACCAGATCAAAAGGCAAATCCAAACGATCCGGATACGAATTAATCTCCAAAATCTTGTCATGCTTCTTAACCGCGTCAAACAAATCCATCCAATTAACATCTACTGCATCACGCTCATTAATTAAACGAGCCGTCGGATGTGCAATTATATCCACCAGAGGATGCTCAATTGCTGTCATATAGCGCTTCATTAGCTGCTTTCTATCCTGTGAGAAAGCTGTATGCAGGCCAACAATTACAAAATCCAGCTGCTCTAAAAATTCATCAGGTAAGGAAATGGAAGCATCTGCAAGAAGATTCACCTCATAACCATATAAAACTTTAATGTCGTTATATTTGGAGTCAATTTCATTAAAATTTTCGCGAGTAGATGTAATTATCTTTTGCACAGCAGCATAACCACGACTTTCCACACTTGGAGCATGATCAGCAATTCCCATATAGTCATAGCCTTTGTCACGACAAGCTTGAACCATTTCCTCTAAAGTATTGGTACCATCAGAAAAGTTTGTGTGCATATGCAAATCACCTTTAATATCCGAAAGTTGAATGAGTTTTGGCAAATTCCCATTAGCTGCCAAATCCACTTCATTTTTGCCTTGGCGAATCTCCGGTGGAACTATGTCCAAATCCAAAAACTTATAAAAATCTGCTTCCTCTGCAAATTCATGCAACTTTTTAGACTTAGACTCCTTTATACCGTACTCCGACAAAGAATAACCTTTATCTAAAGCAAAAGAACGCAAAACAATATTATGATACTTAGATCCCGTAAAATACTGCACCATAGAGCCATACTGATCCGGGGAAACTACTCTAAAATCAAGCTGAAACTCGTTGCCTATAACCACGCTAGCCTTTTTGTCACCCTCAACCAAAACCTCTACTATTTCCGGAAAATCCAAAAGATGCTGCATGACTTTTTCGGGATCCTCTGTAGCAACAGCAAAGTCCAGGTCCCCTACCGTTTCTTTTTTACGTCTGTAAGAACCTAGCGCCTCTATTTTTTGAATCTCCGGTAATTCTTTGGCATATTTATAGACTCTCTCTGCAATGGTTTCAGCTTGCGCCCACAACAAACGAGGTTTTTCATTTTTGGTCTTTTTTAACTCCGTTATAGCCTCTAAAATCTGCGCCTGAGTTTTCTCGCCAAACCCCGGAATATCTTGAATTTTTCCTTTTTCGGCAGCTTCTGCCACCTTTTCCAGAGCAGCTTCGCGATCATCCAGTTCAAAAGCGGAAGCAAGTTTGTGGGCACGTTTAGCACCTATCCCTTGAATTCCAATAAGTTCAAACATCCCATCAGGAAGGTCTTTACGCAAATTTTCAAACTCTTTAACAGAACCTTCTTTCAATAAATCGTTTATGTGCTGAGTTAAACTGGCACCCACTCCGGGGATTTCGCTTACTCGACCGGATTTCCAAAGGTCATACACTGAAAAAGTGGAGGTTTCTATTGCATTAATAGCATTTTGATAGGCACGAATTCTAAAGCGATTAGCCCCTTTGACCTCCATAGCAGCCTCTGCTTCCTTTAAGACTTTTACTATTTCCTGATTAGTCATCCTTTCTGTCATTGTCTTAATAATAGCGTACAGAAGCAGCTTTTGCTAAATTCCATCTAAAATCCCTCTAACTTCCCCTACTTATCCCATAGAAACAGTTGACTTCCCTACTAAAATCAAATAACATAACCACATCAGATCTGAGGGGTCGTAGCTCAGATGGTTAGAGCGCTTCCCTGTCACGGAAGAGGCCGCGGGTTCGAGTCCCGTCGATCCCGCCATGGATATAATTTCCAAACTAATCTGCCCACATAAAAACTTAACTCTAAAGGGGGTGTATCAAAAATAAATGACAGATAATACAGAAAAAACTAATGCCGAAAAGGCAGCTGAGAATAAAGGAGATACACTTGCATTCATCATTGGAGGAATTTTCATTCTAGGACTCGTTTTTGCTACCTACAACTACTTCACAAAAGAGGGCGTTGAAACTATGGAGGATGGCGAGAAACAGGAGCGAAAGTTGAGCCTGGAGGAGCTTAAGGAGACTTTGTCTACAAGCACTGAAGAGGAAAAGGAGGAGAGTGAAAAAGCGGATGTAGCCGAGAAAACTGAAGAGGCTGTAGCAGGAGATACTACTGCAATTGAAACCACAGGAAACAATGACGCAGCTTCAACAGAACCGGCATGGACTGCTAACGACTACTCCAAGGGAGATGTGACTACGGGAGACTACACTGTGAAGTCGGGGGACACTCTATGGGAAATTGCTGAGGCAGCTTATGGTGATGGATCTATGTGGACAAAAATCCGAGATGCAAATAGTGCAAATGTTGATTATTTACCAAGTGGGCAGCAAGCGCTTATTTATGCAGGACAGACGCTAAATATTCCTGCTTAATTTGATGAAATTTTTTAAGTGGATGAGTCCTTAGCTACCAAGGATTTGTTTGCTTGTTAATATGTCGTAAAACAGAACCCCGTTTATGCGGGGTTTTGTTGTTTGTAGGAGGTGTTTTATAATGCCTTTGCTTTTAATTTTGCGGGTGTGGCTCAGCTGGTAGAGCGTCTCCTTCCCAAGGAGAAGGTCGCGGGTTCAAGCCCCGTCACCCGCTCCATTTGTGTTCGCAACGCGAACCCAAATGGCTTAACAAAATGAAAAAAGGATTAATTACATTTTGTTATGCCTAACAGGTTACAAAGTAACCTGTTAGTTACAACACATGTTGTTTCGCAACCCGAAGCATTGGCCGAAGGCAAAAGGTGAGGTCTGTTTTTATCTCACAAAGTTGTACGGTCGCAAACAAGGACAATCGGCATTTCGATGACTCAGGTAAATAGGAGCGCGCTGACGCGACGTAAAACTTCAATGAAGTTTTACGGATCAACGATAATTTAGATAAAATTTCGTTGCGACTATTTAGCTGTGCCTAACAGGTTACAAAGTAACCTGTTAATAAAAGGGAATTGAAAATTTTAACAAACAGGCCGATGTAGCTCAGCTGGTAGAGCAATCCCTTCGTAAGGGATAGGTCGTCGGTTCAAGCCCGACCATCGGCTCCATTCGAATCGCAAAATGCTATAATAATCAAGCTATGAAAAACCATTCCCAAATCACAAAAGCCGTCATTGCAGTAGCAGGTTATGGAACACGCTTCCTCCCCGCAACAAAAAACCAACCAAAGGAAATGCTCCCAATAATAGACCGCCCAATAATCCATGAACTTGTTGCAGAAGCAGTAAATTCCGGCATAAAAGACATCATCTTAGTTACAAGATTTGGCCAGCATATAATGGAAGACTACTTTGACAACAACCTAGAACTGGAACACAAACTCGAAGAAACAGGAAAACTGGATCGACTTGCAAAAATCCAAGAAGTTGCAAACATGGCCAACTTTATTTACGTACGCCAGAAAAAAGACCTTCCATATGGAAACGGCACACCTTTATTAGCAGCTAAAAACCTAATAGACGACAACGAATCCTTTGTGTACATGTTTGGAGACGACTTAACAATAAGCAACAATGGAACTCCTATTGCAGGGCAGCTAATGGAAAAACACTTAGATCAAAAAGCAACAGCAACCTTGGCAGTACAGGAAGTTCCAAAAAAAGAAATTAGCAGATACGGTTCCGTTGAATACAAGACAGATGCCGATTACAAATATGAAGTAAAACAAATTCATGAAAAACTCCCGGCTGAAGAAGCTCCCTCTACAATGGCGCAATTTGGAAGATTTGTCTTTTCTTACGACGTAGTAGAAGCTGCAACAAAGGCAGATACAGGGAAAGACGGAGAACTTTGGATTGCAGATATTTTAAACGACCTAGCAGATGCCGGAAAAAAGGTAATAGCACCTCCAATAGAGGGAGAATGGCTAACAACAGGAGATCCCCTCCGCTACTTAAAAGCCACATTTGAATTTGCCATGCTAAGAGAAGACTTGCGTAAAGATTTACTCCCTTATTTAGAGGAAAAAGTAAAAGAATATGCCAAATAAAACCACTCCTGAGGACATTAATAAGATTCTTGCAAAACGTTTACTGGCTATTTTTGCTATAGGGATTCTGTCTCTTTTTGGAATGCTTAAATTTGGACCAAAAATTGGCGCTCTATTTGGAATGATCTCTGTAAATAGAAATGAAACAATAAATCCTCCTCAGGCTAACACGCCTCCCCCGGTTTTTGTGGAGGTACCTAAAGCTGTTAATGAAACTAAAGTAAATATAAAAGGAATGTCAGCTCCAAAAACTAAAATAGAGCTTTTTGTAAATGGTCCTAAGGCAGGAGAAGTTATAACGGATATGTCAGGGGAGTTTTTGTTTACGGAAGTTGCACTAAATAAGGGAAAGAACACGCTTTTTGCTAAGGCAAATGATACAAAATCAGAAACAATTACTATTGATTATGATGATGAGGATCCTGAGATTGAAATTGAGAGTCCAAAGGATGGCGATAAAATTGAGAATCTTAATGAGCGAATTGAAATTGTTGGTGAAATAAGTGAAAAGGCTACTATTAAAATAAATGATCGTGTGGCTATTCAAAAGCCTGATAATTCTTTTGTGTTTTTGTTAGGTGCTAAGGAGGGCGAGATGGAAATTACTATTAAGGCAACGGATTTAGCGGGGAATACTGCAGAGGAGAAGCTTAAGGTTACTTATAAGAGGGATTAAGATAAAGCACAATTATTAACAACCAGAAGAGAAGGATTTGGGGATAGAAAAGGGAATTAATAAAAAAAGATTCTACTAAAAGCGAGGATAGGGAGGCTAACAACACTAAAGAATAAGGATTGCTTTTTATACTTTGAAGACCCGAAATTCCCGAAACAACCCAAAAACCAAAAAAAGCAAGAAAACCAAAAACTCCTGTTGTAGCTAAAACCAAAAGCAAACTTGAATCAGAACCACCTCCTGAATGTCCCCCCCAATCTACTCCAAAATAGCCGTAATCCTTTTGAACAAACCTAAAAGTATTAAAACCCGTGCCTAAAAACAAATTATCTGAAGCAATTTCAAATGTATTTTGCCAAGAAATAAGCCGAAAATGTGCAGAATCCGCCGGATCCGTTATGCCGGAAATTCTAGTTTGAACACGTGGAACAGCAAAGTAAGCACTAAAAGCTAAAACACCGGCCAAAAAAAGTAAAAAGCGGTAACGAAAAACTCCCCAAACAAAAATACTAATAGCTAACATCAACCAAGCACTTCTGGAAAAAGTCAAAAAAATAGAAAAAACCGTAAGTAAAACCAACGGAACATAAAACTTCTTATAAAAACGCTTACCAGAAACCAAAATATTAAAACATAAAACCAAATAAGCTCCCACAAAATTGGGATCAAAAAAAGTAGAAGCTAAGCGATTTTTATGTGGATCCCATCCTAAAGAAGAATCCAGTTTAGTAAAGTCCGGCAAAACAACAAGCTGAATAAATCCCGCTAAAGAAATAAAAACAGCTGAAAAAGCAACAAGCTTAAATAAAAACTCCTCTGAAAACTGACCGGAATGAAGAAAATTATAAACCAACAAACCTCCCAAAACGTAAATAATAAATCTAAATAAATAAAAACCGGAAACCAAAAGCTCCAGTTGAGAAAACTTTCCTAAAACAGCCAGCAAAGAAACAAAAGCAATAAAGATAAATCCTAACAAAGGGAAAAAAATCTTTGGTACATAAAACTTTAAACGCTTAACCATAAAAAAGTACAAAAAGCCACCAAAAACCCACAAAACTGCAAAGAGATCAAAAAGATAAATGCCTCCAAAAGTTCCTTTAGAAAGAGCAGAAAACTGACCCAAATTTAAACTCAAAAACCAAAGGCTAAATAAAATCTTAGGAAGCATAATTTTCTCTCCAAGCTTTTCGGGCAAAAAAAGACAGCAAAATTAGTATCAAAACTTCGGAAAAGACTGTTATAAAAGAGGCAGCATAAAAGGAATAGCGTGGTATGAAAATTAAATTAAAAACCAAGTTGAAGGCAACGCTGCAGGCATAAATATAAGGGAGGTACTTTTGGCGACTTAGGGTAACAATTAACCAAGAAATAGGCTGGGTCATATAAAAAACAACAGCACCACATAACAAAATCCTTAAAACTGCAATAGATTGGGAAAAATCTGATCCTCCCAAAAAGTCAATCATCCAAGGAGCTAAAAAGTAACCAACTACTCCGGCTAATAAGCCTCCCAAAAGTAGAAAAGCTAAAACTTTAGTAAACGTATCTTGAAGCCTTTTAGGACCTTCCTCCATGTGACGAACCAAAACAGGATAAGAGGCGTTCATGAAAAAAGTGGGAATAACTAACGAAACCTCAAAAACCTTGTAGGGCAAGGAGTAAACGCCAACTGTTTCGGTACTGCTCAGATTAAACGACTCAGGTACGGGAAGAATTGACAATAAAATGGCGTCTTCCTTAAAGTTCATTTGGCTAAAAATAAAAGTTATTCCTAAAGGAAGCGCCTCTATAAATAGGCGCTTTATAAGTTTTGGATCATAGGTAAAAGCTTTTTCAATAGACATTTGGCGAATTAGGAAAAAGTTAACAAAAAAGGTTATGAAGCCACCAACAACATAAGTAAAACTTACCCAAGTTACAGAAGCGGATTGGGAAATTAAATAAAGCGAAGCACCTAAAATGAAAACGTAACCGGCAGTTTGACCTAAAACGGAAAGGTCATAGCGAAGCTTTGTTTGAAACACTATGTTTGTTGTTGCATATAAAGCCTGCGTTAAGATAAGAAGCAAACTTAAACGGATTCCAAAAACTAATGAAGGCTCGTAGGGAAAAAAAACGAGCAACAAACCCAAAACCAAGGCAAAGGCCAAAGATAATACTACTCGAAAGATTAAAATATTAACAAAATAGGAGTAAATTTTTGACTCGTTTCTTGAAACTTCGCGAACTGAAATTGCATTTAGGCCGAAATCTACAATTATAAAAAAGAGCGCAGGAAAGCTTTGCATTAAACTAAAAGAACCATATCCATCGGGACCGTAGTTGCGTGTCACCAAAACCGTAACAAGAATGGTTATGGACATGCTGATGACCTTTCCTATCAGCTGATATATTGTGTTTTTTGCAATTTTTAGTGTTGTTATATTAAACATCTTACCTTTAAATAAAGCCTCTAAGAGTATACACCGCCCACATCAATAACAAGACTTAATAGACGTCTCCCCCGGAACCAAACTCTCAGGAGTCCCTGCCACCTTCTCCATTGACTTTACCTCCTCATAATGCAAATAAGGCACCTTATCGTGATTCACCCAAGAGAAATGATCATAAGGAGCATCATACCAAACCGTAAAAGGAGTCACTGCTCGAACCCGCTTGTCAGGAAGCCAATAACGCTCATAAGCGGTCTTAATGTTTTCAGCCACCTGAGAAACCGGCAAAAAAGCCCGATTATAAACCTCTCCCTCCGCATGCGCCCATCCTGTCTCCGTAATAAAAACAGGCAACTCCTTTTCCACCCCTAAAGCCTGCTTTAAATACGCCAACTCAACCTCATAAGCCCGAATACTATTTCGACCCGTAGCATGGGGATTCCCGCTAAAATCCGGCTGAGGATACGAATGCGACGCCCACCCATCCAATTTAGAAAAAATCCCCGACACCTTAGCATCCATCCGACGCATAAAATCAAACGCATCATAATAACCCCCTCCCGGCGTAGCACTAACATTCAAAGCCCCATTCAACATAAAAAAATTGGAATTTTCCTCCTTAAAAGTGTCAATTGTAAAATCCAAAATTTGCGCATACTCCTCCGGGTCGGCCCGCCCATACCAAAAACGAGAATCATTAGGCTCGTTATAAACCGAAACATAGCGCTGCCGTATTGGCCACACAAACGAATTCAAAAACTCTGCAGCCTCCTCAGTTTGATCTTCATAATCATCAGGATCCACATCCCAAAGCTGAATAATAGGAATCAGATGCTTACTGTACAAACGTTCAAAAACGCCTCCCCACTTGGAATAATCGCGATCCTTGACGTTATAAGGAATCAAAACATAGCCCCAATCACCTCCATTTGAATTCACCAAATTTTGCGCCAACTCCATAAAGTCCTTATTCTCCGCATAGATATACAAACCAAACTTATTATTCTTGCGATCCTTTTGCGGAATCGACTTGTACTCCAGATAATTTAAAGTTGCAGCATCAAAGCATCCGGTTTCTTTTGGAGGCGTCACTACAGGAGTTTCAAAAAGGTCACGAATATTGTTAGGAGCTTTAGGCTGGTTCAAAAGAAAATAAAGCGAGGCAACCGAAACCAATCCTAAAAGGGCAAACAAAAGAAGAAAAGTTTTTTTAATCTTAATTAAAGGATGTTTTTGCCTAAACACAGGCTTATTTTAACACTTTAGCGGGCTTAATAATGCGGAAGTAGCCGAGTAAAATTTAGGCGCACTGGTATAATCAGAACATGAAGCGATTTTTAGCACCAACTCTTTTAATTGTGGCCGTAGCAGGAAGTGCGTATTTTTTAAAAAGGCAACATGTTAATAAACAGTTAATTCAAAGTGCACGCCCACAGCAGCAAACTCAAGCGTCTGAAAAGGATCAGGATACAAAGCAAGCCGAGCCGGAGGAGTTTATTTCCCCTTTAGGAAAAAGCTCAATTCTGCAAACTTTAGGTACGCAAGATACCCGCAAAAACGACTATACAATTTACGGCTATCTTCCCTATTGGACCATTGAAGAAACGGATAATTTTCGGCTGGAGAATTTAACGGATGTGGCTTATTTTGGCCTTTACATTGAACCTGATGGAAGCTTTTTAAAAACGCAGGAAGGTGAGGAAGGGCCTGTGCCTAATCCGGGTTACAACGCTTGGCACAATAATGAAAAACTGGCTTCTTTTATTCGGCGGGCTAAAAGGCAAAATGTTGATGTGGCTTTGACAATTATTTCTCATGTGGATTCTAAGTCTACGGAGTTTTTAAATTGTGAGAAGTGTTGGGAGACTTTTTATGACAACCTAAAAGATGAGCTTGCAGTGCATAAAATTGACGATGTGAATTTGAATTTTGAATATTACGAGACGGTTGATAAGGAAACTGCACTTAAGTACACAGAATTTACTAAGTTTGTGAAGCGGGAATTAAATAAAGATTATGACTCGCCGGAGGTGGTGGTGACGACTTTTGCGGATTCGCTAATAAATGACCGTGTTAGTCATGTCCCAAGCCTTGCTAAAGAGGCGGACAAGCTTTTTATTATGGCTTATGACTTTCATATTATGTCGGCGGATAAAGCTGCTCCTGTGTCGCCTATGGGGGGTTCCGGTTTGCATGCGGGGTATGACATAAAGACGATGATTAAGGATTATTTGTCGTATGCGCCTCCTCAGAAGTTGATTTTGGGTGTTCCTTATTATGGGTTTAATTGGGCGAAGGGTGAGGAGGTTGTTGTGGAGGGTTCTGATGATAATTTGGAAGGTGAGGTTGATGGGGGAAGTTTGGAGGAGGATTCTGTTGAGAAGTCGGCGGAGAAGAAGCAAGTGGAAATTATTCGGGATTCGCTTACGCAGACTTATGCCAATATTATGGAGCTTGTGGAGGAGGAGAATCCGGAGATTTTATGGGATGAGCCGGGGCAGGTTCCTTATTTTGTTTATGTTGATTCGGGAAATGAGGAAACGGAGGCTTCGCAGGAGGGGGTGGGAGCAAAAGAGCGTACGGTTTATTTTGAAAATGAGAAGTCGCTTCAGGTTAAATATCGTATTGCTAAGGAGTTTGATTTGGCGGGTGTTGGTATTTGGGCTTTGGGTTATGACGCAGACCGTGCAGAGTTATGGGAGCTGTTAGAGAGGGAGTTTTAGGTTGGATTCACACGAGAATTAAATCTCACTAGCTTTAATAATTCTATAAGATTCAAGCATCTCCTCAAATTCGTTGGAACATAAAAGCTCTAAATCAGATTCTCGTTGCTTTATAAAACTTGTAAGACTAGCCTCAAATTCACCACAATACCCGGGATGAAAAAGAATTTCTATAAGACTCCCCTCTTTTGTATTTTCTATTAGCTTATGATAAGCATCTGTTGCCTTGGGAGGATTTTCAAAGTCATATTCAAAACCAAAGAGATAGTCTGAAGTTTTTATGGAATACTCCGAAATCTTATTATCTATAAAGCTAGTATCTCTCTTTTTAACAGTAACAGAATCAAAGTCCCCCCATTTTCTAACAAAAACATTATTCTTGGAAACATAGTTAAATACGTAATCAATCAAACGCGTATCTAGATGTATCTGTTTGTGACTATTTATGTGAGATGGTGTAAATCCAAAGTAATCTTCAAATGTTTTTATCTCTTTTTCTATACGACCAACAAGTTTAGAAGTCTCCCAATTCTCTAAGGCATTGTCGTAATCACCACTCCTAAAAGGTTTTTCTCCCAAAGATACATCAAAAAGGGAAAGATGTAATCCTATGTTTTTTAATCCCGCATCTCTAGCGTATTTCATAGCCTGTTCAGATCCGTAACTACCAACAATCAGGCTTAATTCTGTTGTTAATCCTTTTTCTAAACTCTCTATGATTCCTTTGTTTATGTTTTCAGTAAAACCGAAGTCGTCTGCAGTTAAGATTATTTTTCTCATACAAACAAATCCTCCAACTTCTTCAACAACTCCTCAAACTCCGTATAACCTGCTGTTGAATTAAGATGCCCACCATCAGCAACCACATTAAAATCAGCATCTAAATTCTGTGCAAGTTCCTCTGAAACCTCCATAGGGATATAAGGATCATTATCACTACTAAACATAACTATATTTTCACAATTCCGTTTAATAGCACTCCAGTCAAAATCCTTCTCAACAAATGTTTCATTTATTTCATCTATGGAGTGTCCCAATGCTTTATGAAAAGCAGCTACCAAATAGGCTGCCTTAACTTTTTTATCTATATCCTGAAGTACGTTTAGAATGTAAGGACAACCTAAACTATGGCCTATCAGTATTGTTTCCTCATCCAATTGCTCTTTGTATTTGTCAAACACATCATTCCAATTTTTAAGAGTTTGATTTTCGGGTGTTGGAAAAGTAGGAGTTATTACTTTGTAGTTGTGTTGTTCTAGTTTTTCTTTAAGCCAGGGAAACCAGTTTTCTTGAGGATTGCCGTATGCTCCGTGTATTAGGAATGCTTTTTTCATAGAGCAATCTGCTGTACTTCTCTAGTTTCCAAATCAAATATTGCAAAAGAAGAGTTACTACCCTTTATCCCTCCGGGATTCATAAGAATAGCTCCGTTCACTTCCTCATTACGAAAGGCATGTGTATGGCCATGTATACAAAGATCAAACTCGTCTGATTTAGCCGCCAACTCTGCAATTCTTGGTTTATGAGTCATAAACACTCTAACTTCTCCAATAGTGTCCTCATAAACGTCTCCACAAAGTTCAATTTTTTCTGAAGCGTCCATCTTTCTAGTTAGACCTACTCTCTCACCTTCATTATTTCCCCATACAAACTTAACTTCCCCTTTAAATTTTCCAAGAATTGAAATTCCGGTAGGAGCAATTAAATCTCCCGCAAAAAGGAGATGGGTACAGCCCCTTTCATTGGCTATAGTTACGGCTTTTTCCAGATTGATCCAGTCGTCGTGACTGTCTGACATTATTGCTATTTTCATAATATGGTTTCCTCCCAGGTGTCGTAAATATCTTTTGCCTCGTCGTAGTATGTTTTGTCTTGTATAAATTCTATTGGCTTGTTGAATTTCGAAACAATATCATTAAAATCATGCTCTCCTTCTAGATATTTACAAGTATCTTCTCGGGAAAGTATAAAATAGACTTTTTTTATCCCCGACCAATATATTTTTCCTAAACACATCAAGCAAGGAGCTAATGATGTATATAACTCATACTCCCCTAGCTGATCGCGAATATCTGCAATAGCTTGATCTATTACTTTGATTTCCCCGTGAAGGTGTTGATCTGGAAACGGACTACTTGTCTCTTCATACACAATTTTACCGTCTTTTACTAATAAAGCTCCCGCAGGAAATTTTCCTTCTTCCTGGGATTGTTTGGAGAGCTCGACAACTCTTTTTAAAAAATTTTTGTTCATGGGAATAGTATATCAGTTTGGGATTTTGGTTGAAGAGGGGATTTCACAAGTTGAGTACAACTTGTGAGGCAGCCTTGAATTTTATTCAAGCCAGTCTTCAAGGTAGCTTCGCTACACTTGAAGGTGCTTCCAAAATCTTAGATTTTGGATGATCCGTAAAAGTTCGCAGAACTTTTACGTCACAGCTAAATTCTCAATCCGCCTTCGGCGGATTTCGGGCATGTCAAGACTTTCACAAGTTTCTATCGAAACTTGTGAGGTAACAGCTAAAAACTCAAAGTCTGAGTACAGACTTTTCGGGCATGTCAAAATGAAATTTTTCCATTCTTCATTTTGACAAGCACATTAAAGTGCCTGCGGCACTTTAATGGTGGGTTTGCCCTGACTCGAACAGGGGACCTCTGCAATGTGAATGCAGCGCTCTAACCGGCTGAGCTACAAACCCTTAAACTAATCCGTTGTAAACCCGTTTAATACACAAATGGTACCAAAAAACTTGCCTTAATAACATAAAAGACCTTAACATACCTTTGTGGCAAAAATCCTAAAACGCTTCATCATCAACTCCTTACAAATCACACTCATATTAGCTGCCGTAATAGCCGTCACAAACTTCTTCTTAGGAGAATTGCTCATTGTAACCGGAAGCTCCATGTACCCTACCTTAAAAGATCAAGAACAAATAATAGGCGAAAAAGTTTCATTAGACTTTGAACCTCCTCAAAGAAATGAAATAGTTATTGCCAAAAACCACAACAAAGGAATTTTAGTTATTAAACGCGTCATAGGACTCCCCGGAGAAACTATTAAAATTCAAGAGGGAAACGTTTACATAAACAACGAAAAATTAGCAGAACCTTACACAAAAGGTCAAAAAACAAAAGCAGGACAAGCTTTGGAAGAAGGAAAATCCTATGAAATTCCCGAAAATTCGTACGTTTTACTGGGAGATAATCGAAAAGAAAGCATTGACAGCAGAAAATGGGGCTTTATGCCTTTAGAAGACATAACTTCAAGAGCCATATTAGTGTATTATCCGGTGAAAAACTTTAGATTTATAAAAGACTAAGCTTAAGAAGCAGCAGGCTCAACAACCTCAATCATCTTCTTATTTTTAGTCTTATTCTTAAACTTCACAATCCCTGCAATCTTAGAATAAAGCGTAAAATCCCTTCCCATTCCCACATTCTTACCGGGATGATAGCGCTTTCCTACCTGCCTTACAATAATCTGGCCGGGCTTAGCAAAAGAACCATCCGAAAGCTTTATACCTCGTCTTTTACCTTTTACGTTTCCACCCTGACGTGCTTTAGCACCGGCGGATGTTTTATGCGCCATCTACTTATCCTCCTTTGCTGATTTAGAAGCTGCCTTAGAATCAGCTGTATACTTGATACTATCCACTTTTAACACACTCATAGGCTGTTTGTGCCCTTTCCTGCGTCGATAGCGGGACTTGGATTTAAATCTAAAAATGTCTGTCTTTTTGGTGTAGTCTTCAACTTTAGAGAGCTTTACTTCAACGTTTTCTAGTATAGGGGCGCCGATCTGAGTTGTTCGGCCATCCTTATAATAAAGCACTTCTGCCTTGGGATTATCTTGACGCTCTAAACGAAATTCAAGACCTTCTTCGACAATAAATTGTTTTCCACCTACGGCTATAATTGCATACTTCATGACAAAGGGATATTACTATAAAGGGAGTTTCCTCGCAACTTTAAAACTAATTCAACCTAATTTAGCGGGGGTCGGGAACTTCCGGTAGAGCAGCAACAGCTTCAAAGCTATCATCACCGGCTACACGATTCCAGCGAAGGAAGCCACAATCAATACATTTGTGCACTAAAACCTCTTCACCATCCTCCTTGTAGAACTTGCCTACAGGCTGCATTAAACCATCACATTCAGCATCTCGATCACCTTTTTTAACATCTACATGAAGAGAGTACAAACATTTAGGGCAATGATTACGATGCTTTGTGCCATAGGCTTCCAAAGGGACTTTTTCACCACAATTTTTACAAATAAAATGTTTCATATGTTGTAGGTTAAAGGAAAAAGATTAAATTTCAATATTTTTACCAAGCAAAATCAAGACGTTATATTCTGCTTCAGAGTCCTCCAAAACATCAACAACCGCTTCCGGATATTGTTCGCCTAAGTCCTCAACTAACGTGTCTCTAAAGGCATCAAAGTCAGGGGAAATTAAAATTTCAGTAGTTTCACGCATGTTTTCCGCTGTATCAATGGAATGAATTGTATAACCGGCCTCCTCTAAAAGACCTTGTGTACGCCCTGCAGCTCCATTTATACCGGCAGCGTTTTCTATTCTAATGGAGAGGTCTTGTTTGTTTAGGTCGGCGGATTCTGAATCAAGTTCAGAATGACGCTCCCCATCGGAATGACCGCCACCATCGGAACCACCATTATCATTTGACGCTGTTGACTCCTGCACTTCAACAACCTCAGAAGCTGCTCCTGCAACATCCTCTGTTGGCTGGCCCAAACCTAACTTATCCGAAAACAAAAAGTAACTCCCAACGAGCAACCCAACCAACAAAACGGCTGCTCCTGCGGGAACCAAAACTTTAGACCTATTAGCAGGCTCAGGAAGAGGCAATAAATTCAGTAAATTAACCTGAGAATTCAACAAAGCGGGATTATTCTGCAAAATGTGTAAATAAAGCTCGTGAACCTCAAACCCCTCCGACAACAGAGAATCCCCATTTAAAACAGGCAAAACCTCATAATCCTCATCTAATCCCAAATCAGAATTCAACGTAAAAATTCGACGAATAGGACTCTTGCGATTATAAACAGATAAAGTCTTAACCAACTCCGCAAGCTCCTCAGAAGACTTCTCCTCATCGTAAGAAGAAGCAAAATAAACTCCATTTAGCTCAGATAAAGAAACAACATACTTCTCATCTTGCGTAGCCACAAAAATGGCCGGATCTGCATCATGTAAAGTCTTTGGCAAAAGGGAAACCCAAGGAACCACTCCTTTAACAGGCACTCCCCACAAATTAGAAACCTCCAAAAGATCCTCAATATATTCCTTAGAAACAGCCACAAATTGATAAACAAATGGAGCAATTTTTGAGTAAGAAAAGTACAGATCTTCCAAAGGAGTATCAATTTTTTCCTTAATTGCAGCTATAACTTGCTCATCAGGGTCTCCGTTACCTTTATTTACAGTAACAAAAGAGATATAAACATCATCCGGAGAAATCAGGTAACTTACGCCATCAGGCTTTTTTCCTTTAGGCAAAACTTCATGAGAAAGCGCAATTAAATCTTCAGTAAAACGCTCTTTATCAAGGATTTTTGTATCGTCAACAACTTCAGAGGAAATTTCCGAAACTATTCCACCACAGCCTTCAGGACCACAATAAGAAAGTTTAAGATTATTTGAATTTAGTGAGATGAGCAGGTCTCTCATACAATTTTAAATATACCACATTGGTGCTAACATACGAATCTACTTGCCTCTTAGAAAGGCAGGAATATCAAATTGATCATCATCTCCGCCTAAATCCTCTACCCATTTATCGTCGTTATCTGCAGAATTTTCTCCTTCTTTTGGTTGATTTTTGTCCTCTTCTGAAGCCTTTTTACGCGTATCTCTTCTGGAGGGGATTCCAAAAGGACCTGCAAAGTCGGAATCAAATCCGGTGGCAATAACGGTGATTTTAATTTGCTCGGACATTTCGGGATCAATGGTTGTGCCGTAAATAATGTTAGCGTCGGGATTTGCAGCCTCTGTTATAACATGAGCAGCGCGATCAATCTCCTTCATGGTTAAATCAGGACCTCCAATAATATTGAATAAAATTCCGGTAGCTCCATCAATAGATACCTCCAACAGAGGAGATGAAATAGCTCCTTGAGCTGCTGTAATAGCACGATCCTCACCGGTTCCAATACCGATTCCCATTAAAGCAGAACCTGCATCCTTCATAATTGTGCGAACATCCGCAAAGTCAACGTTAATTAAGCCCGGTTTTACAATTAAATCCGAAATTCCCTGAACTCCCTGGTTTAAAACGCTATCCGAAACTTTGAAAGCCTCTAAAATAGTAGTGTCCTCATCAGAAATTTCCAAAAGCTTTTGGTTAGGGATTGTTATTAAGGCATCAACTTCCCGCTTTAAATCTTCCGTACCACGATCAGCATTTTTCATCCGCTGAGTGCCCTCAAAAGAAAAAGGCTTAGTTACAACCCCAATGGTTAATGCACCTAACTCACGAGCAATTCTAGCCACAACCGGAGAAGCTCCTGTACCCGTACCTCCTCCCATTCCGGCTGTAATAAAAACCATATCAGATCCTTCAAGATTCTCCTTAATATCTTCAGCACTTTCTTCAGCAGCCTTTTCACCAATTTCGGGATTAGCCCCGGCACCGAGACCATTAGTTATATTTTGACCAATAGGAATTTTTACAAATGCATTATTAATGGAAAGAGCCTGTGCATCAGTGTTAACCGCAATAAATTCCACACCTTCAATTTGTTGGGAATCTATCATTGTGTTGATGATGTTTCCCCCTGCTCCCCCGACACCAACGACTCTTATTTTGGCAAATCTTTCTATTTCAGGCTTAATTTGCATAGCTTGAGTATTATAACTGATTAGGGCAGGAATGATTTTATCTTTTCAAAAAAGCTTTGAAGACTTTTACCTATCTTACCTTGACTTTTGTCTAAAAACAATAGGGAGTTGCTGCGTAACATGTCAACTCCATAGAGAATTGCGCCTACGGTTCCCGCAAAGTCAGGACCACGTATTTCATCTATTAGACCGGTAACTCCTGTGGGAGTGCCAATACGAACGGGCATTTTTAAAATCTTTTTTGCTACTTCTTGCACGTCAAAAGTTTGAGCGCCTCCTCCTGTAACAACAGCACCTGCCGGAAGCTTCCCCAAAAGACCTGCTTTATTTAGTTCTAAAGCCACCATGTTGAAAATCTCTTTTGTACGGGCATTTACTATTTCCCGCAAAAATCTAATAGGCACTTCATCCTGGTCTAAGCCGAATTCAGAAACGTCAAAAGTTTCCTCTTTAATTGTATGCCCTTGCGAGGAATCCATTGTAGTAGCCAAGGTGCTTAACTTAAGCTTTATTCTTTCGGCGTCATCTAAACGAGTGCGAAGTCCTATGGCTAAATCACTGGTGATATGTTTGGCGCCTATCCCCAAAACGGAGGAATACACTGGACTCCCTTCCATGTAAGCAATAAGCGAAGTTGTACCGCCTCCAATGTCAACTAAAATAGTGCCTAGTTCCTTTTCAGTATCCGTTAAAACCGCCTCTGAAGAAGCCAAAGCTACATAAATTAGTTCCTGCACTTCTACACCGACCTGATCAATACACTTTACTAAGTTTTTCATGGCCGTGGCAGAACCATGAACAATATTTGTCTCTACTTCCAGGCGAACTCCTGCCATGCCTACCGGATCCTTAATCCCCTCTTGAGAGTCGACAATAAAATCGCGAGGAATAACATGCACTATTTGACGCGACGAGGGCAGTGAAACCGCCTGAGCTGCCTCTGTAACCCTAAGCACATCTTCCCGCGTAATTTCACCTATTTGAGGACTTACAGCAACAACACCATGTGAATTTTGCGTCTGAATATGACTCCCATTTAACGTAACAAAAGCAGAAGAAACCGAAACACCTGCCATTCTTTCAGCGCGTTCTAAACTGGTGGAAATTGATTCAACGGCACTGTCAATATCTACAACACTACCTCGTTTAATGCCTTTGGAAGGAACTGCCCCGGAAACTCCAATTATAGAAACTTTATTTTCATGTACAGTAGCAATTGCGGTGCTTACTTTGTTTGATCCAATATCTATTCCTGTAATTATTTTTTCTCTGGGCATAAGAGTTATCTAGTATGATACTACCACTTTATCATAACGTAAATCTATTTTGGAAGCTTTTTTCCCTTCTAAGGTGAGTTTTCGAAGGAGTCGGGAAAGCACTTCTAAAGCTTGAAACTTGTTTCTTTCGTTGTCCACTAGAACGTGGGCTCCTTCTTCAACATAAAATGAGACATGGCGAGGGTGAAAGCTCATGCTGGATACTTTTACGTTAGTTTCTTCTAGGGCTGCTAAAAGTTCGGAATATACGGGGACCAAATCTTTGTTAACAAAACTTCCTATTTTAAGGTCGCCTACGTAATTTATGCGCGGTAAGTCTTGAGCTGTTGAGTCCACTATGCCCAGAACATAGCCTTCTTTATCGACCATGTAGTCATTTGAATATTGTGAGCTTGTTAAAACAGCAAGTGGAGTTCGCTCTGTTACCTGAACATGCAGCTTATCGGGATAACGTTTTTTAAGTTCTATTTTTTGGGCGCCTAGAAAAAGTTCTTCTAAGTTTGTAGCTAGTTCTTCTGCATCCAAAAAGAGGAGATTGTCGTTTTCATGATTGGAATAGAGAAAATTTTTTAGGTCTGTGGAGTTTACGTATTTGGAGGCTCCGGTTACTTCAAAGTAGGAAGTGTGGAAGGTTTCGGTTTGAAATATGAGGTAATAAGCTCCCCCTAGTAAGGCTGTTATTAAAGCTCCTATTAAAAAACGCGGGAGCCACTTACGCAAAAATCCTGCAATTTGACGCCTTTTACGCTTAAGTTTATGTGATTTTTTCTTGACTCCTTTAGGGCGCTTGTGTTTAACAGAGTGCCTAAAAAATTTAAAACGGGCGGGATTTTTTCTCTTCATATTGCTCTAGAACACAGGACAAAATTTTTTCTACAGGGGAATTGTCATATTGAGGTGTTTCTTTTTTGGTAGGCGAATCTTTAATTGCTTGATCCAGTGTTTCTATTAACTTAGCGGGGACAAGTTCCTTTTCAGGCAGAATTTTAGCCAGGTTTTTATTTGCAAGCATTTCGGCATTTTTTTGCTGCTCATTATGAGACACCCAAGGAATTGGAATCAGTACCGAAGGGATTTGAAACGTTTCCAATTCTACTGTTATATGCGCTCCTGAACGGGACAAAAACAAATCCGCGTTTGCAAAGACCTCTCCTATTTCATCATCTAAAACAAATTTCCTAAGATAATACTTCCCCGGAACTTGATTTTTAAGCCTCTCATAAATAGAAGAAAGCTCTTTGTAATCGTTAAGCTCGGAATGATCTCCACATTGATGAATGACATTAAACTTTTGCAGCAGTTTTTCCAGAGACTTTTTAATAGTTTCATTTATTATATGAGAGCCTGTTTTTCCTGCTGTTATGTACAAAACCGGAAGATCGTTATTAAATTGAAAGCTTTTAGTTTTTGTTTGAAAAAGTTCTTTACGGAGGGGTAAACCGGAATATTCTGTTTTCTTTTTTGGAAAATGGTTACGGGATTCCTCATGTGAAATTAAAATTTTATCTGCAAAAAAGGAGATAAACTTGTTGGCATAACCTGTAACAAGAGTTTGCTCATGTGTAACCGTGGGAATACCTAAAACCCAAGCTGCAAAAACTACAGGAACAGCTAAGTAGCCCCCAAAGGAAAGGACAACGTGAGGTCGAATTTTGAGAAGATAGTAAAAGGCTTCTAGAAATCCCCAAGGAATCTTAATCAGGCGTTTGGGATCGTATGTTTTGTAAAACTTGCCTGCATTTAAGTTGTAAAAGGGAATGTCTTTAGAGGTGATTTGCTTATACTCAAGTGTGGGATTTTTATTACCGCGCATGCTGTGTTTGTGACCAAGCCAAAAAAGGTCAATTTCAGAGCGGTTTTCTTGAATGTAATCAATAAGTGGAAGTGCACTGCTATGGTGCCCTCCTGTAATGAGTAGTTTCATGGTGGGTATATTGTAGCGCATTGGAATGAGAAGAAAAGAGCAAAATCTAACCGGAGTATCTACTTACATTAGCTAAAATACCCAATCCACAAAGCGTGAAGATCATAGAGGAACCTCCATAGGAAACGAGTGGAATAGGAATCCCGGTTAAAGGTATTAACTGCGTCATAGCTGCTACATTAATTAAAAACTGCAGACCTAACCAACTTGTAACTCCCACTGCAAGCAAACGCGAAAAAGTATCAGGAGCCTCAATTCCAATCCTATAACCCTGATAAACCAAGTAACTAAAACCCACCACAAACAAAGCAGCTCCTATAAAACCTACCTCCTCACCTAAAATTGCAAAGATAGAATCAGCAGCAACCTCCGGCAAATACTGATACTTTTGACGCGACTGGCCAATGCCCAAACCAAACCATCCACCTGACCCCAGAGAAATCAAAATCTGACGCTTATGATAACCCGTGGATAAACTTTCCTCTCGTGTTGAAGAACCCTTAATTAAAGTAACAAAACGATCCCTCCTGTAAGGAGAAAGCATAATAGCCGAAAACAAAAGCAAAGCAAAAACAGGTCCCAAAATAAACAACGGCTTTAAAGGAGCTCCCGAAGCAAAATAGATACTTAGTGAAATTAAAAAGATTAAAGAAGCCGTTGACATGTTGGGCTGAAGCAAAATTAACCCAAAGACAAGTCCCGCAGGAAAAAGGAAATAACGAAAATCTTCATACTTACTTAACAAAGCAGCCAAATATAACACCATACTAAACTTAGCAAGCTCTGCCGGCTGAAAACTTAAAACTCCAATAAAAGGAATTTCCGGGAACGGAGCAGAGTTAATAAGAAACCAACGATAAGCGCCATTAATACAAGGCACAAAAGGCATATTTGCAAAGCATTCTATAAACTTAAATTGAAAAGTAATAAGCCCAAAGAAAGCCAATATAGCTAAAAAAACTAAGGTTGCAATAAAAAAGAAGGCACTTAACTTTAGCCACTTCTTATAATGCACCTTAAAAAACACAAAAAATCCCAAAAGGCCTAAACCAACCCAAGCCAACTGCAAAAAAGCAAACTTATAGGGACTTCCGTAAACATCCTGGGAATAAAACATTGTGGAATCATAAACCAGCAAAAGTCCTACAAATAAAAGGACAAAAATAGTAATTAAAAGGGAAGAAGTGTGTTTTGAAGCTGTCTTAATTCGTTTTCTAGTTCGGGCAGGCATCAAAAACTATTTTATAGCAAAGCCACAAAGATTCCCAAAAAGGTGAAAAAGATTCCGAAAAGCCAAAAACGCATGGTTACTTTTGTTTCAGGCCAGCCTAAAACCTCAAAATGATGATGCAGGGGGGCCATTCTAAAGAGGCGTTTTTTTGTGATTTTAACGGATAAGGACTGGAGGGGGCTGGAAATTCCATCTGCCAAAAAAACCAGAACCAAAAGAAACAAGGCAGCTTCTCTATGCATAACAATGCCGAGCATTGCTAGAGTTGCGCCTAAAACGTGGGAACCGACATTGCCCATAAACACACGCGCCGGAAAAATGTTGAAGTACAAAAAGGGAATTAGGGCACCCACAAAAGTAGCACAAAAACTTGCAAGAGAGTTGTATCCTAAAGCTTGCGCAATTAGCCAATAACCACAGAAGGCAAAAAGCGAAAGACCTCCGGCAAGACCATCAAGGCCATCCGTAAAGGCAACGGAATTTAAAATTACAATGAACAAAATTACTATAAAAATTGGGTATAAAAAGCCTAAATGAACATTTCCCACTAAAGGGAACCAAATGTAATCCCATCCTAATTTAAAATAAGTCCAGTAAGCTGTAAAACCGGCAATGGAAAACTGAAATAAAAATTTTTCGTAAGTTTGAAAACCGCGCTCTTCTCTGCTTCCCATGACACGCCAAAACTCCCGAAAAGAATTAAAAAGCTTTCCCGGAACCTTTGAGGACTTCTTAAAAAGACCACGACTCCAGCGTCTAAAACTAATTAGCATGTCAAAAAATGCGGAGTTCTTAAAAACTTTTGTAAAGTCTTCCACCAAGCCAAAAAGCCCGGCCAAAGAAGCAACAAAAAGAGGAAAAAGAGTTTGCGTTCGAGAGCGATTAAAAAGAAAAGTAATAATTGCCGTAGTAAAAATGAAAACTAAACCTCCCATTGTCGGAGTACCTCTTTTTTTAAGATGAGATTTGGGACCATCGGAGCGAACACGTTCACCCATCTGAAAACTGTAAACAAAGCGAATCCAAAAAGGGTACAAAAAAGCAGAAAGCGCAACTGCCAAAAACAGATGTAGTAAATCAATTACCATAACAAAAGTATAGCACCTACTCTGTTATTTTGGCGCCTAATTTGAGTAATTTTTTGGTGAAATCAGCGTAACGGGATTCAATTAAATCGTAACCGCGTATTTGGGATTTTCCGGAGGCTGCTAGGGCAGCTATTACTAGGGGTATTCCTGAAATTACGTTTTTTATGTCAATTGTGGTGCCTTTTAATTCGGAGGGTCCTGAAAGTTTGATTCCTTTAAGTGGGGATTCTTTGGGGGCGTCACTGGCACTTGCCGCGGTACTTGCAGATCCATTGGAAACTCCTTCTGTAGAAGAGTCCTCCAAAAACGTAATACCCGACCCCAATCGATTAAAGTCACTAACAAAACTCCAATCAACAGGCACCTCCGAAGTCAAAACACTCTCCCCATGAGCTTGCGTCAACAACAAGGCTAAAGAAGGAACCCAATCCGGAAGAACCCCCGGAGCAGGCTTAGCTGAAACTTCCAAAGGCTTAAACTCCTCGCCACCGTGCCAGACAGTCAAATCTGTACCGGAAAACTCAAAATTTGTTTCCAACTTATTAAGCACATTTACAAAAGGAGCCAACGCTACCTTATCTACATTTTTAAGCGTAATAGTCCCCCCGGTAAGCAAGGCCGCCACAATGAAATAGACACACTCATTAATGTCATTGCGCACCTTATAATTAGCCCCTTTAAATAGTTTCTGCCCTGTTACCTCAATACGGCGAGGCTCTGTACGAGAAGCCTCAACACCCAGCAAAGACAAAAACTCCAGTAGGTCATCAACTTCAGCTTCTTCAGCAGCCTTAGTTAAGACCGTGCTACCCTCCGTGAAAGCTGCAGAAAGCAGACCATTGCAAGTAACCAGAGGATCCGATGAATCCAGGCCTAAAGTTTCCCCCTTAGAGGACTCCATCTCAACACGCATCCATTCATTATCGGCACTAACCTTCATACCTAAACCACGCCAAGTAACCACAAGCTGCTCCAGCGTTTCTTCTGCAACATTAGACGGACGCGGTAAAGGAACAATTGCCCTTCCAAATCTAAAAACCAACGGAGCAACAAGCAACAAACTATGATGACAATTTAGCCCCCGCTCATAAGGAACACGAAACGTATCAACCCCTGAAGTATCCAGCTTAAGACGGCCATCCTCCAGCCACTCCGCAGAAGCCCCCAACTCCTTCAAAATCTCAGTTAAAGCATAAACGTGGACAACCTGAGGAACATTTTCAAGCAACACCTCTTCCGTAGTAAAAAGCGTAGCCGGCAGTATTTTAATGGCAGACTTTGCGGAACCTGAAAGAGTAACTTCCCCATTGAGAGGGATTCCTCCTTGAACTTCCAAAGACGTCATACTAGTTGAGATAAAGCAAGAAGAGGGAGTTAAATGAAAATAGTATGCCTAAAACTATGGTGGCAATAAAAACTATTTTTTCTAGACCTCTTCTGGAGCGATACATGGCACCTGAGCCTACCATGTTGCTTAAGCCTCCTCCTTTGGCTTGAATTAAAACTAAACCTGTAAGGGATACGGCAAATATTAATTGTAAGATTTTTGCAATGTTAGCCATTTATTTTTGTTTGTTTAAGTTTGTAACTTTTCGTGCTTTTGTAAAGGCGCCGGCTTATTTTTATTTACCGGATTTACAAAGCCATCTAAAGAACGAGCTAATTATACTATAGGTGAGGGATAATGCCAGTAAAGCTTCAATGGGACCTAAATCTTTAGAGGGCAAATTAACGTCAAAGATTGTTATAGAGGGTAATACAGTGGAGGTTACGGAAAATCCCTGGATGGCGGATGTGCTCAAGTAGATTATTAAGCCTACTATAATTGTTCGAAAGAAAAGTCCGCCTAATCCTGTTGTGGGAAGTGATAAAACCTTAAGTAAGGGAAAGACGAAAAATTCTATTAAGGTTAAAGCTAAAATGAAAAGTATGAAGGGGCTGTCTATAAGGGAACCGTAAACAAGGCCACCTACAAGAAGCTGTGCTAAGTAGACGCCAAGGAAGGAGATGGCGTATGTGCGTATGAATGCTTTCATGTTATGAGTATATCATTGTGAGGATTTAAGGTGGTTTGAAGATAAGAAGATTATTCCAGAAGGCGCTTAAGGCGTAATTTATGATGGTACGCCTGAGCAAACCGATGCGCTTCATCACGTAAGCGAACTAAAAGGTTATGTCCTTTGTGTTGAGAATCGTAACCGGAAGCCTCCAAATCCTGAGTTAAATCAAGCTCTATAAACTTTCCCGATTCATTTAGGTAATAAAGTTTTTCCTCCTTTTTGGCTAATCCAACCAATGGGATTTTAGGCAATGAGAGGTCTTCAAACACCTCCATGACTGCTGAAATCTGGCCCTTACCTCCATCTAAAACAATTAAATCCGGAGCCCCCCAACCTTCCTTAACCTTATCGGATTTCAACTTTTTCAAGCGACGCGTTAAAACTTCGGCCATCTTTGCAAAGTCATCCGCCCCTTCAACCTCCTTAATCTTAAACCTTCTATAAAGCGAAGGAACCAACTTTCCATCTTTAGCAACCACCATGGAACCCACAGAATCTGTCCCAATTAAATCCGAAATGTCATAACACTCAATTCTTTTGGGCAGCTCATCCAACAAAGGGAGGTCACGTTGCAATTCTTCTAAAGCCTGCAAAGCCAAGTCGTCATTTAAATTAGGATTTTGAGAAAACAGTGTTGCCGGAATCTTTTTCTTCCTAATATACTTAAACTTTCCCGCAATATCACGATAAATAGCCGCCTGCTCATAATCCTGTCTGGCAGACGCTTCCTGCATTTTTAACTCAACTTCAGAAACTATTGAGGAAGACTGCCCTTCCAGAAAAGACTTAATGTTAGCTAAATTTTTAGCATAATTTTTTCGACCTCCCTGCGAAACACAAGGAGCCGGACATAAATCAATCTTTCCATAAAGACAGGGTCGCTTAAGTTTTGCATAGCGATTGAATTTAGACTTACTACAGTCACGATAAGGAAAATAACGTCTTAAAGCTCGCAACACAAAACGCGTAGCAGAAGAGTTTGGAAACGGACCAAATGAAAGCGAATTTTCATTTAAATCAGATTTTCGAGAAGCCTTTAAGACAGGAAAATTCCGGCTCTTCTTTTCGGCGGCCTCATTGGCAACATCAACAAACGAATCCCTAAATTCAATATACAAAAACGACTTATCATCCTTTAAAACAATGTTATATCGGGGCTGGTGTTTTTGAATAAGATGCGCCTCCAAAATTAGCGCCTCTATTTCAGAGGTTACCTCAATAGACTCCAAATCTGCAATATGCTCAACCAAAGCCTTTGTTTTAGGACCAAGTTCAGCACTCTTATGAAAATAGGAACCTACTCTAGCTTTTAGATTTTTTGCTTTTCCTATGTAAATTATGTCTCCTTTAGCGTCTTTAAAAAGATAAACTCCGGGGCGCTGCGGAAGATTTTGTAAGGTTTTAACTTTTATAGGCATGTTTTTAGACATATCCGGTTGAGAACGGGAGCCTTCACTAGCCAACCAAAAATCCTGAAAGAACAAGCAAATTCTAACAAATAAGATATAATGTTTCTGTTTATGCAAAAACCCAAGCGCCTTTCCCAGATTATTAAGCATGCCCTTGTAGGAGTAATTGCAGTAATTCTTGCAGTTCTTCTAAAGCCTCACTCGGCAAAAGCACAAGAGCAGTTTGAAACCTCCTATGACATTACCTATCAAGTAAATCAGCAAGGCGAAACAACAGTAACTCAAAAAATAAAAATAGAAAATCTTGAAGAGGACATCTTGGCAACTACCTATTCCGTAACAGTCAAACAAATGGATATTTATGACATTTCCGGAAGCGACACCGCAGGAAACCTGGAGATAAACACTAAGAGGGATAGTGAGCAGGGAACCATTGCCTTAAGCACCGAATTAAACGAAAAAGTTATTGGTAAAGGGCGCGCTAACGAACTTACAATTACATATAAAACTAAGGATTTAGCTAATAAAGTAGGAAATATTTGGAATATTAATCTTCCCCGAACTGCAAATGTGGATGAAGTTAAAAAGTATGATGTGGCTTTAAAGGTTCCCGATAGTTTTGGACCGGTTATTTTTATTTCGCCCAACCCTAAAAACGAGGATAATGAGGGTACTTTAAAGGTGTTTAAATATTCAAAGGAGGAGTTGTCGGGAAAGAGTATAACGGCAGCCTTTGGTTCTAATCAATATTTAAATTTTAAACTAAACTATCATCTTGAAAATCCTGCGGTTTTGCCCGGAAAGCAGGAGATTGCGCTACCACCTAGCATTAAGGGGCAACAAGAAGTTTACTATGAAAAGTTGACTCCTAGGCCTGAGTCCATTCGGTTTGATAAAGACGGTAATGTGATGGCAATTTACAAGATAAAGCCTAATAGCGACTTGCAAATTGAACTTGTAGGGACAGCAAAAACTTTTGCTAAGCAAATTAATCCGGAGTATGGCGGAAAGATGGCCGAACTTCCGGACGCGATAGTTAAAACTTACACACAAGATCAGATTTACTGGGAGGTGGAAGCTCCTAAGATTCAAGAAATTGCTGAGGAGCTTTTTGATCCCGATGAAAACGTTGCGGAAAATGCACAAAACGCGTATGGCTATGTGACCGAAAATCTGGAGTACAACTATGACGTCGTTAAGGAAGATTTTATTGAGCGTCAAGGGGCTTTGGGGGCTATTACACGTGAGGAACCTTGGGCCTGTATGGAATTTACAGATTTGTTTATTGCTCTTACAAGGGCAATGGGAATACCCGCGCGAGAACTCAATGGTTATGCCTTTTCAAACACAGAAGATCTGGCGCCGGTTTCTGTGGATCTAAAAAGTGGGGATATGCTTCATGCTTGGGCAGAGTTTTACGACCCTAATTTTGGGTGGGTCCCGGTTGATCCAACTTGGGGAAGCACGTCAAAAATTGATTACTTTACAAAGCTGGATACAAATCACATGGCGTTTGTGGTTAAAGGGGTAAGTTCTGAATATCCTTTTCCGGCAGGCTCTTATCGAACAGATCCGGATGAGAAGCAGGTGAATATTGATTTTGCTGAGCAGCAGCGGGATTTCACGCCTAGAGTAGAGATAGATAAAAAGATTACATGGAATCCTTTAAAGCTTTTTGCAAATAAGCGAAAATATGAAATCAAACATTTGGAAGGGCCTGTATTGAAAAACTTAAGTGATACAGGGAAAGATTTGCTTCCCTTTGAGAAAAGAGTAATCTATTTGGATAAGAATGCGGACGAGATTACTTATCAGGATTACAACAACGTAACAGGCATAATTCCATTGAAAATGGCGGATTAACTTCCCAAAACCTAACTTAAAAATGTTCCCGTAAAGCCTCTGCTGTATATGAATCTTTAGCCTTCTTCAAATCTGCAAGAGAACCCGAAAACACCACCTCTCCCCCCGCTTGACCACCATCAGGACCCAAATCAACCACCCAATCCGAATTTGCTATCACATCCAGATTATGCTCAATAACAACAACCGTATTCCCCTTATTGACCAAACGCTTAATAATCTTTATCAGCTTCTCTAAGTCGGCAAAATGAAGCCCTGTTGTAGGCTCATCTAAAATGTAAAGCGTATTTCCTCGAGAGCGCTTAGAAAGCTCCAAAGCAAGCTTAACCCGCTGCGCCTCCCCTCCCGATAAAGTAGGCGCTGACTGACCCAACCGAATATACCCCAAACCCACATCCTGAAGCGTCTTTAACTTCCGCTTAATCTTAGGCACACTTGCAAAAAACTTAACCGCCGTATCAACAGTCATATCTAAAACATCGCTAATAGTCTTGCCTTTATACTTTATCTCCAAAGCTTCTCGGTTATAGCGCTTACCGCCACAAACCTCACACTTAACATAAACATCAGGCATAAACTGCATCTCGATTTGAATCTCTCCTTGACCACTGCAAGCCTCACAACGGCCTCCTTTAACGTTAAAACTAAAACGCCCTCTTTTGTAACCACGCACTTTTGCTTCGGGCGTCTTTGCAAAAAGCTCCCGAATGCCATCAAAAGCTTTAGTATAAGTAGCCGGATTTGATCGCGGAGTCCTTCCTATTGGAGACTGATCTATAGAAACCACCTTATCCAAATGACTAGCTCCGTTAAGCTCTTTAAAATCCAGAGGACGTTCTTCCACCTTTAACCCAAAATGTTCTTTAACTGCTTTCAAAAGCGTGTCCATAATTAAAGTAGATTTGCCCGAGCCTGAAACGCCTGTAATACAAGTAAACTTTCCTAGAGGAATCTCCAGATTGATGTTTTTTAAGTTGCGCCCTGAAGCTTTTTTAAGATTTAGCCATTTTCCTGAATTATCTGCAGTTTTCTGCTTTTTTGTTGAAACTTCAACCTGACCTACTACTTTTCGACCTGACAGATAAGCACCTGTTAAAGATTTCTTGTTTTGCTGCAACTCCTGTGGAGTCCCTTCCGCTACAATCTCTCCACCGTTCTCACCGGCTCCCGGACCAAAGTCGAAAATGTAATCGCTTTCTAACATGGTGTCCTTGTCGTGCTCCACCACAATGACAGTATTTCCAATATTACGAAGGTGCTTTAAAGTGTTAATGAGGCGTCCTTGGTCCTTTTGATGAAGCCCAATTGAGGGCTCATCCAGCACGTACATAATCCCTGAAAGTCCGGTACCAATTTGCGAGGCTAGACGAATCCTTTGAGATTCTCCGCCGGAAAGATGCCCTGCTGTACGAGCCAGATTCAAATACCCTAAACCCACGTCCAGCAAAAACTTCAGACGATAATTGGCCTCACGAAGAATAATCTCTGCTATCTCCTTTTCCGTGGGTTCTATTTGATGCGAAAGATTATTTAACCAACGTTGCGTTTCACCTAAAGGCATTTGCGTAACATCATGAATACTTTTGCCTTCTATAGTCACGCCTAGATACTCCTGCTTTAAACGCGCGCCATTACAAACAGGACAAGGCTCTTTAACCATGTAGTTTTGAATTTGACGCCGACTGTAGTCTGAGCTTGTTTCATGGTAGCGGCGGGTTAAATTGGGAATGACCCCTTCAAAACGAGTTGTGTAAGTTTTTTTACGCCCATTTTTAAAGTAAGAAACATCGTAAGTTTTGTTTCCGGTTCCTTGAAGGAGAATTTCCAGCTTTTTAGGAGGTAGGTCTTCTAAAGGCTCATCCAGTGAAATGTCATGGGCATCGGCTACCGTCTTAATTTTCTGGTAAGTCCACGTATTTCCTGTAGAAAGCTTTGCCCAAGGGAGTATCCCACCTTCATTAACCGAAAGCTTTGGATTTAGTATTAAATCGGGATCTATTGCCAACTTGCTTCCAATGCCGTCACATTCTTCACAAGCCCCTTGGGGAGAGTTAAAAGAAAAGTTTCTGGGCTCTACTTCAGGAAGAGACACATCACAAACAGGGCAGGAAAATTTTTCGGAAAACAAAAAGTCCTCCGTTTTTTCAGGATTCTCGGGAAAATCAAAAGAGGCATCCTTTACTATTGCTAAAATTAAAAGCCCTTCGCTTAATTCTAAAGCTGTTTCCATAGAGCCAAAAAGGAGGCTCTCTACTTGGGATGTTTCTTTTTCATATTTTTTCTTTGTCAGCACCTGCCGTGAAATTAAAGCTTCAATTGTATGCTTATTATTTTTTAGAAGTGTAAAATCGGAGTCAAGTCGACGAATTTGGCCGTCTATACGAGCACGAACTATTCCCTGTTTCTGCAGGTTTTGGAAGAGATCTGTATATTCCCCCTTGCGCTCTTGAACTAGAGGAGCTAAAAGCATAAAACGCACGCCTTTAGACGATGAAAATTCAGGTTGACTTTTTATCGTGTCTAAAACTGCCTCAAGAATCTGATCGGAACTTTGCCGTTTAACCTCCCTGCCGCATTCAGGACAGTGAGGATGGCCAATGCGTGCAAATAGAAGGCGGAAAAAGTCGTATATTTCGGTTACGGTTCCTACGGTGGAGCGGGGATTAGCGGAGGTGGTTTTTTGGTCAATTGCAATTGCCGGAGAAAGCCCCTCAATGCTGTCCACATCAGGTTTGTCCATGACACCCAAGAACTGACGCGCATATGAAGATAAGCTTTCAACATAACGACGCTGCCCTTCTGCATAAAGAGTATCTAAAGCTAAGGAAGATTTTCCCGAACCCGAGACTCCTGTGAAAACAACGAATTGATTTTTAGGAATTTCCAGATTTACGTTTTTAAGGTTATGCTGCCGAGCACCTTTTACGGTTATTTTGTCTAAAGTTTTAGAGCTTCTAGGATTTTTTTGTAGCTTTTCAAGATTTTTAGACGACATCAAGTCAAAATTATACGGTATTTCTTCGGGTTTGCAAACATACTCACAAAAAAACTAGGGGGACAAAAAACCCAGCCCCTAGACACCTCCAATATAATTCACCAGCGTTCTTTCTAGATCCTTTATTGTCACATCAGCGGATTTGATACCGCGTAGATACAAATCAAAAAGAGAAGTTAGGTTCTTAGAAAGTCTCCAGATGTGGGCATATCTACCCTTAGCTACATCAGATAAGGAAGAAGACCTTTTCAAATTTTGAATCTTCTGATCAGGATCGTGGGAAAAGAAAAGGATTTCACATAGCGCATAGATTACGGCTTCCTCAAAAAAGCCGTAGAGTTCGTCCTTATATACGTGCGGGTACACTTTCCGTGAAAGATCCCGAACGAGCGCAGAGGAGGACTCCCGAAAATAACTATTTGGATGTATTATCTTATGTGCGTATTCATGTACAAGTATCTGATAGGCCCGTTCAAATTCACCCCCTTTAGGAATCTCAACATAGATAGAATTACCATCTGCATTTCCGGAACTAGAGCCCTCTTCGTAAGAATAGAGAACATAAACAGGTATAGGGCTATCAGGACTTTCTGAATCAAAAAGTTCCTGTATCTTAATCAGCCTTTCTTCAAGGTGAGAGTCCACCATCATTTTCCTCATATAAGCAATTCCAAAATTCAGCTCCTCAAGTATGGCGCTGATGTTACATTGTAGGGAATTTCCGGATAAATCTTCTCGAAATTCGAAGTGAGAAATTATAGAAAATAGCGGAGAATACTCCTTGTGGTGGGGAAACTTTGCGTAAGACCATGCAAGTAATTCCGAGATAGCAGCCCACCCAAAAACTTTTCTGCTTTTTCTATACTCCCCTAGTAACTTTTTATCCTCTTCTGTAACCTCCCAATTTCTTTGAAAAAATTCCAGTATATGAGGCGACACATAATAATCCCAACGAGAGAGAGAATCCACGAAATGGAAAAGATTAACAGAGTAATTTGTTTTTAAGCTAAGGTTCTTCACTGTAATGGCTATTTATAAATAAAATGTTAGCATATCGAAAAAAATCGGGCTACTAGCGTTCATCATCAGAATCGTCGTCTTTATCAGAATCCTTATCGTCAACATCATCCTTTTGAGGGCACAAAAATGCAGGCACATTAGATCCCTTCACAAAATACTCCCGACGACCACACTCCTCATCCACTTTTAAGAAAACACTATCCGGCTTAACGAACTTATTTTGCGTCTCCTCCTCCAAAACAAGCGTCATAATATCGTTCCAAATAGGAGCAGCCCCCGTTAAACCTGAAGCCAAATTCTGATTCATCGGAGTATTATCGTTATTCCCGACCCAAACTCCCACTACATAAGAAGGCGAATAACCCAAAGTCCAGTTATCCCGCTTGTTATCCGTAGTACCCGTCTTTACAGCTACCTGATTTTCCGAAATATACAAAGGACTGCGATAACCAAATGTAGGCGCACGCGCATTATTATCGGACAATATATGCGTTATTAAAAAGGACACGCCCTCACTTAAAACTCGGCGAGGCTCTTCATACCATCCGGCTACCAACTCCTTACCGTTAGAATCTTTAACACTTAAAAGCGGCTTAGTATCTTTATACACACCTCCACGAGCAAAAGTAGCATAAACATTAGTTAAATCTACTAGACGAACCTCTTTCCCGCCTAAAGTTACGGACAATCCATAGAAAGCGTCTTCAGTCCATGTACTTAATCCCATTTCATGCGCCAATTCTGCCATACCCTCAGGAGTTACTTTTTGCACCGTCTTAACTGCAGGAATGTTATAGGAATTTGCCAAAGCCTGCCGAATTGTTACCATCCCATGAAAGCGGCCATCATAGTTAACAGGCTTATAAGGTTCTTGACCCTGAATAGGGAACGCCGTAGGAGAGTCATTAATTAAAGTAGCGGGAGTATCTCCCCTTTCCATAGCAAGCGCGTATGTAATAGGCTTTAGGGAAGAACCCGGCTGACGCTCTGCAGAGGCAACATCAAAGGCTCCCCACTCCTCTCCAAAAAAGTCAACAGAACCAACATAAGCCAAAATTTCACCCGTTTCAGCATCTAAAACTACAGCAGCACCATTAGTTAGATTTAAATAAGAATTTTCCGCCACACCTTCAGCAACCAAATCTTGAACTTTCTCCTGTAACTCCAGGTCTAAACTTGTCTTAACCGTAAGTCCCCCAAACGTAACAAACCGAGAACCATATTTTTGCTCTAACAAAGAACGTACATAGTACACAAAATGGGGCGCACGTATAAATGTATTTTGAGAAGCATACTTCAGGTCCTTCTCGGAAGCTTCAGTAGCATCTTCATCTGTTATATAGCCCTCCCTCACCATACGATCCAGAACAAATCTTTGACGCTGCTTAGCTAGAGTGCTGTCCTTATTTAACGGCGAATAAACCGATGGAGCCGAGGGAAGCCCGGCTAGCATAGAAGCTTCTGCTAAATTCAACTCCCAAACAGGCTTGTCAAAAAACTTTTGGGAAGCAGCCTCGATTCCCCAAGCAGTTCCACCATAAGAAATATTGTTCAAGTAAAGCTCTAAAATCTGATCTTTGGAATAACGATTCTCTACTAAAACAGCCAAAACCACTTCTTTAAGTTTTCGTGAAATGGTGCGCTCAGGGGTCAGTAAAACATTTTTAATAAGCTGCTGCGTTATGGTAGAACCTCCTTGAAGATCGTCTTCAAATACTATTGCTTTAACAGCGCGGAGCATACTAAGCGGACGAATTCCATTGTGCTTGTAAAAGTGAGCATCCTCAACAGCTAGAGTTGCCTGAATAACGTGTTCAGGAATTTGATCTAACTCAACCGGTTCGTACTTCCGATCCTCATAAATTTCATAAAGAAGGTTTCCATTTCTATCTAAAATCTTAGTAGATCGGCGGTTACCTTTTTCTACCAACAAATCTGTGGAAGGCAAACTATCCGCTAAAAGATAAATTTCAAAAGGAGCAACAATAAAGACTATCGCAAAAATGACTCCAGATACAAAAAAGAGAAAGTCCGGCTGAAGTAGCCTTTTTAGCAAATTTAGCGGAAAACTAATTATAAAGATGAAAATGTTTTTAAGTGTTGAAAAAGTGACATCTATAAGAAGAACTAAAAACCCAAGGGCCTTCAGAATAGTTTTTAACAGAAAATTAAACGTATTTTTTAAGGCTTTTTTCAGCTGCTGTAAAAAGCGTCTTCCAAAGGGAGGAGCTGTCAGTTGAAGGAGCTGGAGTGGTGGTGAAATATTTGCCTTTGATAAGCTTTCTAAATTTTGTTCAAAACCAGCGGACTCCTCGGGAAAATCAGTTTCTACTTCTTCAGTTAAATCGACACCCTCCTCAACAGAACTGCCTTCCTCAAGCTTCCTCTGCGCCTGTTTTCTCAACTTCTCCTCCAAACACCTCTCCCAAACAAGCTGTTTCTGAGCTCTTCGTTCCTGCCTTTTTTCTTTAAACACCTCCAAGGAACGCTTCACAAATAAAGCAGCTTTTTGCCCCCAAGAATAGCCTACCTGAGGTAAAAACTTAAGATGAGCTAAAGCATCTAGTACCCACAATAGTCCTGTAAGCAAAAGCTTTAAAGAATAAAAAGTTAGAAAGAAAAGTCCTTTCAATACACCCAATACCGCATTAATAACTAAGCGTCCAAGAAAAATCTGAAATTGTATTAACTTATTTATTACATCCCCTAGCATAAGATTATGGGGTACATTATACTATAAGTTTGTTGATTTTCCTAATGAGATCCCGATACTCTGCAGCTTTCTCAAAGTTTAAAACCTCCGCTTCGTAGTGCATAAGCTTTTCTAAACGAGCTCTTTCCTCCTCTAACTCATCCGGAGGCAGCTGCGACAACTCCTGCTTTAGAACAGCCTCTTCATCCCCCTTCTCAGAGGAAAGCTGCTGAATTAAACGCTCTCTAATAGGCTTAACAATCTGCTGAGGTGTAATATTATGCTCCTCATTATAGGCTAGCTGAATCTCACGACGACGATTAACCTCATCAATAGCACGTTGCATACTTCCCGTCATATTATCCGCATACATAACCACCTCACCTGAAATGTGGCGAGCAGCCCTTCCCATAATCTGAATTAAAGCGCCTTCAGATCGCAAAAAACCTTCTTTATCAGCATCTAAAATTGCCACTAGGGAAACTTCAGGCAAATCCAGACCTTCCCGTAACAAATTAATCCCCACTAAAACGTCATGTTTACCTTTGCGCAAATCATCCAAAATATCAGTACGCTCCAAAGTATCAATATTAGAATGCAAATAAGTGGCCTTAATACCCTTTTCTATAAAGTAATTTGCCAACTCCTCCGCCATCTTTTTGGTTAAAGTTGTAACAAGAACGCGCTCTTTTCGATCAATGCGCTCCTTAATACGCTGCAACAAATCAGGAACCTGATTCTCCGTGGGTAAAACCTGAATTTCCGGATCCACAATTCCTGTAGGGCGAATTATTTGCTCTATAACACGACCACGCGACTTGTTTATCTCCCAATCCTTCGGAGTTGCACTTGTGTAAATCACTTGATTCATACGCTTTTGAAACTCCGTAAAGTTTAAGGGGCGATTATCTAGCGCAGATGGAAGCCTAAAACCGTAATCAATAAGCGTCTCCTTTCGAGAGCGATCACCATTGTGCATGCCTCTAATTTGCGGAACCGTTATGTGAGACTCGTCTATTATTGTTAGATAGTCCTCAGGAAAAAAGTCCAGAAGAGTATAAGGCGCTTCCCCCGGAGAACGTCCATCAAAGTAACGAGAGTAATTTTCAATACCTTTGCAATAACCTATTTCGCGCATCATTTCCAGATCATATTCAGTCTTTTGCTTTAAACGATAGGCTTCCAAATCTTTGCCGGCCTGACGCAAAACCTTTAAACGAGACTTTAGATCTTTTTGGATTTGCTCAAAAGCCTCTTCGCGATTTTCCTCTGCAGCAACATAGTGCTTTGCGGGATAAATTAGAACTAAACCCGGTTGAGCTGCCATATGATCTGCATAATCCTTTTCATCTTGAGTGTTTTTTCGAGTGGCGCTTCCTTTACGCTTAACCGGAAGACCCTTTTTATTCAAGATCTCTCCCGTTAAAGGATCAAAAAAACTAACCTTAGTTAAAACGTCGTTAAACACTTCCAAACGAGTAGCGTAATCCTGATAAGCCGGGAAAACATCAACTACATCGCCCTTAACTCTAAAAGCCCCGCGGGTAAAGTTAACATCATTTCTTTCATAAAAAAGCTGCGTTAAACGTGTCAGCAAATCCGTCATACGAAGCTTCATACCTTCCCGCAACTCCAAAGCAATTTTTGAATACTCTGCGGGAGATCCCAAGTTATAAATACACGAAACTGAAGCCACAACAATAACATCCTCACGCGTCATTAAAGAAGTTGTTGTAGAAAGGCGCAACTTGTCAATTTCCTCATTTATATCTGCATCCTTTTCTATGTAAGTATCTGTTGAAGGAATGTAACTTTCCGGCTGATAATAATCGTAATAACTTACAAAATATTCAACAGCATTTTCAGGAAAGTAATCTCTAAATTCCTGATAAAGTTGCGCTGCTAGGGTTTTATTATGCGAAATCACAAGTGTGGGTTTGTTTACATTGGCTATAACATTTGCAGCAGAATAAGTTTTACCGCTACCTGTAGTACCCAAAAGAACCTGATGCTTTTTGCCTTTTTCGATACCTTCTGTAAGCTGCTTAATTGCTTGCGGTTGATCACCGGTAGGTTTGTAGTCTGAAATTAACTTAAACACATGCAGATTTTAGCACATTATTTTCGGGTTTTATTTGTTAATGTGATTTATTGCTGTTGTTAAAACAATACAATTCCTATTGACATGTTTAGGGGGTTTTGGTAAATTTAAAGTAATGCAAATTGAAGAAATAGCAAACCTTATAAATGACTTGGATACTAAGTTGAACACAAAGATTGACGCTCTGAGAAAAGAGTTAAAAGAGGATATCAAAAGCGTTAGAACAGATCTAAAAGAGGATATCATAGGTGTTAAAACAAACCTGAAAGAGGATATCAAAGCCGTTAAAGCAAACTTAAAAGAGGACATCATAGGCGTTAAAACAGACCTAAAAACGGATATCAAAGGCGTCAAAACAGACCTAAAGTCAGTTAAAGGAAAACAGACTAAGCTGGCAAATAAATTAAAACAAGTAGAAAATGACCTGAAAAACATGGAGAAAAATCTTAAGGAGGAAATTAAAGAGATTGACTATAAAACAAGTGACGAGCGCTTCCAAGATCACAAAACATTAAGAACCCTGATCGAATCCACAGAAAGAAGAATAAGGGACGATATTAAAGACTTAACCAGAGTCTACTTTGCAAATCACAGACAAATAACAACCAATACCGAGGACATCCGTTTTATACAACGACATCTGAATATAAGCTTTGAAAATGTCCTAAAAAAACAAAACTCTTGACACCTTCGTAAAATTTTCGGTACACTAAATTTACACAAACAAAACCCAAAGTCACAAATGAGTTTGGGAATTACTTAACAATTTAACAAAGGAGGTCTAATGAGTCCCGTAACTCTTTACAAAAGGCAAAAACAAGTACTAAATTTCGTTTCCCAGTTTATTCAAAAGAATAATACTTCTCCCACTTTACAAGAAATTGCTGATGCCATGGGGCTTTCCTCACTAGCAACAGTGCATGAACATTTAAGTGCTTTAGAAAAGAAAGGTTTTATTAAGCGCTACGATGGAGCAGTTAGAGGAATTGAAATCATTACGGAGCTTATTGACACTTCTTTACAGGGTATAGAACTTCCTTTGGTTGGTTATATTGCCGCAGGAGAACCAATTGAGGCTATTGAAAACTCGCTGGAAACTGTAATGGTTTCAGCTGATTTGGTTTCTAAAAATCGAAGATGTTATGTTTTGCAAGTAAAGGGAGATTCTATGATTGATCAGGGAATCTTTGATGGAGATTACGTTGTTATTCAGCAGCAAAACACAGCAAAAGATGGAGATATTGTTGTGGCACTTATTGACAACGGATTTGCAACACTTAAAAGCTACTATAATGAAGGTAAGGGTCAAATTAGATTGCAACCGGCAAATTCAAAGATGGATCCTATTTTTGTTGACGCTAAAGACTTGCAAATTCAGGGTAAGGTCACAGGAGTTGTAAGAAAATACGCTAAATAACAAGATCGGAAATAACTTGGCTTTGCATAAAACCTCATGTAAGCTAATTACATGCATTTCATAACTGAAATAACCACATATCTGGAAACATTAGCAAGATCAATTCCCTTAGAACTTTTTAGCGTCCTAGGAACAATTGTCGAGGAGATTATTGCACCAATCCCCTCCCCCTTTGTAATGACCGCCACAGGAAGCATAGCGCAGGCGCAGCAAAAGGCTCTTTGGTATTTAGGAGTAGTAGCAGTTTTTGGCGCTTTTGGAAGAGTCATAGGTGCAAGCGTTTTATACTTTTTAGCTGACTTGGGAGAAGACTTAGTCGTTGGCAAATTTGGCAAGTTCTTAGGAATCTCTCATAAACATGTAGAAAAAATTGGCTCCCGCTTTGAAGGTACCACCAGAGACTACACCACTCTTACAATTTTAAGAAGCATCCCTGTTATGCCAAGCTCCCCTATTTCGGTGGTTTGCGGATTAATTAAATTAAACTATAAAGTTTTTGCTGTTGGAACTTTTTTAGGAAGCATTGTTAGAAACTTGTTTTTCCTTTATTTAGGCTTTACGGGATTAGCTGCTTCCGAGCAGTTATCTGAGGGGATTGAGAGTGCTTCTACTATTATGGAAATACTGTTTTTAGCTGCCCTAGCCGTAGGGTTTTACTACTTTTATAGAAAGCGCGAGAAGGGAACTCTGTTGAAAGAAGTTCCAAATGAAAAAGATCATCCGGAGATTTTAGCAAAGTACAAAGAGTTAAAGAATAAGCCGGTTCCTGAAATAACAAAGGAAGAATTAGCAGAAGTAGAAGCTCGTTTAGAGTATCGTGAGGTAGATGAACTGCCTAAAGAGGAATCCAATGAGAAACCTACTTTGTATATTTTTAGGCATGGTGAAAGTGTAGACAATAAAAAATACGTCTTTAGCGGATGGAGAACAGCTCCAATAACAGAAAGAGGAGAAGAGCAGGCGGAAGTTTTGGCAGAAAAGTTAAAGGATAAAAAAATAGATAAGCTAATATCTTCCCCGCAAAAGCGAGCACTCCAAACTATGAAAATTGCAATGTCTAAAAATGAAAGCGCTAAGAACTTAAAAATTGAAAAGGATGAACGTATTAAAGAGCGCTCCTATGGTGATTTACAGGGACAAAGTAAGTTAGAGTGGCATAAAAAGGATCCGGAGTTTTTGCATCGTATTAGAAGGACTTATCATGGACAGCCCCCACATGGAGAAAGCATTGGCATGGTTTATAAACGTGTTAGCGCTTTTGCAGAGGATCTCGTTAAGGAAATGAAGGAAAAACAGATTAATGTAGCAGTTTCTTGTCATGGAAACTCTATTCGATGTTTTAGAAAGTACTTTGAAGAATTAAGCGATGAGGAAACTGCAACTATAGAAACTCAACTAGGCCAAGACTATGCTGCTTATGTGATTGAGTAAGAAACTACATCCTTTTAGGAGCAGAAATACCCATAACCTGCAAAACCTCTTGCATAACTTTAGTAAAAGCCAGAATCAAGGTTAGACGAAAATTTTTAACAGAACCTTCTGACTGAGAGACATTGTTATGCTCATAAAACGTGTGGAAAGATTGCGCTAAAGTAAAGGCATACTCCGACAAAATGGCTAAGTTGAAGTCCTCCAAGACACGACCTACTATAAAAGGCCAACTTTCCAAATCTTTTAACAATGCCTCTTCAGTTGAGGCAAGTTCCGCTCCCTTAGTACAACTAGTGTCAAAGGGCTCAAATTTCTTTAAGATACTGCAAGCACGTGCATGAGAATACTGAAGGTAAGGACCTGTATTCCCCACTAATTTCAGCGCCTGCTTGTAATCAAACAAGATAGGTGTGTAGGGATTATTTTTTAGCATATAGTGCTTTATAGCTGCCAATGCTATCTCTTGAGAGGAGGCAAGATCTGGATCTGTTAAATCAACTCCGGATTTCCTCTGGATTTGCGAAATTTCCTTACACAATAAATCAAGTAAATCGGTAACCTTTACTCCGATTCCCTTACGACCGGACATAGCATAAACTTCTTTGTCATCCGAAACTTCCACTCCGAGAGCTTCCGCGGTATCCTTTGAAAGTGAAACAACTCCATACGCTATGTGATTATATTCCGCAGCCTCTTCTGCATAACCCAAACTATGTAGGGCATGCTTAACCATCTCTTGAGGATATGTTTGACGTTCATCGATCAAGTTAACAATGATATCCGCACTACCGAAGGAATCGAAAGATTTACCTTCCAGGGAAGTCCGATAAGTCGGCTGAGTCAAGGATTCAGAATCCCATAATTTATATAAAAAGTCCTTACCCAAAAGGCCAAACTTCCAAAGATGATAAGCGGTATCTTTTGCAGTATAAACCTTAGTCCCATTACTTCGTACAAAAATTTTGTCCCCAAAATCATCAGAATCATACTTTAATACCCAACAACCCGGTGGAAAGATCGGAAGTAGAAATAACTACATTATCACCTTTACCAACCTCTAGGGAATGCTCAACTAACACCTTAGCTAAATTTGTATTTCTAGGATCCTTCAACATGATTTGCCCTTTCCTTTACTAAATAATTTGATATACACCAATACTAAAATCCAAGATAAGTTTATGCAAGTCATAAAAAATATATCCAGATAAACAGCAATAGTCGTAATTGAGATCTAAGTTTTTTGGTGGTAGATTTCCAGAATTCGGTTGTACTTAACAACACGCTCTCCACGTGCTGTAGCACCAAACTTAACAAAGTCAGCTCCCACAGCCAGCGCTAAATCCGAAACAAAGGTATCCTCTGCTGTATCACCACTCCGGTGAGAAACCGTAACCACCAAACCATTTTCCTGTGCTAAACGAACAAAATCAAAAGTCTCCGTTAAACTGCCCACCTGATTAGGCTTCACAATAACCGCATTAATAGTCTTTTCCTGCAGAGCCTTTTCCAAAATCTTAGCATTAGTTACAACCAAATCATCCCCAACTACCATGGTTTTCTCCTTAAAGCGACCAAAAAACTTATGCCAAGCAGCAAAATCAGCTTCAAATAAGGGATCCTCCACGTAAATCAAAGGATAATCCTTTAAAAGGCCTTCATAAAAGTCAAAAAACTCATCAGTAGTAAGCTCCATACCGGCATCCTCAAAAATGTACAAACTACGCTCCTGATCATAAAAACTGCCCGCTGCCACATCCGTTCCCAAAAAAACATCCTTGCCTAAAGTAAAATTTGCCTCCTTAACAGCAGAAACCAGCTTATCCAAAGCCTCCTTAACCGACAAACCTACAGGAGCAAAACCACCCTCATCACCAACACCAATGGAAAGATCCTCCGAATGAAGATGCTCCTTTAAAGTCTTGTAACAAGCAACACCAACCTCCAACTTTTTCTCGTAAGATAAATTCATAGCAGGAATAACCATAAACTCCTGAAAGGGAAGCCCATTTTGCGCATGCTTTCCACCATTTAAAATGTTAAAAACCGGAGTTGGAAACTTAAAGTCCGAGCCCTTAGGAGCCTCGCCGGAATCAGCACTATCATTACCTTCCAAATACAAATCCCGCAAATACGTATAAAGCTCCTTCCCTTGAGACTTAGCAGCCACCTTAGCAACAGCTAAAGAAACCGCCAAAACCGCATTCCCACCTAAATTAGAGTCATTATCAGTACCATCCAGCTTAATCATGGTTTCGTCAATATCACGCTGATTAAAAGGAGACTTGCCTACAAGAGCAGGCGCTATGTCAATGCGAATATTTCTAATTGCCTCATCAATAGGAACCGAAATAGACTCATTTTCCCCTTTAGAAGCACCTTCAGGAACCGTCTGACTTGCAACCGTACCATCCTCTAGAGTCACCTGCGCCCTAACCGTCCAGTCACTACGGGAATTTAAAACTTTATAGGCAGTAATTGACTTAATTAAACTCATAAAATCTGTTGCTAAAGTTAAAGGCTTCTGAAACTCCGCCAAAAACCACTACTTCTTACCCGCCTTCTTTAAAACCTCATGTTCAGCATCATAAACAATCTTTCGTGTTTTGTTTAAAACATCGGGACTCACCGAAATGGAAGTAATTCCCCAATCCGCCAACATCTTAACCAATTCAGGATAAACAGAGGGCGCCTGACCACAAATCGAACATGTAACTTTACGTTTTCTACAAGTCTTAACAATTTTTTCCAAACTCTGCAAAACCGCCGGATTCATCTCGCTATAAACGTTAGCAACACGCTCATTATCCCTATCAACTCCCAAAGTAAGCATCGTCAAATCATTGGTACCAACAGAAACGCCATCAATTCCCACGTCAATGAAGTCATCCAGCAAAATTACGTTAGAGGGAATCTCCACCATCATCCAGACCTTAAAAGAGGGACCTCGCTGTAAACCGGAAGCAGCTGTAATCTTTTTAACTTCTTTAAGCTGATCCACTGTACGTACAAAAGGGTACATCACATGCAAATTCTTATGCCCCAACTTATTGCGAACCTTCTTAATTGCCTCAAGTTCCAACTCAAAAACATCGTCATCTTCTATGTAACGGCTAACTCCTCTAAAGCCAATCATTGGATTAGGCTCATCTTTTTCAAACTCCTGACCGCCCTCCAAATTAGCATATTCATTAGTTCGAAAGTCCGTAAATCTGTAGACCACAGGACGAGGATCAAAAGCTTCGGCAAATCGAGTAAGACCCTCCGTTAATGCATCAATAAACTCCTGCTGCTTACCCTCCTTAATAAACTTTCGTGGATGCTTCCCAATTTGAGCAATCATAAACTCCGCGCGCAAAAGCCCCACACCATCCACATTTTTTTCAGCCATTTCCGCAGCCAAATCAGGCTCTGCCAAGTTCATATAAATCTTTGTAGCCGTCTTTAGACTTTCATAATCAATATCCTCAACTTCCACCTTTTCTACTTTGGTAACATCATCTGAATAAACCTTCCCATTGGAGCCATCCACCGTTATAACCTCACCGGGACTTAGCATAGAAGTAGCCTGTTGAGAGCCAACTATAGCGGGAATTCCAAGCTCGCGACTAACAATAGCAGCATGAGAAGTTCGCCCACCCTCATCCGTTAAAATTGCACAGGCTCTACGCATTGCCGGCACAAAATCCGGATTAGTCATAACCGCAACCAAAACATCACCTTTTTTAACTTTGGAAATTTCGGAAGCATCCTTTATCACTTTAACCGGGCCTGAAGCTACTCCCGGAGAAGCCCCCAAACCCTCCAGAATAAACTTTGCAGCTTCATCAGGATTTACTACTGTAACCTCCTCCTCTTTTTTGCGCTTCAAAGTTGTAACCGGACGCGACTGCACTATTAAAAGCTCTCCACCCTCCATAGCCCACTCGATATCCTGAGGACGCCCATAATGATCTTCAATTTTCACACCCAGTTGAGCAAGCTCCTTCACATGAGAATCATCCAGCTTCTGAACCTTTTGATGTGCCTTTGCTATAGGAGTTTTACCGGCTTGAGTCAGCTGCCACTTCTGCAAGGAGAGATGTTTTGACTTTATTTCACCGGATTCTTTGTCAACTATGAATTGATCCGGCGTGACCTCTCCGGAAACAATGGGCTGACCTAACCCAAAAGCAGCCTCCACAGAGACCTCGTCACGATTGTTAGTCAGCGGATTAACCGTAAACATAATTCCGGAAACTTCCGACTGAACCATTAGCTGCACCGGAACTGCTATGCCAACCTTAAGATGATCAAATCCATTTTCCGTACGGTAAAAAATTGCCCGAGCCTCAAAAAGGGATGCCCAACATTTTTGCACATGTTCAACAACATCCTCAGTTCCTTCAATATTTAGATAGGTCTCCTGTTGACCTGCAAACGAGGCATCCGGAAGGTCTTCAGCCGTAGCGGAGGATCTAACAGCTACCAAAGCATTGTGATCTCCTGAAAGATGATGATAGGCTTTGCGGATTTCTTCTTTTAGAGAATCAGGCATTTTTGCTGCTAAAATTGCAGTTTTTATATTTTTAGACGCCTGAGATAGAGCATTAGAGTCATCTGTATTTAAACCGGATAGTTCTGTGAGAATCTTTTGTCTAAGAGAAGTGGTATCCAGAAAATCAAAATAAGCTTTTGCTGTAACTACAAAACCATCAGGAACGGGAATGCCTGCAGCAAACATCTCACCAAGGTTTGCCCCTTTACCTCCAACATAGGGAAGGTCGGCTTTTCTAATATCGGAAAATTTGAGAATGTGGGCAGTGGATTTATTCATATAACTAAAGTATATACAAGGTGGGTTTTTCCTGCAATGATTTGGAAAATACGTATAAGGTGATGGGCCCCTTTTCGGTGACATTTCGGAGCGAAGCGAAGTCGTGGAAACGAAAAGGGGTTTGTCACCTTAGAAAGAAGATCCCCCTAGACCAAAGAAGTTAAATCCAACACAGGATGCTTCCGTAAAATTTGCAAAACATTAGACTTCACCATTTCAAGCTCTTCCGGTGAAGAACCCTCCATGCGAACACTTAAATAAGGCGATGTATTGGAAGCACGAATTAAAAACCAAGCACCCTTTGTTAATCGAGCTTTTACACCATCCAAAGTAAGAACATCTGAAAAATCCTTTTTTACCGTGTCAACCAAGGAGTCAATCACCCGCCATTTATCCTCTTCGGGACAGGGAATCTTGTACTCGGGAGAAGAAGAACGTTCCGGTAAAAACCCCACCAAACTAGAAAGAGGCTTACTGCGCGCGTCTAAAACCTTCAAAAGGCGCGCAGCTGCATAAATCCCATCATCGTGATTCCTATAAACATGCCCAAAATAAATGTGTGCTGAAAACTCCGCCCCCAAAGCTGCTCCCCCTTTGATACGCGGGTCAATATTAGGATGCCCCGTAGCCACCTGAATAGGATTACCTCCCAAAGACTCAATTACATCTCCTACTAAAGGACTAAACTTAACATCATAAATTACATCCTCCCCCGGATAAACTTCCATAACCTCCTGCGTAAAAAGCGCCAAAACTTCCGCCATAGGAACAGGCCTCCCTTTCTCATCAATAAAGCCAACTCTATCACCATCACTATCAAAACCGATGCCTAGATCTGCGTCGTGTTTTGTTACCAAAGACGATAAACGCTCCATAAAAGCAGGATCCTCCGGATTAGCCATTCCATTGGGAAAATCGGAATCCAAGAAACAATCCTCTGAAATCACTTCGCAACCCAAACTCTCAAAAATTAAAGGAGCAATTTCACTACAAGAGCCATGCCCGCAACCTAAAACTACTTTTAAAGGACGGTCAAATTCAAAATGATTCACAAAATAACTAACATAACGACTTACGGCATCGGAAAAATCCGAAATTTCACCAGACGCAGTGGCAGAAGCATCTTCAAACCGATCCTCCAAAGAAATCCCCTGCTCTTTAAACTCCAAAACACGCTTATAAATCTCTTGAGTCTCCTCAGGTGCAAACTTATAGGCATCATTGTGCACAGACTTAACCCCATTAAATTGCTTCGGATTATGGCTTGCCGTAATTTGCACACCACAATCAACGTCATCCTCACAAGTCATAAAATACACAAGCGGAGTAGGCACTATCCCCAACTGCTTCACGTTTATTCCCATATCAGAAAGCCCAAAAGAAACAGAATCACGAAGGGCCTCAGAACTATCTCTATTGTCCCACCCCAAAGCACAAGAGGCATAACCCCTCGCCTTAAAAATGGAACCAATAGCCAAGCCAATCAAATAGGCATTATCCTTATTAATATCTTCAGGATATAAACCGCGAATGTCATATTTTCTAAAAATGTGCTGCGGTACCTTCATAAAAGATTAAGCGGGCAACTCAACAATAAAGCGAGATCCTTTAGGCTCATTATCCTCAACCCAAATCTTTCCTTCATGAGCCTCCACAATTCCCTTGGAAATAGCCAAACCAAGCCCCGTACTCTTTTCACCATCCGAAGTTAAAGAGCCGCCTTCAACACGCTTATATTTATCAAATATCTGATCCTTATTTTCATCTGCTATACCCCTTCCCGTATCAGATACATAGAGACGAACAGTGTCCCCCGTATGCAAAGCCCCAACCACTATCTCCCCACCATCCGGAGTGTATTTAAGCGCATTAGAAATAAGGTTATTAAGCACCTGTTGAATCTTCTCCGAATCCACGTTCACCTCGGCTAGACCAACCTCAACATCTGACTTTAAGTTTATCTTCTTTTGGCGGGCAGAATAAGCATAGTATTCAACCTCACTCTTAATCAGCTTGGCCAAGTCTGTCATCTTTTTGGACAATTCTATCTTTCCACTTTCTATCTTTGCAGAATCCAGCAAATTGTTAACCAAAGCCAAAAGCTTAGTAGAAGACTCTTTAATCTGCTCCATAAAAGTCATTTCTTGTGAATCATCCATATTAGCCGATTCCTTCAACAAAAAGTCAGAAGTCCCTCGAATAACCGACAAAGGAGAACGAAGTTCATGGATAATCATGGCTGAAAAGTCCCGACGCATTTCTTCAAGTTCAGCATCTTTTGTTTGATCCTCCAAAAGGCAAACCACTGCAGACACAACATTTTTCACCTTCACCGGAATAACCGTAAGCGTATAAATCTTGTCTTCGAGCTCCAGATGCTCAATCTTTTTGGTCTTACCCATAACAAAAACTTCCGAAACCAAATCCTCAAAGGAAAGATGGCGTGAAAAAAAGCTAGAAACGCGTACAACATTTACGGACTCAGATGAATAAAGCCCTAACATGTCCTTCAGTGCAGGATTAGCAATTAAAAAGCGATACTCCTCGTCTACCATAAAAACACCATCACGCATGCTATCAACCATGGCCTTAAACTTGCGACGCTCTCTACGGGCCACTCCCCATAACAACTCCAAACACTCTGAAACCGAATGAATAAGCTCTTTAAGATCCTCCGTTAATTGTTCAGAAAAATGATCACGCTTTCGCGAAGTTATGCATAAAGCCCCTCTCAGAAGGCCTACCTCTATAGGCAAAATAACCCGAGATAAAGCTTGCACATTACTGGAAGAATTAATAGGCCCACCTTCAACCTCCCGATTAATATTCTCAACGGAAACCTCCATATGCTCTTCCACATACTTTTTCAAAACGTCAATATTGCCTTTAACGTAAGCCTCGGGAACCTCATAAACCAAGTGAGATTTGAAATTAAAATCAGAACTATTTTCCGTAACAGGAATTAAAAACGAAGCTGCAGTAAAAGACACATTGTCAATTAAAACTTCTATCAGCAAGTCTAAAGCAGCCTTAAGATCCAAATCCTCTGCATACTCTTTACTTACACGTGTAACCAAAGCATGAATGACAGAAGGATCAAGCGTCAGGTATTTTGTTTTACCTAAGCTTTTCTGAAGAGTTAGAAGGCGATAAACTACAACAGCTACAAGAGCAAAAAAGGGAATTGATATTCCTATTAAGATCTTAACCCACAAATCCATTGGTGTTTTAGTAGTTTAGCTTGTTATTTTAACCGGAGTATCTTCACTCTCCCCCAAAGCCTCAGCTACTCGGGCAGATAATTCAGACGGCACAATGTTGTACTTTAATACGTAGTCAATTGCGCCCAACTCCAAAGCCTTTTTAACATTAGAGTCGTTACCGTAATTTGTAACCATAATTACTTTCATGTCCTCAAATTCATCGCGACTAAACATTTCCTCCAGAATTTCCAGCCCGTTTCTTCCCGGAAGGATTATGTCAAGCAAGATTAAATCGGGTTTGTAATCCTCGATTTTAGCCATGGCTTTCATTCCGTCGGCTTCATGTTCTACTTCGTAACCTCGAAGCTTTAATTCAGCGGAGTAAACGTTATAAAGGGATTGGTCGTCTTCTATGATGAGAATTTTTTTCATATGAACTAATCATAAGTAATTTGACTCTAAAAGTAAACACTAATATCCTGATAGGGTGAACAAAAAACTGTTTATACAATTAGCGGTTGTTACAGGGGCAATTGCTACAGGAATCTTTTTAGGTTTAAGGCCTCGTTTTATTCGGCAGGAGGAGGAGAATTTGGCAAAAAGTTCTTTGGAGGAAGGTACTGAAGATGAAAATTCCGGAGGCATTGGTTTTGGAGATTTAGCCTCAAAAGAGGCAGAAAAACCTAAGTCCGAACTTGCAAATAAAGATGTTATTAATGTGCTTCTTTTGGGCATAGACCGCAGAAGTAAAGCAGCTACAACTTATAACACCGACGTCATGATTCTTGCCAGTTTAAATCCAGAGGATAATGTTATGCTTTTAACTTCAGTACCGCGGGATCTTTGGGTAAATAGTAATAAGATTAACGCTTTATATTCGGTTAAGGGTCCTGAAACTTTAATTGATGCGTTTGAGCAGGTTACCGGTTTGGAGGTGGATGGTTATATTCGCTGCGACTTTGAAGATTTCCGTTGGATTGTAGACTCATTTGGAGGTGTTCCTGTTGAGGTTGAACGAAGTTTTACAGATACGCACTTTCCAAATAACACGGATACGGGGTTAAAGCCGGTAAGTTTTGAGGCGGGTCGTGAGGTTATGGATGGTTGGAGGGCTTTGGATTTTGCACGTTCCCGTAAGGGTACTAATGGTGAGGGTAGTGATTTAATGCGTGCTAAAAGACAACATAGAATTTTGGCAGGCATGGTAGAGGGAGTTAGTCAACCGGCAAGTGATTTTTGGCCGATGGATATTGAGAAATTTTATAAGGCAGTTACGGCAGCTCAGCGGATGTACACAACGCTTAAATTGGAGGATGTGCGCTATTTGTGGGATTTTTACAAGGATCGGGAGGATTACAAGGTGGTTTCCTTTGTTGTTGATGGGAAGTATGTTTATCATCCGGGTCTTTATCCTAATAGTGAGTATCATGCGTGGGTTTTTATCCCACGGGAGCCGGATTTTGCAAGTTTGCATGAGGATATTCAGGAAATGCTTTTCCCTGTGGAAGAAGCTGCTGGGCCCGCCGGGGAAGATACAACTCAGGCAACTAGCAAAACCACAGAACCAAATTTAGTAATACTTTCAAATTAATCTTTGTGGAGAGATCTCCTACTGACGCACTTTTGCAGCCCGCACGAAAACCAATATATAAGGGCAAATTTACCATGAACACAGCCTGTCCATTTATTTATAAAAATATGTGCGGGCGAAACGTAAGGAAGTAGCGAGATCTCTCCAACAAATATTGATATTAGATATCTGAGAACAAACACTCATACCAGCGAAGGCGCAACTTACCCTCCCTGGGCATAAGGCACAAACCATCAAGCCTCCAGGAAATGTCAGCAGGAGCATGCATAAGCAAAAACACCTCGATAGCCTTTCGCAACTTAGCCAACTTAGAGGCAGAAATAAACTCCACCGGATAACCAAAACGAGCATCCTTTCGATACTTAACCTCAAAAAACACAATCTGCTGAAAATCCTTAGAAGCAACAATATCAATCTCGCCACACTTACACTTCCAGTTTGTATCTATAATTTCGTAATCAAGTTTTTGCAGATACTTAACAGCAATTTTTTCCGCTTGAGCACCTGACTTTAAACTTAAAACACCCACACACTAAATATAGCAACACAAATAAACACTTCAAGGGGGAATATTCTAGTTTAACTAGAATTTTTGCTACAAATTATCAGGGGGAATACCGTAATAAGTCACCAATTCGTGCGCCAGATCCATCCATAAAGGGACAGCCGTCTCCGCTGCATAAGGACTTGTTGAAGGACGCTCAAGTCTAACTAGCATAGAAAATTGTTTAGACCCCGCCAGAAAGCCCACAAACGTAGCATTAGTCTCCGAAGGATCATAAGTACCCTCCTCGGGAATCTGCGCCGTACCGGTCTTACCCGCTATTTTATAACCATCAATGTTAAAAAACTTAGACTCTCCTTGATCTACCGCAGAAGTCAACAAATCAACCATTGTCTGCGAAGTCTTTGAACTAATAACCCGGCGAATCTTTTTAGTCTCCATTGTTAAAGCCTCATCCTCTGTAATAATTTCGGAAATAATTCGAGGGCGATACAAAACACCTCCATTGGCAATAGCATTAAAACCATTTAAAACCTGTAGAGGGGTGGCAGAAATACCTTGACCAAAGGAAATAGTAGCTAAATCAATTGCCGTCCAAGTAGCCGGATCGCGAATTACTCCTGTATCTTCACCTTCTAGGCCAATTCCTGACTTTTCCCCCAGACCAAAACGCGAAAAATACTTGTGAATGTCGTCAGAACCAACTTGATGACCCATCCAAGCAGCTCCTATATTGTTAGATTTTTGCAAGAGTTGAGCTATATCCTGAACACCATGATGTTTACCATCCCAGTTATCAATTGTGTAATCCGAATAAGTTACGGGACCGCGATCCACAAAAGTAGTTGCTGGCGTGATCTTACCAGAGTCAATACCCGCAGAAACAGTGAACGCTTTTAAAACAGAACCCGGTTCGTAAGTGTCTGCAATGGCCAAATTTTTAGCTTGAGATTCGCTCTCAAGTTTAGCAGGGTTAAACTCCGGATAGTTTGCCATGGCAATAATTTCGGCCGTAAAAGGATCCATGACAATAACGCTTCCTGAAGCAGCTCCATATTTTTTTACGGCATCCTCAAGGGCGCGCTCAACTAAATACTGAGCAGGACGCTCCAAAGTTAAAACCACATCACGCCCTTTAATAGAATCAGTTCTTTCATAACCCCCTACTAAAATGGGATTACCTTCAGCATCTTTTTCCTGAACTACTTTTCCGGGTTTACCTCGTAAATCACCATCCAGATTACCCTCAACTCCAAAGTAGCCCACCCGCTCGCCATCCTCGTTAAAAGCCACAAATCCCAAAACGTGCGAAGCTAAAGTTTCCTCAGGATAAAAACGCTTAGGAGCAAGCTCAAATCCAATGCCAGCCAACTCCAGATTTTCAAGCGCCTCCTTAGTTAAAGGATCAATATCGCGCTCCAAAGCAATCCACCAGAGATCACGATCCAACAAATCAACATACTTAGCATAAAGCTCCTCATAAGTTCCAAAGTCTCTTTCACTAAGAAGCTGCGCCAATTTATCCGCCAAGTAAGGCGTATCATCAACTCGCAAAGGCTCTCCATATAAAAGGTAATAGTCTTGATTTGAGGCCAACACCGCCCCATCTTTAGTATAAATCGTCCCACGACCGGCCGGAATTTCTTCTATTATCCAATGCTGATCCTGTGCCAAGGCCTCGTATTTTTCATGCGACAGCACCTGAATGTAAAAAAGCTTTGCCACCAAAAGAGAAGCTGCTGCCAAAAAACAAGCAGAAATGAACTTTATTCGATTTTGAGATGTTGTAGTTTTGTACTTTCGCACGTTTGGATTTGGAAATTTATTTAGAGCTGTCTTCAAAGGAAAAATTTACTGTTTCCGGTGACGCTTTTAATGGCTTCTCTATAGAAATTTTCCCCACAGAAACTAGCGATTTGTTAAAGAAGCTGCTGACGCCACTGTAGTAGGCCCAATTGTCAACAAATTTTGATCCATTTCAGTAAAGCCCTGTTCCTTTGCCTTCTTTTCTATATGTTCAAGGGAAGAAAGCAGAGAGGCGCGATATTTAAGTCTTGCCAGATCTTTTTCCAAGGAAGCACTTTGACTTAAACAACCCTGAAGGGATGCATTTTTCACAGCATAGCGATTACTTAAGTAAAATTGAACTATAAAACACCCAATAAAAATGGCTGCGGAAATTTTGCAAATCTTTTTTAGAAAATCTGCTGAGAGAATATTCCGGTTTATTAGGTTAATTTTTTTCATTTTATTTATTTTTTAATTATTGGCAGAGGTAGCGCTGCCTTCTTTCTCAGCAGCCTCCTGCTTCTCAAAAACACGCATCTTAGCACTTCGCGACCTTACATTTTTTTTCAATTCAATATCGGATGGCGTAACAGGCCTATCAGTAAGCTCAATTAGGTCAGGCTGCACAGTGCGACCAAAATCTTTGACCGCTTTATCTTCAAGCGAATGAAAGCTTATAACAACCATTCGCCCGCCAGGCAGTAATAAATGTGCAGCCCGAGGCAGTGCTAATTTCAAATTTTCAATTTCATCGTTAACTGCTATTCGCAGAGCTTGAAAAACCCTGGTAGCAGGATGTATCCTCCCTTTTTCGTAACCTGGAGGGGCAGCAGCACTAATCAATTTTGCAAGTTGCTCAGTGGTCTGCAGCTTCTCCAATTCACGATGCTTTACTATTGCGCTTGCAAATCTCTTTGCATGGCGCTCATCGGAATATTCCTTAAATAAACGAGCCAGCTCATCTTCAGATAACGCATGAAGTAAATCGCTAGAGGTAACTCCCAATGTTTTATCAAGGCGCATGTCTAAAGGTTGATTCTCTTGGAAGCTTAAGCCTGTTTCATCTTGTTCCAGCTGAGTCGATGAAAAGCCGAGATCAAAAAGGATTCCATGAACTTTCTCAAAACCTTCTTTGGTAGCTAAATTGTCAATGTTACGAAAGTTACCTAATTTTGGAGTGAAATTTTTCTCTAAACTCTGCTCTTTAATTCTTTTTTCCGCGCGTTTCAAAGATTCTTGGTTGTAATCCAGTCCCAAAACCTCTGCCTCTTTTTTTAAAAGGGCAAGCGTATGACCTCCATCTCCCAAAGTAGCGTCAATAATCTTCTGTCCTTCAGCAGGAGCCAAATAAGTCAAAACTTCGTCTTTTAAAACCGGAACGTGATAGTGCATAAGCTACTCCAACTACTCCGGAATTTTTTCCGATATCTTTTTAAGGTGCTTTTTCCAGGATTCGTCATCCCAGACTTCTACGTGATCGCCTACTCCAATGACTGCTGTCTTTCCGTTTATGCCAGAGTATTCTCTAAGTTCAGATGGAATTACAACACGCCCCTGGCTATCAACGGAGGCTTCCGCTGCTGATGTGTAGAGGTAGCGTTCCAAATTACTGCGCTTAACGCCCTCGGAAACTAGGTTGTCTACTTGGCGTTCTACACGATCTGACCAGTCATTTAGATCGTAAACCAATATGCATTTTTCAAAGCCTTTGGCTAAAACTACAGTATCTCCCGCTAGTTGTTCGCGGTGTTTCTTGGGCAGCGCTATTCGATTTCCACTTGTTATGTTAGGGTTGTATTCCCCAAGAAACATTTTCATACCCGTTTTTCTGGAGGGACAGTCCTCTTAAAGGACTGTCCTTTTTCACCATTGATCACCAATCTGTATCTATATTCCACCATAGAGTATCCAATGTCAACACAGAAAAAACCCGAAAGTCTTCGGAGTACTCGTTTTTCGTTCAGTTTCGCTTCGCTCGAAATGAATATTTACTCCAAATTTGGGATCAAATCTGACTCAAAAACGGGCACTTTTTTATTAGATGAGGATTTTGCCATTATATACGGGTCGAATATGTATGAAATCTGAAGTTTACCTTGATTTACAATCTAACCAGAGGATAGGGAGACATCCGCTGCAGAGATGCCTCCCCATAAAAACGTTAATCGCGTTGAGTAAGGATACGAAGGAGCTGACGTTTAAGAAGTGCTAGCTTGCGACCCTCAACATCAACACGATAGAGGTAGTCCACTTTGCGGCGAAAAAGATAGGCCTCCTCCCATAGTTCCGCCACCGTAATAAGGACTATTTCAGCACCGGGAGCCGTGTTGGCGTGTAGGTTACTCACGAATTCAACCTCGGGGTCAGTAAAGGTTGCGTCACCATCCTGAACACCAAGTTCATACAGGATTTCCCAAAGCTGATCACCTATTGCACCAGAACGGACACGGAACGGGCGCACAAACGACAGTTGCTTAGGCATGTACATCTCACCTCCTTTAGAAGCCTATAAAACTCTTGCGTGAGGGAAAAGTACTACAAAACAACCAAAAAGACAAATCGGTCAGTGGCAAAAGTAATCCAAAAGAAAATATTAAATAGCAATATCTCTAAAAGGCACACGCTCCTGCTCCGTAGTATCACGATCACGCACCGTAACCGTATCATCCTCCAACGTATCATAATCAATCGTCACACAATAAGGCGTACCAATCTCATCCTGGCTTAAATAGCGCTTACCAATGTTTCCGCGATCATCCCATGCCACGTTATAATCCTTATTTAGATGCTTAAACACCTCGCGAGCCTTCTCCACTATCTCCGGCTTATTGCGCACCAAAGGAAAAACTGCAAACTTATAAGGAGCTATCTCAGGAGCCAACTCCAAAACCGTTCGCTTTCCATCCTCATTATAGGCATCCGTTAGAAGCGCAAACAAAACACGATTTATTCCAAAGGTAGGCTCAACAACATGTGGAATAATCTTTTCGCCCGTCTTGTGATTTGTATAGGTCATGTCAACCCCCGACTTTTCCATGTGATTACGCAAATCAAAATCAGTTCGATAAGCTAGTCCAAACATTTCCTTATATCCCATTGGGAACCTAAAGTCTAAATCCTCAGTCCTTTCGGAGTAGTGGGAGCGCTCATCATCTGTATGAACCCGCCAACGAAGATGATCTTCATTAACACCTAAACCAACAATCCATTTAACCATTTGCTCTTTCCAAAACTTGAAATATTCCATCCAATCCTGCTCATTAGGATCAAAAAAGTATTCAAATTCGGCTAAGTTAAATTCTAAGGTTCTAAAAATGTAGTTTCCTAGGGTTATTTCGTTTCTGAATGCTTTACCAAATTGAGCTAAACCAAAAGGGAGTTTTGGGTGCATGGTGTCTAGTACGTTTTTGAAGTTTACAAACATTCCTTGGGCGATTTCTCCACGGAGGTAAGCGGTGGATTTTTCACCGGGAATTATGCCTATATGGGTTTTAAATAAGAGGTTGAAAGCGCGCGCAGGTGTCCAATCAAATTCTCCACATTCGGGACACTCTATTTTGTACTTGTTGATAAGAGTATCTAATTCCTTTGCAGAGCGCCCTTCTACCTTTTCACTTTTACCGTTTTTGGTTAGATAATCCTCAATAATATGATCAGCGCGTGTGCGTAACTGACAATTTTTACAATCCACTAAAAGATCGTTAAAGCTTTCTGTATGGCCGGAAGCTTCCCAAACTCGAGGAGACATTAGAATGGAGGTGTCCAAGCCATAAATTTCCTCTCGTTGATGGACAAAAAACTCCCACCAAGAGTCAACTATGTTTCTTAACATTTCTACACCTAAAGGTCCTAAGTCATATGTGTTAGCTAAGCCACCGTAAATTTCGGAGCCGGGGAAAATAAAACCTCGGCGTTTGCAAAGGCTAACTATGTCTTTCATGTCTACAACAGGGTTTTTTCGTCGTGGCATGGAAACAGTATATCACATGGTTTTAGGGAGAGAGTTTAACCCCTACCCTTCCAGCTTAAAACGAACATACTGATGCAAAACATCCATTAAACTGTGCAAATAAACCGTCTCCTTTTGAAAAAACCTGAAATCTACTTCAGCTAAATCCTTTAACTTAGCCATTAAAGCAGCTGACTTCAACTCCAAAGCAGGTTCAAACGTCTTGCAATTGGAACAAACTAAACCCCCTTTATCGTAATTAAAAGCAGCACTTCCCCACTCCTTAGATAGGCGATGACCACATAAAACACAACCCGCTAAAGAAAGTTTATAGCCCAAAATTTCCATAAAATTAAGCAAAAAATAACCTAAAACTGCCTGCGCATAAACCGCATCAGTATCCAACAGCAAAAAAGTACGCTCTAAAAGGTTAAATAAACGCCTATCGGGAGCATCTTCTTCTAAAGTTTTCAACAAGACTTCTATAATTTGATATGAAATTTTAACTTTATCAGGATTCGATTTGAGATGGCGAAAAGAGAAAACTCCTGTAACTTCAGTTATAGTTTTGTATCCGGAGGCGCCTTGATAGTAGCTTAATTTAACAAGATTTAAACGGTCTAGGCTGCCGGCTCTTTTGGAACTGATTTTGCGAACACCTCTAGCTGAGGCACTAATTCTACCGTCTTTATCGGAATAAAGTGTAAATATTTTGTCGGCGTCTTTGTAGTTAACGGATTTGAGTACAAAGCAACGTCTGTCTTGGTAGGCCATTTCCCTTATTATAGATTATTGAGGTAAACTGCTTCTGAACCTAACAAAACCTGAAAAAGTTAGAGAACTTTTGTAAACTCAAAATCCTTCGTCAACTCAACCTCCGTAGTCTCTCCGCCAATCTCAATAAAATGATCTTCGCTAACAATTCCCGGCTGCTTCTGAATCAAAAACTTATAAGGGGCACCTTCAACTATCACACCCTCCGGAAGATAATACTTAAAAGTCACCGTCTTTGTTTCTCCCGGACCAAGCGTTAAATAACCATCAAAGTAATCCTTACCGCTTTCAGAACCTCCTCCAAACTCATCCTCAAAGCCTTCTTTAGCAATCAACTCACTCCCTGAAGGAACATACAAACGAGTCCAATCCGCAAAACGCTTAACAAAAGCAGCATACTCACCGGAAGGCTCCGGATAAGAATAGGTCACAGAAACCGTCTTAACCCAACGATTACCCTCTTGACTCAAATTGTGGGTTACATCTTTCTCAACAAACCAGTTAGTCTTATCCCCTCCCAAATTAGTCTGCACAACATAGGCATAATCCCCTTCAACATCTTCACGAATAGTGCCTCCCAAATTGTACTTTTCTACTAAAGCCTGCGCCTCGGAATCATCCAAGTAAACCAAAACATGCTTTCTAACAGCTAAATCCACACCTTTTTCAATTAGCTTTGGCCAAAGATTCTTATCAGATTCAAAAAGGTTAATAAGCATAGCCTCCATTAAATATCCCAAAACACGCTTACGACCGGACTGCTGGGCTAAAGTTAAACTAGCAATTCTCTCTAGCTCCAAAACTACATTGTCTGAATCATAAGTAACCCCATTCACAGTAACAGGTCCGGTAATCTCCATAATTTCAGCCAAAACATTTGTATCAATAGCAAAAACACCACTTACCGGCTTGATTTCAGAAGGAACTACCTTCATACCCATGTCATAAAACTCCATAAAATTTGCTATAGAGGTGGGATAATCGGGGGAGGTGTTAGTGTCACGAGCAAACAGATGCTCTACTTTTAGATATTTTGTGTAAGGCGCAGGAGCATCGGGAAAGTCATAATAGGAGTCAATGGATTCTAAGGCCAAGTCAATGCTGTACATATCCTTAGAAGTAAAATCAGAAGTTAAAAGGGCATTTTTAACTTTAAAAGTAGCATAGTTAGTCCAGAAACCTCCTGTAGGGCGAATTTCCTTATCGTTTTGCATAATAATCATATAACGGATTTCCTCGCCTTCCGTACCTAGCAAAACCGGAATTAAAGTTAAAGCCTTCTTAACATCGGGAGCAGCTTCATTTAGCTGAGTTAAAACCGATTGCCCACGCTTAATATTAGAACGAATTTCCATACCGCGAATCTCTTTAGGATAGCGCGAAGGATCCACCCGTTCTAACGCCTCACCGGCCATGGAAAGCTGGCTAATAATCTCATCGGAGTCTTCGGCAATTTTAGGCATAACCGAAACCCAGCTGGAAAAAGCATCCATTAAACTTTGCTCTACTACTTCCTCATCAGAAGAAACGCGTAAACCAACAGCATCCGCAAAAGGCTCTGACAAAACAACAGCCTCTCTACCGGCTGCAATTAAATGCTCCCCCGCTTTAAAGAAACTTTCAGAGTCTTGATAATAAGGCTTAGTAGGACCAAACTTAGAAAGCCAACCTAAATTCTCATCACGCGCCTTCTCAAGTTCGTGCATATCATTTTCCATCTTATCTAAACCCTCGGACACTTGAACCAAATCCCGCCCAACAAAGCCTTCGCTAATTAACTGTGCATCTCGCTTTAACGCAGCAGTCTTTGCCAAAACCTTAGTAGCAGGCCGCACCACAAAAAAGTAACCTGCCAGTGCCACAACTGCCAACAAAACCACTACTCCACCTGAAAGTTTTAAGGCAGCTTTACCTACCTTTTTACCATTTTTAACCTTTTTCATATTCTTTGCTCCACTAAATTTACCTTTTTTCATATTTTTAAAACCTTTCGCAGGCTTAACCGAAGAAGCACCTGCGTCACCGGAAGCCTCAGTAGAAGCATCCGCCGATAAATCCTTAAGACCCTCAGCCTTTTGACGCTTACGATCCTTTCCTGAAAACTTCTGTCCTAACTTATTACCTTTACCGGGATTCCAAAATTTAGTTGCTGCCATGATTACTGATTACTCAGCTCCTTTCTTTGTAATAACTACGTAGGGCGTTTTTAAGATCACCCCTAAATCATACAATAGTGAACGCTTTTTTGCATATTCAGCGTCCATTTTAACACGCTCCATAAAACCAATTTCTGAACGACCGCTTACTTGCCAAGGACCTGTAATTCCCGGCTTCACTGTTGCTAAAGCTTCTACGTGTTGTCTAGCCTCGGGATGCTTTTCCAACTGCTCCTTTATTTCGTACGGATAATAAGCACGCGGACCAACTATACTCATATCCCCTTTAAGCACATTTAAAAATTGAGGAAGCTCATCGATGCTGTATTTACGCATAAAAATCCCCCCTTTAATTATTCGCGGATCTTCCTCAGCTGCTATTTTGTAGTTATTGTTTTTATACTTTTCGTGAAACTCCGGATGATCATAAAGCCATTGCGTTGCATTGGGAATCATGGAGCGAAATTTATAAAAGGTGAATTTTTTGCCATCCTTGCCTTGGCGCTTGGGAATATCGGCTAAAACCGGGCCATCCTTAGAGACACGCTTTATATGAATTGCCGTAATGACCATAATTGGCCAAAAAAGAATGAGTGCAATAATTGAGCCTATCAAATCCATGAGTCGTTTACCCACGTCGTAAAATTTCATAGTAAATTAAAGTATACCTTATTTACGGCTTCTTGGAGGGATTCTTGGAATTTGTCTTTTGTAAAGCGATTTGCTTGATCTTTACAGTCTTGAGACTTATAGGCTTGAGGGTTAAATTTTTGGAGAACTTCTCTAAGGGATTGAGGTGTTTGTTGCGAAAAGAATTCGCCTGTTTTTTGGGGAAGAACTGTGCTTTGAGCCCCTCCTTTTTTATAAGCTATAACAGGTTTGCCCGCATACATTGCTTCTAATGCGGTTATTCCAAAGTCTTCTTTTTGGGTCATTATTAAAGCTTTGCAGTTTCTTAAAAGTTTCCATTTTCCTTTTTCGGAGACGTAGCCAAGAAATTCAATATTTTCATATGTAGAGCCAAGTTTCTGAAGTTTCTTTTCTGCAGGACCTTCCCCTATTATTCTCAGGGAGTGCTTTAGAGCACCGCAGGCTTTAATTGCTACATCGACTCGTTTCCATGCTGAAAGGCGTGTTAGCACTAGAAAGTAGTCGTCTTTGTTTTTTGACGCGCTTAAATTTGATAGAGCATCCATACCCATGGGAGGATCAAAAAAAGGAAAGACTATTTCGGACTCTGTTTTGTAAAGCTTCTTAATTCGTGCATGTGGTATTGGAGAGTTAGCAATGAAATAATCCACTCTTTGGGCTGCGGTGTAATCCCAAAGGCGTGCATGATTTAAAAAAGGTAATAAAAGACCCTGTAACTTTTTAATAAGAGTACCTTCTTGGCTGAAATATTCCCGAGACTGCCAAAACTGACGCGAGGGGGAATTCATGTAACAAATATGTTTTGTATTTGGAGATGTAATAATTCCATGAGCATATCGTGAGGAAATTGAAAGGATCACATCATAATTGGAAAGATCAAAACTCTCAAAAGCAACCATGTGCAAACCTAAAATAGAATAAAAACGATTAAGTTGTTTTTTAAAGGGCAGTTCCTGCATAAAGGAGGTTTTAAGTGAGATGTTTTTTTGGCGGCATTTTTCCTGCCACTCTTTGGAAGCTAGCGAAGTAAAAACAGGAGCCTTTGGCCACATTTCATGCACAGCTAAAAGGAGCTTTTCCGCACCTCCCTGTTGAATTAAATCATCAAAAACAAGTGCTATTTTTAAATCTCGAAGGTGTTTTGGAGAATTTTTAGAAGGTAGCGAGGAAGTATCTCTGGACATGATCTAATCTTACAGTTACGCCGAAACAAAAAGCAACTTACACAAGAGCAGTGTGTTAAGATGAGCACATGTTAAAAAAGATATCCTTTGTTGCTGTAGGCAACATGTTTAACGCCCTTCTCGGTTTCATTTATCTTTGGGCAGTTGCCAACTCACTTCCGGTTGAAGACTTTGGAAAATACTCACTTTTTATTAGCTTAACCGTTGTCATAGGGCGCTTAACCGACTTTGGAACCAACTCCACTTTTGTTGCCGGCTCCATTCTAAACCCGTCTAAAAAGAAAGCCTTTGTTCCTGCCAAAATCCCCCTTTTTATAGGGGCAATCATTTTGGGAGTTACCGCCTTGCACGTTCTTGAACTGGCAACCATGGCTTTAATACTAATCTTCTTGGGAAGTGTCCTAGCTTATGCGCTTAACTACACCTTATATGCCTTCTACCAAAAGGAAGAAAAATACACTTATCTTGTTCTCTTGTATACACTTCCCGCTTTAATAAAAGCCTTAGCAGCTCCCTTGTTTTATTTTGGAATTGTAAATCCAACAGTTCCTTTAACAACAGCAATTTTTGGGCTTTCTATTTTTGGAGGCGCTTTGCTTGTCCTTAAAGACAATCCCTTGAAAAAATTAAATCTAAAAATTGATAAATCTACGTGGAAACTTTTACTGGAGGCATGGCCTGCGGGAGTGTCGCAAACAATTACGGAAATATGGTCACCTCTTTCAAATGCTATAGCTAAAATAATTCAGGGGTTTTCAGATGTGGGAGTTTTTGCATTGGCTAACAAGGTTTCGGTAGTTTTTGCTTTGCTGTCACTTTCAATCTTTTCGGTTCTACTTCCTAAAAATGCAAAGCGTAAAAAGCAAGAGCTTAAGTATAGTTTTGATGAGGCAGCGTTACTTGCCATGCTGCTTTTAGTTATGGGCGTTTTAGGAGTTATTGGGTCAAAATTTGTTATTGCGAATTTTTTTGGACCCCAATTTGAGGCGTCTTTGGATCTTTTAAATATTCTGGTTTTTGCAGGAGCTTTAGCAGCTGTAGCCTCCTTTATGGAAAACTATTTTTTTATTGAGGAAAGTACGGGAAAAATTTTGGCGATTAACGGGTTAAAACTGGGAACCTTTATTTTAAGTGTGTTACTTCTGGTACCTGGAATGCAATTAAGAGGGCTGGCTTTGGCACAGCTTTTAGCCTCAATTGTTGCTGTCCTGGGAACAGCTGTGTTTATATTTGCTAAAAACGAATCTCCCTTAAAAACCCTTCCAAAAATCCAAGGATAATCCTTCAAACAACCTCAGCAAAACCCACGATAACAAGGATGAGTGCCTTCGGACACAAAGATAATCCTTGCTAAAAAGTACGGTTTGAGCTTAGTGATAATGTTCTGAAAGAAAGGATGAAGGATCATCCTTAAGTGTTAGCGACTAGCGGGAAGAGAACCTAAAACCCATTCGTTAATTTGCATATCCAGCCTTAAAGATGGATGAATCTCTTTAAAAGCGCGAAAACGACTCTCCTTGGTAATAAAAACTATCTCTACATTCAGAGGAGCACTTTCTAGAGTCCTCTTTAAAGGCCCAAAATCAACAATCTCAAAGGGACCCTCCGTATAATACAAAACTAAAGGCAGCTCTATACGATCTGCATAAACCTTAGCATCCACTCCATAAACCTCATCCTTTAACATCAGCAAACGCGCCTGCTCCTCTGTTAAGTCAGAAGTATAAACCAATTCCTTATTTAAAAACAGGTAAAAAACAGCTCCTACAGCAATAAAAAAGTAAACCAGAAATCTATTCAAAGGAGTATCAAGTTTTAAGGAAAATGAAAAAATAAAATCTAAGGCCTGCTTAACAAAGGCTCCAATTAATAAAGCCAAAGCAGGATACAAAGGCATAATGTACCAGATCAATTTGGATTTGGCTGCAGAGAAAAACAAAAATACAAAAACTGCCCAGAGGCTTAAAAATACAATGCGGTTATCACGTCTAAAAACACGTACAACAGCAAAAACCAAAGCCGGAATAAGCACTAAAAACCAGATGCGCATACTTACCTTTAAAACGACCGTATACCACCAAAAAGGACGCCCCTTATCCTCTATAGCGGTCATAGCCCGATCTAAAACGTGATAACCGATGTAATTTTGTATAAAGGCGGGGCCAAAGCGGAAATACATGTAAACATGCCAGGGTAAAAATACTAGGCAAGCAGCTACAAATAAGAATGCATAACGAGAAACAAGTTTCCAACTTAAATTGGATTGCTTAGTAATTAACAGGTAAAGCTCATACAACGCCATAACGGGCAGGGGTAGAAAGCCCACAACTCCCTTGGTCATAACTGCTAAACCTACAAAAGCTCCGGAAAAAATCCAGCGGAAAGGAAATTGCGCTTTAAGCTTTTTGTCAGAGCTCGAAACAGTGCCCATGTCTTTTAACAAGCCTTTTAAACCTTCGACAGAAAGCAAGCGACTCCGAGCAGAAAAATATAAAAACAGAGAAACAGAAATAAAAAAAGTCGTAGTAACATCCAGCATTGCTGCGCGAGAGTAATACAAAAAGTGAACAGTTGTTAAAAGCACCAAAGAGGCAAAAAATCCAACCACCTTACCAAAGTACTTCTTAGCAAAAGCATACACCGATAAAACAATACCCACTCCAAACAAAGCGGAGGGCAAACGTGCAGCCAAAGAAGAAAATCCAAAAACACGCATTAATCCTGCCATTAACCACATATACAAAGGAGGTTTCTCGTACCAAACATCAAGATTATGCCATTGCTGAATCAAATACTCTCCACTTTTAACCATGTTTTTGGCAATACCGGCATAAATTGCCTCATCCCAAGGGATAAGATGGTTTTTACCTAAACTAAACAAGATTAAAACAATGCTTGAGACACCCACTAGAAGAAAAGGCAATTTACCCAACTTTCCAAAAAAGCCTAGGATGCGATTAACGTCATAATCCTCTCCTAGAACAGAAACGGCATAAATGAAGTACAAAAACAAAACAATAAAGAAAAATTCACTGTTGTAAGAATAAAAAGTCCCGGCTACCAACCATCCCAGAACAGCGGAAAACATAGCTGCTGAAATTAAAACCGAATCAGTTGAAGCTCCATTTAAAGCAAGATATAAAAGCGTAGTTAAAATCAACCCTACAAATAAGACGAAAGATACAAGGCCTAAGACTCCGGTTTCTGCAATAGCCTCTCCCCAAATTGTATGCGCAGGAACACGGGTGTTAAGAGCAGCGGGGTCCCTCCCGAAATAACGAGCTGCTACATCCGTCTTAGAGAAGTGTTCAAAAAAGCCGCCATAACCACCACCTAAAACAGGATATTCCTCAAAAATTTCATAAGAACCCTCCAAAAGCATCATATGAGAAGCAAAAGAATCAATGCGATAGTGGAAAAAATCCTTTACGCGCTTGCGAAAGGGGCTATCCTTATCCATGTATTCAGCAAAAACCAAGGAGGAAATTAACATCAAAACAGCCATAATAGCTAAAATACCTTTTGTTCCAAAACGCCTAAACAAAAGAATTCCTAAAAACACCACAAAAGCTACAAAGCCTAAAATCCAGGAAGTGCGCGAGTTAGTCAAGAACAAAACACCTGTCATAGACAAAAACATAAATGAATACCAAATACGCTTTTTCCAGGATTTAGCAATAAGAATAAAAACTCCTAAGACAGGCAACAAGGCAGCTAACAAACCTCCAAAATGATTTACATCCCAAAAGATTGCCCCCAAACGCGGGAACTTTCCCGGAATATTCCATAAAGCCCCAATAATAATTTCATAGCGCAAATATAAAAAGGCCTGTAAATAGGCAAATAAACAAAGCGCAAAAACCACATGAATATAAAATTTAAGATAATCCAAAACCTCCTCGGGCTTATCTTTTAGTTGAAAATATAAAAAGACACCCAAAGCCACCATTGTAGTAAAAAAGCCAAAAAGCGTAACACTGCTAAATAGATTTTTAGTGAAAATAATGGAGACTCCGCGAATTAGCCACATACTTGTTAAAAGCACAATAAAAGGCTTTCTTAAGTAATTCCACAGCACCTTAAAGTTGCGATTGTAAAAAAGCCAGTTTGTAAATTCGTAAACCGCCCATACTAAAAAGGCGAACATGAAAATTCGCACCGGCAGCAGATTCCATCGATAAATGCTAAAAAGCTCTTTATGCAAAAGAACAGATAGAATCAGCAAAATATAAATAGAAAGTTTCTTGTCCCAAACAATCAGAATCAACGAAGTAACAAATATTAAAATTGCAAAAACCATTTCCAAACTCATTTCAGACCTATTTTAAACTATTTTCATATACTTCTAATGTTTTTTTGGCGGCGTTTTTCCAGGTGTATTCTTTTTTCATGGCGGAATCTATCTTTGGTGGAGAGGCTTTGTAGGCCTTAACTAGAGCATCTTTAATGGAAGTAACGTCATCAGGACGGCAATAAAACGCTTTATCCCCTAAGTACTCTTTTGCACGAGGTCCTGCAGCAACAGCATTAGTACCACAAAACAAGGCTTCTAGACTGGTTAATCCGGTAGTTTCAAACCAGCTGGCAGACACACCTACTTTTGCAAAGTGAAAGTAAGCCGGAATTTCCTCATAAGGAACACGGGAAATGTGCTTGATCCAGGGATTGGCCTTTAAAGCACGATTAAATCGCCAAACATACTCAAAGTGACGTTTTGTACTTTTAGTGCCCACAAAAACAAGCGGAATTTCCTTGTTAAATTCCGCACGCATTAACTTAGCTGCTTCAATAATATTTAGCTGATTTTTACGAGGCTCTATTCTTCCCACACAAAATAAATAATCCTGAATTTCCTCCTCCTCAAAGGGATCTTCTACATCACCTAAATTCAAAAATTGCTCCCCTACTCCATTGGGAACTTTAACCCAATTAAAATCAACCCCGTAAGTATCTTTTAAATCAAAGGCTTCCAGATTAGTTTGCACCAAAACGGTATCTGCCAAATTTAGCGTTTTTCGATGCATCTTTTTTAAACCAACTAGAATGCTTTTTGCTGTGGGACCAAATTTACGTAGATCAAAAAAGGAGCGATAAACATTCTTAAAAGTGTCTCGTGCATGCTGCTTTCTAAAAAGAAGTTTAGACAGACGGCGCAAGTCAAAGGCATAAGTCTCATCAAACTTAATCACTTCTTTTACGGAGTGGTGAATGGGCGAAAGGATCAGGGGCTTGTTAGCCTCCTTAACTTTTTTGGCATAGAGGTATGTTTCCGGAGTCCAATCCAATTGAAATACATGAACAAGATCGTAAGAACTAATATCTGTTTTTAAACCGGTTGCAATATCGACCTCAATTCCAAGTTTGCGAAGCTCTTTTGCCGTATTTTCAATTTGAACCTTATCGCCGCCCCCCTGCTCCAAAAGGCCTATACGGCCTAACATTAAAACCTTTATTTTGCTCATGCTAAAAGTTCTCGATATAAATCCAAATACTTTTTTACAAAGCGTTCCATAGTGTAAAGCTCCTCAACACGAGCACAAGCTTTCTCTCCAAAATCGTAATACTGATCTTTGCGTGTGTAAAGGTCATAAAGCTTTTCGCTCAAGTCCTCAGAGGATCCGGTTTCAAAGTAGCGAACAGTGGAGCCCCCCACTTCCTGTAAAACCTCCAAATCGGAACAAATCACCGGCAAACAAAAAGCCATAGCCTCAATTAAAACAATGCCAAAGCCCTCAGCCAACGAAGGAAAAACAAAACTATCAAAAGCAGCATAAAACTTTTTGTGATCTTCCTTGGAAAAGCGTCCTGTAATAACCACATGATCTTCCAACCCAATGGAACTAACCTTCTCTCGCAAATCCTGCTCCAAAGGGCCACCACCACCAATAAACAAAAACGAATTATTTTCCTCTCTACGAGCTTCCAAAAGTTTACAAAATCGAGCATAACCTGAAATCAAAACTTCGTGACCCTTCTCCTTACTAACACGACTAACATTGCCAAATATGTAACTCCCTTTGGGAATGTCATAACGCGAAACAATCTCATCTTTATATTCCAGGCGCTCCGCAGAAGTAAGCGAAAAATCCTCAAAACGAAGAGCATTAGGAATGGTAGCCAGTTTCTCTTCTTTGATACCTTCCTCAATTTTTACACGTTTTCTACTTTCAGTTAGAGCAATTTCCTTAGTTGAAAAGGTATTAACAACAAAGCTATTAAATAAAATGTTTAGCCTTTTTTGCACATTTGGAACTTGCCATTCCGAAAGCGGAGTATGTGTATGCGAAATTCTAACGGAGGTTCCCGCCAAAAAGCCTGCAATCAAACTATTACCAACTGCCTTAAGCTCATGCGCATGTAAAACATCAATCTTTTTTTGCTTTAAAAAGCGTGCCAGTTTGAAAATGTAAAAAGGATCCAAATCGGTTTTAATATCAGCTACTGTAACCAAAGCCCCGGCATCCCCATACCAATCAACAATAGCACCGGACCTACACCAAACATAAACCTCGTGACCCTCCTGAACCATCCCCTCCACCAAATCCAAAACATGCTGCTCCATGCCTCCCGGATGACCTGAATTTAAAGTATAAAGAATGTTCATAAGTACCTCCGAGAAAGCCCTCCGCTAAAGATGTTGCTTAACAATATCCAACATTTTACGCACTTTACCATCCCAACTATTTTCCTTAGCTACCTTTTGACGCGCTCTAATCTTATCGGCATCATCTTGAATTAAGGCCTTTTGAACCATTTCCGAAAACTCTTCAGGCGTCTTTGCAATATAACAAACATCCTTAAAAGGTAGATAAGCCGGCAGATCTGTTACCACCGTAGGCAAACCTGCAGCAAGTGCATTATGAAACTTAACGGGAAAACAACCGCCTACAGTATATTCGTTAAGCTGATAAGGAATAATGTAAGCATCAAAACCGGCATGGTAACCATCACTAATAGGATAGGGGCGATACCCCAGGAAATGAATGTTATCTAAACCGGCAAGACCTATGTCATCCAATGTAGCAGAACGATCTTTTAGAGCAATTTGACCAATTAGTACAAATGAAATGTGGGGATGGTCTTGAGCCACTTTTCTCATTAGATCAGCATCAAATTTGTACTCATCCATTGCACCAATATAACCAACGCGTGGCTGAGGAATATCCGCAAATTCTTTCGGCAGATCTTTTATGCGCTCTTTTACTTTATAGAAACGCTCAAAATCACCTACGTTAGGGGCAAAAAACACATTCTTGTTGTACTTTTTGAGTTTATCCAATAGGCCCGGTGCCGTAGCAAAAATCAAATCTGCTTTTGAAGCTAAATAACGCTCCTTCTTTCGAACCACTTCCTTTTTTTCTTCAGTATCATACTTTGGAAAGGCCTCGTAATTGTCGACACAGTCATAAATTAAAAGATCTTTGTCCAAAGCCTCTAAATAAGTAGGAAGGTGGGCTATTTCCACATGATAAATCCACACTAGTGTTTTTTGTTCAGTTTTTAGATGCTTCTTAGCAAGGAGCTTAAGCCTTTGAGCATGAATCCAGGCTGTTATTGACTTAATTGGGATTACGTTAACGGGAGAGTAAATAATTGCCCCGGAAGGGTCCTTTTTTGTTTGCGTTAAGAGACGCTTTAAACTCCAATGACCGCGTAGAACCTGGCGTAAGAAAACTCTACCTAGATTTATAGGAGGGTCTACAAACAAAACGTTATGTCCAAGTTTTGCCATGCGTGACATTACATGCCGTTTGTTAGTCCAGTTTGGAAAATCCCAGAGCTGATTGGAAAAGGCAATAATATTAAATTTTTGTTTGTCTTTTGGCATATTTAGTTAGAAGCAGCCAAGGAAAATAAATGACCTTTAGATAATTATACAGGTAGATAAGGGATGGCGCTAACTGCTTGGTAAGGGGATTTGTTAAGGGCATTTCATATCGAGAAATTAAACGTCGTATCCTTTGTATCTTTTTAAAGTTGTGAGAATATCTTCTGTAGTTATAGTTTTACCGGGAGTATCAAGGGCACCCATCCACCCGGAATAATCACCTTCTTCCGGAAGGTCCTCCGGAACAAATTGCTTCCTTAACTCCGGAAAATTTATAAGCCCCTTGTTCAAGGAATCAATGTATTCTCGATTAGAATCCTTTTTTAAATTTCTCATAAACTTCCCAAACATAAATATATTTTAACAAAAATTAGAGGGTTTTAAAGGAGGTATTTTCCAGTAAAACTGGAATTTTTGGGGTAAGGACGTAAAAGAGACTCCAATGAAGGGAGAAGCAGTGGCAACAGAAACTCCCGTTAGGATAGAATGTGGTTTAAGACTTTAGAATCAACATTAAAGAAAAGCGCCAAACCAAAAAACACAAAAGCAGGCTGACTAAATTTACCTAAACGACTCCATAAAAACACGCAGCTTCCCAAGTAGACGCGAAGAAAAGATCATCAGATGCACTAAAAACTTAGAATACTTTTCCATATAATGCTTTCGCAAAAACGTTTCCATAGCCTCTGCAGACAAACGCTGCATCTTCAACCTGTGCTTTAAAGGCTTTTTAACACGATTTCGGGTAGTCTTACGAATACCTATACCCCCTCCCTTAGCATGGATTGCCTGACATTGGGGCAAATACATAATCCTCCAACCCGCCTCCTTAATACGATAACAAATGTCAACATCCTCACCATACAAAAAGTAATCTTCATCAAAACCGCCCACTTCATCCAAAACACTCTTGCGTGTAAACATAAAATGCGAAATTAACATGTCAATTTCATGGGGCTTTTCCATGTCTTTTCCGGGAAGAAAGTATCCATTAAACAAGGGAGAATGCGGAAAAAGTTTACTCAGGCCTAAAAACTTAGTTAACGAAATCCAAGGAGTTGGAAAAGCACGATGAGCATCCATATCTAGGGAACCATCCTCCAAAACCAGCTTACATGTTGCTGCGCCTACTTTAGAATGTGCCTCAAAGTAATCTACCAAAGTTTTTATCGCATTCTCCTCAGGAAAAGCATCCATACCTAAAAACAGCAAGTATTCCGAATCGGCCTGCCTATAAGAAGTGTTATAGGCTTTAGATAAGCCAACATTTTCACCTTCAATTAAAGTAACCCACGGATAATCCTGCTTAATTAGCTCTTTTGTTCCATCTGTTGTGTTTTGATCCTTAACAATAACATCTAAATTGGAGTAGCTTGCTTCCTTTATTTTTTTGAGGTTATTAAGGCACTTAGAAACAAAAGCTCCATCGTTATAGGTGGTGATGATTACAGTAACTTTTGGAAGACCCTGGTCTTTAGACATACCCAAATTATACCGTAGAGAGTCTACTAAAAAGGTGTGGCGCGTAAGCCTGTTTTTACAAGTACTCTACGAATGTTGAAGATTAGTTCGCTATTTTTTAAGGACCAAAGCCAAGAGGTGTTTTCATATCCCAGATCATAAGCAGAATGCCAAGTTCCATCGTAAAAGACTATTCCAAAGAATTGGACAAAAATTGAAAGGCCAAAAAGTATGAAAAATAAGTTTTTTGCTTTTTGAAAATGGGAGGATTTTATAAAGGGGACCATTAGTAAGATTAAAAAGGGAATTACATCGGAGGCCATGCGATAGCCAAAGGACCATCCCCCATACCAGTGCTTCCATTTTCCAAGGACAAGTGTGTGAATTAAGACGATTAAGCCAAGGATTATGCAGTTTAAGTTTTGTTTCCGGTTTTTGACGGCTAAATAGAGGCCGGCAAGAGAAAAGATAAAGATTGGTGAGTAAATTAGGATTCCTTTTGATGGGGAGATCCAAAGGCCTAGGAAGCCTTCAGGGAAGCGTCCTTTCCATTCGGTGAAGATTTGGTTGGAGTAGCCTTGATTGGAGATGTTGCCGTAGTAGGTTTTGTTGTACCAGAGGAAGAAGATTAAGGTAGGCAAGAAACCTAAAGAAAGCGCAATTAAACTGAGAACACCATCTTTTAGACTCACGTTTCGACCGCAATAGCGGTCTGCAAAAGTTCGCTTAAAAGAGGTGTTCTCAGTTTTCCTTTCTGAGGCTTCAACCTGTGAAGAGGGAGAAGTATTGAACAAATTCGTCAGGGCTGCTAAACCAAGAAGGGTGACAGGGATGGCGGAGGTGGGGCGAGAAAGGATCATTAAGCCAAAAAAGAGTCCGGTGAGAGGGTAGCGTTTTTCGTAAATTGCCCAAAGAGCCAAAATCGTAAAAAGTTGAACTGTCCCGTGTTGCCAAAGAGCTTGAGAAATGTGCGCAAAATTTATGGTTGCAAATAAATAAATTGCAGTAAGCAATAGAGATTTTTGTTTAAAAAAGGTTTTGCCGGAATCTTGAGAAAAAAAGTGCTTCCTTAAAAGCAAATAGAGAAACCCACCGGATAAAGCAACAATGAAGGAAGCTGCTAAATGAGAAAGGACAATCAAGTTTGTCCAATTTATAGAAACTCCCAAAAGAACCGGAAGAAAATAAACCGGCAAAGCCAGCAGAGGCGTTATTATAGTAAATGCAGAGACGTAGTGTGTGTCATTCCGTGAATCTGAAATCACTTCCCGCAAATAAAAAGGAACTAACCCCTTTTCATAACTCTTATCATCAGGGTGAGGATAGCGCGAAAGAAGCATGTCGTAATAGGAGTCAAGGTAAATTGTGCCTTCTTTTAGGATTGTAACGGGCATAAAAATGGCGGGTAAAGTGTCTTCGGATTGAATAGGTAAGTCGTTAACGCCAATTTTCCATGCAAAAAACCAGGAGAAAAAGTATACAAGTGTGGCTGAGATTACGATTGTAAGGAAGGGGTGTTTTTTTAGGATGGCTCTCATTAGGGGTATTTTAGCAAAAAGCAGGATCTCGGGAGCTGTTACGCTGTCTCCCGAGATCCGGGTTAATCTAGGTTAGGACCTCTTCTATGCGCTGACGGACCTGAATCAGGCCCTGAATTGCCGACCTGGGGAACATCCAGGAGGCAGGCGCAGTGGAGGGCGGAGCCAGCTCCACCACTAGAGGAATCCGCGGGTACAAACGTAGGAGAGCTAGTAATTCATCCAAAACCGTTGGTTCCCCCCGGAGAAACCTTCCCAGCTCTGCACCATCTCGCGCTGGTTGAAAATGGACAAGGACTACTTTACCCGAAAATAGGAGTTGTTGAAAAAACTCCACGGGTTCGGAGGTCAAGGGAGCTTGTCCCTGCCAACCTTCTCTTCGAACATGCCAGAGATCAATCACTAGATCTCCCGGATAGTCCAGAAGATCACCGAGAGCAGGCTGCTCCCCTGCGGAAGTCAATAGGTCGGGATTCACCTCCAAAAGGGGGTCTCCCCAGCTGTGGCCTACACGACGAACATCCGGAAAGTTCCTCTGAAAAAGTTTTAGGCGACACTCAACCAGCCGCGCGGAGGCAAAGACTATCCAATCTTCGGGCAAGGGCCACTCGTCCCCCACCAACCCAAACTGCCGCGCAACTGCCATAAGAGGACGGCCCGGACGCGGGTGCCACGAACCCTGGGTGTGGGGAATTCGATCCGCGGGGATCCTTCGCAATACAAATGGAAAAATCCCGCGAGAGGGAACCGGCTGCAAAAAATCATAGCCGGCTTTTCGCGACCACCTATTTACCAGTAACAGTCCCCCCGGTAGTAAAACCCAGGGGAAAAACGCCATACTCGTAACTCCAATTTCTCGCTTATCCATCTCACTCACCCTCCTTCCATCTCCTTAGATTTTCAATATCTTAAAAACAAGCAGAGTATAACAGGTAAATATACCCTAATAAAGATGCTAACTCTCTAAAACAAAAATGAACTGTAGGGCAAAAAGTGAGGGAAACAATTTACTCAAGGGTTTCAGGAATTTGAATCGTGGTTTAACCAAGGAATAACCATAGCTTTTTTTCACTCTAAAACCGGCATTATTTACCAAATCCTTAAAGCTGGAATAAGTATAAAATCGGAGGTGTTTCTCATCCATTATCCCACCGGAAGGGTTATACTCAAATTTACCCCAAAGCAAGTCCCATCTTTGTTTAATAAAAGCAATATTTGGAATCGAAATTATTATTCTACCCTCCTTAGAAAGAAAGGGAGCAAAAGCTTCTAAAACCTCAGCCGGATTTATCAAATGCTCCAAAACATCTGCAAAGACTATATAATCATAAGTCTCTTCTAAAGGAAGCTTGTCCAGATTCCCCTGATTCAAATCAAAATCATAAACCTCTCTATAACCCCGTTGAGAAGCTACCTCTAAAGCCTCAGGGTTAAGATCCACACCATCTACCACACAAGACTTCTTCTTTATAAGAGCCTTACCCAAGCCACCTTTCCAACACCCAACATCCAGGATTTTTGAATCCGGGGAAACCTCTGAGAACACGATAGGATTAAAAACCCCATCGTACTTTTCTGCTTCAAACTGTTTGTTGACCATGTATAAATCCCTTTAGACTAAAAATAAAGGAAATGGGTAAAAGAAACAAATTTACTAAAGGAAGATAAAACAAACGTCTATCCGGAAATTCGGAGATAAAAACAGCTTTGGTATAGAAAAAAGCAAAGGACAAGGCAATAAACGCTCCAAATATTCTTATAAAAGGTACTAATAAGGCAATAAAAATCAACTCTCTAAAATGAGTCCTAATAAAACGTGGGAAATTAGTTATTCCATGTCTTCTTAATAAAACACCAAAGGCCTCTGCATACTGAGCATGTTTGTAAATATAATCCTCCAAGGAAAAATTAGAGCTCTGATTATGAATATGAACTATGACAGCTCCTGATTTTTCGATTTTTCCAATTCTAGAGAGCTTCTCACGTAAATCACCATCCTCCCCTGCTCTATAAAAATGGTTGTCGTCAAAATAACCAACCTGCTCCAGGGCCTTTCTACGGTAGGCATCAAATTTCCCATCTAAACCACAGGAAGTTCTTCCCAAAAGGCGTGAAAATAAGCATTTCTGCCAGAAGGTGTAAGTTTTCCAAGTTTTAAGAGGATGTTTAACACAATGACAGGAAGCAACAACATCAGCACTGCTAAAAGGTTTCAAAAGCTTGGGTATTTCCTCAGAGCCAAAAATAATATCAGAATGAATGGTAATAATGATATCCCCCTTACATCTCCTTAAACCATCATTGTAGGTCCCTGCCAAACCAAGGTTTTTACCGTGGGTTATAAAATTAAACTTAGTTCGCATTTTGGAAGAAAGGTTCTCGATAAACTGTTTAACAATTTCTACTGAATCATCATTAGAAGCATCATCTACTATGTAAACCTCGTCTATAAAACGGGATGCATCAAGCAAACAACCCAAAGTACGTTTTAGGGTGCTAGCAGAATTATAAACAGGTATTACAACACTTATCGAATCCATTTCACAAGTCTTTCACGCAAAAAAGCCCAAACGCTTTCTTTGGCCAAAAGTAAGTAATTGTTTGACTTAGCACGGCTATAAAAAACCAAAATAGGCGGGGTTTGTACTTCATGGAAACCAGAATATCATCATCCATTGAATCCCCCTCTTCCTTTGCTTTTCTAAGGAACCTTAAACCAGCCAAGCCCCGCACACTAAAACCCAGATTCTTAAAATCCTTTACAGTCCAGCCGGAAAGATGTTTCTGTAGGGGATTTTTGTCTACGGAAGGCTGCTTAATAAAACCATTAGGGGTACTTACTATAACTTTATTCTTAGCCCACCTCTGAGCTTTTCCCAACATAGCTAAGCCTTCTTCCTTGGGTAAGTGCTCTAACACATCCAATAACAACACAGCCTCGAAACTATTCTCATCAAATTTCAAATCTTTAATGTTCTGCAAAAGATAATCGTTGTGAATATTTTTTTCCCTGCTCCTTTCTAAATAGGGGGAAAAAGCATCAACACCTAGACTATACTGAATACCGGGGCAATTTTGCAATGGAGAATTGGGACCACAACCCAAATCTAAAACACTATTCATTTCTGCCAATTCCCTTTTCAATAAGTACAAATGTGTCTTAAAGATTCTTTCTAAAAATGCATTTTGATAAAGAGACTTAATTTTCATGTAGTAAATTTTTTAACCTACTTTTATTGAGCACGTTTTTATACCAGTCTACTAAACTGCGTAAAAAAACTTTGGGAATAAGTAAAACTCCTAAACCAATTAACCAAAAGCTAGGACTAAGCAAATTTTTTGGACGATGTTTTATTAAATAATAAATATCTATAATTAAATCCTTAAAACGCCCGTAATTTTTTATTTGAACCAAACCAATGTAATTTTGCGTAATGTGGTCAATACCGATTCTCCTAATGTGGGTAAATTCTTTCTCGGGAAAAACAGTTTTAAACATCTCCACCCAAGTCTTAGTAGGTGAAGGATTATAAATACTTGCTTTAGAACGAGTTTGGCTACTGGAAGTTCTTACTGCAACCATAAAATCTTCCCAAAAGTAAATATAGTTTGTTTTCATAATAGATAAAAAAGGGTAAATGTGAGCAGTGAAAACATTTTCGTTAAAGGGATGCGTGATTAGCTTTTTTCTATAAACCAAGCCGGAAAGCTGCCCAAGTGTTTCTAATACGGCTTTTAAGTCTGTTGAAGTGGCTTCCTGAGGGTTTATTATCCTTTTGTGGTATTTGGGAACTTGTCTAATTGGCTGAGTTACTTTCTCCTCAAACCAATAATAAGGGCGAGTGATAGCTCCTATCCGGGGATGTTTTTCAAATATTTCCAGGGCTTTCTCAAAAACTTTAGGGTCAAGTAAAATATCGTCCTGCCCCATTAAAAAGAGAATATCTCCTGTGGACTTTTCAACACATTTTTTTAAGTTCAATGGATACCCTAGGTTCTTTTCATTCTGATAGAATTTTATTTGTTCTTGTGGGTACTCGCTTAGAATTTCTTGAAGCTTTTCTTCGTCTTCTTGGGAATCATTGCAAATTATAAGCTCAAATTTCGTGTGCGTTTGGGAAAATATGGAATCTAAGGTTTCTCTTATGTAAGGAGTACCTTTATAGGCTGGTATTACTACACTTACACTCATTTAACCACCTTATAGATCACCGAATTTGGGAACTCCTTCACCCTCACTAACTGAGAGGTTGTTGAAAAAAATTCAAACTCTTCTTTTGGAATATCCCTATATACCACCAGATACTCTCCCCCTAGGGACCCCAGGATCGAGATTCCCCCTAGAGTAGGAAGGGACTTAGTAAAAACTTCTGTGTTATAAACCTCCTCCGAATAACCACGGAGGTTCAATAAATAGGCCTTATGAGCATCTAACCAGAAGAAAGCCTCATCCGTTTGGCTATAGGGATAGACGGCGAACTTCTTCTGAGAGGCTATTTCACCTAAATAGGAGTAGACGGCAGGGGGTTCATTGTAATAAACAATTTTGGGGGGAATAAAAGTCTCAGCTAAAGTAATCAGGGTTAAAACCGGCACAAAAACCCGAAAGAACTTCTTATACTTTTCGGACTGGCGCGAAAGGTAATCCACAGAAGTTGCCAAGATAATCAGAAAATTTAAGAGCAACAACGGAGCCATCCTAGTAGTCACCCTAAACATAGGGAAAAAGCGGTACATCAACTCTCCGGGTGTATAGATCTTTATCCCGGAAATAGTAAAAAACGGGGGAAGCATAAAAAGGTAAAGCAAAAAGTTCAAAACCCAATAAAAGGTTATCTTTTTCTTCGGAGCAGAAGAATCACTTCGAAGAACAAGTATAGATAAAACCGTAACAGAAATAAGAAAGATTAAGCCAAAGTAATTAGCTGAATGTTCCCCCGGAAAATAATCATCCGCCAAAAAATAATTTGTAGCCTCCAAACGCGCAACCATCTTTTGTCCCACCTCTCCTAACCAAGGATTCTTAACAGGAGGGATGAAAAAATACCAAGGACGAGAGCTGAAGTGGAAAAAGTCTTCGTAGGGGCGCTGAACGACTTGCACCGTGGAGACAACCTCCATCGGCGGGCGGATATAATTGGCGCGAATAAAGGGAAACAGAAAAGGGAGCGAAAACAGTGCCGTAAGAGCTGAGACTACTGCAAATTTCTTAACATATCTCCAATCTTTTTCATAAATAAATTTAAGGAAGGAGTAAAGTGTAAAGTAAATCAAGAGAAAGAATCCGATGTAGTTGGAAACGGCCAAAGATGCGGCAAAAAGGAAGCCAATAAGTAAAACACAACGTTTTTTGAGATCCATAAGAAGCAGCGGGACCAACCACAGCTGCGCCAAGGGTAAATGAATATCGTAATGATTCCAAAAGTAGGCGGAAAAAACAAACAGCAGGGCATAACCGATCGTATATCTCCTACGACCAAAAAACCTGTGCACAAAGTAAAACCCCAAAGTTATTGAAACAACAATCAACAGAGGATAAGCATAACTCCCCAGTAAAGTACCCAGGACAGAACTTAAAAAAGAGAACAGCGGTCTACTTGTGGCAAATGGCCGAATAAAACCCCAGAGCTTATCTTGGTAAAAACTATACGCAGAAGGCAGCTGAAAAACGCTCTCAGAAACTTTTGTCCATATTAAAAATGAAAGTTGATCATCCAAACCGCCCAGAACTAGCATGAATTCTCCTCTCGCACCCGCACCAACAGTTTCACGCAGGAAATAAACAAAGAAAGGTAACACCAAACAGCCATCTTTTCTGCAATGGCCCAGGCATCAATCCAAACAAAAAAAGGAAAAGTGGCTAAGAATCCCAAACCAACCTTCATAAAGAACTCCCACCCTAAAGAAAGAGAGCGCATAAGAATAAGCACAATAATCAAAAGAAATGCCACTAGAAGATTTGCATCTTTTTCTAAAAGGAAAATATCAACAAACATTCCCAAGGCCAGGATAGGTGTTAGTGTGCCCGCAACTCCCACACTCCGAAATTTCTGCAAAATACTCTTTTTATCTTTTAACCACTTGGGTGTAGGCATTCTTTAGAAAAACAATAACTAAGTACGTACAAACTAAAATAAAGGTTAAACCAGAAATAAAAATTCCCACATAAAACAACCTCTGATACCAAAATTCAACAATAAAGGTACCTTCCCCATCCTCAACCATTTCAGGTGTAACTCTCCAGGAATTGGCAAAACCATTTGCTATAAAGTGATTTTCAAAAGGAACCGCTTCCTTACCCCAAGTTTCAAAAGTCTTACTATCTAAGAATATTCCCGAGTCAGCTACTAGATTTAATTCAAAAACATCTACCAAGCCGCGCCCGATATTTGCAAACAATGCAAAAAACCTATCCCTTAAAGCGATACTCCTGGAACTTTGAGGAGCATAAAGTTTCCACCCTTTATGATAGCTTTCAATAAAAACCAAATCAAAAGGCGAGGTCACTCCGGAGACCTGTACTTTATATTTGGTCGGATTTACCCGTTCAAACTCTATTTGGGGAGTCTGTTCTTTGGGAGACAACACCTCCAAAGCTTTCAAGTAAACAAAGGGCTCAGTATACTCCTCTATTTTAATATTCTTAATCTCAATCTTCTTTGTAAAATCCTGTTCCAAGGGTAACTTAAAATAAATGGAACCGGCGACACTATTCCGAGAGGGATTTACTATCATTTCGAAGTTGGAATAACAAACCGCACCTTCCCTGAAGCAGATTTGAGAAGAGTTCAAAACATGTTCTTGAGTCCGCTCCCTCCTCACGGGAAAATCGCCCTGGCGAACTTTTTCCCAATCCACCTTTCCAATCTCATCTCCTATCACACCATAGTCCCATTGTTCTTCAAGCACACCCACTTCTACGGAACTATTTAAAATCTTGTAATCAAAGGAAACACGGTAGTCCTTGTCCGCATCCCAATTAGGGATCTCCACAGTAGGAGACAAAACCTCCAAAGGAAGAGATTCCACCGCCTTCACTAAAGGAAAGTCAGAAGGTACATTACGGCTATACTCGCCTGATTCCAGGAATATCCGCGCATCTCCCCCGGAAAACTCATACTCCCCGCCAACGGGAACATCAAAGACGTAACAAGGTACAGAGGTATCTTCACAGGAGTAATCATTGCGGGATTCTATCCATGTGTAAAACGCATGACACCGCTCTATTAAAGCTTCAATGGCAGAAGACTCTACTGCAGGATAGTCCTTCAGAGCAGCAATATTGTTCTGGCTATACATCAACACCTTTGCGACCATACCCCAATAAGTCTCATATGCTTCGGCATCAAATTCCAAAACAGGATTCTCTTCAAGTAAGAACATAGCCCTATTCAAGTGACCTTCTAGGTTATCAACGGCGCGCTCTAAAGCAGCACCTTTTAACTCAAACTCCTGTATTTCGGCAACACGCTTGGAGGCAAACCAAACGTGCAAATCGGCCTCCTGCAGATAGTCCCGCTCTTTGAAAATTTCCACACCCTCTTTTAATAGCACCAGCCGGTACTTCGAATCTTTAGGATTTACCGACACAGAAGGAAGACCCCAGCCTTCATGCCAAAAAAGCTTACCGAAATCTATACGAGGTTCATCCAAATAACCTATCACAAAGGTCCTGCTAGGTTGGGGACGTGCACTAAAGTCTGTCTGAGGATATCCTTCTGAACTAAAATAGTAGACAGGCTCACGAACAGTATTTTCGGCGGAATACAGTTTCAATAAATCATCAAAGTTTCCAGAAACATGATTGTACTGATTAGGAACGTAAAATTTCGGAAGGTAGTATTTATCAGGAATTTTATATAGCTCAAGGCCGGGCTCTCCCAAAAGCTTAACGTACATTTCGTTACGGAGAGAATCATCAGGTTCCTCATTTGGAATCTGCTCCAAGTAATTAGGGGTAAATTGACCAAAAGTTTCTATAAGCTCTAAATCCATAGAGGAAATGATTTGATTCATCTTTTGAGGATCTAATGTACGGGAGCTGGCATAACGCCAATCTACATCGTTTTCTTGAATAACATAAAAGATATTGAGAAAACCTAAAAAATTTGCAGAATAGGTAGCCTCGCTGGGAGAGTAAATGCTATTTATAATGAAGTCGGAGTATTTAAGACTAAAGGGAGTGGCACTTACGTTAGACATATCTAAATAGAGCCGGCCAAAGTCAGTGGTAGAGGACAGCCCTTCCAACCAATTGTAGGCAGTACCATAAGTTGTATAAGGGAAAGCAAATAACCTCTTATGACCCCCAAAATCCTTTTGCAGGTAAGAACGTAGTTCCACCCAGTACTTAGGTATCTTGAAGAAGGTAGACCGCATATTTCCATTCCAATAACCAGGGCTGAACTTATCCAGGACAATGGGGTATACCCCAAGAGAAATAAACAGAAAGAAAAGAGCAGCGATAAGCCTGTAAGTTACTCTCTTAAATTTACGGCTAGCGTAAAGAAAAGCACCATTATATATTATAGGCAGAGAGAATACAGCGAGGGGCATAAACTTGGTATAAGGCTCCCGGAATATCCAAAAATAGGGATGAGATAAATAGACCAAATTGAACAGGACACCTAAAAGATGCTTTGAACCATTAACCAAAAAAATGGATACCAGATATAGGAAAGCAGCAAAGGAGTACAACCTTTTATCTTTCTTAGAATACTGCCAGGAAGACAACAGTTTGTATAGGAATATCAAGGGAAAAAGAAGCGTGCTATAAGTAATAACTATCAGGGGAAATTTATAGTAGTCGGAAGCATGCAAATAATAGGGATACTTGTAATGGCCTGTATACCAGGACCAACGCCCCAGCAGCCTAAAGTGATCAAAGAGATAACCTGATCCTGTAGCACGAAAACTATTAACCTTAGAAGAGATATCCGAGCCAGACAATAAAAAGGGAATTAAAGTAGTCAAGTGCCAAAAATTAACAAGTATCAGTAAAAAACCCAACGCAAAATGACTGAGTAAAAGGAAAGACCAGTCGACATCTCTCTCAGTATAGATATAGTGGACAAAATAAAGAAAGAGGATTAGACAGAAAGACAAAACAACAGGGGGGTTAATCAACGACCCAGAGAAAAATGGGGTTAATAGAGAGATAAAAAGAATAGATTTCAGATCTCTTTGGTGTAACAGTCTGTAGTACAGTAAGAATATAAGAGGAAATAGTGCAAAAATGGGCATTAAGCGATCCTGAAAAAATGAGGATACTACAAAGCAATTCGCGCCATAAAGGAGAGATACCCCTAAAAATACCCTCTTGAAAAGAGTGCGTAATAAAAAATGAAAGGATACAATAGCAACTATGTGTAAAAAAAGGACATAAAACAATTGAAAGTAAATTAGGTCAACCCCAGAAAACAACAAATATAGGGCCTGCAACGGGAAAAACTCAGAAATAAAAGAAACAGATCCGTAATTAAAGGTTGCGACGGACTGTAAAATACCCTTGAAAGAGGGATTAAGAAGCCAAAGTTGGTCACCCCCAATGAATCCCGAATAATCCCTAAAAATAGAAAAGAATTTAAGCATAGAAAGTAAAACCCCAGATTAAAAAAAGACTATACGGCATAAAAAGTGGAAATACCTGTGTTCAATTTGAAAACTCCTCGAGCATATTTATGAATTTTTTAATGATTATAGGGGGAGCATACTTTTCATCTATTCGTTGGATAATAAAATCCTGAGAAAAATCCACCTTCCCTCGGACGACAAGAGTCAAATAATGGAAGAAATCTTCAAAATCATTGGCGAGATAGCCTGTTCTCGAATGCTCTATTATATCCTCAGGACCTGGGATCTTGAAAGCTATAACAGGAACACCCATGGACTGGGCTTCCAGTATATTAAAGGGAAAAACCTCCCACCCAGAAGTAGAAATAAAAAGATCTTGGTCGGATAGAATCGAAGGTACGTATCTATTTTCCACATAACCAAAATAATTGACAAACTCGTATTGAGAGGCCGCAGTCTCGACCAAAGAGCGCATATCCCCCTCCCCAAATATATTAAATCTAACTCGACTTTTTAGCTCTGAAAATTCTGCTACTCTATGTAATAATCGTACTAAGGTTCCTACACCCTTCTGTTCTCCTAAACGCGCAATAAATGCACAGTTTAACTTTTCATCAGAGAAATCATAATCATCAAAATGGTATTCTTTTGCGGTTGTTAACATTTCTTTGCTAGAAAAAGGATAGTTAACTAGGATACAAGGGACCTTAAATCTTCTCTCCACAAAATCCTTAGTATATCTGTTAGAGGCATGCACACAGGAAACACCAGAGAGAAGCCATCTATATACAAACCCAGCATATATGAAATTATGAAACTTTGATAGTAAAGAGGAACCTCTTTCATAGCGGAGGGGCGTATGTACACCAACTACAATAGGGGGTAACTCTGAGTAACCCAACATTTTTAAAACTAAAAGTTCCACTAACTCATTCTTGGTATATATAACATCATAACTCCGAAGAGATTTCTTAAGAGCAGAGAGGGAAAGTTCTAACCAATTAGCAGGTCCCAGTAAAGCATTTATGGCCTCTTCTGTCTCGGTTCCACTGGCGTCAAGCGGTGAAAAAAAGTCTAAATGGTAGAAAATTCTAAGCAAGCGCCTGAAAACTAAGAAATCCTTCTTATTAAGAGTAATGACATCAACCCTTTTACCGGATTTGCCTACATTTCTGGCCATTTCGATAAAATACTTCCCAGCCCCAGCTGCGCTGGTAAGTCTGGGCAACATAAAAAACGCTACTCTTTTTACTGGCATAACGTAGCTATTATACAATGATAAAAATCAAATAAAAATTCTTTAAGAGCGTTTCAAAGTCCTGGCCAACTATGCAAGCAACATAGTGACTAAAATCGCTGTCTCTTTAACAAAAATCCCTTTAGCGAACAAAAAAAACTGACGTACAATAACACTACATTTACAGGAACTATCAGAAGTAATTTAGCGAGGTCTTCTTTATCACAGTGAATAATGCTGTTCTTACAATACCAAATAGCGTAAAAAAGAGTTAAAGGGAGAAAAATGAGGCGCACATAGGGAAAAAGAACACCTACAGCTAGAACTTCTCTGAAAAAAGACTTTAGAAAATTCTGGATGCTATCAATACCGTGTTTCCTTAAAAGCACACCCTGGGCTTCACTATACTGCATATGTTTGTAAAAGTAATCCCAAATGGAGAATTTATCAGATACGGCATGTAAATGAATTATCAAGCTTTCCGTTTTTGAAATTCTACCTTTCTTTAATAAACGCTTTCTTATATCCCCGTCCTCACCTGCAGTCCTAAACCTTAATGAATCAAACAATCCCACCTCATAAAGGGCAGCCCTGGAAAAACAGTCAAACTTCCCGTCCAAACCACAGTAAGTCTTGCCAAGAAGCCGTGAGAACAAGCATCTCTGCCAAAAAGGATATGCACGCCATACAAAGCTAGGATGTTCAACACAATGACTTGTAGCTACAACGCCTTTCTCTGCAGAAAAAAAAGGTTCTAACAAAGAGGCTACTGCATAATCCTTTAGGAGGACATCCTGATGAAGAGTAATGATTAAATCACCAGATGACATTTCTATACCCTTGTTGTATGCCCCAGACAATCCAAGCGAAGTGGAGGTAGAGAATAGAACATACTTTCCGTGGGTACTCCTATCCACATAATCTTGGACAAGCTGCAGAGAGTTATCAGTAGATCCATTTTCCATAATAAAGACCTCATCAACCAAACCTATATGAGACTCCAAACTTTTTAGAGTTTCAATTATGGTAGTTGAACCATTATGGAGAGGTATTACCACTGAAATTGTCATGTTTAACACAAAACAGCTCGAAAGCATGTTCTGGAAAGAAATAAGTAAAAATCTGACTAAAAGTAGCAATCCCAAACCAGAAAAACTTGGGTTTATATTTTATAGAAACAAGTAAATTATCATCCATGGAGTCATCCTCCTCTTTAGCTCTTCTCAAATATTTTAACCCAGCCAACCCATAAACCTCAAAACCTAAGGAAAGCATATCATTATAATTCCAACCGGATTTATGCGCTTGATGGGGATTTTCATCCACGGGAGCCTGCTCAATAAAACCATTAGGCGTAGTTACGACCACTTTCTTCTTAGCCCACTTCTTGGCTCTCTCTAAAACAGCCTTTCCGGAAGATTTATTTAAATGCTCCAAAACATCAATTAAAATAACTGCATCAAAAGAATTCTCTTCAAAATCTAACTCTAAAATATCTCCTTCAATGAACTCATCATGTGTCCTATTTTCCCTAGCCTCTTTAAGATAAGGCTTGAAAAGCTCAACGCCTACAGAATGTTCAATATTTACACACTTAGTAATAGGGGAATTGGGGCCACATCCTAAATCTAAAGCACTCCTACAATCACCAAGCTCTTTTTGTAAACAATAATCGAGTGTATGAAAGATAGTCCCTAAAAGTTTAGATTTGTGCAACTTATTTATCACTGATTTAAGCATGCCAATTCATATTCAAACTTAATATTTTTAAGAAACCTCGAATTCACCCTACTCTTATAAAAATCAACCAAAGGAATTAACAGTTTTGGAGGCATGACTATTGTACCAAAAGAAAAAAACCAAAAGGCAGGATGGAAAAGGTTCTTAGGGCGGTACTCTATTAGCTTAAAAATCTCTCTCAATAAATATTTGTATTTAGCATAATTACGAATTTGAATTAAACCAACATAATTAATTGCAACAAATTCTCTAATCATCTTTTCTCTAAACTCCACAAACCTAGCCTCATTATAGATATTCTTAAATAAATCTACCCAAGTTTGAATAGGCGATTTATCGTAGATTGAAGAGACATGGCGGGTTTGACTTGTAGCTATTCTTACTGCAATATTGTAATCACTTAAAAAAACAACCGGATGCCTTTTGAAAATTGAAGCAAAAGGATAAACATGGCAGGGAAAAATATCCGGGTGAAAAGGAACATCAACAAACTCACGTCGGTAAGCGAGACCTGAAAGCTGGTCTAAAGTCGAAAACATTTTTATTATTCGTTCCAAAGAGTCATCTAGTGTGACTACCTCATTTTCTCTTGGGTTTAGTTGCTCTTTTGCTCTGACGGGCTTATTTATGTCCTCATCAAACCAGAAATAAGGCCGCGTAACCGCTCCAATATCCTCAGAAAGTTGAAATGCTTCATAAGTGTCCTCCAGAGCGCCTTTCCCTAAAATATCATCCTGGCCCATTAAATAAAGAAACTCACCAGAAGCCTTCCTACGAGCAGATTCAAGATTTCCTGGATAGCCCAAATTTTCGTAGTTTTCATAATATTTAATCCTGGAGTCGTCAAAAGACTTAACTACTTCTTCAATATTATCTCCGGAACAATCTTCATTAATAATAATTTCAAAGTCTTGAAAATCTTGAGACAATATACTGCGCAGAGTATCACCAATAACTTCTGCACCTTTGTATGTGGGAATTAGAATGCTAAAAATAGGCCGGCTTTTCACTGCCCCCAACCTTCCCTACTCAACTCACTACGATTGAAAAGACTCCTAACTGTACCCCACCCATACTCCCAAAGTGTAATTTCACAGGCTAAAGGATGAAAAAGCCATGCTAAATCAGGCTTTTTGCTATAACCCTTTACCGCTTGCACAACCAAAGGCACAACCGTTACACAAGAGAGCAAAAACTTGACCATTCCCAAGTTACTTCCGGTCTCCCAATCAAACTCGCGGTCTTTCTTAACTCCTTTGTGATACAAGAAATCTCTTACGCGCCTTCTCTGCTTTCGAGCAAATTTACCTATGTTAGCTTCACAAAAAGTGTGGATAATGCCATTTTTAGTCTTTATAAACTGAACACTCCCCTGTTCTTTAATGGCCTTGGCGATAATGTCTATGTCAAAAAGGTAATCTCCCGTTAAGTTTTGTTTTAAGAACTCAGCACGAAAAACCGTCCCGTTAGCCCCAATTGTAGGAACTCCACGGTTGCCTAAGGTTACCAGCAAGTAGTCACCTTTGTCCTCTTCCTTATGAGGAACTTCCGTCCATTTTCCGGTAAGTGAGTTCATCCGATCGTAGTTACCCAAAAAGTGAACAAACGGATCATTCATACCAATCAAGGCACTATAACGAGTAATAAAGCTATCTTCTTCACGCCATGTGTATTTCCAAGGTTCGCTTCCAACTGCTTCAGAATTTTCCAACAAGGGCTTAATCATTTCCTTTAGCCAATTCTTGGTGGGCAAAATGTTATCCGAATCAATAAGTGCAATAAAATCCCCGGTTGCCGCCCTAACACCAACAGCCTTACCTGCTTCGCCCGTCTTTAACGGATTATCAACAACTCTGGCACCATATTCTTTAGCTAATTCCCTTGTATTATCTGTAGATCCTCCATCAGCAACAACAATTTCAATTTTATCTCTAGGATAATCCTGTTTAGCTATTGACTCTAACTCCTCCTTCATTACAGAAGCAGCATTTAAAGTGGGGGTTACTATAGTTACTTTTGGCCATTTCATATGTTTATTGTCTCCATTTATCTTAACTATATCAAGCCAGTTCTAATATTTCCTTCTCTCGAGAAATGGTTTTAGACCAGCTAAAAAGTGCGGAGTTCACATGACATGCTTCAACTAAATCATCAGCTAGTCTTGGATCTACCAGAACCTCAAGAACCGCCTGCCAAAAACCCCTATAATCACCCAAAGAAGCCTTAACCATACCCTCCGGGAAAATCTCCTCATAAACCGGAAGATCCCGAGCCACCACCGGAGTACCACACGCCTGTGCTTCTAAAGGAGCTAACCCAAAACCCTCCTCATAACTGGGAAAGACAAAAACATCCGAATCCTTAATAATGGAAAAGGCCTCTTTATTAGGCAAGAACCCTAAAACATCTATATTCTCCTGCAAATCTAAAAATAGAATCCTTTGTTTTAATTCCTCAAGAAGTTCCTTAGTACCACTTCCAATAATAGCTAAATTTGCATCGGGAAAGTCTTTAACAACATGAGCCCAAATCTCCGGCAAATCTAAAACACCTTTAGAGCGCCTTAATTGGGCAATAAAAGAAGCGGTATATTCTTTCTTGGGTTCCGGTAAATTTTCAAACTTCTCAAAATCCAATCCCGGATAATTTAAATATAATCTGGAGGGCTTAAAACCCATTTCAATAAGATCCTGCTTTAAAATTTTATTATCCACAACCACTTTATCTGCTAGAAAACGAATTAGAATAAAGCTTATTCTTTGAGCTAAAAAAGGAATTACGCGTTGCCTAGGTATAGAATGATAAATGTGCTGCACCCATAAAGTATCGGGATTTTTAAGTTTGAGCAGAAAGCAGGGAAAAACATCCGGCAAAAAATCAGACGAAGCAAAACAAATATTAGGAATAGGCTCCCTTAGTACGCTCAAGGAAGCAAGAAAAATCCTCTTAATATAAGTCCAAATTATACTTTTAAACCTTTCTTCCTTGGTTGTAACTATGAAATTTGGAGTAAAATCATTTTTCTCACAAACAAGACGCCCCATTCTTGAAGTTATAACAGTTTGATTAAAATCCTTAAAAACTTGCGGAGCTATGCGAATTAAAACTACATCACTACCGGAAAGGCCATAAGAATAGGAGTTCATAAAAGAAAGAACCCGCATATCTAGTCAGACCTCCAACAAGATAGATCACGCCCTATGAGATTCTCCAGCCTGGATATATCCTTATGATAAAACTTTTCTAACTTGCTACGTACCTCCGGACGCATCGCCTCTATAGCAGAGTCTTTTTTATTTATCAAAGAATAGAGATCCCGAAAAAACCGAGTTTGAAAGATAGTCTTGTTAAGCACAGGAATCCTCCAATCACCCAAATAAGTATAAACAATTTCCCCTAGCTTCTTCAAATAGGGCATTTTTACCTGGAAAGACTTATTTATTCTCTGCTCTAGAGTGGGAGGAATAACATCATCCACAACCCCCAAAAAGCGATATAAATTCTGTATCGTTTCCGCAGGCTTTTCCAAAATATCTTCTTCATAAATAATTATAAATACATCTTCTCGAGGAAATAAGTCAAAATAACGCTTCAAATGGTTACTATAAAACCCCAAATCCAGATAATCGTTGCTCTCTAGGACCTTCTCAAAAATTGAAGGAAATTCATCCACCTCAGATAAAATGCCGCCTCGAGAATACTTAAATCCGGAATATAAAACATCTACAGGATTCCTTAAAGAAACTATCAATTTTACGTTCGAGAATGCCTCTTTAATTCTTTGGGGAGCTTTTTTGTCAGGAAGATAACTAACGGAATATTCCCCTCGCAACTTCCCCGGTTTTGCTTTAGGAAATTGTTTTAAATACCATTTTAGTCCTTTTGCATAACGTGGGTTTTTCTTGTAATAAAGCCCGGAAATTATTTGATCATTAAAGAAGTGAAGCTCCTTTTGAGATTTCTGAGCAGAAAATAAAATATCGGGATGTTCTTGCAAACAACGAGAAATCCAGGTAGTAGCACAGCGGTACCCTCCAATACCTATAAAGTCTATTTCATTTCCACTCATAGAAGCATTATTGCATTAAAATTGCACTTTTACCAAACTTTCAGGACACTTCTGCTTGTTGTGTCAAGTAAAAATTACTTTCCACAGATTAAAGATGTATAGAAACCATTGCTCCAACGCCAAAAGAAAGAATAGGCCCCAAAACCCACCTCGTTAGTAAAGTAATCCGTTAAAATATGTGTAAATAAAGAAGTACCTGCAACAAAAAGAATCTGAGCCAAAATTTTCCAAAAGTCCTTTTTTAAAGTTCCACTGTTAAGAAGAGCCCTAAAAAGCAATGCTAAGAGAAGCAGTAGGACAACCCATTCCCATCCATGAAAAGGAATAAAAATTTTTCCGGTTGTAACAGACTGTGCTGAAAGAAAATCCCGTAAGTTAAAGCCCCTATTAAAAAATTTCATAAAATAAAAGTAATCAAAAAGATGATCTACATCTATTAGAAAACCAAATAGAAAGGAAAATCCTGCTATATACCACTTGTAAAAACGGAGAAAGAGTAAAAATAAAGCCAAAGCTCCCAAAAAGTGAAGGATTTCAGTAAAAAGAAGGTAAGACATATTTAAAAACACAAAATATTAAGCTTTTTGCTTTTTCCCCATTAGCTTTCGTAGGCCCTTTTTCCATAAACCGGCGTGATCTTTAACAGCCTCTTCCTGGCTGCGATCAAAATCCAACAAATGACCCATTAACTTTCGCCCTGCCATAATAAAAAACGCAATATCATCCCAAGAACGAATCGACATAACCTTTCGCAAAATAAACTTTGGCGTCATAAAAACCGTATAAAGCTCCTGCGTTAAATCATGCAGCTTTGACTCGTCAAAAGGCACCTTCATAACAGGACCCCGCATGTCAAACTTCTCATAATCCTTTGGATCCACCAACAAAAGATCCTTTTCCACACACTCCTTGTACAAAGGAGTTCCCGGATAAGGAACCGTGATTGTTGCCTGCATTGTGTCTACAAGACCTTTTTTAAACATCTCCTTAGCCAGATTAATAGTGTTACGGGCCATCTCCTCCGTTTCCCACGGATACCCTACCATAATAGTAATGTGGGGCTCTAAACCTGCATTTTTAGCCATTCGAAGACCCTGTTCAATTTCCTCTACCTGCAGACCCTTATCAATACGATCCAAAGTCTCCTGATTTCCTGATTCAAAACCGTACAAAATATAGCGGAAGTTTGCGTCCCCCATTAGATCATAAGTCTCTTGGTCCAGCGCTTTAAGACGCATGTTACAGCTGTAAACCACTTTTTTGTTATAACCGGAATCTATCAGCAGGCGGCAAAAGGTCTTAAGATCCTCTCCCACAAACATAGTGCCAGCATCATCGAAAATTTCGCGAACTCTGTAGTTATCTACCAGGTGCTTAACTTCATCAAAGAGGCGATGAGGAGAAAAGTGCCGATAAGTTCCTTGAGGAAACAGGCTGTGATTCCAAATACAAAAAGTGCACTTTCCCCACCAGCAATCACGTCCTGAATAAACATAAGTTCCCGGTTTGTACTTAAAATTACCGTTTTCATAGGCATAAAGCTTCCATTGAGTTAGATCGCGATCAATAAAAGGTAAACTATCAAGGTTGTGGTGCATTTCCATTGGCCCGGAAATCCAAAATTCGCCGTCATAGTTGCCTTGCTCCTTGGGAATTTCTAAAAATGATTTGTCTTTTCGAAGCCATACTCCTCCCGGGATCTTTGCCTCTTTATTTTGACTAGAAATAGCATCCAATAAATCCGCCAAAACAAAATCAAAATCCCCTCCTCTAATAATCATATCTACAACACTATTTTCCATGCTCTCTTTAGGATCATAGGTAACATGATCGCCCACCAAAATCGTTATCATCTTGGGATGCTTTTGCTTAACTTCTTTGATGATTTCCCAATGCTTTCGAATAACAGGGGCCTTAGATTCAATAACTAAAACATCGGGACTTTCTTGATCCAGCTGCTCTAGCCATTGAGCATAAGTTTGCTCTGAAGCTATCCCATCCATCCAAATGACTTCATGACCACGCTTTTGTGCCAAGGAAGCTGCATATGCCGGAACCATGGGATAGATGTAGGTGGGTGTATTAAAGTATTGAAACTGGCGGTTTTGCGATAGTAGAGGGACTCCCTTGTTGGTTTCTATTGGGGGATAGGCTATGGCAACTTTCATACAAATTATTCTACCACTTTAATTTTTCAGAACGAGTACCAGTATTACCTAACCGCCGACATAATTTCCGGTTTTTAAGTCAACTGATCTAAGCTTAAGTGAAGGCTTCTTTAAATAACCCCAAATAAAATTCCATCCATAAACAACGTGCGTTAGAAAAATTCCCACAGCCATGTAAAAAAAGGCTTTCAAACCTTTCTCCATTAAGCCTACTTTCAAAGATTCCAAGAGCAGTAAACCCAAATATATAAAAACCACCGAAAAATAAATGAATTTAAAAATTGGATGAAGTAAAAAGGTTAAAGGCCCGAAAAACAGCCCTAAAATAAAAAGCGAGGGCACAAAATAAAACGGCAATCTGGAAGTTTCAGGAAATATGCGAGCAAACTGTCCTCTATGCTGACCATATCGAGAAACTTGCTTTAAATGCTTTAAAAACACATCGCGCCTATGATGATAAACAATGGGAGCAGGATCATACAAGAAAGGTGCCCCATGAAGTTTCACAAGATCAAGACAAAGCTTAGTATCTTCACCGGGCCAAAACTCTATAGGAAAACCACCGACTTTTTCAAAGGCTTCTTTTTTTACAAAGAGATTTACGGTTGGGTAGTCACTAACTTTTCTTTGTTGTTGAGGTAAATAACGATAAGTTGTATTACCCCCTGTTAAATAAGACTCATAAATTCGACCGGACATGCGCTCTCTTAACGGACAATCTTTTGGTGTAATTGCGGGAGCTCCCAGGGCATAAAGCGTAGGATTTGCCTGAAATATTCGCTCAGCTTCCCTTAGCCAATTGGATTTAGGGTAAGCATCATCATCAAGAAAAGCTATAACACTTCCTAGAGCCTTTTTTACCCCAAGATTTCTTTTTTCACCGGGACCTACAGGACCACTTGAGATGAATTTAAAACGTTTGTCGTTTGTTGGAGGATCCTCTTTTTTATCGGTTATTATTAGAACTTCAAATGAAGGATAATCAAGTTTTTTAAGATGGGTAATGTTTTCTTTTATGTAGTCGTTAATGGTTCTAACGGGAATTACTATGCTAAAAAATGTCATCCGGTGCATTTTATCAGATTTTTATGGGCTTATTTTTTGGCGTTTTTAAGGGAGGTTGTGTTATTATGCGCCCAAGTTGACATCCTAACAAAAAGGAGGTGAGGAAATGCCCCAAGACCCTGAAACCGAACATAATGCTGCAAAGGAAAAACAGCGTAAAGAGTTCGACAAACATAGTCGAGCAAAGGAAAAAAAGAAGACTTGGAAAAAAACGAGAAAGGGGAAGAGATGAAAAAGCGAGCGAGGGAAGAAAAAGCAAAAAGAATTACGAAAAAAAAGACCCACTCGCCCAGAAAAGAAAAAAGAGCGAATAAACCGGGAAAGGGCAGCTAAAGCACCTCCCAACCGGCAGCACTAGGACTTATCGCCGGCGGGCGTAGAACGTCTACGCTCGCCGGTGCCGTACTCCCCTGTAAATCACATACGCGCCGGCAACTCAATCAATTACTCCAGCTCACCGGTATTAACTCGCAGCTGCAACTCCTCGTCGTACTCCCACAACTGCTTCGAATCCGGATGATAATAGCGCAACAAGTACATCCGATAAAAAACGGCTAAAGTATCAAGAAGCATCTTTCTAATATGCGGACTTAAAAACAAAAACTTATCAAAAGTGGAGTCGGATTCATTTAAATGGATGCTTACAGGCGCTTCGTAGATTCGTCTAAAACCTAAATACTTAGAAACCGCCAGAAGCTCCACATCAAAGGCAAATTGCTTAATCACCAAACGCGGTAAAACATGTTCTAAAACCTCACGCTTAAAAACCTTTAGACCTGCTTGAGTGTCCTTAACCGGCACCCTAAACAAAAACTTTGTAATTAAGTGATAGCCCCAACTGTATAAACGGCGAATCCATGAAAAATTAGTTTTTGAAGCGGGGTGCCTTTTGCTGCCTACAATAATGTCGGCTTCATACCATTGCATGTGCTCTAAAACCATGGAAATTCCATTGGGATCAATTTCCATGCTGTCATCTATAAAAGCCACATAATCCCCTTTAGCACGGGCCATGCCGTAGCGAACAGCATAGCCTTTGCCTCGATTTGTCTTATAACCCACAATTGAAACGTTATTCTTTTTTACTTTTTTGGCTTCTTTAAAGGTGTTATCGGGAGAGCCGTCGTCTACAATAATGAGTTCAAAGTCCCAACGAGTTTCTTGCATGACCTTGTGGATGCGCTCGATGTTTTTTGCAATGGTTTTTTCCTTTTTGTAAGTGGGAATGATTACTGAAACTAACATTCTGGGGTCATTTTAGCAGATTTAATAATCCATCAGTATTTGAGAGTTATAATGGAGTTATGATTTCATTTAAAAAGTGGAGAAAAAAACAACTTAAAGATCCTAAGTTTAAAAAGTCTTATGAAGATCTGGAAGAGGAATTCGACGAAGTTAAAGCGTCTATTGAAGAGGCATTAAAAAGACCTAACAAGCAAAAAGCAGGTAAAAACTAATAATTCTACTAAGATAAAGCTTGCCTTAACTAGTTATACAAAGGATCTGAACGTTCCTGCCTATCTTTCTTCTGCTGCTTCTCAATATCTCCTGTAGGTACATATCCACGCGCCTCCTCCTCGGGAAGAGCATCGAGTCTTTTCTGAGCCTCATCTTTAGAAAAACCTCCTGCAGCAGCAATTCTTTTTAACTCTTCCTCACGAGCACGTTGCTCTTGAGCAGCACGGCGTTCGCGAATTGCACCAGACAAAGAAAAGCCCATTTAAAACAAATCCTTTTTAAAATTCATAAGCTTATAATACAAAATCAAGCCTAAAAGTACCAGTCCTGTTACCAGCACGTTAATATTTACCACTTGCAAAATGGAATCATGGAAAAACCAAATAAGCACTGCCTGTAGAAAAACTCCCAGAAGCAAAAAAACTGTGGCTACATACTTTTCAGCAGCCATGAAAAACATAACAAAAAAGTTTATAAGTACATAAAATCCTACAAACAGGGCAAAACGCGGTACATAGCTAACTGCCGAAAGATATTTTTCTCCAAACATAATCAAGGTTAAAAGACGCGGGAATAAACTAAAAACTAAAACTCCTGTAAAAACCAAGAAAACCTGCACCATTAAAAACCCCTTAAGCTCCTTGCGCAAGTCCTTCCCGGAGGCAACCGCTGCTGAAATTTGGGGGAACATTACAGTCGCTACAGACCCTGCCCCGAAAAGCAAAACTTTTCCAATGGTAACTAAACCGGAATACAAGCCGGCATCTACTCCAGAGAAAAGGTGCTTAACCAAAATGATATCGGCGTTGTTTAAAAAAGTTAATCCCACACGCATAAAGATCAAAGGACCTAGAAAAAAAAGCACTGATTTAAAGTGACCGGATAAACAAACTTCATGAAAGTTATCAAAATTTTTCTTTAACAAAAGGAGCGCCAAAATAACCGAAATTAGTGAAGATGAAACCATTCCCAGAAAAACAGCTGAAACGGAGTAGCCCATGAAAACTAGAGCGGAGGGGATTAAGAGGCGAAGGAAAAGGGATAAAACGTTATAAAACGCAAAGGCCTTAAATCTTAAAAGACCTTGTAAGTAACTAGCGGGAAGCATGGAAAAAAGTGTCAAACTAATGAAAGCAGCAAAGCTGATAATTGCGTTGATGTCGGAAATATTTAAAAAGTTCGCTATATTTTCACGCGCAAAAAAGAGAACGGCAAATAAAAGGGCTCCCAAACTTAAGCTAAACACATTTAGATGCAAAAAAAGCTTGGTCATAACATCAAATTTGCTCTTTGCGCAAAGGGAGGAAACTTTTTTTATAACCGAAGTGCTAAGGGCTCCGCTAAAAACGCCCAAGATCATAGAAAAAGATAAAAGCGTGTTAAAAGTGCCAAAATCCTCAATGCTTAATTGGCGACCTAGAATTATCTGCAGTAAATAGCTGAAAATACTTCCAATAAAGGAGCCAAGCGTGACTACTAAAGTTCCGGATACGGCGTTATTTGAAAGTGTTTTTTTTAAGGTCACGCGCGGATTTTCAAGAAAGGCTTTAAACATGCTTTAATCCTCTGCCATTTTATAAACATTCCAAACGGGCACTCCTCTTAGTTTGATTGTGTCGGCAAATTCAATATCAAAACGAGTCTCTTGTGAGGACTCATCTTGCCAAACCGGATACAAAAAGTAGTGAGCATTTTTTGCATGAGGTGTTAGGTCTTTTATAACAGGATTGTGGCCGGCCTCTTCCATAAAGGGCCAAATTTGTGTGTAATATTTTTCGGGAAAAGCAACTATTTTTATAAGGGAATCTGTGGGAGCTTTTTTGCCAAAGTATTCAACTATTTTATGCTGACCAATAATCCATTTGGGTTCTAGAACTTTTACCCCTGTTCTTAAACCGCCAAACAAGGGATTAAAGTAGGAAAAATAATCCTGCCGAAGATAACCCAAGGTGCCTATACCAAAAAGCATAACTACAGAGAGAATTGCTAGGCCTTTCTTTTTTCCTAGGCGCGAAAAAAGGAAAGCATAAAAAAACGAGGCCGTTAAAGTAAGCGCTAGTATTGCGGGAAGTATGTAGCGATCCAATTTTTTGGAGGGAATTGTTATTTGGATAGTGTAGAAAAGCGCAAAAAGAAGTGTATAAAGGAGGAATTTTTTCTCTTTTTTGTTGGCAACCTTAAAGGAAAAGAAAGTTCCTCCCAAACCAACAAGAAGAACTATGGAACTTCTAAGTGCAAACACAACGAGATAATAGAAAATGCCAGGATCCTCGGTTATGTTTCCAAAGTAAATCTGAGTATGACCGCGCTCCATACCTATGGTGAAGATTCCTCTGTAAATAGTAGAGAGAGCCTTTCCCGGCATAACCCACATAGCCGGCCAAAATAGGAAAAATCCCAAGATGGAGAGAATCAGCCAAATCCCAAAGGGTTTAAAGAACTGTCCCTTAAGATGTAAAAAAGTTTGTAGGAGCATGAAAGGAATAAGGTAAATAGCAGAAGTTTTTGTTAGAAAAGCTAAGGAAGCAAATAACGCAGAAAGCACCAAACGAGAAAACTTCTTCTCCTGCAAATAATGATAAAACCACAGAAAAGAGGCCAACATCAAAATCGACATCAAACCTTCCAAGTGAAAAACACGAGTTAAAGCGTAGTAAAAAGGCTCTATACTAGCAAGAATCCCAAAAATAAGCGCAACCCTCTTTCCAAACTCCTTTTTTAAAACATAGATGCAAAAAGATAAAGCAAGCGCAATAAAAACTACCAGACAAAACTTCTGAACCAGATGCAATTCAAAAACCGTGGAGACATCGTTATTTACAGGAGGATGGCTAAAAACCAAATCGTAATATAAATTGTAAATCTTTACAGCCCCAGTACCTATCCACATTAAAGTAACCCCCGGGTGATACTTTTGAATGGTTTTTTCAAAATTCAGCGTAAAAACCCCCTCCCCAAAATCATAAGTTCGAGCCTTCCACTTCCACACATCCGTATTAAACGTCTCCCTCCCCAAACCAGGAATATGCAGCAACACAAAAAAGAGAAAAACAGCAATTTCAATACCAAAATTTTGAATAAAAGACTTAATCTTGCACATAAATACAGATCTCCGGACCTCTCCTTAAGGTGTTTTCTATAACTTTAAAAGGCTTTTGATCTTTAAACTCCTTATCGGAAGAGCATTGCTTCACTAAAACATAAGGAGGCGAAAGCTCCTCCCCTATAACATAATCCTCGGGAGATTTAGCACTGCCACCATCTCCGGTTAACGACGCCTTCAACTCGTCACTATCTGAATAAAACTTATAAGACTTCAGATCCAAGCGCATACCGTACCAATCATGTAAGACTACACGCGTGTCCTTTAATGCAAACATGAGCATATTCTTAACAGATAAAACTACAGGAAAAGCAAAGACAACAAACAACAACATAACGTATTCTTTGGATTTGGAAAACTTCTCCAGAGTTAAAAGAAACCAACTTATACCTAAAATAACAAATGGATAGGCAATCATGTAATAGTGACTTCGATTTTTCTCAAAACCGGAAATATAAACTAAAAAGGTAAAAGCCGGTACGAAAAGTGCTAAAAGCTTGGTTTTTAAAGCGATATCCTCCTTTTGCCTAAATAAAATGTAGACCGCATACCCTGCTGCAAGCAAAAAAGCAAAAACAAAAGTAATGCTCCAATCATGCATAAACTTGTCAATAAAGGCATTTAAAAACTGAAAAATCTGCTGATTAAAGGAAACGCTTCCTACATTTGTAAACTGCCAAAAAGCCCCCTTTGCTGAATCCGTGCTACTAAACGTCTCCCAATCCAAAAGAGCAAAAGGAGTTCCCAGTAGAAAGGTTACTAGGGAAGTTATTCCCGCTAAAAAAGGCTTGTAACTATTCTTCAATAAACCGGGGAAATCCTTTGAAGACAGATACTTTGCAAAAAATACAAATCCTAAAAAGAAAGCGGAAAAACCTCCATGATATTTAGTGGAAGCGGCTAAACCAACAAATGCACCCGCTAAAATGTAATGCAAAAGCTTATCCGAAAATAAAACCTTTATAGAAAAATAAACTGCCCAAGCAAAGAAAAAGAGCATTGGAACATCAATTACGCTGTAATGAGAATGCCAAACATGATAAGGAAAGATGGCTAAAATGGAAGCGGCCAGAATCCCTCCCCTTTTGCCGAAAAGTTCTTTGCCGGAAAGATAAAGCGGGATTATTGTTAATGTCCCCAAAGTTGCAGAAAAAAGCCGAGTAAGATAATAAAAGATTAAAGGATCGTTCCAAATTAGAGGGAAAATATCGGAAATAAACGGTTTTAAACGTAACGCCTCCAAAAAGTTACGAAAACCTGAAAATCCCATATACAAAAAGTAATTCAGATAAAAATATAGATGAGGCCAATCAAAATGATCCGGATTTGGAAAAAAACGAATGCCTAAGGCAGAACGAATTACCGAAGGCTCATCCGGATGAAAAATAAAAGGAAACCCATGCCTTAAACCAAGCAGCCGTAACAAACCTCCAACAACAAGAAGAAAAATCAAAGTCTTATTTCTACAAAACAACTCTTTAGTGCAAATCTTTTCCGTAAAAGCCTTTTTAATCTTGGGGATTTCCTTTTCGATCATAAATTCTCCAATAATCTAAACCATTTATATTTACTACTTTATCTAATTCAAAGGGATAAGGCGAATCCAAGACTTCCTCAGGCATCTCTTCGTTAGGACCCAGAATCAAAAACACATAGTCCGAAACGCCATTTACATCAACATCAGCTACTTTTGTGGCAGGATAAATTGTTTTCATAGGCTTAGTATCGTAAAAACCTAGAGGAGGGTAGTTTTTGCCGTAGGAATCCAGGATTAACTCTTTAAGATAAGGGATTCCTATGCCAAAAGGTTTTTGGGCAACCATCCAGTGGGCTCTTTCGGCAGATCCTACAAGAGGAGTTGTGTACGTGAATTGATAAGGATGTGCTTTGTAGTTTAAGGCCAGTAGGGCAAGTAAAGAAAGTGAAACTATTACAGCGCTCTTTATCTTTTTTAAAGACGCAAAGCCTAAGACTGCCATTAAGCTTAAGTAAGGAAAAAGCGGGACTAAGTAGCGATCAATCTTTTTGGAGGATATGGTCATGACCAACATGTATCCTGCAAAAAATATTGTTAAAAAGCCTAAAAAGGAAATTTCATTGTCACGGAAAAATCGAACTAGAGGTTTGCCTTTAGAGGCCTTTAGCAGAGTTGCAAGAAAAGCTAAAACTCCTAAAAGCAAAACGGGAGAAGTTTTTAAAAAGATCACAACAGGATAAAAAAACAATCCTGGATCTCGTGTGTACTTGCCAAAATAAATCTGACCATGCCCTTTTCTAATTCCCACGCGTTCGGCTTCATCAAAAATTCGAACTATGGTATGAACAGGCTCTACCCAAAGTGCCGGAAAGAACAGAAATAAAGCCGCAACAAAAGGGACAAGTATTAGCAATAAAGTCTTCGGTAATTCCTTGGGGGTTTTTAGTTTTACTAAAACAGCCATGCCTAAAACAAAAAGAATGGCCCCTATAGCAATGCTCTTAGTTAGGAAAGCAAGCGCTAAAAAGACTCCGGAGAAGATGAGTGCTATTGAGGGGTTCCCGGTTTTGAAAATACCTTTGCTGGAAAGCCCAGTTGAAGAGACAGTCCCCTCAGAGGATTTACTAAAAGCTTTTCCGGAAAAAAGGCCTAAATAAGCAAGACCCAAGCCCAAACACAAAAACAGCGTCAACAAAACATCCATGTGAAGCATCCGCGAATTTCCGATGAAAAAAGGCTCTAAAGAAAAAAGCGCCGTCACAAAAAACCCTTTGTAAAAACCTAAAATTTTGGAAAAAACGTACAAAACCCCTAAAGAAAGAATCAACTGAACCGCCACCAAAACCTGCTTACCTAAAGTATGCAAATATAAAAAGTTATGATGATCGTAAACCCGAAACTCCGGATTAATCTGCCGAGCAACCTCAACCGTTGGCCCTAAAACCCACATCAAAGTAACTCCCGGGTGATAATGCTGATAGGTCTTTTCCCAAATTCCATTTTTTAAACCCACAACAAACTGCTCTGAACGATAGTGCCAATTAACAGCATCGGGATTAATGGCATCTTTACCTAAATAAGGAAGGCGGGTTGCAGCAAAAAGCACTATGAAAACAAAAATCAGGAGAACCTTATTTGTAAATAGTTTATTCATTTTTTCCCAGGGCATATAAAACTCCTCCAATTAAGCTTACCAAAAGTCGGGAGAGATGATAAAGAATAGAGGCGCTTAAAGCTAAAGATTCCGAAACTCCAACCATTCCCATAAAGCTGATATATAGGGCATCCTGAACACCAAGACCATTTAAGGAAGGCACAAAAAATCCGGCTAAAGTTATAACGGGAAACACAAAAAAGGAATAGAACAAAGGTAATTCCACGCCTAAAGAAAGGAAAATGAAGTATTGGGTGAAAATTGAAAGGAGTTGGACGGCAAATGAAATTAAAAAGGCTTTAAAAAGAGGCTTCGTGTTGTTCTTATAGGAAATAAGTGCTGAATAGATTTTTTCAAAAAAGGATATTTTTTTGGCTAAAATGCTTAAAGAGAAAAACCCAATGACGGCAGCTATCCAAAATCCCGTAAATAAAACGACTTTAAAAAGTGTAACCAACAAGGGATTGGCTTGAGCATCTGCAGGTAACATTTCCACCCAAAACGGAAGCGTTCTAATTAAACCAAAATAGGAAATCGTCACCAAAGCAATGATTCCTGTAAAACGCTCCATGAAAGTTGCGGAAAGGCCTTTTGCTGCATTACCTATTTTGCGGCCAAGTTGGTACATCTTAAACACATCGCCACCTATGCTTGTAGGCATAAAGTTGTTGAAAAAAGAACCGATGAAATAGAGATTTATTAGATAAGGAAGCTTCACTTGACGTGTTTCCTTATAGATAAGAAGCTGCTTCCAACGAAAAGCGCTTACTATGTAGTTAAGAATTATAAAACCTATGATGAAGGGGGCTAGACGCAAATCCATAAGGCTTATGTTTTGAATGAAGCTTTCTTTATCGATTCTGGAGAAAATGACGTACAAAAGAACCGAGCTTACAAGTATTTTTAGGCCTGTTTTTAAAAGCTTCCCCTTTTTGTTTTTTTCCGCGGAGGTATTTTCTGACTTTTCCGTTTTTAGTTTCACAACATGAAGATTATACCTTAGTGCTAAAATACGCGCATGTACAAGACGCAAAAATATAAGTTTGAGGCAGAAAAATACGAAAAGATCCTGCTGAAAATTTTGAAAGCTATTCAAACTGAGGAAAAGTGGGATAAAGACAGGCTTAGACAGATTCAAGCGCAGCACCCCAAAGATGGAAAGCATATGTTTAGCAAGAACGACCTTTTAAGAGGCTATAAACATCTTGTAAAAAACAACCTCCTTGAACCAAATAAAAAGATTATCAAAAGAATTAGGATGAAGCCCATTCGCACGCAATCGGGAGTAACTCCGGTAACGGTGCTAACAAAGCCTTGGCCATGTCCGGGAAAATGTATTTATTGCCCTAATGAGCCAAATATGCCAAAAAGCTATATAGAAAGTGAACCGGGGGCCCAAAGAGCTGCAGCTTTAAATTTTGATCCTTATTTGCAGGTGCAGAGGCGTATTCAGGCGCTAAAAAATATTGGGCATAATACCGAAAAAGTGGAACTAATTGTTTTGGGAGGTTCTTGGTCGGCGTATCCAAAGGGTTATCAGGTTTGGTTTATAAAGAGGTGTTTTGAGGCTTCGAATAATCCAACGGAAAAGAAACAGAGCAAAAAGAAAAATCCAGAAAAAAAAGCAACTTTAAAAGAGCTACGAGAGCAGCAGAAAATTAACGAAACTGCAAAACACAAATGTGTGGGCCTTTCCTTGGAAACTCGTCCGGATCTAATAACCAAAGAGGAAGTAATTCACTTGCGAAGTTTAGGGTGTACAAAAGTGCAAATTGGCGTGCAAACTCTTAATAATAAACTGCTTAAATTAAACAAACGCGATCATACCGTAAAACAAATTAAGAAGGCTTTTGAGCTGCTGCGTTTGGCAGGATTTAAAATTCAGGCTCATTGGATGGTAAATCTGCATGGGGCAACTCCTAAAAAAGATGTAAAGGATTTTAAAAAGCTATGGTCAAAGGATTTTCAACCGGATGAATTAAAAATCTACCCTACTTCGGTAATTGAAAACACAAAACTTCACGAACTTTTCGAAGCAGGCAAATACACTCCTTATGCAGAAGAAACTCTGGTAAATCTTGTGGCTGAACTTAAAAAGCAAGTGCCTAAATTCTGCAGAATCACAAGAGTTATGCGGGACATACCCTCTCAGGAGATTGCAGCAGGAACAAAAAGATCTAATCTAAGGCAGCTGGTTTTTAATAAGCTTAAAAAGGAAGGCAACTCCTGTAAGTGCATTAGATGCCGGGAAATTAAAAACAAAGAAGTGACTCAAGAGGACTTGGAGCTGCAGGTACAAAAATATAAGACTACGATTTCAACAGAGTACTTCATTTCATTTGTAACAAAAAAGGATGAGATAGCTGGTTTTTTGCGTCTTTCAATTCCAAAAAGAAAATATCAAAAGGGGCATTTTATAGAGGAGCTTGAAAATTCCGCAATTATAAGGGAAATTCATGTTTATGGTCAGGTTGTTCCTATTGGAAAGGAGATGGAGGGAAAAGCACAGCATCTGGGTCTGGGCACTAAGCTTTTGGAAAGGGCTGAAGAAATTGCTAAAGTGCAAGGTTTGAAAAAGTTAAGTGTTATTTCTGCTATAGGCACAAGGGAGTATTACAGAAAGAGGGGTTTTGAGCTTGAAAAGCTTTATATGAGTAAGAATCTGCCTAATCAATAAGACTTGGCAAAAAGCCAATCATGTTTAGCAGGTTCTCCCGTTATAAAACACTTCTCGTTTTTTGGCTCCTTGTCTTCAAACTCACGCGGTAAAACCCTTGAAACCATGGAAAATTTCTCTTTTAAGAGTTTTTCGGACTCCACACTCTCACACCAACTTGCCTCAAAAAAGCCTACTTGATCATTAATATCGTCAATACTTTCTATTCTATGAATATGCCGACTGGAAAAATCCTTGGCCTGTTTAAATAATTCAGTATAAACAGATTTTAAAAGCCCCTCAACCTGATTTGACAAGTCAACTAAAGGAATAGAAGTTTTGGCATTTAGGTCCCTGCGAAAAACAGTAATTTTACCTTCATCAATTTCACGAGCTCCTACCTCCAAACGCAAAGGAACTCCCTTAACCTCCCAATGGTTAAATTTAAAACCGGGAGTTTGATCATCTCGTAGATCTACCGCAACTCTAAAATCGCTCAACTCCTCTTTCAAATTTTCCGCAAACTCCAAAACCTTAGAGCGTGTATCCTCCTTATATATAGGAACAATAACAACTTGTATAGGTGCTATATTTGGGGGAAGCCTTAAACCACTGTCATCACCATGAGCCATAATAACGGCACCAACAGAGCGCCAACTTAATCCCCAACTATTTTGATGACAATAATGCAAATCTCCATCTTCACCTAAATATTGGACATCAAAAACTTTAGCAAAGTTAGTACCCAAATAGTGACTTGTTGCTCCTTGAATAGCTTTTCCGTCGCGAACCATAAGCTCTACTGTTGTAGTCATCTCGGCTCCCGCAAATTTTTCCAAAGTTGACTTACGTCCTATAAAACTGGGAATAGCCATGTACTCATATAAATCTTTATACATTTCAAGCATTTCCCGGACTTCCTTACGAGCTGCCTTTTCTGTTGCAAAAGCTGTGTGGCCCTCTTGCCAAAGAAACTCCGACCAACGTAAAAAGGGACGAGGACGTTTTTCCCAGCGCACAACATTATTCCATTGATTAACTCTCAAAGGTAAATCTCTATAACTTTGTATCCACTTACCAAAAGTTGGATACATAGAAGATTCACTTGTAGGGCGAACAGCCAAAGGTTCCTCCAATTCTTTTCCGCCGCCATGAGTTACAACCGCAAGTTCAGGAGAAAATCCCTCCACATGAGCAGCTTCCGCATTTAAATTACTTAGAGGTATAAACATTGGAAAATACACCTCTTCAACACCGGAAGAATCTATTTTTCGGGAGAGTTCTTCTTTAATAAGTTTCCAGATCTTAAAACCGTAGGGCTTAACAATACCGCAACCTCTCACATCGGAATTTTCAGCTAATTCTGCCTCTCGAACTACATCTTGATACCACTTTGCAAAGCTTTCTTTTTGGGATGTGATGTTTCGCTTTTCTAAAGCCATGGAGGTATTATACACACTTGAAGTAAATTGAAAAAAAGAATGAAAAAAGTTTAATACCTTCTTAGGATTCATATTGAATGCTTAGGAGAGTCACTATGGGGGTACAAATCACTATTCAAATGGGGAATTAGGGCTCTAACAACAGCGGGAAAATAAAAAGTCTCTCGATTAATTACTCCTCCGGTTAAGAGCCCTATCGCCCCAGCTTTCTTGGATGAATCTTTTCGATCAAAAACCAAATCATCTGCTTCACCTAGAGTTTTTCCATCAGCAATTAAAGAGCTAATCTTAGCGGGAAGGTAAAAACTACCGGAGGAACCCTTTCCAACGCACGAAGAATTTCCAAGAACAACTACCCAACTAAAACACCGCAACCCAAAGGAGTCTTTTTCCAAACCACCTTCAACACCAACCCAATAAGTCGCTTCCGGAGAAGATTCCCGAGCATTACGAGCTCTAATTTCAGCACCCTCCAAAGTTTCCTCTTCGGACATAGGTTGATCACTTACACCAGAAGCTACTGAAACCCCTTCAAATTCAAATGAAATTCCAGGAAACATCGCTTCAAAGGCGCTGACAACAGCTCCCAGCTTAACCGGATTTTTAGAACCAACTATTACTTTCAATTTTTAAATTTCTCCCTCCACTCTCCTAAACCTAGCCCTTAGCTCCCCTAACTTAGACAAAACCAACTCCTTGGCAATAAAGACATGCTCCTTTGTTAAAAATCCTGTTAATGTAACTGCCCACCAATAAAGCCAAACAAAAACAATGAATAAAATTACTTTCAACCATACATTCTGCAGTAAAAAGCTTAAAGACATTCCCAAAACCTGAACAAGCAAAACAAAGTGCTTCCAACCTAAAATATTAAACTGCAACTTAAAAGAACCGGCAAAACTCATAAACAATAGCCCGGAAAAACTCCCCAGAGCCACAAAATACGCCATGGCAATCAAGGGATCCAGTTTATCCCCAAACAAAAAGAACCCTCCTACAGTTACAACAATCATAATTACAAAACTGGCAATCATAATAAACACCTTCTTAGCCGGAATCACAATACTTGATTTAATTATGTTAATAAGCGAATAAAAAACAAAAGCAAAAACCAAAGGCAAAACTAGAGGCAACGAAGAATCATACTTATTACCTCCAACTAAAACGTAAAAGATTTCTCGAGCCCAAAACACAGCTGCAAAACCCGCCCCTAAAATAAAAACATAAAGCTTATTAAAATTATTAACGAAAAGCTCCTTAAACTCATATAAATTCTCCGTAAACTTTTCTGATAAAACCGGCAAATTAACAGTTGTAGCTGAATCCGAAATTAACATCAACTTCTTGCCATACAAAAGCGCAAAAGAAAAGAAGGCCACCATTTCAGAACTTAAATCAAGCCCCAACAATAAAGCGCCGGACTTTTCCCACCACGTATAAATTATCTTAACCACATAAATTGCCAAACTAATAGACAAAAGCTCTTTAAACAAGCGCACAAAATCTTCTTTGGAAGGTAGCGAGATCTTTCCTAAATAGGGCTTAAAAGCTACAACAGTTAAAGTTAAAGTCCCAATTAAATTAAACAAAGCCAAGGCATAAAAGTAGCCATTAACTTTAAAAAAGTAGACTAAAGGAATATAAATGCAGACGCTAATTAAAGCTATCAAGGATTGATAAATGAAAAGCTGTTTGAAGCGCTTGGTTCCAGAAATTACTGAATTTAAAATGCTTTGAGCACTTTCAACAATTAAAACCAATGCGTAAAGCTTAATAGGCAAAATTAGAGCAGCATTACTATATTTATTTAGGGCTAGGTTATTTGCAGAGAAAAACAAAAATAAAGCAATGGGAATTGTCACCAAATAGCGAATTATTAAACCGGTCAAAAAAATCTTAAAAACATCTTCATCGTCCTTGGCAGCGGAAATCTCCCGGGTAGAACCGGAGGAAAGGCCAAGATGCTGGTAAATTCCAAAGGCACCTCCAATGGAAGCAGCCAACTGCACAACTCCCCACTCGGAAACTGTCAGGACACGAACAATTACAAACGTCTGAATCATTCCCAAAAGCATAGCACTCATTCGCGAAATGAAACTATAAACTTGCAATTTAACTAATGACTTCATATAAACCTACTTTACAACAACATCGCCTAAATAAAGACTGCGTGTGCGAATAATGTTAGACATGCCTACAAAAACCTTATAATCTCCCGCATCCAAAAACTCCGGCAAGGCAAGCTCTAGATTTTCAATATAATAACGGTCCTCTGTCCAGTCGGGAAGCTCATACAAACTAAACGAGGGAAGATTTGCCACCTGATACATCTCCTCAGTTTCTTCATTTACAAACGTCAAAAACAAAAAGTAGCCGTCTAAAGCATCGTCTCCCCTTTTAACGTAAGCAATTTCTAAATTGGAGTTTTCACCACGAGTTAGCTCCGTAGGCAAGGAATAATCTACAACTGTAAGTGTCTTAAAGATTTCAAGATCAAGCTTTTCTTCAAAGGCATAACGTTCTTGCAAAGGAAGCTTAGAATCTTTTTCATGTGCTCCAACCTTTTCAAAAACAAAAAGATTTCCACAACCGGCAGCAAGCTTATAATCAGGATTTCTAATAATATCTTCAACTACATCACGAACTAAATTAACGTCTGCATCTAAAATTCGCATAATTTTTTTAGAAAAAACATCCACAATAACGTAATCTGCTTCATTATAAAGGGCCGGGAAAATTGCATAAGTTTCTCGCATAGAAAGGTGCGCCCCTAAATAATCGGGACCTGAAATTGAAAATCTTTCCTCTACGTCTTGCTCCTTTTGGCGAATCATTTGGACAATATTTGAAGCACATTCGCGATCCTTGTTTTCCAAGTGGGAAAAGCGTTCCACATCGCCTATTTCCAAATCATTTAGATCAACCTCATCATCCAAAGTCTTTGCATGCACAAAATGAATCACCCTTTTACGAACAGCTTGCTCAATCCACAAGTAAACGGGATTATTAAATTTAAAACTTGTATAGATGTTTAAACCTAAAATTAAACCTGCTAAAGAGATCAAAACGTAATTGTATTTAAGCTTTGGCTGCCACTTGCTAACGACCCCTGCTAAAAACTGAATGCTAAAAATAACAGAAATAAAAACAACCGGTACAATCATGGAAACCCTATGATTGTAAATTTCGGCAGTACCAATTCCACCGGCAGTAGTTAAATAGTTGATTAGAAAATCGGGCAGGGCCATTATAAACGTTGCCGGATAAACAAAAGGAATGTAGCCCACAGGAAGTAGCGTTTCTTTAAAGTTTTTCATCTTTTCTCCGCCAAAAAACACGCGAGCAACCTGGCCCGGATGTGTAACCATTCCCCACATTACTTCTGTATAGGTTTCGCCAAATTCTTCGTAACGGCTTAGAAAGTAGTTTGAGCTTGTAACGTCCGTAAGGGAGTCTCCGGAAAGCCCCAGATTAGTGGCAAAATCCCGATAACCTTCAATACGATAATCTGCAAAGGCCGGAATAATAATGAAAAAAGCAGCTACAAACCAAGCAAAAGAAACTCCGGAGAGGGTTAGCCCTAGTTTTTTCTTCCCACGGTAAAGCCAAATAAAAAGACCAAAGAAAAAAGTATACAAGGGAATTTGCTCCTTACCGCTCATTGTGATTGCAGCTAGAACCCAAAAAAGACTTAGCCACTTTGTTGAAAAATTATTTTTCTCATACATAAGCTCAAAAACATAGAAGGTTGCCGTAAAAAAGAAAATTGCGGAGGTGACTCCATGAAAGCCTGTTCTAGCTGTTAAAAACCCAACAGCAGGATATAAAAGGTAGGACAAAGCTAACAAAAATGCTGTTAAAGAGGATTTAAGTTTAAGCTCTGCCAGTTTGTAAATTAGAAAAGAAGTTGCCGTTACTAAAATCAACTGCGAAAAAACCAAAGTTAAAGGAGACTGAAAAAAGAAAAAGACCGGAACAAACAGGACCAAAATAGGATCAACATGACTCATTCCCCACCGAGGCATATTCGTACCAAAATAATCCGTTAGGTAAAGGAAACGCCCATGCATAGTATTCCAAACCATTTGGGTCATGTTCCCTAGGTCAAACTTCCCAAAATCAAAGTTATGATAGCTAAAGAGGTTCATTTTGACGTTTACAGCCAAAAAGCCTAGAGAATAAAGGGCTAAGGCAATTAGAAAGAAGTTCTTTTTTATAAAATTAATAAACTTCTGCATAGTTTTAGTGTTGATTTAAGAGGCATTTCTTGCCTACGCTTGTTCCTGCGTCCATGCTCTCGCACATACCAGTCCACATTTAACGGATGCCTAGTCGGTAAACCTAAACAAAATTAAAGTTGCCAAAGCAGAAATACCATCGCGCCAAGTAATTTTTTTACCTTCCTCAAAGGAGCGACCCTCATAGGAAATGGGCACCTCCACTATTTTCATACCTGACTTTAGGATTTTTGCCGTTATTTCAGGCTCAAAATTAAAACGATTAGACTTGATCTTTAAACTGCGCACAAAATCCCCCGGCAAAAGCTTATAACAAGTTTCCATATCCGTCAGCATCACACCATACAAAATATTGGTAAGAAGCGTTAAGGCTTTGTTACCAATATAATGAAGACCGGTCATATCTTTGTAACTTCCCGAAAAACGGGAACCATAAACAACATCAACATGCTCCTCCTCTAAAGCTCGCAAAAGCTTTTTATAATCTTGCGGATCGTACTCTAAGTCAGCATCCTGAACAATTACGTAATCACCTGTAGTTAACTGAAAAGCATCCCGCAAACTTGCGCCTTTACCTTGATTTGTTAAATGAAAGTAAGTTTTATATTCAGGATTTTCTTTTTGAATCTCTTTTAATAATTCTGCAGAACCATCAGAAGAGGCATCGTCCACTAAAACAAACTCCTTTTCCACGCCTTCCAAATCAACCTCTTCAACTTTTTTAAGAAGCTTTTTAAGTGTGTCTTTTTCGTTGTAAACCGGTATTACGATTGATAATTTCATATAAAAATTGTATCAGCTTTTAGATTTGTTTTTTGACGCCAGCTCCAAGGAGGGTTTCACCGCTTTTTACTCCGTTGAGGGCTCCATAACCTCTATTACTTTCGTGAAGAACATTTTACCATTTATCTCCTTCTCAAAAGTTGCCAAAGTCTTTAAATAAGGACGCTTATCAAAGTCAACATCTAAAGCCGGATTGTGTTCGTTTGTAAAAAGGAGGTAGTCATAACCTTTCTCCTGCAGGTTTGAAAGAGAAAGTTGCTCAGAGGAGCCGTATTCAAAATAGGTCCCTTCAAGTGCTTGAGAAAAAATAGTGGGGTTTTCATTTAGATACCAATCCGAAACACTACTGGAATCGTTATAAGCCACCCTTCCGTAAACATCATTTGCGGGATTTGTTAAGTAATCAAGCCCTTGACGAATAGTGCTGTAAATATTGCGATGGGCATAAATTACTCCGGCTGACCATAAGATTATTGATAGAGCGGTTAGAGCCATAAAAGGAACAAGGGATTTTTTGTAGAGAGGCCAAAGGGCCAGCAGATTTATTAAAGCCACCACCAAAACCAACTTAAAAGAGGGAATCAAAAACTGAAGTGTTATAAAGCGCTGCCCTAGAATGTAAAGTGCTGTTAATCCTAGTGAGAAAAGAGGCAGGGTCATGCGGGAGAAGTGATTATTTGAGGGAGTCTCGTTTAAAGAGCGAAAGTAAGCTGAAACAGAAATACTTAAAGGCCAAATTAACAGCGGAATTACAGGAATGAACAAACGAGGAACTGCGGCCGGCCAAGCCAAAACAAGCAGCAACTCTAGAAAAGTAAAGATAAACACAAATAGATTCTCCTTAAAAAAGTGAGCTGCCTTTTTGTAACTACCCGCAAAAAAAGCAAAAGCGGGGGTAAATCCAAATAAAAATGCTAGTGACAAAATATAACGAGCCAGCATTACTAAATCATAAGAACGCCCTGAAGGCTCCTCAAAATAACTGGATGCTAGGGGGTTTCGCCAAATCCAATAAGGCAAAATCAACAGAGTAGTTAAAAGACCGTAAGTTAGAGGCTTTCTAATTACGTCCCAAAGCTTGGAAATAGTCAGAGTTTGTAAGGACGTGTAATCTATCCGTTGAAAACCCTTAAGCAAAAAAGTTAGACCAAGAGATAGCACCAAAAGATAACCTTCAAAACGGGTCAAAATCCCTAAAGCTGAAAGCAAAGCCAAAAAGAAAAACGTCTTAAAATGGGTAAGCTCCTTGTCCTTCAAATAAACTAAAAGGGCCAGCAAAACCAAAAGAGCAAAAAAAGCATCCGCATAAATACGCAATGACCAATAAAAAAACACCGGATTGAAAGCAAAAAACAACAAAGAAATTAAAGTCAGCTTTTTTGAATTTGCATGCTTTTTAAAAATCTCCCGGGAAACCAGATAAAAAACATAAAAACACAAAGCGCTCACTGCAAGCATAAAAACCTTACCCCAAAAGACAGGATCCAAATCTTTCAAAGGACGCAAGGCAAGAAGCGCAGAATACAAAGGAGGACGCTTTTCATCAAGGGGATAACTAAAATCCCTAATATATTCGGAAGCCCGCAAAATTCTGTAAGAGTCGCCCCACTCCACGTAATTAACATTTAAAAGCAGCAAGTGGAAGGCAAAAAAGAGAGCAAAAAGTAGAAGTTGCGGTTTAGCTTTTAGTCTTTGTAACAAATTCATAGACTTTCTCAACTTTTTGAGCACGTGTGGCCCAGGAAAATAACTGATGCACTTTTCCTCTATCAACGTAAACGCTTTGCTGATCTACTTCGCGAATTTGTCGGGCAATTGTTTCAGCATCTGTAGAATCAAGGTAAAACAACCCTTTTATGTCTTCCGAAAGCTTAAACCCTGAAACTAAAGCAGGAACTCCACAGGATAAACTTTCCATAACTACTTTTGGCGTTCCTTCAAAACTGGAGGGAAGCACAAAAATGTCCGCTGCTTGAAGTGCAATGGGAATTTGCGGATAAGGCGTGTAGCCTGCCTGAATAATGCGCGAAGTAAGTTTGTTGTCTTTAATTATTTGGTTAAGTTTTTCCAGGTATTCGTTATCTCCTGGACCAACAAGCAAAAGTTTGTATTTCTCGGGAAGATGTTTAAGCGAAAGAATTAGCTCATGAATATTTTTGCGCTCCACCATCATGCCGTAATTAATGATTACACGATCTAAACGATCCAGATCCAAATCATGGCGGGTTTTTTCCTTTTCTTCTTCGCCTACCGGTCTAAAAAGTGCATCGTTTACTCCGGACTCCACAATAAAACTTTTTTCCTCGGAAGCACCATAGAACTTTTTTGCCTCCTCTTTAAGCTCATCACTAACAAAAATGTAAGCATCTGCTGCCTTAATTGCCCATTGATCTGAAAGCTTTGCTAAAGGCCAGGAAAGGTATTGGGAAATTGGATCTATGGAAGCTCCCGTACTTTCAAGTTTTTGTTTGCGACCCTCTACCGTATTGTGGAAGTGCGCTACTAAAGGGATGTCCAGCTCTTTAGCTTTTTTAAAGAAGCGTTTTAAAAAGAGTCGATAGAGATAAATCCAAATAGCAAAATGGCCATGCGCATGCACCACATCCGGAGTGTTTTGTTTGCGCCATTTTAAATAGTAAAAAAAGAGAGCTATAGACGTCGTTATGTTAAGTGTTCCTTTAAGGGGTTCGCGAATGAATCCTTTAACGGTAACGTTTTCGGGAGTTTGCATTTTTCCGGATCGGGGCCATTGACCTGCAAAGACTGTTATTTCATGCCCTTTTTTAGCCTGTGAAACGGTAAGTTCATACGGATGCGGTGACAAACCTACCCAAGGTTCCGGCCAGTCATAAATTATGCGTAATATTTTCATATGTTTATTTTTTAATTCTAACTAAAGTTCAGAAGCCTCTGCAGGTTCCTCCTGCGAATCAACTACTTGCTCAAAAACCTCCTCATAACTTGATAACACAGCTTCCAAAGTAAGATTACTGTAGGCAAAGTCTTTAGCGGGTTTGCTGAGATTCTCCTGTAAATCTACATCCGAAAGTAACTCAAGGACGTGCTTCTTAAAAGTTTCGTAATCCCCTGCAGGAACCAAAAAACCTGTCTTACCCGTAATCACAGCATCTGAAACGCCTCCTATATCATAAGCCACTATAGGGAGTCCTGCAAATAACGCCTCTACTAAGACCATTGGGAAGCCTTCAACTCTTTGAGTGGGAAGTGCAAATAACTTTATTGAAGGGGTTTTGAAATAAGCCAACACTTTCTCGTAGGGAAGTTTGCCATGAAGACGAAACTTATCCTGCATGTTGGCGGATTTGGTTTTTTGCCTAAGTTCTTCCAGATAATCTCCCCCACCAATCACTTCAAAGTCTACATCCTTAAATTCGGGCTCTTGGGCTAATTTGAATAAAGTATTCAAACCTTTGGACTTTTGTATTTGCCCTACATAAAGGATCGATTTTTTAGATGGCGAGGCATGGTCATGCGCTGGAGGCTTGGCATTTTCTATCTTTTTGGGATCTATGCCATTGTTTATCACCTCTATTTTATCCTCCAGAGTAAAGGTCTCTTCAACTAAAGCTTCTTTTACAGCGGAAGATACGGCAATGATTTTGTCAGAACCATGAACAAACTTGCGCTGACGCCCAAAAAAGTTATGAAGAACAAATAGAGTGTCTTTTGTTAGGGCTAAAAGTTCTTTAAGTCCTGTGGCCGTTTGGAGGCGTGTTCGAAACTCTCCAAGGATGGTGCCATGTGAGATGGAAATAGCGGGAACTTTGTAGGTGTCTTTTGTAGAGATAGGGCCGACTCCGGCAGAACTTTGGCTAAGTATGAGGTCAAAGGATTTTTCTTTGTGAAATTTTTGAAATGCTTCTTGAGATTTGTAATACCAATTGTTTTTGTTAAAGCGGAGCAGGCGATAAACGGAGGGGATGAAGTGGTATTTGACCCCGTTTTCGTATTTGGTTTCAAATTTGAGCTCTTGTTGAGGTGCAAAGACTAAAACGTCATGACCCCGTTTTACTAGACCTTCACAGAGAACTTTGTTTTGAGTTTCCAACCCGCCAAAATTAGCATGAAATGTTGTGGATTTAATAAAGACCGCTATCCTCATGGTTTGTATTCTAGCATGGGTGGAAAAAAGGGACAGCATAGCTAAATGGTGCTCCGCACGCATTTACCTAAAAAGTCAAGGTAGCTTCACTACACTTGACATTCCTCTTGGCTAGTTGAAATAAAATATGCAAAAGTGTATGTGCTGGGAAAAACTAGTTCAGAATCAGTTGCTCGATTTCTTGCACATTTCGGGTTAAATCAAACATTTCAAACGCTTTTTCCTTTGCCGAAGAAGCTAACTCACTCGCTAAATCGGGATTATCCAAAAGCCTTACAACCGCCTCAGCCAACTCCTCCGGATTCCGCTGCGAAACTATCAAACCCGTCTCCTCATTAACAATCAAATCAGTAACACTACCCGCATCCGTTGCCACAACAGGCTTCCCCATCATTGCCGCCTCAATAACCGAAGTAGGAATCCCATCAGCATCCCCCGAACCCAAATTAATATTCGACTTAACCACAATATCCGCAATCTTTAAATAAGACACCACCGTTTCAAAAGGCACCCCCTCACCCTCACCATGAATAAACACCACATCCGTCAAACCTAAATCCTTAATTTGCGCCATCAACTCCTCATACAAAGGACCAGGACCGCCAATATGCAACTCAAAATCATAACCCCTATCTTTAAGAATTTTTGCAGCCTCAATAAGATACTTCTGCCCCTTCTTAGCAACCAATCGATCACCTACATTACATAAAACCACTCTAGCCGGCTTTTCAACACTTACATCCACATCAAAAGCCTTGGAAGGATCAATCCCGTGATACCTAAGCAAAACATTCTTGGGATCCTTTTTACCGGACTGGTCCAGACACGATTTATAAGCATAAACATTACAAATTGCAATAAACTTAGCGCTAGCCACCTTTGCCTCAAAGTACTCCCCCTCCACCATTACATCCTTGGCATGGGCTGAAATGCTATAAGGGATATCCAGCAACTTGGAGGCAATCAGCGCCATAGTAGAGGGCCAGGACATAAAGTTGGCATGAATATACTCCGGAGTCTCTTCAGCAAATAAATAGGCATAACCGCAACTTTTGGCAAAAAAGTAAGGAGCCTTCAGAACACACGCTTCCTTTTCAGCTAAACTTTGCCGAATAAACCAGAAGTAAACCCGCAAAACCTTAGCCAATTGCGGTAAAAAATAGAAAAAAGCCCGAATACCGGAAACCACAGACAAGCGCTTATAAACAACGTGACCCTTGACATTATCCATCAACTTCCCAGTTGCCTTTGCCATAGCAAAAACCGTAACATCCAAATTACCAAGCTCAATCAACTTAGAAATTTCACGTTGAATAAACGTCTCAGTTAACCGAGGAAATTCAGGCACCAAAACCAAAACCCTTTTCATACCACTTTTATTGTCTTTAAGATTGTTATTAAGAGGCATCCTTTAAAATAGCAGAACCACCCTCAAACCGGCCATATTCCCCTCCGTTTGTACGCTTACCAATGGCAAAATACGTAAAGCCCGCCTTTTCAACCGCCTCTTTATCAAGCAAATTGCGACCGTCAAAAATCACCTTACCCTTCATCTCCTGCTTAACCCGCTCCAAATCCAACTCGCCAAATTGGCTCCATTCGGTTAACAAACACAAACCATCAGCATCTTTCATAACCTCATAAATCCCCTCGCCATACTCAATCCCAAAGTCACCCAAAACTCCTTGAGCATTTTCCATAGCCTTAGGATCATAAGCCTTGATTTTAGCCCCCAAACCACGCAAAGCCTGTACAATCTTAATAGAAACCGACTCCCGAATATCATCCGTATTAGACTTAAAAGCCAGACCTAAACAAGCAATCGTCTTGCCGTCCAAATTCATCCCAAAATAATCCGTAACCTTATCCATAAAATAATGGCGCTGATTTTCATTTACCTCCATAACCGATCGCAGCAACTTAAAATCGTAAGCTTTATCAGTAGAAGTTTTATACAAAGCAGCCACGTCCTTAGGGAAACAACTACCTCCATAACCTATCCCGGCACGCAAAAAGTACTTACCAACACGCTTATCAAGTCCCATCCCGTAAGCAACTTCACTAACATCCGCCCCTGCGCGCTCACAAATCTGAGCCATCTCATTAATAAAGGAAATTTTAGTAGCCAAAAAAGAATTAGAAGCATACTTAATCATCTCCGCCGACCGCAAATCCGTTTCAACGATAACCGCATTCAAGTGGTCATACAAGCTTTTCACCTTCTCAAAAGCTTTTTCCGACTCCGCCCCAATAACCACACGATCTGTTACATTCATGTCCTCAACAGAGGAACCCTCCCGCAAAAACTCCGGATTTGAAGCGACATCAAAGTGAGCTCCTTTAGGAGCATTTTCACGAACTATCTGCTTAACACGCTCATTGGTACCAACAGGAACAGTGCTCTTAGTAACAACAACCTTATAACCATCCAAATTCCCGCCAATTTCTGCCGCAACCCCTAAAACGGCACTTAAATTAGCAGCACCGGTCTTATCATCCTGAGGAGTTCCCACACAAATAAAAACTAAATCAGCATCCTTCATGCCCTTGGCCAACGAAGTGGTAAAAGTAAGCCTCCCCTGATCAATGTTATCTAAAACAATTTCCGCCAAACCCGGTTCATAAATTGGCATCTCACCCGATTGAATCTTTTTAATCTTCTCCTCATCAATATCAACTCCCACAACTTCATTACCCCAATCTGCAAAAACCGCTGCTCCCACTAAACCAACATATCCTGTACCTACGACACATAATTTCATAAATTATAAACTCCTTTTAAAGTATTTAATCTTACTTTTAGCACGTCCAAAGCCATATCTATTGAATCTGAAAGAGGGTTTAAACGCGTAGTCTCCACATAAACCCATTTCACAGGAACCTCCTTAATCTTGTAACCAAGCTGCAAAGCAATAAATAAAACCTCTACATCAAAAGCTCCCATGTAAGCTTTTTTAATTTCAGGAGCATCTTCACCATAAATTGTTAAACGTGAAAAAATATCCTTTGCCACCTCATTTTTAAAAAGCTTGAAACCACATTGGGAGTCTTTTATTCCCGGTAAAGCCACAACCTGTACCCAAAAATTAAAAACGCGCCCCATTAAATGCCGATAAAAAGGTTCATCTACTCTTTGAGCACCATGACCTTCCCGAGAGGCTATGGCCAAATCATAATCATGATCCGTAAGCCAAACCGCCATCTTTTTAAGCTCCTCCATAGGAGAAGAAAGATCAGCATCCGCCAAATAAATATAGTTACCTTTAGCCTCCATAATACCCTTCCAAACTGTCGGACCCTTCCCTTTATGCGGATTCTTAATTAAACGAATTTTCGGATGCTCCTTTTGATAAGCCTCAATCTTTGCCACCGTATCGTCTTCACTACCATCATCCACCACTACAACTTCATAAGACTCATTAAAAGAGTTCATAAAATTTACAACCTGAGTTAAGGAGGCAGTTATTTTCCCCGACTCATTATAAGCGGGTATAACTATAGAATAATCAATCATTTTTCTGCCAGATTATTTTACTATAAAAAGTAAAATTCCAGATTAAGCCTATGGTAATTCCCATAAAGAAAGCAAGATTTGCCACTAGCCAGTTGTCTGCAATGTTTTGAAGTGAAAAGTTTATTAGCCAACTTCTAAAGATTATAGGAGCGTAGGAAATTAGGTAATAAAGGGGTACTTTTTTGAGGATGTTGCTGACTTTGGTTACTTTGGAGTCGCCAAAGGACCAAAAGTTATTTAATAGAAAGGTTACGTTCATGGCAATGAATCCGGAAGCTCCACTGGAGTATTTTTCAGGTAATGTCGTTAAAAGGATGAGCAGGTTGAAAAGGCCTAAATCGGTGAAAAGTCCTATAAATCCCACAACTATAAACTTTAAAAATCGCTGAAGTTCGCGAAGGCGCAGCGTTAAAACTACTCGTAAGGAATCAAGCATATTGTTGCCTTCCATTTTAGAGTCGCCCTCTTCACGCAAAGCAAAATCAATGGGGATTTCCTTTATTTTAGACCCTAAACGATGCATGCGATGTAATAAATCTATTTTGTAGGCAAATCCTTGGGATAAAATTGCATCTAAATCCATCTTGTCTACAAAACCTTTAACTCTTGAAGCTTTGTAACCTGTTGTAAAGTCGTTAACACTAAAAATACCTAAAACTACTTTGGAAAAAAGGCTTCCACCCCAACTTAAAAACTTTCTGTAAAAAGCCCAGTCTTTAGGGATACTTCCCCCTTTAACAAAACGGGAGCCTATAACATAATCAGCGCCTTCTTCTATAGCTTTTATAAAACGAGGCAAGTCCGCAGGATCATGCTGAAAGTCGGCATCCATTTCTATAATGACGTCGGCATCCATTTCATTCATAGCGTACTTAAAGCCATAAACGTAAGCAGCACCTAAACCATTCTTTTCATTTTCCAGCAAAAGGTGAACGTTGGGATACTCCTCTGAAAACTGCTCTACCACTTCACCGGTACCATCCGGGGAATTGCCGTCGACTACTAAAATAGAAACTTCATGCTTTTCGGGAACCTCTGTTAAAACGTCTTCAACGGCAGGAATAAGCTTTTGAATATTTTCCCGCTCGTTATAAGTGGGAATTACAATAACTGTTTTCATAGATTAAATTTTAAACGGCTAAGGCCTTAAGCACAAATGGAGTTTTAGATTTGCAAAGTTTTTTCGTGATTCCAATTGGAGCGCCTTTCACAGAAGTCTATATCGTCACAAATAAAATCAGCAAAATTAAGCCCAGCAACCCAAAAGAAACGTACTCAAACACCACAAGTTTGGTAATTCGCTCTTCCAAAGCATGATGAAATATACCCCAAAGAATGTAAAAAAGACAACCCAAGCCACCTACAAAGATTTGAAGCGGTTCATTGTATCGAAAAAGGATGAATAGAACGCCTAAAAGACCTAGACCACTTATTAAAATGGAGTAATGTGCTATGTGTTTTTCGTGTTGTGTCATAAAGTTTTAGTTTTGATATTGGGCCTTACTACCGCTGAAGCACTACAAAATCTTTCCCGGTGATAAAGCAAACCACATACCTACAAATGCAAAAATCAAGAATAAAATGTGTGCCAAAGCATGCCCGGAAATTTTGCGAATGCCTTTTCTTTTTGAATACCAAATGTCTACAACTAACAAACTTCCCAAAAAGCCTACAAAACCAATGTTTATAAATTGAGAGGCTGCAGTTATGTCTATAGCAGGTAACGTTATGTCTTCTTCAGGCAAACCTCCGGGGAGGTCAATAGTAGCGGTGGGCTTGGACTCCTCCAGTAAGATCACCTCTGTATCTTCATTTGGCGCCATCTGCTCTAAATCTGTGGAAACCTCCTGCAAACCCTGCGTCTCCCCCGGAGCCTCCGCCGGAACAGACTCCTCTATAGTCTCTACAGGCTCATTACTAGCCGAACTCAAATACGTAGGCGTTCGCTGCCGACCAAAAGTTTGCACAACCAAAGTCGTCTCATAACCATCCAAAACGCCATTAACAACTGCAAAACCTATCTCATCATAATTTGCACTTAAAAGATTTTCCCTATGTGAAGGCGAATCATACCAAGCACGAACCACCTCAGAAGATTCATTAAAGTTTTTTGCCAAATTCTCGCCCGCAAAAGAATAATCATAACCGGCCTGCAAAATGAAATCCCAAGGCTGCGTCCCATCCGGAGCCACATGCGCCCAATAATTGTCCTCAAACATGTCCTTTGCTTTGGCCTGTGCCGCCCGTGACAAAGCGTTGTTCATCTTTAAAGGAGCAAGACCCGACTCAGCACGAATTTTATTAGTTTCCTTCAGCAAATTTTGAACATGAATGTTAGAGGCATATCCCAAAACTCCGGGAGCCACACGTGGAATAAATTTAAAAGCCCCAAAAATTAGAACTAAAATTAGCGTATAAATTGAAAGCGCTTTTGAAGATAAAAGCTTAGCCCTGCGCTTTTCTTCGGGATGCGGTAGAACTAAATGCAAAAAGCTGTATTTTTTAATGGCATGATTGTCTTTGCGCCAATCGTTGACTATTTTTGTCTGATCGTCGAGCAGGTTTATAGGCATTGTTTAAATTATAGTGGATTTTGTTTGTTGTAAAAAGTAAAAAAGGTTGGTTTGCTTTTGGGCTTTAGGTGTCTTAAATAATAGCTTAGGTGTTTTTAAATACTTGTAATGTTTTTTTGGCGGTTTCCTCCCAGGAGTATTTTTGTGCCGTTTCTTTGGCTTTTTTTAGGGTTTGCGGATTTGTAGTGGAAGCCTCTGCTAGTCCTTTTGCAATGGAGTCGGGATCATAAGGGTCTACAAAAACAGCGGTTTCTTTTGCTAAAGCTTTATATGAAGGTATTTCCGAAACTACACAAGGAACTTCACTAGCCATTGCCTCTAACAAGGGAAGTCCAAAGCCTTCTTCAAAGGAGGTGCTAACAAAAGCAGTTGCTCCTGAAAGTAAAGGGGGTAAGTCTTGATCAGAAATACGGCCTAAAAATTTTACGTTTTTTTGTACGTTGTATTTTTGAGGAGCTTCTAAGCTTTCTTCATAGTCCCATCCTTTTTTTCCTGCTAAAGCTAAAACTGCATTTTCAGGGATTTGATCGGATTTTAAAGCTTGGGCAAATCCAGCTACTAAGTTAGGGATATTTTTTCGCGGTTGAATTGTGGAGATGAAAAGAAAGTAAGGCTTTTGTGCTAAGTTAAATTTTTCTTGAACTTGTTTTACTTGATCTTGGGAGTATTTTTTAAAGCGATTATCAACCCCTTCAGGAATTACAGTTATTTTTTTGGAGGCTACTAGCCAAGGAAATTTGGAAAGTTTTTCTTTTGTGTGTGCTGCCGGAACAATAATTGCATCCGAGAAGTAAGCAGTGTAACGCAAGGGCAGACCTTCCCAAAATTTGCGTAATGGATTTTTGTATTCGTAGATGTAATCAATTCCATGAATCATGCTTACAATTTTTGTTTTTTTAAGCGCTTTAAATGGAGGAAATGTTGCTAAAACAGGAAGTGTGTGAAAGGCTGTAAAGAAAACGTCAGGGGGATTTTTTAGGAGTTCTTTTGTTAGAGCGTGTTGTGTCCATGAGAGGTTTGAGTTTAAAACTTTAGAGTAAAAATTTGAGGAAGCGTTTGTAAGTGTTTTTAGTAATTTTTGTGAGGGAGTGGATTTGAAGTAAAGGGTGTAATTATTGGATTTATCTGTCTTTGATAGGGCGTTTAATAAGTTTATGAGGTATTTTTCAGGTCCTGCAGGGTATTTTTTGGATAGGTATTGGCAATCTATTCCGATTTTCATGTTTAAATTATACAAAAACCCCGCTATTAACGGGGTTTTGTTTTAGAGAAAAAGCTTAGAAAAAGCCCCTCCTCCATTGACTCACAGCCAAAGCAAAAGCTAAAACCGCAAGTCAGTAAAGCTTAAATAAAGCTTAGTTTATGTTTAGTCCTTAACTGAGTCCTTAAGTCCCTTACCTGCTCGGAAAGCGGGGGTCTTTGTTGCAGGAATTCGCATAGGAGCTCCTGTCTGAGGATTCCTCCCCATTCGAGCGGCTCGTGATCGAACCTCAAAGGTACCAAATCCGGTCCAAGTTACTTTCTCACCTCTGCTCAATGCATCTCCGATGATTTCATCAACAGCGTCAACTGCTTTCTTAGCATCTACCTTGGTTAAACCGGCTTGATCAGCAACTAAATCTATTAGATCTGTTTTTGTCATTTAGGTTAGTACACCCCCTTTCAAACTGCCTGGCATTAATTACTTTTCAAAATCCAATCGTTTTATGTGATTGGAGTCCGTATTCAATAATACACTTCTAAACGCTTTTGTACCAGTGTTTTCCCATTCAAACTTTTGCAGTCTCGCGGTTAGGAAAAGCTCGATTATAATATCTTTTTTAACTCCCAACACGGATTCGATATTTCCCGACATACCCACATCCGTCACATAAGCTGTTCCTAAAGGGAGAATTCGAGCATCACAAGTAGGAACGTGCGTGTGAGTACCAAAAACTCCGTCAACACGCCCATCCAGGTAAAAACCTAATGCTTTCTTCTCACTTGTAGCCTCTGCATGAAAATCCACTAACCTAATTAAATCCTCTTCTGAGGAAAATTCTTCTAAAATTTCAGCTGCTCTTGTAAAAGGATCCTCTAAATATGCCTGCGGACCCCCGAAAGCTGTACGCCCCATTAAGTTAATTAACAAAACAGAACCTTTAGAGCCTAAATCAATAACAGCATAACCTACTCCGGGGGCATCTCCGGGATAATTTGCGGGCCTTACAATAGGTAAATCCTCTATGTCTTGTTCAAATTCGCGATGATGAAAAATGTGATCGCCTCCTGTAAAAAAGTCCACACCGGCATCTCTCGTTTCGTTTATAGTGCCTCTTGTAGCCCCTCTACCTCCTGCTAAGTTGTCTGCGGAGGCAATAACGAGGTCTACATCTTCATCTTTTCTAATTTGGGGTAATAAGTCTTTTACAATGGATCTTCCGGGGCGTCCTACTAAGTCTCCTATGAATAAAATGCGCATTAATTTGCCACCTTTCTAACAGTGAAATCTTCGACTACATAACGATTTAACAATGTTATAGGGCGATTTGTGGAAGCAATAAAAACATAAACTACTCCTGCAAAAAGGGCCAAACCAATAACAATTGCACAGCCCTTAACTAAGGAACTAACCAATTTGGTCACTAAAGAATAAGCTAATATTAACGCTATTCCTAAAAGTATGTAGTACATTTTTTGCTTTCTAGTTTGAGCAGTGTTTGTTTAGCAAAGGGGCTCTCTAGCACTAACAGGGGGCTCCGTTTTTTAAGACTCCTTCTGCTGACCTTCTTGCTGCCCTTCTTAACGAGCTGTCTCCATTTTACGTGTCTCTCGAATAACCGTCACATTAACAACTCCCGGGTAAGTCTGCTCTAGCTCTATTTTACGTGCTATCTCTCTTGCTAGCAAGGCCGTAGAGGCATCATCCACCTTATCGGGCTCTACAAAGACGCGCACTTCCCTCCCGGAGGAGATGGCATAAGCTTTTTCTACGCCGTCAAAGGCTGTAGCTGCTTCTTCCAAATCTCGCATTCGCTGTGAAAAAGACTCGTAATCTTCAGAACGGGCTCCCGGACGAGCTCCACTAATGTGATCTGCCAAAGCAACAATAGCCGCCTCAATAGAACTGTAATCATCTTCGTGGTGCTCTTTAACACAAGCTAGAACGTCCTGAGAAACTCCATGCTCTTTTAGATAATCCAGGCCAAGATCTACATGGCTGCCTTTACCGTCACCTAAAACCTTACCTACGTCATGCAACAAACACCCCATACGAACCACGTCTACATCAGCATTAAGCTGCTGCGCCAGAGAAATTCCTATTTTAGCAACCTCCAGCGTGTGCTTAGTCATATTTTGGCCATAAGAGAAACGATACTTAAACTTGCCCAAAGTACGAACCAAATCCTTTGGCAAATCGTAAACTCCCAACATGTGGCAAAGCTTGTCGCCTTCCTTGTAAATTATGTGCTCAATGTCTTTGCGAGTTTGCTCAACAATATCCTCAATTCTTGCCGGCTGAATTCGACCGTCTGCTATTAACCGCTCTAAGGCAATTTTTCCGATTTCCCTACGAACGGAGTCAAAACAAGAAACCGTAATGTCACCTGAAGAGTCATCCAAATCCAGCTCTACTCCGGTTAACTTTTCAAAAGTTTTAATATTACGGCCTTCCTTACCTATAATTCTCCCCTTCATATCGGGGTCCGCCAATTTAACCTTAGAAGTAGTGTGCTCTACTATGTAGTCGGTAGAACCATGGCGCAAAGCCTCCAAAAGGATTTCCTGTGACTTAGAATCCGCTTTTTCTTTTATTTCCTTTTCCAGCTCACGAATTCGCTTGCTTTTTTCTTCCGCCAGCTCCTTGTCAAAACGCTTTAGTAAAATCTCACGTGCTTCTTCCCGAGTTAAGGACGAAACTTCCTGAAGCTTTTTCTTTTGCTTGTGAAATAGCTGATCAATGTCCTCTTGTCGCTTTTCTATAGCTTCACGAGCCTGCTTTAGCGCAGCAGCCTTTTCTTTAATGTCTTCTTCGTGAGATTCTATTTTGGCCTCCCTAACAGCTAAATCCTTTTCCAGTCCGGCTGCCTCGTTTTTTGCCTGACGCGCCTTTTCCTCAGCCTCATTTACTATTTCTAAACCTTTGTCCTTAGCCTCCAGAAGAATTTCTTTTGCACGATTTTTTGCCTCACGAATAAGATGCTGTTTTGCAAGATTTGCTTTTGCTAAAGTAGCCTCATCCACCTGCTCCGTAATTGGAGTTTCTTCTTTTACAGCCACTTCTGCAGCTTCCTTTTCCTCCGGTTCCCCCTCCATAGAAGGTACTACCGGTTCATCCGACTTAGAAACTCCCTTATCTTTTTTAGACTCCAAAACTAAATATACTGCCCCTCCGCTAACTAACGCGGAAATGATAATTCCAAACACTAATCCTGACATAAATAAACCTTTCTACCACTAGGGTAAAACTTAAATTGTTAGTAAAGAGGAATTTAGGCCGTAAGAGATACTACGGTTATCGCAATAGCAAGACGTTCATGTTCTGTTGTTTTTTCATGTGTGTTTAACATAAAATGTTGTATTTCTCATAATCCTAAAAATCCTCAACAGGGTGAATTTTAATGATTTTTGTGATTGCTGTCAACAAGGCGGTAAACTAAGTGCTTACTGAAGCCTCGTCTAAGTAAATAAGCTATTAATTTGTCTTTTGGTTTGTCGTTCTTTTTTCGGATTAAATTCCGAATACATTTTTCTTGATCTTCATCGGAGTAGTTTTCTTCTAAGGATTTTTGGATTAAGTCTCTTTCCAGACCTTTTGTACGCAAAAAGCTAAAAATATAGTAGGGTCCCCTTGGGAGTGATCTTTGCTTTTGCTCTCTTATATAAGACGCCGCGTAATCAACATCATCCAAATATCCTGCTTCTTTTAGAGGTTCCAAAATCTCGTTAATTAGTTGCTCTTTTTCCGCTTTAGATAAGGATTTATAGTTTCTTAGATATTTGTGACCGGCTTCCCTAGTTTCAGAAACAGTGCGTGACTTGTAACTTAAAAACCTTAAAATTTTGGCTTCTAGCTTATTTTTCGTCTTTTTGCTGATCTTTTGATCCGTCTGTTTCTGTATCTTTTTCGGAGGATTCATCTTCATCGGAGCCCACAGCCAAAGGAATTTCTTTTTCTTCCCTTACCTTCTTTTTGATCTTTTTTTCTATTTCGTCGCATAGCTTTTTATTTTGCTTTAAAGTATCTATGGAATTTGCACGCCCCTGACCTAACTTTTCCTCGCCATAGCTATACCAAGAACCGGCTCTTTCTATAATGTCAAACTCTGCACCTACATCTAAAATGTTTCCTTCCTTGCTAATTCCTTCGTTAAACAAAATATCAAATTCTGCTGTTCTAAAGGGAGGAGCCACCTTATTTTTCACTACTTTAACTCGCACACGATTTCCTTCAAATTCTCCATCTTCCTTTAGCGACTGAATCCTACGAATATCCATTCTTACTGACGAATAAAATCTTAAAGCACGGCCTCCCGGAGTAGTTTCCGGATTACCAAACATAACACCTATCTTCATTCTTAACTGGTTAGTAAAGATTACGGTTGTATTGGAGCGATTTACGGCACTTGTAATCCTACGGAGAGCCTTGCTCATCAAACGTGCCTGCAAAGCAATAGTGGAGTCGCCAATGTCGCCTTCAATTTCCGCACGAGGCACTAAAGCTGCAACTGAGTCTATAGCAATGATATCTAAAGCATTGGAGCGAATTAAAGTTTCTGCTATTTCTAAAGCCTGCTCACCTGTATCGGGCTGGGAGACAAGCAAATTCTCCACATCTACTCCTGTTTTTTGCGCATAAATGGGATCAAAAGCATTTTCCGCGTCAATTAGGGCTGCCGTACCTCCGGCTTTTTGCGCCTCTGCAATAATATGTTGAATTAACGTAGTCTTACCCGAAGATTCAGGACCGTAAACCTCTACAATTCGCCCACGTGGAACTCCTCCAACACCTAAAGCAATATCAAGTGCAATAGACCCTGTGGGAATAACCTCTACCTGCTGCTTAGCACGATCGCCCAACTTCATAATTGCTCCCGTACCAAATTCTTTTTCAATTTGAGATAAAGCCGACTTTAAAGCTACTTGCTTTGCATCGTTACTGTTATCTTGTTCATTCTTTGCTGATTTTTTAGCCATTTTATTTTCCTTTCAAACTTTTTTATGTAATTAAGTTAAGTCTACGATATCACGAAATAAATTACAACAGGCATTATTCTATCTAAACTGGAATTCTAGAAGCTATTCAAGTAGTTTTAGTGATTCTTTTAAGCGATTAACAGACTTTTCTTTTCCTATTAAGCCTAGCATGTCAAAAAGCGGAGGAGTCGCCTTTCGCCCACTTATAGCCACACGCACGGTCATAAACGCCTCTTTTGGAGAATAATCATGTTTTTCTATTAACTCATGTGAAGTTTGATCAAGAATTTCCACAGACCACTCTTTCACGCCTTCATAAAGGTCAATAAATTTTTCAAGAATTTCTTTTGTACGTTCCGGGGATTTGGCATACTTTGTTAGCAACTCCACGGGAATTTCCGGTTCCTTAAAAAAGTAAGTAGTCCTTTCCATAAAATCCGGCAACAACTTCATACGAGTTTGCACTAAAGATAAAGCCTGTAAAATATATTCCTCGGAGATCTCCCCTACACCTAAATCAATTTCAAACCTTTCAGACCATTCCTTAAGTTTTTGCCACAAATCCTTAGTTTCCAAATTGCGAATGTACTGCCCATTCATCCATAAAAGCTTTTTGCGATCAAAAGCAACCAGATCTGTTTTATGAACATCTTCCAGTGAAAAGTCCTCAATAAACTCTTCCAATGTATAGATTTCCTTTTCTGTACCGGGATTCCAACCTAAAAACATTAGAAAGTTTAGGAGAGCCTCAGAAAGATAACCTTCTTTTAGAAATTCAATCGCATAAACGGAACCAAAACGTTTAGAAAGCTTTTTACTACCGCCCAATTCCTTAATATTAGGCAGATGCGCATAAATAGGAAGATCCCAGCCAAAAGCTTCATACAACAAAACATGCTTTGGCGTTGAAGGAATCCAGTCCATTCCTCGCATAATGTGTGTAATTTCCATTAAATGATCATCTATAACTACAGCCAAGTGGTAAGTAGGAAATCCATCGGACTTTAACAAAACCTGATCATCAATATCGTTTGTATTAACTGTTATATCGCCATAGACAACATCCGAAAAAGTAATATCTCTGTTTTCGGGAACATTTAGACGAATTACGTGAGACTCGCCTGCTTCCAAACGCTCTTTTACCGCATCCTTGGAAAGCCCAAGACATTTTTTATCGTACTTAGGAGGAATCCCCTGCTCTCGCTGCTGCTTCCTTAAATCGCTCAGCCTTTCTTTAGTACAAAAACAATAATAAGCATCGCCCTGCTCCACTAGGTTTTCGGCATAATCCTTATAAAGATCAAGCCGTTTTGACTGAGTATACGGACCAAAAGAACCTCCCTTATTAGGACCCTCATCCCAATCTAAACCATAAAGCGAAATAACAGCCAAAATTCTGTCTGCTGCCCCCTCAACAAAGCGCTCCCGATCAGTATCTTCAATGCGAATTACAAAAGTACCTTCTTCCTTTTTAGCAAACGCCCAATTGTACAGAACCGTGCGAATATGCCCAATATGATATTCACCTGTAGGACTTGGCGCCATTCTTACTCGTACTGACATAGTGAGATTTTAACACATACTTTTTGTACTATAATAAATGCATGAGTCTTACTACAGCTGCCAAAACCACAAAACTTGCTTTCGTGGGAATTGTGGTGTTTATACTTGTGTATTTTATGGGGGCATTTTTCCTTGCTCCTGCAGCTAAAAATGCTTGGAAAGCTATGTTTCCGCCAAAGAATCCGCCAAATCCTGCATTTGGGCTTTTGGAGCCTATCCAGTTTGAACCGCAAAAAATATTGAATACGGAGTCGCCTAAATACACGCTTTTTACAAGTGATGGAAAGCTTCCGGCTAATTTGCCTCAAAGGATGAAAGTTTACAAGTATATTAAGACGCCTTTTTCTTATGAGGCAGGAAAGCGTGCTGCCAGAAATGCAGAAACGTTGGGTTTTTCGGAGGATAATTTGACTACTAATTTGAAGGGAGATGTTTATACGTGGGTGGAGCCTTTAACGGGAGCAAATTTGACAATTGATACTAATACGCAGGAGCTGAATTTGCGAACTCCTCAGACATCGTTAACAGGAAAGTATCCGGAGGGGAGCATGGATAGGACTTCGGCGAAGGCAATTGCTAAGAATGTGCTGCAAAATATTGGACGCTTTTCGGATCCTTTGTATTTGCGGGGGTCTCAAGAGGTTAATTTGGGAAGTGTTGAAAATGGAGTTATTGAGTATACGTCTTATGCGGGAGAAGCTGAAATTGGGATGGTTGAATTTTTCCGGGAGATTGAGGATTTTCCTATTGTAGGGCCTAATCATGGGCGGGGTTTGGTGCGGGTTTATGTGGGGAAAAAAGAGGTTGATCGGGATGCTGTGGGAAATGTGTTAATTCATCCGCATATTGAGTACAATGTTCGCGAGATTCAGACACAAACACGGGCTACGTATCCGGTTATTCCGGTGGGAACTGCATGGAATCAGGTGATTCAGGATAATGCTGTGATTTCTTATGTGAAGCCAAATACGCAAAGTCCTTTTCAGGAGTATAAGCCTGTGGAAATTGCGGAGATTTTAGTTAATGATATTTCTTTGGCTTATTATGACGATTCGGAGGAGCAGCTTTATTTGCAACCTGTTTATGTTTTTGAGGGTAATTACATTGGGCCTAATAATGAGAAGGGTTCGATTTCGCTTTATTATCCGGCAGTTTCAGGGGAGTATGTGAAGCAGGTGGAAAGTGAACCGCTAGAGTAAACTAAAGCCAGACGAAGCGCTTTAAGGTCCAGTCCAAAATCTTTTCGGTTTCTTTAAAGCGATCCTCACTTCCCATAACAATGATCAAAATATTGCGCTTTTCCCCATTCTTGGCAACTGCCCCCTTTGAAGAATCAAAAGCAGAATCATACTCATAAATTAAAACCTGACCCGCCTCCTCCGTTGTTCCCGTCTTAACACCCACAGTCCCCGGAATCTCCCATAAAAGCTTATTTGTAGAAGTCGCCTTTCGCAAAATATCCCCTGTTAACAAAGTGTAATTTTTTTGCCGGATTAGCTTTTTAATCACCGGATCCTTACGCGCCTCCAAAGTAAGCAGGTACAAATTCCGCGCTGACGAATAATGCAAATAATTAGCGTCATCAAATCCCACCGGATTAGTAAAGTGCGTATCTTCCAGGCCTAAATCCTCGGCCTTTGCATTCATAGCAGCTACAAACTCCTCCTCTGAAGTAAGCTCATTAGCCAAAGTACAAGCGGCATCATTAGCGGATCCTATAAGAGCGGCGTTTAACAAATCTATGTAAGAAATTTTCTCCTCTGCAAAAAGCCCCAACTCCATTCCCGGCGTTTGCGCACACTTTAAAGGAATATAAATGTCATCCCTTAGAGGAAAGTAAAGATCACGCGCCACTAGAGCAGTCATTAGTTTTGTTGTAGACGCCGGGGCAAACCGAACATCAGCTGACTTTTCATACAAAATTTTTTGCGAATTTAGGTCTGCAACTAAAACTGCTTTTGCTGTTACTTCAGGAAAGCGAGTAAGATTGAGATCCGCTGACAGGGGCTCCTTTTTTGATGAAATTTCTTTGTAGGGCGTGTACAAGTGAGTAAAATAATTAGGAGAAACGTTTGCAAGTTTTTCCGCTCTAGCTAGAGTAATAAAGAGAAATGAAAAAAGAAAAAGTTGAAAAACCCCATGTAAACTTCCTAACTTGCCAATAAAAACAACAGAAAAAAGAAAAGCGTCAACTCCAAAAACTAAGATTTTTCTTACTAACTTTTCGAGCATGCAAATTTCCCAAAACGAGGCTCTTCCAGCTTAATTAAATCAGCAGCCTGCATAACAATGGAAAATGTGTGGGAACCGGCATTAAAAGCAACATCGTCAACTTCGCGAAAGGTGATATCGTAATAAGAAGGCAAGTCCATGGCCTTACCTACGGGAGGAATTGAACCTATTTCTAATCCGGTTAACTCTGTGACCTTTTCGGGTGATAGCAAATACAAATCCGAAACATTAAACCGATGCTTAAAAGCCTTAAAATCAACCTTTTTATTGCCGGGAACTACTATCAAAACAGGCTTTTTATCAGCACTGCAAATTAAAGCCTTAGCACCCATATCATCTCGAGTATCTCTTATTTCAGCGGCTTCCTTGCTGGTGTAAACAGGCTCATGTTCAATAGAGCGATATTTTATGTCTGCTTCTTGCAGCATTTTTAGGATTTTTTCTTTTACTGTCATTTTTTGTTGATCAGATAACAATTCTGCTTTAGTCTAGGGCGTCAATCGCTTAACATCTCTAGGCAAAAATGTAGCCTCTTTTATACTTGGAAGATCCATAAGCTTCATCACAATTCTTGCCGGACCTATTCCTGCACCTCCATGTGGAGGACATCCATACTGAAAAAACTTCAAATACTCCGCTATAGAGTCAAGTGACATACCCTTTTCCAGAGCTTGTTCTTTAAGCACCTCTAGGCGATGCTCCCTTTGAGCACCTGTTGTAATTTCAACGCCTTTGTAAATCAAGTCAAAACTTTTTGTAAGCTGAGGATTATCTTCATGCCGCATATGATAAAAAGGACGCTCTGAAACATGCCAATCTGTTAAAAACACAAAATCATGCCCCGTTTCTTCCTTAATTATGCGACTAATTTCTCGCTCTTCCTCCGGACTAACATCATGCTCCTTAGCACTATGAACTCCTGCCGCTTTTAACTTTTCCTTAGCTTCTACCATAGTTATTTTGGGAAAGGGCTTAGTGGGAATTTCTATATCCAGATCCAGAGCTTCTTTGGCCTCCGTGAAAGCTGCAATTAACATGTCCTCTTCCATTGACATAACATCGTAATGATCTTTAATATAGGAAAACTCCAAGTCCCATCCTGTGAATTCTGTTACATGGCGCGTGGTAAAAGAAGGTTCTGCCCTATAAACAGGACCAATCATAAAGATTTTCTCAAGGCCTGCTGCCATAGCCATTTGCTTATAAAATTGAGGTGACTGGGCTAAATAAGCCTTTCTTTCAAAATAGGAAACTTCAAAAACTTCAGAACCGGATTCACTCGGAGCCGTCATGAAGGAGGGGCTGTAAGCTTGGATAAAATCCTGACTTAGCATGAATTCTCTAAAACCTTTTTCCAAATGGGTCCAAACTTTAAGAATTTCCTGCTTTTCAGGGCGGCGCATGTCTAGCCAGCGGTAGTCAAAGCGCTTAGAAACATCTACTTCTCCCCCACTCTTTTCGTAAACCACAGGAATAGCCAACTCAGGATCTGCTTTAGACAAAACCTCAAAGTCTGTAGCCTTAATCTCAAAACCTCCAGGAGCCTGTGCCTCTTCTTTTGCCAAACCGGTTAACGAAATGACCGACTCCAAAGTTAAGTCCTCTACCTTTTCCAAAGCAGGAGAATCCTTTACCACAACCTGCACTTGCCCGGTAACATCCCGAATAACTAAAAACTTAATCTTTCCCTGGTCGCGAATTGCTTCTACAAATCCTTTAATTAAGACTTCTTTGCCTACTGCTTCTTTTAATTTTGATATGTGTGTTCTTTCCATGTTGCCTTCCTTTTTTAGGGAGCCTCTGTAGATGTATAAGTAAGAGGTTCCATTTGATTATAACGATTTAATTTTGTTTGGGGAAATAAAATAGACCCCGCCTGCTGCGTAGGGTCCTTTGGCTAAAAGCTTGTCTTTTGTTTAGCTTTTTTGGCTTTTTAAAGAGGCTTTTAGTTTGTGGACGGTGCCACCTATGCTTTTACTTGATTTATAGCTGTTACGGGCTTACCCGTTTGGATTTACTTGTGGTGACGTTTTGCTATTTTTCTCCTTTTTCCGGGGAGTTTTCTGGAGTTTTCTCCGGCGGATTTCAAAACAAAACTTTCCAGTTTCTTCCAAAAGCTCGGGAGGGTCACAATCTCCGTCGTTGCTTGTGCTGGAATGATAGGGGATTTTGCAAGGTGTGTCAACAAAAACTATAATAGAAATATGTTAAAAACGGAACGGGGAGAAATGCCTACCTCTTACCAAGAAAGTTTAAGAAAATACAGCGCCCCGGATGCTTTTGAAATCAACCTAGAACTAGAGGGAGTAGAAGGAGAAGCAAAAGACTTCTCCATAGGGGAGACATTTATAGAACAAGAACTACATGACACTTCTGGGGAAGGGCTCTATAAAACCCCTGTAAACAGATTGTTAAACATAACGGCTTTGGGAAAAGTTATTGGGCAAGGTGCAACAAATACAGGGGTAGAGGTCTTAGGAGTAGAAGGATTACCCGAAGGCGTGGAAACACCTCCACTAATAGCAAAAGCATTACATGCAATGCGCATAGAAAAAGGCGCGGATACAAACGTTTATCATCTTCATCAATCAGATATTTTACACCGCTTGGGAGAAAAAGGAGTGGGCCCTAAATATTACGGTGTGGCTCTACAGGAGTCACCTGTGGAGAACGCTTTTGGCACTCCTACGCGCTATTTTGTACCTGTAATGGAGAAAGTGGGCGCAATGGAATTAACAGATCTATTGGAACAGCCCCTCACAGAGGCCGAAAGGAAAATGTTGGAGGACGAACTGCGACGCGTATATTCAATAGCAGATGAGACAACAAAAATGGCGGGATACACTATTGGAGACCACAGCGTTCGTATAGGCTACTCTGAAGAAGAAGGCTTACAGGCTTGGATAATAGATGTCGGTTTCGTTCCCGAAGAGATAGGCTTAGACTTCGACGTGGAGGGGAGAATTGATAGATTGATGAGATACCATGAGAAAGTAGCAGGTGAAAATTTGAATTAAGAGAAAATCTCGTCGACAAACAAATCTAAACTTCTATTACCACGATAATTATTCTCCTTAATAGAATAAACCACATCCAGTTTATCCCCTAAAGAAACATTAGAAAACTTATCCTTAGAATTAAAATAAATTGCCTTTTGAGAGCGGGTACCATCAAAAAGCTTTAAAGAAGTGTGATTTTTATCTCGCCCTACAAAATTAATATTTGCCACACCTAAATCCCGGGTTAAAAACTTTGGAGAGCGATTCCCTTGCCCAAAAGGCTTCAACTGCTCTATAAAATTAAACAAATCCCAATTAACTAAATCCAAGAGAATTTCAGCATCAACAGAAATTGAAGGCACAAAAACTTCTTTGGAGTAGCGATCCGCAAAAGCCTCAGTTAAAGACTGCTCTAGATCTGCTATCTTTTGCAAATCAATAGTAAAGCCTGCTGCCATAGGATGCCCGCCTAAATCAACAAACAAATCTTCAAACTCACGCAAAAGCTTAATAATGTTAACGCCTTCAATAGAGCGAACCGACCCCTTACCGTGCTTTTCATTTTTACTGATGACAATTGAAGGGCGATAATAAGTGCGAACCAGGCGGGAAGCTACCAAGCCAATGATTCCTTCGTGAAAGTCCTCATGAGCTGCTAGGATGAAATTTTGATCTGAATAGGTTTGCGAAGTTTTTATTCCGGCTACCAAATCGTACATGCGTGAAGTCTCTTCTTGCCGATCTCGATTAATTTGATCAAGATGTTTAGCTGTGGCAAGAGCAACTTTTGAGTCAGTAGTTGTTAAAAGGCGCACTGCTTTGGAAGCTTCGGAAAGGCGGCCGGTTGCGTTTATTCTAGGACCCAAAACCCATCCCAAATGATATGTCGTTATATTCTTACCGCTTAAACCGGAAGTTTCTATTAACTGGGCAATTCCCAAAGGAGGAGCGGTATTAATTTGAGAAAGTCCTCGCTTTACTATAGAGCGGTTTATTCCTTTAATATCGTAAACATCGGTAACTGTGGCCAAAGCAGCCAGAGCAAGATAGTCAGGGTTTTTGGCTCCAAGTGCATAGGCCAAAACCCAAGCTATAGAAGCGCCTACAATTTTTTCAGTCCATAAAATTTGATCGGCTTTTGGAAGGGTATCGGGTTTTTGGTGATGATCCGTTATTAAAATTTGATGACCTAGGCTTTTGATGTAATCAACTTCTTCATGGGAGGTGATTCCGCTGTCTACGGTTATAAATAGAACCGGTTTTTGAGTAGCTTTTTGTGAGGCGCTATCTAATTCGGCTAGAGCTTTACTTATGGAATCATCTATAGAACCTTTGGATAGGCCATAGCCGTGATCAAATCTGTTAGGAATAAAGTAAATTACATTTTGATAGTTTAAGTCTTTGGTTAGGGCGTTGTAAATAATGGAAGTAGCGCAAACTCCATCTGCATCATAATCTCCATGAATTATTATTGGCTGATCTTTTGCTATAGCCTCCCGGATAAGTTTGGCCGACTTTTTTAAGTTGTTTTTAAAATCGGATGGAAAGTTTCTGAGGTACTCAAGAGCATGTTTGGGGTTTAAAAAGTCTTTAGCCTCATCCAAATTGGAGAAGCCTCGCTTGTTTAGTAAAAGCTTTTGGGCAGTTTCTAAATCAGCAGCTTTTCCATAAATATTAAGACGCGATTTAATGTCCATAGCTCTCCCAGATTAACACACTTCTAAACTTATGTTTTAAAGATAATCCTTGTATTCAAACGTATTTTCAGCCTTGTTAATGGGAAGAACTAATATTCGGTAGAAGGATTATCCTTGCATGAAATGCGCACCAAGGGCTTATGTAAAGTAATTGGGAAGAAAAACTAAAGGATCGTCCTTAACGGCTGCCGAACTTAATCTCATCCCCAATAAGCATAGTGCGCCCTTGAGACAAAACCCGATTAATAAACTGATCATTACTCCTCTTGCGGTGATTAAACTCCTCCAAAGTCATAACAGAATAGTTAATCTCCCGATCCAGTTTCTCCTCGGCATGCTCCACCAAAGACTTCAAAAACGACAAATCCGGCTTGCCCACCAAAAACAGATCCACATCCAAAACCGTTGAACCCCTCCCGCGAACAAACGCCGTAGATAACATAGCAAACTTCACATCACCCAAACGCTTAGCATTTTCCACCATAGACTTTCCAATACCCATGTCCTTTGCCACCATAGAAAGCAAATCCGCATAAAAAACGTGAGCTGTGTTAACTCGATAATAAAGGCGATTGCTGCTTCTACGACTGGTTAAAAGACCGATCTCCTCTAAACGACCAAGCTCCCTACGAACTGCATTAATCTCCGCATCCACCTCTCGCACAATTGCTCTAACATGATACTGCTCCTCCGGATGAGTCAGCATCAGCTTCAGCACGTCTATTCTAACCTCTGAAATAAAAAGTTGTTCTAGCATAAATACCCTTTCTTAATAGGGCAGGAATTAAATTTTAAAATTTTTACCAAGAGCTTTTTTAGCCTGGAAAAGCTGTGAAGCCTCCTTAGCAAAAACCTTTTAATCAAATTAATACTTAACTTGTGATTCATTCCTTGTAGGAACAATACTAATCCAAAACTGACCGCGATTAAACTGCATCTCTTCACCATTGAGATCGTAAAACATTGTGCGAGCATCTCTTTCGGCTTTAGACCAAGTAACTTCCTCCACAGTACCATCCAAAAAGACCAAACCGGTTCCGCTGCCCACCAAAGCATAAGAAAGGCGATTTTTCGTATCACCTTCTATAGCACTTTCATCAGCAAACTGAACAATAACGTTTTTAACTTCAATTTGTTCACCTGTATCTTGATCTTCATGTGGAATCGGATCGCCATTAGCATCGTATCCTGTAAATCTTAAATATGAGTTGTTATCGGGATTGTATTTGAAGATTGCGGAATAATCGCCCTCATACCAAAAGTCTATTGTTAAGGGATCGCATAAAGCCGCAACAGTTTCACAGGAGTCGGGCCCTTCCGCTAATGGAGTAGGACTGTCATCTTTAAACTGCCAAGCCGGAAATTCACGTGTTCCTTCCCAACCTAATTCATCGCCAAGCTCACGAAGATCTTTACCATTTACATAGGCAGTATGTTCTGTAGCAACGTTTCGGGGATTTTCTCGCCAAAAGCTACCACCACCTCTACCTAAACTGCGAACAGGCCAGGTTTCTATTGCTTCTAAAGCCTGAGGAGACCATCCAATGTGCATGATCATGGCGTCGCCCAACTCTTTTACTAGAACTAAGTAGTAATCACGAGTGCTTCTAACAGGGCCAATTTTTTCAGGCGTTTTGGAGAGAAAAAATGGAATAAATCTTGTTATGCCTCCTTCGGCGACGATTTCATAAACAAGGTCGGCATCAACTAAACCGGATTGAGGGCGTGCGTCAATATAGTTGTTGACCATTACGGCTAGAGGGCGGTCATTTATCCAAGGGGCTTCTGATTTGGAGTATTTTTCACCTGTTAAAGGATTTGCAACCATTTCTTCTTGAGGTTCTGTTGTTATGGGAGTGCCGTCAGAGAGGGGGCTAACAATACCGGAAAAGCCTCCAAAACCAAAGGCATAAACTAGTCCTAAAGAAAGAGCTCCTGCTATTAGCACCCCTAGGATTATGTAAATTAAAGGAAGTTTCTTTTTTGCACCGAGCGACTGAGCTTTTGTAAAGGAAGCTTTTTTAGCATTCTTACCACCTTTTTTGGTCGCATCGTTTCCAAAAGACTTAAAGGAGGATTTCACTTCTAAATCTTTGTTGACTTCCTGTGCGTTTTTGCCTGGAGCTTTTTCAGGAGAATCTTTTGCTTTTTTTTCTAAATTTTCTGGTGGATTTTGAGAGGATTTCTTTGCCATGGTTTCATTATACAGATTTTTGAAACTGAGTAAATATTTTGTCCACTAAAAAGCTACAAGCGAACTTCGGCATCAACAAACTCATCCAGATGACCATCCAAAACAAGCTCCGGATTCGTACTCTCAACTCCTGTACGCAAATCCTTAACCAACTTATAGGGATGCAAAACATAATTCCGAATCTGATTCCCCCACCCCGGCTTCTTATACTCACCTTTTAACTTAGCCTCCTCCTCCAAGCGCTTAGCCTCCTCCAAAGCAAAAAGCTTAGATCGCAAAATACTCATTGCTCGCTGACGATTCTGCAGCTGACTTCGCTCCGTTTGATTTTCCACCACAATACCCGTTGGCAAGTGCTTAATACGAACCGCAGTAGAAACCTTATTCACGTTCTGGCCACCATGACCTCCTGCGCGAAACGCCTCAAACTCAATGTCCTCATCCTTAATTTCAACTTCTAACTCATCATCAATAACCGGCAAAACTTCCACCAAAGCAAAAGAGGTCTGCCGTAAATTATCGGCATTAAAAGGGGATTGACGCACCAGCCGATGTGTGCCTGACTCGTGCTTTAAAAAACCGTAAGCATATTTTCCTTGAATCTCAATTGTTGCGCTTTTAATTCCCGCCTCCTCCCCTGAACGCTTATCAATAAGATCCACTTTCCAGTTTTTTCGCTCTGCATACATGAGATACATTCGTAAGAGCATTTCTGCCCAATCCATGGCCTCTGTACCACCCTGACCGGAATGAATTGACAGGTAAGCAGCGGATTTGTCGTGATCACCTGAAAGAAAAAGTTTTTCTTCTATTTGAGAGGCAAGTTTTTCAAATTTTTCTTCTTGCCCTTCTTCCAACAAAAGCTCCAATAAGGCAAAATCTTCAAGATCTCGTTCTAAATCTGCAAGATCCTCTGAAACTTTTTGCCCTTCTTCCCAATTTTCCCAAAGTTCGGGATTTTCCAGTTCGGATTTAAGTTTGTTGTATTTTCCGGTTTTTTCGGCAATAAAAAGCTGCTTTTTTAGCTTTTCTAAGCGCTCTTTTTGTTCAGAATTTATTTCATCCCTCATGGGAGTAGTTTAGCATGGAAAAAAGAGGGGAGGTTTCCTTTGGAGTCAATCATGGTATGAGGGATTTTTACTAAAAAGTTGTCCATGCCATGGCGGACTTTTTGAGAAAAGTTAACTATGGCATAGACAACTCTAAATTAGGAAGGTAGTTTTTATGCTAAAATTTCATTGTTTATTTGTTTTAAGAAAGGATTTTTTATGATTATGTTTAATGAAGGAGCTAAGCATGCAAAAAAACCGCAGAAGCTGCTAAATGGATACAAGAAAAGAAAGCAGAGGAGAATGTAAAAAGAACTTTTGAAGAAGCGATTGGAAAACCACTCCTGGACGAGAAGGGAGAGCCGCGAGAATTAACAGCCGAGGAGGAAGAAGCTCTTGCGAGAATCCGTGAAGGAATTCAACAGGAAGCAGACAAGAAGGAATGGACCGATACCGATGAAAACTAAAAACACATGAACGATGAGAAAATCCATACAATATACACATCCCTTCCGGAGAAGGTGAATCAATACCTTTTTCAGCTCTACAAAAAACTTAGCAAAAAATTTCCAAATGAATATCTGGACGAAAACAATTTCAAAGCTCATATTGCAGTTGGCGGAAAGCTCCTTCCCGGTTCAAAAACGAAAGAATTTGTGAAAGAGATCTCAAAACTAGCGCAAAATACAGATCCTTTTGAAGTGACTTTAACAAAATACACAAAAAGCTCAAACAATAAATACATCTTTTTAGAGATGGATGAAAAAGCTCAGAAAACTTTTAAAGATTTAAATGAAAAGTTTCTGGAGAAAGCTAACAAAATTCACAAGGTAAAGATTCCCCGGAAATATTTGGATAATTGGAAACAGTACCCGAAAGAGGAGCAGCATAGAATAAAAACAAATGGTAATCCTTATGAGTACCATGCGCATATTTCTATTGTAAAAATAGATCCGAAAAATATCAGAGAAGCTCTTGAGATTGCAAAAGAACATAATGAGATACTGAAAAACACGTTTATGGTTAAAGAATTTGTGATTTCAGGTCAAAGTAATGATCCTCAAAATCAATTCCCTATTTTGGCTAGGGTTTCCCTCTAAAAAATGAAAGAACTAGTGACAAAAAAAGGATATAACAAGCTTAAACAGGCTAAAAAAGACCTGGAAGAAAAGCTAAAAAGCGAGATTAGAAAAAAGGGGGAAATTCATGCAGATGAGGGTTGGCATGAAAGTTCGGCTTTTGAGGCGGCAGAAGAAAATATTTTTAGGATGAAAGCGCGTCTGCGGGATATAAAAGCTAAATTGCAAAATGCTCAAGTTGTAACAGAAGAAACACTGGAGAAAGATCCAAAAACGATAAAATTCGGTACCTGTGTAACTTTGCTCATAGGAAAAGACAAAGAGGAGTTTACTATTCTGGGAGAAGATGATGTAAATTTAAATGAAGACATCATCTCTTATAAGTCTCCTATGGCAAAAGCCCTGTTGGGTAAAGAAGCAGGAGAAGAGATTAATTTGAACTCAAAAGAGATAGTAAAAATTCTAGAGATCCGAAAAGCCTCCAATTTGAACTAGAAAAGGATTCCTCCCCAACGAACAGAAAGGAATCCCTTTTCACAGAAAACTATAAAACTTTAACGTCAGCTTTTTTGATACGCCCTTTCCTTAGAGCCTCCTCAAGAGACTCCGCTTCTAAGAAGCCATGGTCGTAGAAGCCGAAGTTACCATCTTCCTCGGGGAGCCTTCCCGGAAGTCTCTCCCAACGAACAAAGCCCTCATTCCCTTGAATCAACACCGTCTGCTTATCCGTTTTAAACCCCTTAATAGCCATCCTTCTCTCCTTTACAGATATCTCCACACAAACTACCTATAGTTTAAGAGAGGAATCAAAAATGTCTACCGAGGAGAAACTAGGTAAAGCTAGAAATCTAAGAGTTCAAGGCTTTCATGAAAGTAAAAAGTATCCAAACGCCTGTCCCGAATTCTCTCCAAAACCTCTTCCGAATAAGTGCCAAAAGTAGCATTTCTCTTAAAAGAATCTAAAGCTTTGTCAAAGGAAGCCCAATAATTTAAACCGTAATCATTTTCTTCCACTAACTCCCCTGAAAAGTCATCACCATAACAGACATGAAAAAGAGTGTCCTCAATGATTTTATCCTCAGTATCCTTTCTAGTCTTGCGAATAACACCCACCAGTCTAAAATTACAAGTCAAACCTGTCTCCTCTAAGAGCTTTCTCTTTGCGGCGTCTTCAGCAGACTCTCCTAGGAGCATTTTCCCCGCTACAACACCTATTTCTCCAAAATATGGGTGACGCAAGCGCTTCTGCAAAAGTAACTCTCCCGCGGAATTAGTAACATAAGCTAAAACAGAAACTTTAAATAAGTCATGTAGGTGACCTTTAACATCAAGCTTGTGAACATACTCTTTTCCTTTATTAGATAGGCTATATAATTTATCCTCCTTTAAAACATAATTCCTTTTAACTAACTGCTGAAGATGATAATTAAAAAGATCGTTATCTACAGTATCTACTTGAATCTCTGAGTAACGCGCAGGATCCTTGGTATTTAGAAGGTTTGTGAGAATTAAATCTTGAATATAACTAAGCATGAATTTATCTTAGCAAAAAACCAAAAATGAACTACTGAAGCTACTCAAAAACCTCAGGGCCGAGTTCCAACACATCCCCACGCTTAATCTCCTTAGACAAAAGCTTATCCGCCAAATACGTTTCAACCTTATCCTCAATAACACGCGCTAAAGGACGCGCACCCCACTCCTTGTTATAACCACGCTCCACCAAGCCCTCCAACAGACCATCCGTAAAAGTAACCTTAATATCCTTTTCTGCTGCCACTTTCTCCACCTTACGAAGCAAAATCCGTGCAATCTTTTTCACATCCTCCTTAGACAACGGATTAAACACAATAATGCCACTAAACCTATTTAAAAACTCGGGAGCATAATGGTCGCGAACCTTCTTCAAAGCAGCCTCCTCCATTTCGGAAAAGCTACCATCACGAGCTGCAACCGCCTGAATCTCACGCGTCCCCACGTTACTTGTTGCAATAATAATCGTGTTAGCAAAATCCACGGTATTTCCTGCCGAATCCGTTAAACGACCGTCATCTAAAACCTGCAAAAACGTCAGCAACACTTGAGGAGCAGCCTTTTCAATTTCATCCAGAAGCAAAACCGAAAAAGGATTAGAGCGCACCACCTCCGTTAATATGCCGGAAGTACTACCATCAGAATTACCAATCAACTTTTTAACACTGTCGGGTTGCTGATACTCACTCATATCCAAACGAATCATCTTGCTTTCCTCCCCGAAATAAAGCCGAGACAAGGTCTTAGCAGTTTCGGTCTTTCCAACACCTGTAGTTCCAACAAACAAAAAGGAGGCAATGGGCTTACTTTCATCGCGGATTCCAACACGAGCGCGCTTTAGCGCTTTAGAAACTTCAGCAACAGCTTGATCCTGGCCAATAACACGCTCCTTCATTCTATCCTCAAGCTCCAAAAGCTTCTCCGACTCATCTTCATCAACCGCTGTAACCGGAACGTGCGTCATTTCGGAAATAACTTCGGCAGCCTTCTCCGCTGTAACTACCTTGCTTTCCCGTGAAACCACACGAACACAGCGATTTAAAACATCAACGGCTTTATCCGGGAAAACGCGCTCCTGAATTAACTTGCTGGACAAGCGAATAATCTTTTTTATGGCGGGCAAAGTTATTAAAACGCCCTCCTCCTCTTCAATATCAAAGCTTAAATACTTCAGAATATCTTTTGTTTCTTCGTTAGTTGAAGGTTCAATATCAACTACATGAAACAGGCGAGCAAAGGCTCCGTTAGGCTCAATGTATTTTCGATAAGTTTTCCGGTTTGTAGCTGCAATTACCTGGATTTGCCCGGTGGAAAGATAGGGCTCTAAAATGGAGTAAACGCTGGAGACTTCTGTGGCATCTCCCCCAACGCCTGAAACCAAATTGTGAATTTCATCAAAAAACAGGATTATATCGCCCGATTCTAAAGCATCTTTCATGACGAGTTTGAACTTAGCAGCTACATCCCCTGAACTTTTTGCTCCTGCTACCAAGGCTCCCGACTCCACACTTACAATGCGCTTGTTAGCAATTTTTTCATATTCGGTACCTTTAATGATTTGCTCAGCTATGCCTTTTACAATGGAGGTTTTACCGCTCCCGGGAGGACCTACAATCATGACGTTAACTTTTTTGGATCCTGAAAGGAGATTAGCAATTTCTTTAATTTCCGCATGATGAGCAATAATTCCTTCAATGAGGCCTTTTTTAGCAAGCTCCGTAAAATCTGTGGAAACTGCATCCAGGGAAGGAGTCACTCGCCCGGTCATCCCGCGACCAAAACCTCCGAGCTTGTCTATGTGATAGTCTTCCTGCCAAATGAAAATACCCGCTAAACGATCACGCTCATCCACAATCCAAAAGATTGCCTCTTTAACATCCGCAAGAGCAACGCCAAACGACATCAAAAAATTCTCTACATCCGGAATAAGCTTCAGCAAGGCATAAAACACATGCTCTTTTTCCACATAACGAGTACCTTCCTCCTGAGCCAATTCATAAGCACTTTTTGCAACCTTCCACACCTCAAAATCCGGAAGATCTGTTGCCTGAGCATAGAAATCTTTTTTATCCAGTTCCAGCTTCTGCAAAAGGTAGTGAATATCCGCATCATGCGCAAATTTCTCCAAGGAGTGAGTTCGATGCGCTTGTTTTAAAAGGGAGAGGGCATTAGGGCGAACTGCACTTAAAGGATCTTCTGTCTTATCATCGGTAACTCTTTTTCGGGGAGTGTCTCTAATAGCAAACAAGCGTACCACATAAATCCCGAAAGCCAAAAGTAAAATATAACCTTTTATGTAATAAGCTAAAACAAAAGGCGAAATGTACCAAAATAAAGGCGCCAAAATCAAAAGCAATGCCAAAACCAAAAGTGCTAAAAGCCCATAAAAAATTTGAGCAATTCTAAAAATAAATCCAATGATTCTACCGGGAATTGTGTAGTCGCCAAACAAAGGCACAAAAAGAAGCTTGATATTTAACGTAAAGGAAATCGAGTGATTTACAAGAATAATTAGACGTTTGATAATTTTAAAGATTCTTTTTGGAGCTTTATAAGCAAACCAAAAAAGAGGCTCCAGCGGGCGCTTAGGCAGTTTCAGCATGATTTAAGCATATCAATTGCGAATTTGGTTTACAAATTTTTTGGACATTTTTCCAAAGTAATGACCTACCGGAATATAAAAGAACAAAAGCAAAAACAAGGGATGTATTAAACACATAACAGCATAGCCCAAGTAGGGAAAGGTGAAAATTACACGACCTAAAACGTCTTTGCTTGTTAGAGGAATTTTGTCGATATAGTTATTGGCGTCACCTTTAGTTGTAAGAAAGCGGTTGTTTTCAGTGGTTTTGGTCTGAATGAGCCGATGAGTAACTAAGGAATCTTTTATTTTAAAGGTTATTACGTCGCCTTTTTTGTAAGGGGCCGTCTTATCCACCAGGATTATTGTTGCTTTTGGGATTGTTGGCTCCATGGAGGAAGTTTGCACAAGAAGGAGCTCAAAACGAAGTGTAAGTGCAAATGCTCCTATGCCTGCTAGGAAAGCTAAGATGTATTGAGGGACTTTTTTGTATTGCATATTTTTCAAATCAGCGCACACCCCCGGAGTCGGCCGAAAAGTACCTCCAAGGGCGCTTTAACTAAGGTAACTAGAGCCCTAGTGCTTCAAACTCGAAATCGTAAAGCAAACTTTCACCTTGCTTTGCATTCGACAAGCTATCTACACTAAACCTTAGCGCTAAAGAACGCACTTCTCCGGGCGACAAAGTTCCCAGATCAATGCCTTCCGTATTCCACTTTAAGATCGTCTTTCGTCCATAGCTGCTACCAAATTCAGATTGCTCGGGCATACCGTCTCCATTGGCATCCGTCCAATCCAGAATCTCAACATAAATGTACTGACGAAGCTCTGCAGGGTCATTTACAGCTACATCCTCATAATTAGCCCAAGACCACAAATTCACATCCGTAGTTGCATTACTGTAGATCTCCACAGGATAATCCGCAAACCAACCTCCCGCTACGTTATCAAACTGAGGACCGGGCTTTGAATCTACAAGGTTGCTAGGATCAATCCCTCCCCCGATTGCATCCAGCAACTTGACTTCAGAGTTGGCCACAGAGAACATAGCTCCTCCAAAGTCTAACGTGTCCGTAAAAGTCGCAAACGTAACTCCTAAAGTCAGCACCAAGAGCAGCACTAAAGAACCATAGACATATAAAGCTTTCTTTGGCTTAAACTGTTTAAGTTTCATATTTTCACCTCCTTTCTGATTTGTAATTTAATAATCCGGCAAGCTTGAAACTGAAGTATCCCGAGTTTGTGACAATTATGTGATCCAAAAAGTTTAGGCCTACTTTTGGGCAGGCTAGAGCGATTTCTTTTGTGAGTTGTTTGTCGGGGTCGCTTGGTTTGGGGTTATTATTGGGATGGTTGTGTGCAAGAATTACTGAAACTGCCCCTTTTAATAACGCCGTTCGAAGGATTTCACGAGTGTCTGCTAAGGTTTGCGTTAAACTCCCCATGGAAATTAGACTTAACTTTATTAAATTTCCGTTTAGATCTAGACTAAGTAAATAGAGGTGCTCTTTTTCCTCACCTAAAGTCAGAGGTAAAAGTAAATCATATACTTCCTCGGGAGTTTCTACGTGAGGCTTACGTATTTCTCCTATAGCAATGCATCTTTTAGCTAATTCTTTAACGGCTTTTAAGGAACAAACTTTAGCCTCCCCCAAGTACTTCACTTTTTTTAACTGCTCCACATCTGCTGCTAAAAGTTGGCGTAAATTTCCAAACTCTGATAATAAATATTGCGCTAACTGTAAAGCGTTTAAATTGGGACCTCCTGAACGCAAAAGAAGCGCAAGAAGTTCAGTATCGGATAAAGCTCGGCCTCCAAATTTAAGCATACGCTCTCTTGGAAGCTCTGTTATGGGTAATTCATGTAAAGTTTTCTTCATACATACATTCTAGGTTATTGCAACTCAAATTGAAATAGGGTATATTCTAGTTAAACTAGATTTTGAAAAAATGAATTCAAATCCCGGAAAACAGATTAAAAATTTAAGAAAAGAACAAGGACTGTCCCAAAGTAGATTCGGACAAAAGATAGGAATTTCAGGGAAAACAGTTTCTGCCTATGAAACGGGTAAAGTAGTTCCGCCTTTGAAGGTATTGGAAAAAATTTCGGATACGTATTGCGGGCATATTAAAGCTCCAAACATTAAAACAAAAAAGATGATCCTTGAAAGGTTGCAAAAGATTCGCTACCAAATGAAAGAAATTGAGGAACTTTTGGGAGGTCGCTATACGAGTTTAGTGGATAGTAAGGGAAAACCCCGGGAACAAAACCAAGTCTAAACAAACGTCCAATATTAACGCTTCGAATACTGAGGGGCTTTTCGAGCCTTACGCAACCAATACTTTTTGCGCTCTACCATTCGTGAGTCACGTGTCAATAGATCGTTCTTTCGCATAACAACAGCATAGTCAGGGTTAGCATTAGCAAGAGCCCAAGAAACTCCATGAACAACCGCATCCATTTGAGCTGACTTACCTGAGCCATGAACTTTAATGCTTACATCATAAGCTTCTTCAGGTTTAATATCTAAAAGGTTAAAAGGACGTTTCCATCCATCCTTTTGATAAGGCAAATCAGAAAAGTATTCTTCAATAGGAACATCATTAACTAAAACACTCCCCCCACCCGGATACATAAACACTCTTGCTACAGCAGTCTTCCTTCGACCAGTGCCTGTAATTAAATCTTTTTTTGTATTAGTTTTAGTTTCCGCCATTTACTTTTCCTCCTTTTTTGCTGTACCTTTGTTATTTTCTAAATTTACATCGCTATTCCCTTTATTATCTGTCAACTGCCCCGCATGAGGATGATCACCTTCTGCATAAACATAAAGATTCTTCATACGCTCTTTCAAAAGCTTATTTCGCGGAAGCATCCCTTTAACGGCCTTCTCAATAACTCTAGCAGGATTCTTAGCCATTAACTGCTCAAAAGTTAAAAACTTAATTCCTCCCGGATAGCCTGTGTGCCAAAAATACTTCTTGTTCTTTTCCTTTGTACCTGAAACCTCAATCCGCTTAGCATTAATTACAACGACCTTATCCCCAACATTAATATGCGGTGTAAAAGTAGGCTTCCCCTTACCAATAAGCTTCTTAGCAACTTCGGCAGCAAAATCTCCCAAAACTTTCCCTTCAGCATCAAACAGATGCCAATCCCGCCGGACATTATTTTTCTTTTCCATGTATGTCTTATTAGTTATTTTCATTTTTTGCTACTTCTTGCCTTTACTACCATCTACAAAGGATATTCTAGCTAGCATAGAATTATCGCCGGAGCGGTTACCTACGCGCACAATCCGAGTATATCCCCCTGCACGATCCTTAAACTTTGGAGCTACTTCATTAATTAAGGTCTCCACAACAGCATCATTAACCAGTTTCGTTCTTAAAAACCTGCGTGCATTCATAGTATCCTTTTTATTTGCCTTAGTAACAAGTTTTTCAACATAAGGACGAATGTACTTGGCCTTAGCCAACGTAGTCACAACCTCTCCATGCTCAATTAAACTTGAAGCTAAATTTCTGCAAAGAGCTTTTCTGTGTGAGGCATCTCGCCCCAACTTTTTACCTTTAACACGATGACGCATAAAAAATAACGGATTTACCGAAAGCTCTTAGGCTAAATCCTCTTCCTTAAGCAATTTTATAATCTCCTCTAGGGATTTTTTACCAACGTTCTTAATGTCCATCAATTCCTCTTCAGATTTACCTGCCAAGTCCGAAAGGTTCTTAACTCCTGCTTTCTGCAAAGCATTTACCGTTCTTGTAGGCAGGGGTAAGTCTGCAACAGAAGTAGAAGTCTTCTTCAAATCCTCGGGAGCCTCAACCTCTTCCAATTCTTCCTCAGTAACGTCTTCCGCATCCTCCCAAAGGATTAACTTTTCAAAGAAGGCTTTAACCAAACGGGAGCTTCCCAATAACGCTTCCTTAGGCTCAACAGAACCATCCGTTTTAATCTTAAGCGTCAACTCATCCAAATCTACCTTTTTACCGAAACGAGTAGGAGTAACTTCATAGGAAACCTCCAAAACAGGCGTAAACAAGGCATCAAGCAAAATCTCGCCGATCTTATCTGTTTCGCGGTCCTCAGAAGGAGAATAACCATAACCGCTTTCTATGATCAGCTCCATCTCCAGCTTAGTACCATCTTTTGTAATTGTTGCAATAGGAGCCTCGGGATTTACAACCTCAATATCTGAAGGATGATCTAAATCACCGGCTGTAATAACTCCCTTTTTGTCGGCTGACAAAGTAGCAACAACAGCATTTTCATTAAACTTCTTAAAACGAAGGTTCTTTAAATTTAGCGTAATCTCAACTACATCTTCTTTAACACCTTCAATAGTGGAAAATTGGTGCTTAACACCTTTAACCGTAAACTGAGTTACAGCAGCTCCTTCAACGGAAGTTAGAAGCACACGGCGCAAAACGCTCCCCATTGTGTGCCCATATCCCTTAGGAAGGGGCTCAAAAGTATATACAGCTTCGGTCTCGCTTTCTTTAACAGTATTAATTTTTAAATCTACAGGTTTTATCATAATAGTAGGAAATCCTTTCTTATCTGGAGTAGAAATCTATAATTGGCTGAACTTCATAATTTTCGTTAAAATCTTCCATTGTTGGTATTCTCTCATATTTTACGTAGCGCTCTTTTACGTTTGCACTAATCCATTCGGGTAAAACAAATCCTTCTCTTAAGTGAACTTTTGAAAAATCTACAGGTTTTATGACGTCACCGGGACCAACCATTAAAGAAGGGGTCATGACGACTTTGTCATTTACCATGAAGAGGCCCGAGCGGACCATTTGGCGAGCCTGTGCTCTGGAAACTGCTAAACCACTGCGATAAACTACATTGTCAATACGAGATTCTAAAATGCGGTACAAGTTTTCACCTGCAACACCCTCACCGTCCATGGCTTCTGCTACATAGCGTCGAAATTGCCTTTCCATAATGCCGTAAATCCACTTGGCCTTTTGCTTTTCTCTTAGTTGCTCGGCATATTCCGATTTTCGGCTGCGTCTGCTTCCGTGTTGTCCGGGAGCATAAGGGCGCTTGTTCATGGCACATTTTTCGGTATCACAACGGGTGCCTTTTAAATAGAGCTTAACGCCTGCGCGTCGACATAATTTACATTTTGGTCCGTGAATTCTTGACATAATAAAATCCTTTTTTAACCCTCCTTAAACTCTTCGCTCCTTTTTAGGACGGCATCCGTTATGAGGGATGGGGGTTACGTCCGAAATTGACAATATTTTTAAACCTGCACTTTTTAGAGCTTTAATAGCGGAAATTCTACCATAACCGGGTCCTTTTACAATAACAGCAACTTCTCTTAATCCGGCATTTAAAGCTTGTTTGGCGGTATTTTCAGCAGCTGTAGCAGCTGCAAATGGAGTTGACTTGCGCGAACCTCTAAATCCGGAGGCGCCTGCACTTCCCGAAAACAAAGTATTGCCTTCAGCATCGGTAATAGTGACAAGCGTGTTATTAAATCCTGCTGAAATGTAAGCTCTTCCTGACTCAGGAGCACTTTTTACGGATCTCTTTTTTGCTGTTTTTTTCTTAGTTTTTGCCATATTTATAAAATTATTATGTCTTAGTTAATGTGCGCTTAATTCCACCAACAGTCTTACGAGGACCTTTTCGGGTTCGCGCATTGCGACTTGTTCGCTGTCCTCTAACAGGGAGTCCCTGCTTGTGCCGAAGGCCTCTGTAACTACCGATATCCTTTAGGCGCTTGATATTAGCACGGACTATTCTTCTAAGCTCTCCTTCTACAGGAATTTCCATAGCAGAAATAGTCTTGTTAATAGAAGCAATAGCAGTTTCATTCAAGTCTTTTACTCTTGCTTCGGGATCAATACCGGCCTTCTCCAAGACGTCTTTTGCCAAGGCACGTCCAATACCCTTTACATAAGTCAAAGAAATTTTTGCTTTTTTATTGTCGGGAATTTCTACTCCGGAAACACGTGCCATATATCAGTTAGCCCTGTCTCTGATTGTGTCGAGGATTCCTCTTACAATAAACATATAAAACACCTTTTCTTTTTATTAGTTTGCAATCTTTGCATATTTTTTTAACAGATGGTCTTACTTTCATTTACTTATACCTATAAGTTATTCTTCCGCGCGTTAAATCATGAGGCGAGAATTCAACTTTAACGCGATCTCCAGCAAGGATTCGAATGCGGAATTTCCTTATCTTTCCGGAAATAACGCCTATTGCTTCCTCACCTGTATCATCTAATTCCAAGCGGAACATTCCGCCGGTTAGAACTTTTGTTACAGTTGCATCTTTTTCTACTACTTTTTTTCCCATGATTTACGACGGGGTAGATAATAACAAATACTTATCGCCGGGTCAACCAATTTTACCTAAAAGTCAGTGAAAACTAAAGGTTTTGTATTCGTAACTCCAATGGAATGTTCAAACACGGCTGCTAAACTTTTATCAGCTGTTTCGATTGTCCAACCATCATCTGCCTCCTTTATAGGATAGTCACCCTTTTGATATATAACTTCTATGGCCAATGTCATGCCTTCTTTAAGCTTTTTACCTTTATTGGGGCCTTTAAATCCGGGAATCTGAGGAGGTTCATGAAGCTTTTTTCCTACACCATGTCCAACCAGAGAACGTGATACCGTATATCCGGCAGATTCGATGGAGTCTTGAATTGCTGCCGAGATGTCTCCTACTCTATTACCGGGAATTGCTTTTGATATAGCCAGTTCTAGTGTTTTCTCACCGACTTCTAGAAAATCGGCATGCTTATTTGTACCTATTTCCACGGTCCAACATTGATCAGAATTGTATCCTTTGTAGTAAGCTCCCAAATCCACACTAAGCAAATCCCCCTCCTTTAACGCATAGTCCGTAGGAAGGCCATGCACAAGCCCTTCATTAACATTTGTACAAGTAGTGTAATTATATCCCGGCATACGCTTAAAACCGGGCTCTGCTCCTTTAGAAAGGATGATTTCTTCCGCAAGTTCATCCAACTCCTGTAAAGTTACTCCGGGAGCTGCCTTTTCTAAGACTTTTTGTAAAGCAAGGGCACTAATTTGACCTGCCTGCCTCATTGCCTCAAACTTTTTCTGGAATTTTGGTTTCATTGTAACTTAAGAGGCAGAATTTAAAGCTTCTAAGGCATTCTCAAAGACCTCTTCAGGAGGGCCTTCAGCATCTATAGTTTTTACTATACCCTGTTTTTTAAAGTGTTCAATTACCTCTTTGGTTTGTGTGTAGTAAATGTTTAAGCGTGTTTCTACGGCTTCTTTGGTGTCGTCTTCCCGCTGAATTAGTTCACCCTTACATTCTTTTAGCTGCTCTTTTGGAAGTGTGTAGATGTTGTAATTTTTCCCATCGGAGGTGCAGATTCGGCGTCCGGTTATCCTTTTAATGGAGGTTTCACGGGAGATGTCTAGAACTAAAACGGTGTCAGGATTAGGATCATAAGCATGCAAGTCTTCCATTCTGCGACACCAACCATCAAGGACAAAACCGTTGGAACAATCCGGTTGGGCCAACCTTTCTGCAATAATTTTAGAACTTATAGGTAGAGGAACTAACTCTCCTGCATCCATGGCCTGGTCAATGGCATCATAAAGTGCGTGATCTTGAGGAATTTCTCGAAAAACTTTACCAAGAGAAATAAAAGGAAGATTCAGGTGATCTGCCAGCATCTTACCCGTTGTACCTTTTCCCGAACCTTGAGGTCCCATTACCATTAGACGCATGGCTTAAATTCCCAAACCTAATTCGGATAGTTGAGAGCGCATCTTCTTTTGCACCTTTTTATCAACACTCTTCATGGCAGAGTTTAAAACCTTTAACAAATTCTTATCTTCCTCGCCATTAATCAAGATTTTTTCAATATGTTTATCCCCTCTAATAACAACCTCAACATCTCCTGATTCTTCGGTTACGTAAATTTCTTCTAATTGTTTTTGGATTTTTGATTGAGCCTTTCGCAGCTCATTCATTTTTTTAACTTTATCAAACATAATAAATCTAATTATACAGTACTCTAAAAACTCTTAGAGGTAACTGCTGTAATCCCTGCTAACCTTCAGAGAATCCACTTGGCGAACCGTATCCAAAACCGTAGAAACCACAATTAAAAGGCCCGTGCCTCCTAAGGATAAACCGGCAATACCTAAAACATTTCCAATTAAGAAAGGCATAATTGCAATAAAACCTAAAAACATAGCTCCCCAAAACGTCAAACGTGTAACAATTCCATTTAAATAACGCGCAGTAGACTTACCCGGACGAATACCCGGAATAAAACCACCTCGACGCTTAACATCATCCGCTATTTTTTCAGGATCAAATTGGACAGAAGTATAAAAATAAGTAAATCCAAAAACCAAAAAGAAGTAAAAAGCGTTATACAAAAGGGAATTCTGATTAAAATTTAAAAGCAAAAAATCCCCAATTCCCTGAAGTGCGGCATTACCGGAAGCCTGCAAAGGGCCACTAATTAAACTTGGAACTGAAACCAAGGAAACGGCAAAAATTATCGGAATAACTCCTGCTTGATTAATTTTAATAGGAAGATAGTTTGTAACCTTTGTAGAGCGAGTTCCGCGACGACCATACTCAATAGGAACATTTCGAGTACCTTCGTTTACAAGAACCACTCCTAAGATGATCAGCAAGGACAAAATTATAAAAGCCAAAGACATAAGCGACTGCTCCGGAGAAAACCCATAAACAAAAGACAAAGCACCTGAAGGCAACCGGCTAATAATTCCTACAAAAATCAAAATGGAGATCCCGTTACCTAAGCCATACTCACTAACCAAATCTCCTATCCAAGTTAGAAGCATAGTACCGCCGATTAGCGTAACTATAAAAAGAGCAATTCCAAAAAAATCCGTAAAACGTAAAACTCCTTGTTGGCGACTTAAAAGAAAGTACATCCCGTAAGCTTGAATAATCCCTAAAGGCAAGGTCAAAAGTTTTGTGTACATATTAAGCTTTTCACGCCCGTACTCCCCCTCCTTGGAAAGCTCCTCAAAAGAAGGAATCATCATAGTTAGAAGCTGAATAATAATGGAGGCGTTGATGTAAGGACCTACACCTAAAGTAACAATGGAGAAGTTTCGAAAAGCACCGCCACTGAACAAATCAAAAATCCCAAGAATTCGGCTTTGATCCAGATAAGAGCGAATTGTAGCGGTATCAACGCCGGGAACGGGAATGTGGGCCAGAAAACGAAAAAGCACAATTACACCAAGCGTAAACAAAAGCTTTTTGCGTATTTCTTCGTTTTTTAAAAGTTTAAGCATCTAAAATTTCAGAACCGGACTTCTCAATTTTAGCGCGAGCAGATTTGGACATTAAAAATCCTTGTAATTTAAGCTCTTTTTCAAGTTCTCCGTTTGCAAGAATTTTAACACCATGTCTTGGAACTCTCTTTAATATCTTTTTTTCAACTAAATCTTGAGGAGTTACGGTGCTGCCTTTACGAAAGGTGTTTAAAGTTTCTAAAGAGATTGCTGCTATTTTCTTACTGCGAGGATTTCTAAATCCGCCAATGTGTGGGAGGCGCTTGTACAAAGGAACCTGACCACCTTCAAATCCAACAGGAGGCTTACCACCACTTCGGGACAGCTGCCCCTTCATTCCGGCACCTACAGTGTGCATTCCCTTACCGCTACCACAACCTCGGCCAACTCTTTTAGAGGGGTTTTTTATTCCTTTTTGTTTTTTTAGTTTACTTAAATCCATGATTTTAAACTGCTAAACTAGTGCTTATTCTCGCAACTTCTGCAAAGCCTTAATAGTGCATCTTACATTGGAAATCTTGTTGTTACTTCCAAGCATTTTAGCGGATGCATTTTTAACTCCGGCTAACTCCAAAACTATTCGCACAGCACCACCGGCAATTAAACCGGTTCCTTCAGGAGCGGGCTTAATCAAAACCTCGGCCCCGCCGTACTTAGCTTGCACCTCATGCGCAATAGTATCATCCGTTGTCTTAACCGTAACTAAATTGCGATGCGCATCCTTAATAGACTTTTTGATACCTGAAACTACATCTTTAGACTTGGCAAGACCGGTACCAATACTCCCTTTTTTATTTCCCACAACCACCAAAGCTGTAAAAGCCATTTGATCTCCTCCTTTAGTCTTTTTGGAGACACGACGAATATCAACTACTTTTTCTATATATTCTTTTTCTTGTCTATAACCTCTTCTAGCCATATTTTAAAACTTTAAACCTCCTTCACGGGCACCTTGAGCCAAATTTTTCACACGCCCATGAAATCTGTAAGATCCTTTATCAAAAACAGCCTCCTTAATTCCTTTTTTAGTAGCTCTTTCTGCTAAGGTCTTGCCCAACTTAAAGGCTGCCTGCTTTTTAGTAACGCCCTTTTCCTCATGAGCTTTTTTAGCAACATCATCTATTGTAACTAAAGTCTCTCTAGCATCGTCATCAATTAATTGTGCGTAAATATAACGATTAGATCGATTTACACTTAAACGAGGCCTATCAGATGTTCCATGAATGCCTGTTGCTGTGCGTGTTTTTCTACGTTCTTTAGCTGTCTTTACTTGTACTTTTACCATATTTATTTCCTAAAACTATGCTGCTCCTGCTCCTACCAAGGATTTACCCGGCTTACGACGAACAACTTCTCCTTTGTAACGGATTCCCTTACCTTTATAAGGTTCCGGCTTTCTCAACTGACGAATCTTGGCAGCCGTTAAACCAACAAGCTGTTTATCAATTCCCGTAATTTTAATATTCTTATTGTCGGGAACATCAAATTCTATTCCCTCAGGGGCTTTAAACTCAACCGGATGAGAAAAGCCCAATGTCAGAAAAAGGTCATTTCCCTGCTTTTTTGCACGATAACCAACTCCCACAAGCTCCAACTCCTTTTCGTAGCCTTCCGTAACACCTTTAACAGCGTTAGCCAAAAGAGCACGTGTCAATCCCCAAAAGGCCTTAGTCTGCTTGTTTCGGGAACTAACCACCAACTTATCTTCCACTTTTTCCACTGAAACATCAGAACGTAAAGGAACCTCTAAGTTGCCTTTAGGGCCCTTGAACTTTACCAAAGTCTTTTCTATTGTTACCTCGACTCCACGGGGAAGCTCCACCGGTTGTTTACCTATTCTAGACATATTACCAAACCTCGCAAATTAATTCTCCTCCTAAACGGCGCTTTCTGGCCTCATCACCAGACATGATACCGCGGGGAGTGGAAACTACTAATACTCCATAACCACCTTTAACAGAACGAATTTCATCAGCTTTTTTATAAATTCTTCTTCCGGGCTTAGAAATTCGGCGTACATTCATTAACTTGGGTAAATCAGTTTCGTCATAGGAAAGTTCGATACTTAAACCCTTGTAAGCTTTGCCTTTGTGCTTAAAGGATTTAACTTTTTTCACAAAACCGGATGCTTCCAAAACTTTTGCCACAGCTTCACTTTGCTTGGAATAAGGTACTTCTACAGCCTCTTTTCTTACCAAATAAGCATTTTTAATTGTACTTAACATGTTTGATAAAGTATCCATAGTTACCAGCTTGCTTTCTTTACACCGGGCAATACTCCCTTGTGAGCTAACTCTCTAAAACATTTTCTGCAAATCTTGAAACGGCGCATGTATCCGCGAGGATTACCGCAAATTTCACAACGATTGTATTCACGAACTTTAAACTTCCTTGGTTTTTTGTGTTTTTCTAATAGTGCTTTTTTAGCCATTTTATTTTTCTTTCTTTAAAGGAAAACCTAACTTCCTCAGTAGCAGCTCACTTGCCTCCTTAGTTTCAGCACTTGTAACAATATTTATCTGCATAGGACGGCTCTCCTTAACCTTATTAGGATTAACCTCAGGAAAAATCGTATGATCATCCAAACCAATCGAATAGTTCCCATGCTCATCAAATGCAGTAGTTTCCAAACCTCTAAAATCTCTAACACGAGGCAAGACGATATTAACAAGCTTATCAATAAAAGCCCACATTTTGTCCCCACGTAGTGTAGCAGAAATTCCAACAATGTCACCCTTCTGCAGTTTAAAACCTGAAATAGCCTTTTTTGCGGGGCGCTCCTGAGGAGCTTGTCCCAACAAAGCCGTCATCTCTTCCTTAAAGGCCTCAACAGCATCATGACTCTCCCTAAACTCTCCAATTCCCGCATTAACCGAAACCTTCTTAATAGAAGGAGCAGACATAGAATTCTCCAACTTGAGCTCCTTTACAAGCTCCGGCAAAATCTCCTCTTTATATTTTACTTGCAATCTTTCTGACATTTAATCTTCCTTAGACTTTAAAACTTTACCCGTCTTCTTAGAAATACGCACTTTTTTACCATCTTCAAACTTAAACCCAATTCTAGTAACCGCCTTCTCACTTTCCTCATAATACATAACATTTGAAGCATCAATAGGCTTTTCTATCTCAATAATTCCACCCTCCTCAGAAACCTGCCCCGGTTTAACATGCTTTTTAACCTTATTCACATCCTCAACAATCACCTTATTCTTAGAAGGAAGCACCTTTAAAACAGTGCTGATCTTCCCCTTATCCTTACCGGTTATAACTTTTACTTTGTCACCTGTTCTTAATTTCATAGAATTACCAAACTTCCTTAGCTAATGAAACAATTCTCATAAATCCGCGGTCTCTTAATTCTCGGGCTACGGGACCAAATACACGAGTTCCTATCATGTTTCCGTCAGCATTAACTACTATGGCAGCATTGTCGCCAAATCTAATGTAGCTGCCGTCTTTTCTTCGAGTCTCTTTTTTGGTTCTAACTAAAACAGCTTTAACAACAGAGTGATCTTTTACGACGCCTGTGGAAGAGGCTCCTTTAACGGCTGCAACTACAGTGTCGCCCAAACCTGCAAACCTTCTTCGACCTGCTCCGGGGATACCAATAACCTTTAAGCGGCGGGCTCCGGAGTTGTCGGCTAATCTTAGCGTAGTTCCTACAGGGATCATGCTTACTCCTCAACAACTTCCTTAACTATCCAAGTAACCTCTTTACTGTAAGGACGGCTTTCCTCTATTATCACTTCAGTACCCTCTTTAACGCCCAACTCATCATGCGCCTTATATCTTTTTGTTTTGGTAATAGCTTTTGTATACAACGGATGCTTTTTAGCCACATCTACAGCAATTACTACTGTTTTTTCCATTTTGTCGGAAACTACTGTTCCCTTTAATATCTTTTTAGGCATTGTTATTTCTCCTTTTCTCATTAAGAACAGTGAGGATTCTAGCATAATCCTTCCTCAAATCCCTAATTTTTGTCACATTTGACTCTTTTTCTTTAATAACTTCTAAGCGCATTTCAGCAACTTCCTGTTTTGTCTTTTTAGCAAGCTTTTCCAAATCTTCTATTGTCTTTTTTCGTAAATCCGCAGCTATCATAATTTATTTCCCTCCAAAAACATCAGAACTTACCACTTTTGTTTTAATACCTAACTTATCAGAAGCCCTTCTCATAGCAGATCGTGCAAGCTCATCAGAAACTCCGGCGATCTCAAACAGTATTGTCCCGGGCTTAACTACGGCAGCATAGTGATCCGTTGGAGACTTTCCCTTTCCCATTCGAGTTTCATTCGGCTTCTTAGGAATGGGCTTATCGGGAAAAATCCGAATCCAGATCTTACCTGTTCGCTTTGTTCTATGCGTAATAGCTTTTCGCGCTGCCTCTATCTGACGAGAAGAAACATATCCGTGCTCCAAAGCCTTCAAACCAAAATCACCAAAGTTTACGGTAAAACCTCTTGTAGCAACTCCCCTGTTTTTTCCACGCATGGTTGAGCGGTATTTTACTCTCTTTGGTAACAACATTACGAAATATCCTCCTCACCTTTATAAATCCACACCTTAATTCCAATAGTTCCAAATAAAAGCTTGCAGTGATGCTGAGCATAGTCAATATTGGCACGTAAAGTTTGCGTGGGAATTGATCCCTCGGAATAAACCTCAGAACGAGCAATTGTATTACCGCCGCTTAAAACACCTGAAACACGAATCTTAATTCCCTTAGCACCCTTATCCATTCCGGAACGAATTGCCGACTTAATAGTCCTTCTATAAGGCATACGGCGCTTAATTTGACGACTAATATACTCTGCAACCAGCTTTGCCTCCAACTCAGGAGTCTTAATTTCCTCAACAGTCATCTTGATCTTAGACTTTGTAAAGTCGCGAAGATCTTGCTCCAACTGCTGAATCCCTGAACCTCCTCTACCAATAACCAAACCGGGACGAGACACCTTTAAAATAATGTCCAACTCATTTACAGAACGCTTAATCATAATCTCTTTAAGTCCCGCATTAAACAAACGCTCTTCCAAAAACTCCCGAATCTTATGATCCTCTAAAGCCAAATCAGCATACTGACCTCTATCAGCAAACCAATTAGATCGCCAAGGCTTGGAAACTCCTACTCTAAAACCATATGGATGTATTTTCTGACCCATTTACTTATTCTCCTTCTCGGATAAACCAACTACCAAATGAGCCGTTCGCTTTAAAATGGGATTAACCCGTGAGTAAGCAACAATTCGAGCCCGCTTCATTGTGGGGCCGGGAGAAACTTGAGCATCCGCTACATAAAGCGTAGCAGGATTTAGCTTGTTGTTATTAACTGCATTAGCTTCCGCTGATTTTAAAACCTGCAAAAACAAGTTAGCTGCCTTTGACTGATGAAAAGCCAAAGTCACCTTAGCATCTTTAAGATCCTTGCCTCGAATCAAGTCAGCTACAGTACGCGCCTTTTTTACAGACGTTCTGGCTCCTTTATATTTTGCGTAAACTTGTGCTTTAGGTGTCATTTTTTAAACAATACCTTTCTTCTTTTTCTTTTCTGTTAACTTCTTGGAAGAGTGCCCTCTAAATGTTCTAGTAGGAGCAAACTCGCCTAACTTATGACCTACCATGGGCTCCGTTATTAAAACTTCTATGTGTTTTCTACCGTTATGAATTGCAATAGTAAGCCCAAGCATCTCCGGAATTACCGTAGAACGTCTGGACCAGGTTTTAATAGGCTTTCTGTCATTTTCAGCTTTAGCCTTCTTAACTTTTTTCATTAATTTTTCGTCCACAAAAGGACCTTTTTTAAGTGATCTAGCCATTTTTATCTATTGCTCCCACCGCTCTTTTTCTTTCCTCTGCGGCGCTCTTTAACTATATATTTATCAGTGTGTGTTCTCTTTCGAGTCTTCTTACCGCGCGTCTTCTTACCCCAAGGAGTCTTTGGTGAGGACATTCCCACTCCGTTGTCTTTGTAAGAACCACCATGAGGGTGCTCTCTAGGACTTGCATGTGCTACTCCTCTAACATGTGGCCTTCTACCTAGATGACGCTTTCTACCGGCTTTACCAAGATTCACATTGCGCTTTTCAGGGTTACTCAAGCTTCCAACTGTAGCAACACAATCCAGTAAAACACGCTTAATCTCAGTACTGGGAAGTTTAACATGAGCGTACTTTCCTTCCTTGGCTGTAATTATAGCGGAAGTTCCGGCACCTCGTACCATTTGCCCACCACGTCCCGGACGAAGCTCTACATTATGAATTTCAGTTCCAATAGGAATGTTTCGCAAAGGAAGACAGTTTCCTACTTTAGTTTCCGCCTCGGGGGAAGAGACCACTTCCATCCCTCGCTGCAATCCCACCGGAGCCAAAATATAACGCTTTTCACCATCCACATAATGAAGCAAAGCAATATTAGCCCCTCTATTAGGATCATGCTCTATTGTAGCCACCTTAGCAGGAACACCTTTTTTATCGCGCTTAAAATCTATAACACGGTAATGCTTTTTTGCACCTCGCTGGCGATGCCTGCTGGAAATTTTACCTTTATTTCTACCAACATGACCTTTAGCTGACTTTGTAAGCTTTTTATTAGGACGCACCTTATCTACATCCTTTTTCAAGGATCTTCGGCCTCTTTGTCCCGGTGTTGTTGGTCTGTGTTCCTTAATCATATGCTTTCTTTAATTGCCCTTAATTTACTCGCTCGTATAAAAATCTAACTTACCTTTTTTCAACTTAAAAACTGCCTTCTTAAACATAGGAGTCGTCTTAAAACGAGCAGTTCTTGCAATTCTTCTACGCTTACCTGGCATAACCAAGGTCCTAACATCACCGGCTTCCACATCAAACGTGTCCTTTAAAGCCTGTCTAATCTGATTCTTAGTAGCATCTAGAGCAACCTTAAAGGTATAAACACCTTCGCGATTGTAAAGCGCTATGGTCTTTTCCGTAACAATGGGTTTTAGTAAAACGTCATTAATTCGCATATTTTTCCTCCAAAAACTTTAAAGCATCTTCAGTAAAAATTATTTTTTCAGCCAATAAAATTTCATAAGCATTTAAAGTTTCAACCAAAGCACATTTAAGATTGGAAATGTTAGCACAGCTCTTTCTAACGGCCAGACCGTTCTCCTTTTGCACAAGCAAAACCTTACCATGTAGATCCATTTTTGACAAAATTTTAGCCATCTCTTTTGAAGATGGCTTTTCAAACTTAGGAGTTTCTAAAACGAGAATGGCTTCTTCTTGCGCTTTGTAAGTTAGAGCAGATTTAATTGCAAGTGCACGCATCTTTTTGGGAAAGTTTAGCTTCCAGCTCTTTGGAGTAGGCCCATGAACAATACCGCCACCTCGCCAAATAGGACTTCTAATAGATCCATGACGTGCTCTACCGGTTCCTTTTTGTCGCCAGGGCTTTTTACCGCCTCCGGAGACTTCGGCACGAGTTTTGACTTTAGATGTACCTTGTCGCTGATTTGTCTTATAGATGTGAATATATTGGGTTAAAAGAGCTTCATTAGGCTCAATACCAAATACTGCATCTGAAATCTCAAGTTGCTCTTTTTTCTTTGTTCCTGTTTTTGTATAAAAATTAACTTTCATCTTATAACTCCACTTTTAATGTAACTTCTGAGTTTCTAGGACCAGGGATTGATCCGGAAACTAAAATCAAATTGTCGTCTTCTTTAAAATCGACAATCTCAAGTCCTCTAATGGTTACGCGCTTTCCTCCACTTCGGCCGGCCATGCGCTTGCCTTTAAAGACTCTCCCTGGAGTTTGAGCACCAATAGCTCCGCCTACACGAACTTTGTCGGAGGCTCCTCTTGTTTCGGGTTGTCTCTGGAAGTTCCAGCGCTTAATGACTCCGGTGAATCCTTTACCTTTGGAGGTTCCGGTTACAACTACGGATTTGCCTTTGATTTCAATTTCTTCTTCGGTTTCAGGTTTAGCAGCAACCTCAACTAGAGTTACCGGTACAACTGTCCCGTCTTCTTTAAAAACTTGGGTCATGTTTAGTTTTTTTCCTGTTATTTCCAAAGTTTCCATTTTGTAAACTCCTGTATCTAAAGTTTTTTTGCTTTTTTAAGTCAAAAAAAATTTTGAGCCGGATGGCCCAAAATTAAAAATTGCCTATCCGATTAATCTGCTAAATCTTATGTAAATAGAGATTGCATCGGAGAGCATTGTACCAGTATTTGGAGCAAATTCCAAGCATTTTCCTTAAATTGTTGCGGAAAATTTTAAAGTTGGAGGGAAATTCCAACACCGGCAGGAAGGTTTAAATGGGAAAGACTATCAATAGTTGAACTGGTAGGGTTTAAAACATCAATTATGCGCTTGTGAGTTCTTAACTCAAATTGCTCACGAGACCTCTTGTCAATATGAGGTCCTCTAATAACAGTAAATAACTCCTTTTTTGTGGGCAAAGGAATAGGCCCCGCTACTTTAGCACCCGTTCTTACAGCAGTTTCCACAATCTTATCGCAACTTGCATCCATAATCCTACTATCATAGGCATTTAGCTTGATGCGAATTCTAACTTCTTTTTTTTCTTTAGATTTATCTTTTGCCATAAAAACTCCATGCAAGGACCCACCGTAGTGGGTCCCGCATATATTTGTGTTACTTAATTATCTTGGTAACAGCTCCGGCTCCTACAGTGTGACCACCTTCACGAATAGCAAATCGAAGACCTTCTTCAATAGCTACCGGAGTAATCAACTTAACTTTCAGATTCACGTTATCACCGGGCATGACCATTTCCACACCTTCATCAAGTGTAATTTCACCTGTAACGTCAGTGGTTCGAACATAGAACTGAGGCTTATATCCTGTAAAGAAAGGCTTCTGACGTCCACCCTCCTCCTTGGATAAAATGTAAACCTTAGCTTCAAATTCTGTGTGAGGTGTAACGGATCCTTTAGCAGCCAATACCTGACCTCTTTCAACGTCATCTCGGCTCATACCTCGCAACAAAATTCCTACGTTATCTCCTGCTTGACCTTCCTTCATCTGCTTCTTAAACATCTCAATTCCGGTTACAACAGAAGTTTGAGTGTCTTTAATGCCGACGATCTCAATTTCCTCGTTTAGGTCAACCTTACCGCGCTCAATTCTTCCTGTGGCAACAGTTCCTCGTCCGGAAATGGAGAAGACGTCCTCAACAGGCATCAAGAATGGCTTATCAAGATCTCTTTCAGGTGTAGGAATGTTCTCGTCAATAGCAGCCAAAAGCTCCTCTATTGCAGCAACATACTTTTCGTCACCGTCTAAAGCCCCTGTAGCAGATCCACGAATTACGGGAATGCTATCACCATCAAAGCCGTACTTGGTTAGAAGTTCGCGAACCTCCATCTCAACTAGGTCCAAAATCTCCTCATCATCTACCATGTCGCATTTGTTCAAAAATACGACCATAGCGGGAACGTTTACCTGCTTAGCAAGCAAAATGTGCTCTCGTGTCTGAGGCATTGGCCCATCGGAAGCGGCTACTACCAAAATAGCGCCGTCCATTTGAGCGGCTCCTGTGATCATGTTCTTAATGTAGTCAGCATGTCCTGGAGCGTCGATGTGAGCGTAGTGGCGATTTGCGGTCTCGTACTCAACGTGGGAAATATTTACTGTAATTCCTCTTTGTCTCTCCTCTTCGGAGGTTTCAATGTCATCATAAGTCAATGGCTTATTGATATCAGAGGGTTGCTTGTCAGCTAAAACGTGAGTCATAGCTGCAGTTAAAGTGGTCTTACCGTGGTCTACGTGACCAATGGTACCAACATTAACATGTGGTTTGTCTCTTTTAAATTCTTCTGGCATAAATACCTTTCTAAATAACTTTCTAATTATGCTCTAGTGGTTATGATATTACCACAAAATTGGCAAAATTTAATACTACTTGGCTTCTCCTGCCGATATTTCATCAGCAACATTTGAAGGTACTTCAGCGTAGTGACTGGGCTCCATGGTGAAGCTTGCTCGTCCCTGCGTCATACCTCGTAATACTGTAGCATACCCAAACATCTCTGCCAACGGAACCTCCGCCTTCACAACCGTGGCCTGGCCTCTCTTTTCGGTACCTTCAATCTTCCCGCGCTTACCTGAAAGGTTTCCTATAACGTCACCCATAAACTCATCAGGTGTAATAACTTCCACATCCATAATAGGCTCTAAAAGATGCGGATTAGCTTTCCTTTGGGCTTTCTTAAAAGCTTCGGAAGCAGCTATCTTAAAGGCCATTTCAGACGAGTCAACTTCATGGAAGGACCCATCTACTAAATTAACTTTAACATCAACCACCGGATAACCGGCAACTACTCCACTTTCCATAGCCTCTTTAATTCCCTTTTCAACACCAGGAATAAACTCCTTAGGAATTGCCCCACCTTTAATTTGATCTTCAAACTCATAACCTTCGCCGGGTTCCCTAGGCTCCATCTCAATAACAACATGACCATACTGACCTCGGCCACCCGACTGACGAACATACTTGTTTTCCTGCTCCACCTTTCGCTTAATAGTCTCGCGATAAGCAACTTGGGGCTTACCGGTTACAACCTCAACACCAAATTCCCGCTTTAAACGATCAACAATAATCTCCAGGTGCAACTCACCCATTCCGTAAAGAATCGTCTGAGAAGTTTCAGCATCGGATTTAATTTTCAAAGTAGGATCCTCGTCCAAAAACTTCTTTAGGGCTTTACCTAACTTGTCGCGGTCTGCCTTAGTCTTAGGCTCAACAACTAAACCAATAACAGGCTCTGCAAAGGTAATGGAATCCAGAACAATAGGCTCATCAGGATCACAAAGCGTGTCCCCCGTCTGCACTTCTAAACCAACAGCGGCTCCAATTTCACCTGCATGAATCTGCTCAATTTCCTCGCGCTTATTTGCATGCATTAAAATGATACGACCCAAACGCTCTTTTTTATCTTGCGTAGAGTTTAAAACGTAAGAACCCGCGTCTGCAGATCCGGAGTAAACTCTAAAATATGTTAAACGACCTACGTAAGGATCAGTTTGCAGCTTAAAGGCAAGTGCCACAAAAGGACCATCTTCTTCGGAACTCAAAGTAACTTCATCTTCCGAAAACTGACGATGGGCAACTATTTCCCCTACATCCTTTGGAGAAGGCAAATAAGCAACAACACCATCAAGCAACTTTTGAACACCTACATTAGCCAAAGCTGCTCCGGCAAAAACGGGATAAATCTGAGTCTTAATAGTCATCTCTCGCAAAGCCTTAACCAATTCCTCATTAGGAATCTCCTCACCATTTAAAAACTTCTCAATCATTTCATCACTGGATTCCGCCAGCTTTTCAACCAAATTAGCACGATGCTCCTCTACTTGAGCTTTCATGTCCTCCGGAATAGGAATCTCATTTATTTCTGACCCCAACTTACCTGTAAACGTGTAAGCCTTACGCTCAATCAAATCTATAACCGCTTTAAAGTCACCCTCTTTTCCAATAGGCAGCTGAACAGGGTAAGCTTCCGTAGACAAGCGGTCCCGAATAGAATCTAGCGACATTAAAAAGTCTCCTCCTATTTTGTCCAATTTATTTACAAAACAAAGGAGGGGCACGTTGTACTTTTCCGCCTGACGCCAAACCGTTTCACTTTGAGGCTCAACACCTGCAGAACCGTCAAAAAGAACAACTCCACCATCCAAAACGCGCAAAGAACGCTCAACTTCTGCCGTAAAGTCAACATGTCCGGGAGTGTCAATAATGTTTATACGGTGATTATTCCAAAAACAAGTTGTAGCAGCTGACTGAATAGTAATACCACGCTCACGTTCTTGGTCCATCCAGTCCATTTGAGCCTCACCTTCATGAACCTCACCAATCTTGTGGGATTTACCTGTATAAAACAAAACACGCTCGGTAGTAGTAGTTTTACCGGCATCAATATGGGCAATAATTCCAATGTTTCTTATTTTTTCTAAAGGGTACTTTTTATTTTCTGTTTTTGCCATGGGAAGTATTCTACCTTATCTGGCGAAGTGTGCAAATGCTCTGTTTGCCTCGGCCATTCTATGTACTTCATCTCTCTTTCGAACTGCTGCACCTTCTCCTGTGCTAGCTGCTTTTAACTCCTCGTAAAGGAAGTCTGTAAAAGGTTTTCCACTTTTTGAACGAGCAGACTCAACTATCCAGCGAATTGCTAAAGCTTCTGATCTCCAATGCTGCACAGGCAGGGGAACCTGATAAGTTGCACCCCCCACACGACGAGAGCGAATCTCTTTAACAGGCATTACATTATCAATTGCTTTTTTAAAATTTTCCAAAGCCTCTTTTTCATCTTTTCCTAATTTGGAAATGGCATCATAAACCATGTTTCGTGCCATAGTCTTTTTACCATCAAGCATAACTTTATTTATTAAACGAGTAATTGTAGGCGAATGATAAATGGGATCCGGTTTAGGTTCTCTTCTTGTTGCTTGTTTTCCACGCATATACTATTTTTCCTTATTCTCCTCTGGGTCTTTTGGCACCATATAATGAACGGGAAGACTTTCTGTCGGAGACTCCCGTAAGGTCATAAACACCTCTAACTAGAGTGTACTTAATTCCCGGAAGGTCTTTTACACGGCCTCCTCGTACTAAAACTACAGAGTGTTCTTGCAAATTGTGGCCTTCTCCGGGAATGTAGGCTGTTACCTCGTCCCCATTGGAGAGGCGTACACGAGCAACCTTTCTTAAAGCGGAGTTAGGCTTCTTTGGAGTCATGGTTTTAACCTGCAAACATACACCCTTCTTTAAAGGAGCAGCTACAGGCTTCTTAACTCGATCAAGCGAGTTATAGACACTCTTTAAAGCCGGTGTCTTAACCTTTTTCTTTTTACTTTTTCGTCCTTTTCGGACTAATTGATTTACTGTAGGCATAGTTTATTCGTCTTCTAACTTTGCTCTCTCACCTGTCGGAATCAGATTACCAATAATAACGTTCTCCTTCAAGCCCAAAAGCTTATCGACCTTACCAGAGCAAGCGGCATCAGTCAATACCCTACTGGTGTAAATGAAGGAAGCTGCAGACAGGAAGCTGTCGGTATTTAGAGCTGCTTTTGTAATACCAAGCAAAACTCGATTACCTTCTGCAGGCTCACCGCCCTCGGCAATTATAGCCTCGTTCTTCTCCGCAAAAGTGTCCGTTGTAACCGTCTCACCAGGCATCAAATCAGTATCGCCCCCATCCTTAATTTCCACGTTATTAAACATCTTGCTTACAACAACTTCAATATGCTTGTCATTTAAAGAAACTCCCTGGGAAGCGTAGACCTTTTGAATTTGATCTACTATGTAGTTTTGCGTATAACGAACCCCAACGGTATCCATTAGCTTCTCAAGATCCAAGTGACCTACAGTTAACTTGTCGCCCTTAGCAACCAGCTGACCGTCCTCTACACTGATCTCAGAAACAGGATCCACCATGTATTCCACTGCATCCTCTTTTTTACCGTCTGTAGGAATTACAATAATCTTGCGATCTTCACCGGTTTCTAAAATCTTAACTGTTCCCGTAACCTCGCTCATTATGGAAAGCGTTTTAGGTGAGCGGGTTTCCACAATCTCTTCTACACGGGGAAGACCTTGCGTAATATCTTTACCGGCAATACCTCCTGTGTGGAATGTTCGCATTGTCAACTGAGTTCCGGGTTCTCCAATGGATTGAGCTGCTTGAACTCCTACAGTTGTGCCTATCTTAACCAGTTCACGAGACATTAGATCGATACCATAACACTTGGCACAAATCCCTCGACGAGTCTTGCAAGCCATAGGAGAACGAATCACTATTTCTTCAACACCGGCATCCTCGATTTCCTTCAAAATCTCAGCAGTCAACAAATCACCAGCACTTGCTAACTTCTTGCGACCATCCTTAACATCTTGCGCCAAGTAACGACCTTCAAAACGCTCTATAAAAGTCTGCAAAACGGTGGAATCTCCAACCTCGATTACGCGCCCCTCTTCAGTACCGCAATCTTCCTCACGAACAATCACATCCTGAGAAACATCCACCAAACGGCGTGTCAAATAACCAGCATCAGCTGTCTTAAGACCCTTGTCAACAAGACCTTTTCGCGCACCACGAGCACCTACAAAGTATTCTAAACCAGATAATCCATTCTTGTAGTTACCTAAAATAGGCATCGGTACAATCTTTCCGGTAGGATCCGTCATAAGACCACGCATACCTGCAATCTGCTTAACCTGGTCACGAGAAGCTCGCGTGGAACCGGACTTAACCAAAACCTTAACCGGATTTTCTTCCGACAGGTTAGACCAAACAGCTTCATCAATTTCTGCTGTAATCTCAATCCAAGTGTCTTCTGTTAATCGCTGAGCCTCTTTCTTAGTAATTAAACCGCGCTTAAAGTTTTTGTCTATCTTGGCAACAGCGTCACGACCCTTCTCTATTAATTCATCGCGCTCCTCAGGAATATCAATATCACTTAACGAAACGGAGTGACCGGAGTAAGTACCATATTTAAGACCTAGATCTTTTACATCGTCAATTAACTTAACTGCAACAGAATGGTCAAAGCGCTCAAAGGTGTCACTTAATAAGTCATGCACCTTCTTTTTTGGCATGTCTTCATTAATGAAACCAAACTCCTCGGGAACAATTTCATTAAAACGGATTCTCCCAACCGTCGTCTCCACTATATTGCCGCTCATCTTAACCTTAATAGGCTGACGAAGCTCCACTAATTTAGAAACTTCATAATTATAAAGAGCTTCTTCCACATTTGCAAAAGGTTCCTCTACCAACTCCATTGTAGGATCAATAGAAGTCATGTAATAAATTCCAAAAAGCATGATCTTGTTGGGCACTGAAATAGGTGATCCGTTAGAGGGATTTAGCAAATTCTCCGTGGAAAGCATGGTTGTGCGTGCTTCTTCCTGAGCAGCTTCCGACAAAGGAAGGTGAACAGCCATCTGGTCACCGTCAAAGTCAGCATTGTAACCGGAACACACACAAAGGTGCAGCTGAATAGCATCTCCCTCAATAAGCTTTGGATAAAAAGCCTGAATACCAAGTCTCCACAAAGTAGGAGCACGATTTAAGAGCACCGGATGACCTTCAACTACTTCCTCTAAGGTCTCCCAAACTTCGGCACCACGCTCACTTAAAACTCGACGAGCACTCTTAATGTTAGGAGCCAACTCCTTATCCATAATTCCTCGCAAAACAAAAGGCTTAAACAACTCTAGAGCCATCTCCTTAGGAATACCGCATTCATTAAGCTTTAGCTTAGGGCCATTAACAATTACCCCTCGACCGGAGTAATCTACACGCTTACCCAAAAGGTTCAAACGGAAAGTACCTTGCTTACCTTTAACCATATCGGCCAAGGATCTAAGCTCTTTACGCCCTCTTCGGGAACGGCGCTGATTTCGCTGTTTAGAAGAATCAATAAAGGCATCGACGGATTCCTGAAGCATTCGCTTTTCATTTCGCAAGATTACCTCAGGGGCACCAATTTCCATTAACTTCTTTAAACGGTTATTTCGATTAATAATAGCTCTATAAAGGTCGTTCAAGTCAGAAGAAGCAAAACGACCTCCCTCTAGCTGAACCAAAGGTCGTAAATCAGCAGGAATTACAGGCAAAACTTCAAAAACCATGTTAGCAGGATCTATCTCGGAGTTTCTAAACTGCTGAACAACATTTAACCTGCGTGCCATCTTTTTGGACTTGGTCTTACTTCGACTCTTCTCAAGTTTATCCTCAAGCTCCAGGGCTACCGAATCCAAATCCATGTTTTGCAAAATTGTCTGAATGGCCTCAGCACCTATTTGCATATCTGCAAAAGTATCCACATAACGACGCATTTGCATATATTCGTTATCGCTTACAATGGAAAACTTTTCTATACCTTCAATCTTTTTACGAATCAATTTAAAAATCTGCTCTTGCTCTTCCCAATCCTGAAGGCTTTTATTTCTAAGAGCCTGAAGGCGCTGTTTCAACTTTAGAGCGTGTTCCTCTTCTTTTAGCTCATCCCCTTTAAATGTTTTGGCCTTTTCTTTAAACTCTTTTTCGGTCTCTTTAATCTTTCTTTCAAGGCTTTCTTCATGATTTTTTTCAGCCGCTTGCATATCAGTTTCTACCATGGAGATGGCCTTAGCTCGCATCTCAGAATCTACGGAAATAGCAATAAACGAGGAAAAGTAAATTACGGAAGAAATCTTTCTAGGGGACACGTCCAGCAAATAAGCTAGCTTAGAGGGAATTCCTCTAAAAAACCAAACATGCACAACAGGAGCCGCTAAACTAATGTGACCCATGCGCTCTCGTCGAATACGGGAATGTGCCACTTCTACACCACACTTATCACAAATAACGCCCTTATAGCGAATTCCTTTATACTTACCGCAGTAACATTCAAAATTTGTTGTAGGCCCAAAAATCTTTTCGTCAAAAAGACCCCCACGTACAGCTTTAAAAGTACGATAGTTTATAGTTTCCGGCTTGGTTACTTCTCCATAGGACCAGGACAAGATCTCCTCACTGGAAGCTAAATATATTTTTAGGGCATCAAAATCCCTTAAATTACTTAAATGTTTCATGGTTTATTCCTCCTCTTTTAAATTTTCAGAATCGTTTTCATCTTTATCCTCATCTTTGGCTTCGTCAGCATCACCGGAATCATCACTCTTGAAAAAGTCCTCGGCAGCTTCAGTTGCATCTTCCGTTTGATCCGTATCCTCTTCGAGAACAAGCTCCTCCCTTTCATCTCGCAAAGGCTCCAGACCGATACCCAAACCATTCAGCTGCCTGACCAAAAGCTTAAACGTCTCAGGAATTGTAGACTCCACAATAGGACGCCCCTGAATAATTGAACTATAAGCCTTGGTCCTTCCAATAAGGTCATCAGACTTAATAGTCAACATCTCCTTTAGAGTATGAGCAGCTCCATAAGCCTCCAATGCCCAAACCTCCATCTCTCCAAAACGCTGACCTCCAAATTGAGACTTACCCCCTAGAGGTTGCTGTGTAACCAGAGAGTAAGGTCCTGTAGAACGAGCATGCATTTTCTCCTCACTCATGTGAACAAGCTTCAAAACGTAAGTTTCCCCTACAACTACCTTGTCGTGGAAATACTCTCCTGTACGACCATCTACCAGTTTAAACTTGCCCGTTTCGGGAAGGCCCGCCTCTTTCAACTGATCAACTATCTCAGACTCAGGCACAACTTCCAAAGGAGGGACCAAATAGCGCTTGCCTAGCTTTCGACCGGCTAATCCAAGGGGAGCCTCCAAAATCTGACCCATATTCATTCGCTTTAAAACCGCCTCGGAAGAAAAAACAACGTCAACAGGAGTACCATCTTCCAAATGAGGCATATCAGCCTGCGGAACAATAGCGGAAATAACTCCCTTGTTACCATGACGGCCTGCAAGCTTATCACCAACCTGAATCTTGCGACGCTCTGCTACATAAACAGTGATTTCTTCCAAAACCCCGACTGTCAATTGGTCATTATCTTCGCGGGAAACTCGCTTTACTCCAATAACAACACCATGCGAACCATGTGGCATACGCAAAGAAGTATCTCGAACCTCTTTTGCCTGCTCACCAAAAATAGCACGCAACAAGCGCTCCTCTGCAGATAAGTCCACTTCTCCTTTAGGAGCAACCTTACCTACCAAAATGTCACCTGAACGAACATCGGATCCTATTGTGACAATGCCGTCCTCATCCAAGTTGCGAAGTGCATATTCAGAAACGTTGGGTATATCATTAGTAAGCTCTTCAGCACCCAACTTAGTCTCAACAACAGAAATATCATAGTCATTAATGTGTATAGAAGTTAAAACATCTTCCTTTACTAAACGGTCAGAAATAACGATTCCATCTTCAAATTCATATCCTTCCCAAATCATGTAAGCTACTTTTACGTTTGCTCCCAAGGAAATATAGCCGTCGTCAGAAGCAGGACCTTCATAAAGAATGTCTCCCTTTTCAAGCTTTTGACCTGTTTCAACTTTTACGGATTGGTTATAGTTAGTGGAAACATTAGATTTTACAAATTTGTTGGGCTCGTATATGGTTTCTTTTTTGTCACCTTTATATTTAATTTCTATCCTAGAGGAGTCGGCATAAACAACTTCTCCATCTTTTTCAGCTAGCACAACGGCACCGGAGTTTACTGCCACCTCTTTTTCTATACCTGTCCCCACCAAAGGAGCATCGGGGGCAATTAGCGGAACCGCCTGAGACAGCTGCTGGGCTGCAACCAAGGCTCGCGTAATGTCGTCATTTGAAAGGAAAGGGATTAAACCTGCAGAAATACCCACAATCTGCTTAGGAATAACCTCCATATATTCTGCATCGGATGTGTTTCCTAAAAAGAACTCACCATGCTGACGCAAAGGAACTTGATCAACTGTTATGTATCCTTTGGAATCTACCTCTACAGAAGCATCAGTAATATTTTTCTCCTCTTCATCATAAGCCGCCAAAAACTCTATTTCATTAGTGACTTTAACACCTTTAGAATCGGATTCCAGTTTAATATAAGGAGTCTCAACAAAACCGTATTCATTTACACGGGAGTACATAGCTAGATAGTTAATAAGGCCAATACTGGGACCTTCCGGAGTTCGAACAGGACAGATTCGCCCAAAGGAGGAGTAGTGAACGTCTCGAACGGCCATACTGGCGCGTTCTTTTGTTAATCCGCCGGGACCTAAAACCGAAAGACGACGAATATGTGCCAAAGAGGTTAAAGGATTCTGCTGATCTTGAAACTGGGATAAACGCCCTGTAGCAAAAAAGCTTTGAACGTTTGCAGTAACTGCTCGCGGAGAAATCAGTTTAGAAGGATTAGGAAGTTCATCTCTGGGTTGTAAAGTCATTCTTCCACGAACATTACGAGCTAAGCGCAAAAACCCTACTCGGACACGATTCTGTAACAACTCCCCTACACGACGAACACGACGATTACCAAGATTGTCGACATCCGTAGGCTCTCCAATACCATTATTCATTTGAATAATACGGGAAACAATTTCAATAAGATCTTCCAGTTGGAGAACGCGCCCTTTAGGAGTATTTGGGAAATTTAAACCTAAAACCTGATTAAGCTTAAATCTACCAACCTCGCCTAAACTATAGCGCTTGGGGTTAAAAAACATTTCTTTTACCAATTCTTTAGCATTCTCTAAAACCAAAGGCTCACCAGGGCGCACTTTTCGGTAAACTTCCAAACAAGCTTCGTCATAAGAAGCAGAGGGATCTTTAGCCAAAGACTTTTCTATGTAGTTAATTTCAGGGTCCGTCTCTACTTCTGCAAAGGCATCCAGAATATCTTCGTCGGTTTCCAGACCAAAGACCCTAAGTAAAGTTGCTATTGAAAGCTTACGACGTCGATCAATACGAACACTAATAACACCGCGTCGAGAGGTTGTAATTTCAAGCCAGGCACCATGCTGAGGCAAAATCTTAGCGCCTCCAAGCATTTGACCGGTCACCGAAGAAACCTCACCCGTAAAAATGACACCTTCCGAACGAATAAGCTGACTTACTATAACTCGCTCTACTCCATTGATGATAAAAGTACCCTTTTCGGTCATTAAAGGAACATCGCCCATATAAATTTCCTGAGAATTTTCCTTACCCTCAACAGGATCTTTCAAAGTGGCCGTCATATACCAAGGAGCATCATAAGTACGACCAATACGCAAAGCCTCTTCAATACTTATATTTGGTTTATGAAAACGGGAATCGGACATAGAAAGAATCCAACCGCGTCCGGAGTCATCTTCAATAGTACCAAGTTCATCAAGCACCTCCTGAATCCCCGTGTCACGGAACCACTGATAGGACTCAAGCTGCACTTCAGAAAGGTTAGGTAACGGCAGGACGTCTTTTCTTTTAGAGAAGTTATGTTCTTGCATTAAATTTTTAGTTTTGAAACCCGAGTTTCCAGTTTAAAATACGGCTTTTTCTAACCCACGCTGTTTTTTGTACAAGGAGAAACTTAACACACCTTGCCCCTTGATGTCAACAACAGGAATAGTAACACAGGGATTATAAAAATCCAAGACGCTCTAAAGGCCAAAATCGAAACACCACTCGCCCAAGTATTCTTTCTTCTTTAAGAACGCCGAAAACTCGCGAGTCTATGGAGTCCGCCCGATTGTCTCCCATAACGGCGTATTCCCCTTCCTTAAGGCGTAGAGAGCGCCCCTCTTTTAATTGAGGGCCTTCAACTGTGCAAACATCTGACGGTAAATAGGTCTCCTCTAAAATAAACCTTTCACCATCACGATTAATGTAAACCTGACAGTCCTTAATTTTTATAATGTCACCCGGAAGCCCAACAATTCTTTTTATGTAGTCTTTGTGATCATTTCCCGGGGGATGCAAAATTACAACCTCACCGCGTTCAAAAGGTTTAAAATGTTTTGTAATCCGCTCCATGAGGATGCGCTCGCCGGATTCAAAGTTTGGTTGCATGCTGGCTCCGGAAACTACTTCGGGCATGGCCACAAACTTATATAGTAAAAAAAGAACAAATATGGAACTGAGAAAATTTTCCACTAGTTCTAAAATCAAACTTTTTGAAGATAAGTTCCCGGCGTCCTCTGATTCCAATGATTCCGGACTTTTTATTGAATTGTCTTTAAAAACGCCTCTCGTCTCTGACATGTAAAATCATTTTATAAGAAAAAGCACATCTATAAAAGAAAAGCCTAAAAATTTATCTAATGTAAAATTAATTTAATGAAAACTTCTAAAAGTAAAAAAACTGTTTCAGAGGCAACACCAACCTCAAATGCCTTAAAGAATTTTTTTAAACAACAAATAAAACCGTATCTTCCATTCTTAATACTACTATCGGTAATTTGTTGGGGGACTTTTGCCATGGTCTTAAACAACGGATTTGTTTCTGATGATATAGCCGCCTTTGTAAAATCGGATGAGCTGCATTCCTTTAAAAACGTTCTTTCTCTTAAAGGCTTCAGCGGACCACGCCTTTTATATGCCTTTACATATCAGCTTTTTGGATTAAATCCAACACCTCTACATTTTTGGGCTATCTTAATGCACAACTTAAATGCTGTTTTAGTCTTTTATTTTGTTCTTAAAGTATTTGAAAATAAAAAAACCGCTTATATTTCGGCCTTGCTTTTTGCCGTACATCCTATTGTTACTGAACCTGTCAATTGGATTTCTGGAAAACACTATATTGCAAATACAAATGCGCTTTTAATTATAGGACTCCTTTATCTGTATTTTAGAGAAACTAAAAGGAAAAGTTACTTAATCTTCTCCATTGTTGTTCTGGCAGCATATTTGATCATGATTAAAAGTACATGGACATTTATAACTCCCTTTTTTGCTGCTCTTATAGAATTGTTTTTTATTGACGAAAAAAAGAAAAAAGGATTTTATCCGGCAATTTATCTTTTAGTTGTAGGAGTTTTTGTAGCTTTTGCTATGTCAGGAAAAATTGTAAATCGAATTAAATATATGCAAAACGGAAACTCCACTGCTTCAACAATTTCTTCAACATCAACAGAACAAGCACCTCAAGAAAATAAACCTTCCTACATAAACCGCGTTACATACACAACAACATCAGCAGCAAAACTTCTGGTCTTTCCAAAAGATTTATCACTTTATCATGAAGGCGAAAAAGTCTCCAACTTTCTACTGATAAGCGGTCAACTAATCCTTGTAATCTCGGGAGGAATGCTTATCTACTGGATAAGTTCTAAAAAACATAAATTGGCGGGACTTCTAGCAGGAATGTACCTATCACTTCTGCCTACATTTAGCCCTATTCAAGTTTCATGGTTTATTGCCGACAGATACCTTTACTTTACATCAGTGTTTTTTGTGATTTTTGCGGCTTTACTTATAAAAAAGCTGGAATCCGAAATTAAAATTAAAAACCTAAGCCTTTATTTAACGATTTTAATAGCAGGAGTTTACATTTATCGGGATGTTCTTAGAAATAACGACTGGCAAAACCGCAAAACCTTATGGGAGGCCACGGCAAGAACCAATCCCAATAGCCCTAAAGTGCACAACAACTTGGGAGACGTTTACTCTCTGGAGGGCAACATGGAAAAGGCAATTGCAAGTTTTGAGAAAGCTGTGGAACTGAATCCAAACTATGCAGAAGCTATGTACAACTTGGGCAATGCTTACGTTAACACCGACAAAAAGGAAGAGGGAGAGGCACTAATTCAAAAAGCACTGGAAATGAAGCCTAATATGTTAGAATAGCGCCTGCATGCTTTTAACACCTCACACAATGGTTGGAATAGCTATTGGAGCAACAACTCAAAACCCATTATTGACTGTACCTCTTTCAATTGCCTCACATTTTGCAGGTGATTTGGTACCTCATTGGGATTTTTATTCAAACACAAAAAAAGAGGAGCGTATTGTAGGGTGGAGGCCTCTGGCTTTAATGGCAGATATTGCCCTTGGAATTGCTATTGGTTTGACGACAACACTTTATGCTTTGTGGGTACTTAAAAATCCTATGCTTGCAATTAATGTTTTTTTGGGCGGCGTAGGGGCAGTCTTACCGGATGTGATAGAAGCACCCCATATTTACATGAAAGAGGAACCAAAGTTTGTAGAAGCAGTAGCAAAGGTGCAGAGCAGACTCCAGTTTCAGGCACCGTTACCTTGGGGAATTATTTCTCAGGTTCTTGTAATGCTGATTTCCTTCTTGATAAGCGCAAATTCACTAGGGCTATAGCAAAAAACGCAACTCCTAAAATCATTAGAACCGCTTGAATAACAGGCTTTTCTGCTGAATACAAACTCAAACCACCAAATAAAAGCGTAATAATCCAGTAAAAAAGTGCCACCTTTGGAATGGAAACTCCTTGATCAATAAGCAAATGATGTAAATGACCGCGATCACCTTTAAGAGGGTTTCTACCGCGATAAAGGCGTCGAACAATTGTAACGGAAGCGTCTACAAAAGGAACAAACAAAATCATTATAGATGCAATAACTTTAGCCTGGATTAAAGTGGAAAGAGAAGCAACAACCACTCCGGCGGACATAGCGCCAAACCCCCACATAATCTTAGAAGGAAACCACATAACACCTACCAGACCAAAACTTATTCCTGCAGCAATGATGGCAAGCTGAGCATATCCAAGCTGAATCGAAGTAATGTCTTCAAAACGCAATCCCAAAAGGGCAAGAAAAATTAAGGAAATTCCTATGATACCTCCATACTGCCCATCAACACCATTGGACCACGACAAAAGATTTAAAATCCAAACTACCCAAACTGTTGTAAAAAGCCAAGATAGGGGCTGAATTACTAAATTCCCAAGCTTAAAGCTAAACCCGGTTAGGTGTAAAAAGCCGTCAAAAGGATTACTTAAAAAGCTAATACGAATGTTGAAAAAATATAAAAGGCTTACCAAAACGAAAAGTACAGTTAAGCGAATTACGGGGTTTTCCAAAAATGAAAGCGGAGACTTTGGATGAGTATTTTGATAATCATCTAAAAGGCCAAAAAAAGCTAAGACCAAACTTAAAACAATAACTCCAATAACTTCTAAAGTTAAAGGCACTGTGAAAAGGGAAATCAAGACAAACAAAGCCGCAAACAATAGACCTCCACCACGTGCGGAAGGAGTCTTTAATAACATACCCGGATGTGAATGAGCTTCAGGATCGGTAACAATTCCCCATTTATTCATTAACCGAACATACAAGGGAGCTAAAAGTAAAGTTACTGCCAAAGCTACTAAAAAGGGAAAAATTAAAGCCAAGTAGTTTTCGGAAATCAATGGATCATTTGTAGTTAAACTTATGGAAACCACGCGAAATAAGGAGTAAGTCAAGAAAACATGACTAAATAAAACAATAAATGTAATTAGCTTGGTCCCATATTTGTAAAATTTAACAGCCATGTAGTAAAAAAACACAAAACCTAAAAGGGCAATAACTATGGATAGAGCAGGAATTAGAAAGATTGTTTCTTTAGATACAAGCTGAGGCTCTCCCCAAACTCGTGTATAAAAAAGGGGAAGCTTCTGAAGCAGAAAATTATAGCGCAAATTTAAATAGACTAGCTGAACCAGCACAACAAAAATGCTGCTTCCAAACAAAAAACCTGCCAACTTGAAATCATCCTTTTTTATGCGCTTTGAAAATTGTGTTATGCGAAGGGCTAAATTCATCTAACTTTAGGTGTGTGATACAGGTCCTTCATTTTCTTACCAAGGAGCATTCGCGTTTGCGCTTCTATATGAGGCAAGAACGAAAAAGACAACATGTTAATTGTAACCAAAGGAGCCTCTAGAACTGCCAGAAGCTTTTTCCAAAGGGGCCAATCTTTAGGCATTGGCTTTACCAGTTTAAAACGAATAATTGAAATGGGCAAAAAGAAGACTAGAGTTATGGTTAAAATCACGCTCATAATGTCGGGGAGGCTATAGGCAAAGGTAGCTTGTTTGACATCGGGATTGGCAAATGTTAAAAGTCCAAAGCCAAATGTAATCAAAAAGACGCTATCTATAAGAAGCACACGTTTTTCCAAGTGACGAAAAAACCAAGCAATCTTTAAACGTAAAGGAACCTTGTAATTTTTCATAAACTCCTTTAAAGATAGGGGAAAATCAATGACACCCCACCCCCACCGAACAAGCTGTTTGTAAAGACTTTTACAGGAATCTCGAAAATCTGAACCCATAACGGCGTCTGCAGAATAGGGAATGTAATGTGGAACTCCCGTAAAATCGCCATCTCGTTGAAAGAAAGCGCGCCAATAAAAAATCTGATCATCGACACCTAAACCGACATCCCAATAGTCGGCATCCAATAAAGTCTGAAGCGAAGCAGAATAAGCTGCAAATGTATCTTTCAGCTTACCTTTAACTGTCCATTCCGCAAGACCCCCAAGAGCAACAGAAGTGGCCTCAATTCGCATGAAAACAGGAACCTTCCAGTAGTTGTTATCAAAAAGAGCAACTGCGGATTGATAAAACTTGTAATCGCGCTTATCTTCGTTTAGATACAAGTGAGTCAACCGCGCCAAAAACTGCTTGTCTAAAACGTGGTCGGCATCAAACGTGCTAAAGATGTAGTTACGCAAATCCTCTCCTTTTGCTTTCAATTCGGCTACAGCTTTTTTAGCTCCCCAAGTACGGTTAGCAGCACCTGCTCCAATGGCCTCTCCTGGAATACCAGCAGGGTGGGTGTAAATTAAAACATCCGCAAATTCTTTATCGCGCCCCTCAAAAACCTCCTCTAAAGTAGCACGAACCTGCTTATCGTAGTCATTGCGCCCTTCTAACGTATAAACCAAAACTATTTGATCTCTAGAAAAAGTCTGATTATAAAAGCTATCGAAAGCGGGCTTTAAAACTTCGTAAGGCTCGTTAACAGCGGGAATTAAAACAAAGTGCTTTACTTTTTCCAAAGTGTCAGGGCGAGTTTCAGGTTCGGGCAAAGTTTCAAAATCAAGTTCTCGACACTGAGCCATCCAATCCATTCCCATTTCCTTTTCATAAATTCTATAGCCTTTAAGCATCCCATAGGAGTGTTTGGTTGCCATAAAAGCCCAGTAAACAGTTAAAGCAATTAAAATGTAAACAATTAGCTGTGGAAATAAGATTCCCAACCATAGAGGAGATAAGAGAACACTCCAAGTTAAAAAGCCGGGAACTATCTCTAAAAGGCGATGTATTATGCTGTCGTGTTTTTCTACAAATTCTTTCATGTGTTTAATTTATGTCTTCCTAACTTAGTTTTAGGCAAAGTAAAGTTGCATGCACACAAAACTAGAGGTCAAACAGCTCTTCTGCATTTGAAGTGGAAAACTTAGCTACTTGCTCCAAGGAAAGCCCTTTAACATCAGCAACTTTTTGCGCAATGATTTTAACATACTTTGGTTGGTTTTGCTCTCCGCGGTGACCTTCAGGCGGAAGTAGAGGCGCATCGGTTCCAATTAGAAATCTATCATTTGGAACTTTTTTTACAGTTTCCAGCAAATAATCTCGTGATTTATAGGTTATTAGACCTGAAAAAGATATGTAAAAGCCTAAATCTAAAACCTCTTTTGCAAAATCCCATTTGGAAGCAAAACAGTGAATAACTCCTTTTGGAACTTTAACGTTTTTTAGAACTTGCAGGACCTCTTTATCTCCATTTCTATTATGCACTATTAAAGGAAGATCGTATTCTTTGGCTAGGTGAGCTTGAAATTCGAAAAGTTCTATTTGTTCTTTTTTGGAACGTCCGTTTTTCCAACTTGTTATATCTATTCCGGTTTCTCCTATACCTACAAGGTCTTTTTTATTGATTTCAATGTAATTTTGAAGATAAGTTTTTATTTCTTTTAGGCTTTTGTTTTGATCTTCATGCGGATAAACAGCAGCCGTTGCAGAAACATTTAGATAGTTTTTTGCTGTTTTTAAAGCTTTTTTATTGTGCTTAACGGAAGTTCCTATGTTAATGAATTTTGTGACTCCTTCTTTTTGCGCTTCTTGAAGGATTTGCTCTAAAGCTTTTTTGTGTTTTATATCCGGTAAATGGCAATGTGAATCTATAAAAGTCATGGAATTATCTGATTAATTATAAAGGAAATAAGCTAGTGGCGCTTAAACATCCGCTCAAAATCACCCTCCAAAAACTCCACCATAGTAGGACGACCGTGAGGACACGTATACTTCTCCAAATCCGTATTTAAAAGCTTCTTAACAAGACGCAAAGCCTGCTCCTGCGTTAAAAAATCCCCTGCTTTAACTGCACTCTTACAAGCCAACGTAGAAATCATATTAGAAACGTCACTTGAATAACTTAAAGAAAGCGCAGCTTCATCCAAACTTAAAAGATAAATTACAAAGTCCTCCAGATTAAGGCCTGAAAACACCTTAGGCACCTGCTTAATCTTTAAAACAGCATCTTCCAAAGTCAAATTAAGCCCCAAATCCGAAAGCAAAGCAAGCTTGGAATCATCCACCTCAAAGTCCAGATCCTCTGTTGAGATCTGCACAGGATCCTTAGGCTCAAAAAGATCTTCCGTAGAAGCACCCTTTAAAAAATCCAAAATCTGCGCATACAAAATCTTCTCATGAGCTGCATGCTGGTCAATAAAAAGCACACGATCCTTTAAAGGTACAATTAAATAAGTCTGCAAAAACTGCAAAACTTCAGTAACAGAGTCAGCCTCAGGAAGGTCTGAAACTGACCACATCTCCACCGAATCCTTTAAATTGGAATAAAGCGACGCCACATACTGGGCAGGCTTAGGATCATAGCGGTAAGTTAAATTAGCCTTATCCAGTGACTGCTGAATCGCCTGGTGAAGCAGCTCCAAAACATGAGTCTCATTTTTAAACCGAACCTCCTCCTTGCGGGGGTGAACATTAACATCCACAAGCTCATGAGGAAGCTGCAAGTACAAAACATGCTTTGGATACTGATACTTGTCCAGAAGCGTCCCATAAGCCCGCTTAATTGCCGATGTTGAAGCACGAAAATTTACATAGCGACCGTTTACAAAAAGATACTGATCCTTTCCGGTATTAGTTGAAAATTGCGGAAGCGAAATTTTGCCGTGAATGTGATGATGCGGATCTTTTTTTGTCACATCCAAGAATTTCCCGGCGTCATCAAGAAGAACTTGAATTCTTTTTTGCAAATCATATTGAGAAGGGATATTTAAAATCGTTTTGTTATCAGACTGAAGCAGAAAAGCCACGGAAGGATTTGCCAAAGCCATGGATGCGACTACTTGTTTAATTTGAGTTAGCTCTGCTTGCGCGCTTTTTAAAAATTCGCGACGTGCCGGCAGATTTGAAAATAAATTAGCTACTTCTACTATTGTCCCTGTAGAAAGGCCTGAAGGCTTGAGTTCTTTTTCCTTGCCATAGTAAATGTTTAAAGCCCACCCCGTTGGTGAATTAGGCTCTTTACTTTTTATTGTGAAGTTACTGACGGTGCTGATGCTATTTAAGGCTTCCCCACGAAAACCAAAGGTTGCTATGGAATTTAGGTCGTCTTCTTTTTGAATTTTGCTGGAGGTGTGCGGTTTGTAACTAAGGAGCAGATCGTCTTTTTGCATTCCGCAGCCGTTGTCTACTACAAGGATTTTTTGCTGTCCTCCTTTTTGGACGTGAATTTTTATGGAGGCTGCACCGGCATCAAGTGAGTTCTCTATAAGTTCTTTTACAACGGAGGCAGGATTTTCTATAACTTCACCGGCAGCTGTTTTTTGAATAACGGATTGAGGCAGTTTTATTATCTTTCCCATAGGTTTAGGTTAACCGTTTTTGGAGGTGTTGTGCAACCGGGAAGGCTTGAGGCAAATTGTAAACCTCACCCCCGGAAATTTGGAAATTAATATTTAAGCTCAACAAAAAGCGTAAAGCGTTACTTTAAGAAAGTATCAATCTTAGCTTCAGAACGAACTTCCTGAATCCACTGTTGAAAAAGGGATCCAATTTGCTGGTCTACCAAGATATCTACAGCCTGTGCACGCTTATCTTCCTCAGTTTCTCCCTCAAGCTGATCACCATAAGTCTCCAAAAAGTCGTCCACCTCTTCTTCAGTAACCTCCACTTTTTCCGCCAAAAGCTGCTCAATAGCTAGCTGCGTTTCAATATTTTCCTCAAACTCCTTCATGGAAACACCCTGACGATCCAAATAGTCCTCAAGTGTAGTCCCTTGCTGCTCCTGAATCTGCTGAGAAATTTCGTCTTTTTTAGCCTGCAACTGTTCCGCTGTAACCTCTATGCCTTGCTTTTTTAATTCCTGCTTAATTAGCTTTTTGTTAACCAGCTCTTCAACGGCGCTGGGACCATAAGCGTTAATTAAAAGTTTGTTTAGCTCGACTCGTGTGATAAGTTTGTTATTCACTCTGCCTACAATAAAAAGGTGCTTATAAGTGTATCCTAAAATCGAAAGGCCTCCCAAAACTAATATTACTGCTGCCACAATTCCTAAAGTTTTAAGAAGTTTTTGAGAACCTGCTTTTCCTTTTGAGGGAGCTTTATTATTGGCAGTTTCTGTTTTTGATGTTGTGTTTTCTTTTGTCATGCGAGTAGTATACCAGATGATTTTATAGGATTATTTAGGGTTTCGACGGATCTTTTAGAGAGCTTTTTACGAATAATTCCTAACGTTAAAACGCGATCGAAACAATTAAGCATTAACCAACTGAACACTAAACTTCAACTTCTTCAAATTACCCTCAGAGTCCTCTATTTCGGTAACCCCCTCTTCTTTGTAAAGTTCAACTAATTCCTGTGAAAGAGCTTCTTTTTGATCGCGAATTTCCGCCCTAATATCGCTCATTTGATCTGTCACTGCTTTATACTCGGGAGCATCCAAAACCTGCTTACGCTTTGTACGTGTTTGATCTTTAACTAGTTTGGACTGTTCTTTAAGCTCGGAGTATTCGGGATCTTCCTCCAAAATATCCTTGCGATGACCTTTTAATTCTTTTAACTCCGCTTTGAGCTCGTTTATAATTCGGATTCTTCTTTGTGCCATATCTCTTTTTGACATTTTTTAGTTCCTTTCTTTATTTGTTAATTTTTTTGATTTAAATTTTTGCTTGCAATTTTTTGTTGACGGATCGCATGTCACAAGTAGATAGTCTATAGCACCTTTGTAAGTATTTTCAAGACCCAAGCATGGTGAACAAGGATCATCCTTTAAGTTTTTAAGCGAATCCCTTCCAATAAAGCATTTCTAGAAAAGTTGTGAAGGATTATCCTTGAAAATAAAGAGAGAAAAGCCTTTAATAAGATTAAAGATGGAATTTAACGGAGGATCATCCTTGAGGGTATGAAAATTAGAGTCAAGATTAAGCCGGGAGCAAAGGAAAGCGGTGTTAAAGAAAAAACGGATATGTATGGAAACGTAGTTTATGTGGTGCGTGTGAAATCTTTACCTAAAAACGGAGAGGCTAACGAGGAAATGTTGGAACTACTTGGCGACTACTTTGAAGTCCCCAAAACACACCTCCAAATTAAGTCAGGATTTAAATCGAGAAACAAAATCATACTTGTCCCGAAAGCCTGATCCAAAAAACTCCTCTAAACTTAAAGAGTTCTCACGATGGAAACTGCCATTACGTGTTCGAACCAAATTAGAAACAAAACCTTTAACTCCTATGAGGCCACAAATATCTTGAGAAAGTGACCGAACATAAAGACCTTTGGAAAGAGTTGCCCGAATCGAAATTATCGGAATTCTTACATCCTTTGATTTTTCACGGAGGCCTGCGAAATCCCTCCACTGAGGTGCAATTTCCCCCTGACGCAAATCCCCCGTAACCTTTGAAATCTTTTCCAACAAATCTGAAATAAGATTCTGAAGTGAAACCTCTTTAAAATCCAAAAGCTCTATATCAAATATCTCGCCTGATCTTTTTGGAAGCTCTCTTGGCAAATTCTTATTCCGAGCATACCAGTGCAAAGGCTTGCCACTAACTTTAATAGCACTAAAAGGAGGTACTTCCTGAACATAATCCCCTTGCAAACGTGAAAGCGCCTGCTTAATTCGGCCAACAAAAATCTCCCGATGAGAAAAAAACTTAGAAGTATTTTTTATAGAGAAAGAATCCTGCTGAATTAGCCCCAAACCATCATAAGTATCCGTTGAAATGCCAAGCGCCACGTCAAACTTATATTCCTTGGGCCACTTAGCCAACTCCTTCTTTTTTAGGCGCGTCTCTCCGGCTAAGATAACAATAATCCCTTCTGCCATAGGATCCAACGTCCCTGTATGCGAAGTTTTTTTGTTAAGTTTTTTAGCAACCTTGGAAGCAATTATGTGCGTGGAATTTCCAACCGGCTGCCACAAAGGGATAATTTCAGGTTCAGTCATAACAACATTCTAAACCAAGTATAATACTCCTAGTTGTATGAAAATAGTGATTGGAAATAAATTAAAGGAGTTGTCTAAAGAGAACTTTAAGGAGCTTTTGGCACAGGAGTGGGAGAAAATAGAGGTGGATTTGGGCACCGGGAATGGACGCTATGTTTACAAAAAAGCTCTAGAAAAACCAAATAATTTGTACATTGGTATTGATCCGGTTGAAAAACAGCTTCGAAAATACTCCCGAAAAGCAGTTCGAAAGAATTTGGAAAATGTTTTATTTGTTTTAGCAAGTGCTGAAATGTTGCCGGAAGAATTGGAAAATACTGCAGATAAGCTAAATGTGCTGCTTCCTTGGGGGAGTCTTTTGGATCATGTGGCCAATTTTAATCAGGAGCATATGCAAAACATTTTGGCGATTTTGAAAAGTGGAGGTGATCTTAGGTTAGTTTTTGGTTATACCGAGGAGCAGGAGCCAACAGAAACTGAGCGTCTAAATTTGGAGAATCTGAATGAAGCTTACATAAAAGAAGAGCTGATTCCTCGCTATGAAAATGCAGGCCTCACCTTAAAAAATTTTAAGGAAATGACGCGGGAGGATTTGCAGGAACTGGAAACTAGCTGGAGTAAAAAACTTAGTTTTGGTAAACCTCGCCCTATGTTTTTGCTTGAGTTTAAAAAGAAATAAAATAACCTAACAAAAACTTTGCCCTAAGAAACAACTTTGCTACTATAAAAACAATGCCCACAACAAAAAACACTCCAAAAAATACAAGTACAAAAACCAACCCCAAAATAAACCCCTTAAAAAAGAACGAACTGCCAAACCCACTCCCACTTAAAAAACTCATAGGACCAAGCTTCATAATCCTCGGTCTGGGCCTGGGCAGCGGCGAAATAATCCTTTGGCCCTACCTGGCAGCCCACCACGGACTAGGAATCATTTGGGGAGCAATCCTTGGAATAACCTTTCAATTCTTTATGAACATGGAAATTGAGCGCTATGCACTTGCCCATGGCGAAAGCATCTTTGTGGGAATAGCCCGAAAGTTCAAGTGGGCACCAATCTGGTTTTTGCTATCAACCTACATTCCCTGGATGTGGCCAGGCATAATTGCCACTTCCGCAAAACTTCTCGGAACCCTCCTAGGGATTCAAAACCAAAAAATCCTCACAGTGGTCCTGCTCTTTACCATAGGGGCAATCTTATCTTTAGGCCCGGTCCTTTATAAAACAGTCGAAAGCATACAAAAGCTCTTTATCACCTTGGGAGTCCCCGCAATTTTCACCTTAGCCATCATAATAGCAGCCAAAGCAGACTTTATAACTTTAGGCCAAGGAATTGTAGGAATTGGAGACGGCTACAGATTTCTCCCCGCAGGAATAGCACTTCCCTCATTTTTGGCCGCACTTGCCTATGCAGGAGCCGGCGGAAACTTAAATCTATCGCAATCCTTCTACGTTAAGGCCAAAGGTTACGGGATGGGTGAATACGCCGGCAAGATCAAAAGCCTCCTAACCGGCAAAAAAGAAACCATTGAATTAACAGGCACAGCCTTTGACCCCACCGAAGAAAACATCAGCAAGTTTAAAAAATGGTGGAAAAACGTAAATACAGAGCACTTTTTAGTCTTTTGGCTAACCGGAGCAATAACAATCTGCCTCTTGGCGCTGCTGGCCTACGTTACAACCTATCAGAAAGGCATCGAAACTACCGGCGTCAACTTCGTTTTAGCAGAAGCGCAACAAATTGGCTTAAAAATTGCTCCATGGGCAGGCGTGCTCTTTTTAACAGTCACAGGCATCATGCTTTTTGCCACCCAATTAACCGTTTTTGACTCAACCAGCAGAATCCTCTCTGAAAATCTCGTTTTAGCCAACAAAAAAATCAAAGGCAACGACATCTCAAAAATTTACTACATCGTCTTATGGCTTCAAATCTTATCCGGCGTTGCCATCTACTCCTTTGGGATAAACGAACCCTTCCAGTTAATTACCATAGCAGCAGTATTAAACGCCTTTGCAATGTTCATCCACGTAGGGCTAACCTTAGTCACCAACCTTTCACTTTTACACAAAGAAATAAGACCTAAATTTGGAAGAATTGCAGCTATGACAATGGCTTTTCTCTTTTATGGAGGCTTCAGCATTTACACCATTGTTGACAAATTACTAAATTAGAAAGTAGACTATGCCTATGGAAAAAACTAAATTAATCACGTTGAAAAAAGCAATAAAGGATGCTTTTAAGAATTTATTTGAAAATGCGCCGTTAGGATATACCTTTAAGTCCTATTTAACAGTGACGTTGATTATGGGGGCTTTTATGCTTGTTGTGGGGCTGCCGCTTTACATCTTTACGATGAGTAGGATGGCTAAGTTGATGCCCGGTGATAAGTATGTGAGCGATTCAATGCCTTCGCGATCTTTAGGAGCGCCAGAGTCGGTAGCTAATATGGAGTCTCCTGTTCCTATGGAGTTGCCTGAAGGGGATTATTCTCCGGAGACTATGGAGCTTATGCGCGAGATGCAAAGGCAGGCCCGTCAAAGTCAACAAGCTCAGGAAATGCCTGCTTCCAGTTCAAATGCAATGCCTGAAGCTTATTATGACACTCCTGCTAAAGCCTTTGGTCCTGTGGCCATAATTATTTCAATAGTTGTAAGTGTTTTGGGCTTGGGTTGGATCTTTTTTATGGCCACTTTCATGACGCTGCTTCCAATTAAAATCCACTCACAAAATCTTGTTCCTATAAAAGAGCTAATTGGAGAGGCCTTCAAAAAACTGTTCAAGTTTGCTTTGCTGACAATAATTAGCGCTTTCATTATTGGAATTGGTTACATTCTATTGATAGTTCCGGGAGTGATTTTCACACTTTGGTTCCTATTTGCTCCTTACATTTTGCTAACTGAGGATGTTGGTGTTTTTGAAGCTCTTAAGAAGAGTAAGCAGATGACTAAGGGCTTTAGAGGAAATCTCTTTGGGAAGGGTCTTGGGTACACCGTTTTGATGATGCTGGCCATGATCCCTTTGCTTTTTGTGATGTATGCAACTCAAGGGTTGTTAACACCTATTATTTCGGTATTTACTCCTTTAGCGTTGTTGAAGGTTTTTGAGGATTTAAAGGCTAAGCAGGCTACTCCAATGGAGTCACCCGCCGCTCCTTCGGGATCTGAGGATTCAGAGAACGATTCCGGAGCAGAGTCCGGAATGACCTCGGAAGGAAATTCTGAAGCAGAAGAAAGCCCTGAAACTGAATAAGATTTAACTCTTAATGACCACGCTAGAGAGCTACCCAGCCTTTGGCGTGGTGATAGAAAACATCCGAAAGTACCCTATCCAGCTGTGATTTTGGAAAGAGGTGTTTTGGATAAAGTTTGATTAAGTTTATTTTGTACTTTTTTGCTATTTCCAGCTTCTTTGAAACGTTTTTATCGTACTTTTCCATTTCTCCATGCAAACCAAAAAATTCTATCCAATAATCCCTTACTACAAAATCGGCTGTAAAAGCAGGTTCCTCCGGATAGGAAACATTAATCTCATGCTTAATACCCTATTTGCTTAGCCAATTATCAATTAAAGCTTCCGAAAAAGAGTCACACATATGACCATCCTTTGCCCTCTTTCTTTTTGCAAAGCGAACAGGATTTTTCCTATAGCCGGCCACCTCAATTGCCTTATTCCAGCTACCAAAACCCCTCCTAGCGCGAGAGTAAATAGCAGGCACCTCTCTTTTAAACGGGATGCGCCCGTGCTCCTCAACAAAACTTTTAATGGCCTTCAATGCCTTTTCTTGATGGTAAACCTTTGTTTTCTTAACAGAGTGCATGTGACACTCATGGGAACAATAAATGCGCGGTGAAAGGACACTTTTTTCACATTTAGGATTTCTACATTTTTTCGACAGCAGCTGCTGAGCAGATATTCCATTAGCTTGTTTAGATCTCGAATAGGAGGAGCGTTTGAAATTCTCAGGACAACCTTGTTTATTTCTAGTAACCCCCAAGTTATTTACTGAAGCAGCGCAGCTTTGAGAACAGAAATTTTTAGTAGAGTTAATCTCACTTTTGATACGGTAAAACGTTTTCGAACAAGCGGGATTGTCACAAACCAATGTTTTTCCGGTCTTTTTGCATTCCCCTTGACACTCTCTACTACAATAAAAATTCCAGCCCTTTTTCTTGGATTCATTAAATCTTTTTAGGGGGACTTGAAACTTCCTGGCACAATTTGTACAAGATACGTTAATAAGTACAGGCATTGAATCAAGTATACGAAGAATAACCGAAATCGTCAAGAATTTTTTGTGTTATAATTTCGGCGTTAGAAATTTGGCAGAGTGTAGCTCAGTTGGATAGAGCACCACTATGGGGTAGTGGGGGCCGCTGGTTCAAGTCCAGTCACTCTGACCACTATAGGATATAGTTAGGGCGTAAACGCGCTCGAATGAGTCACCACCCAACACCCCGACCATGGTTATGGGATAAATGGGGACAACGAACATCCTGAAACAGTCCCGGCTCAAAGGAGACTATACGGTTATAATAGATAATAAAATCCGAAAATCAAATAGTAAATAAGCCCAAACTGGTTCCTAAACCAACTCCCACGTTCCCGAATCACTAAGTTGCCTTACCAATTTAGTATTTTCCACAACTAAGGGAAAAATTACGTTCTTGATATTTTGCACAAACTCCATATCAATGTCATTTTTTGTGCAGAAATCTGCAATTAGACTCATCCTAGTCTCATCATCCAACTTACCTTCAGCAGCCCTCTTTTTATCCACCTCTTCATATCCGGGAAATCTCTCAAAAACTTCGTATGTTCCCTCCATATAGCGAGACCCCACCTTCATAAAATCTATCCAATTGGTATAGGGAATAAACTTCACTGTTTGCCCCATAAAAACCTTAAGTGACTCAGGACCGTATTCTTTGTATGTATACAAACTTGCCCAGGTATCTTCAGAATGGATTTCCGGAAATTTGGGAAATATCTCCTTTCTAAAGGCAATAAAACGCCCGGAGGGAGGATGCGTACCGGATATTTTTCGGTTATATGCAAGAAGCTGGATGGTTTTATACAACATTGTTCCTTCCTTTAAAAAGCTAAGATCAGGTTCTTCAAGCATCCCAACATAATTCAGCTTGTCTGATCCGGTAATGCAGTCGTACATTGTCTTAATCGCATTTGGTTCTAATATGCAATCGGGATTTAAATACATTACGATGTCCGTCTCTGCAAGAGAAATACCATAATTCAATGATTTTGTTCGGTGACCTAGCTCAAGTTCCTCAACTTGCCATGATATATTTTTCTTCGATTGTTTAGAAATGAAATTTCGTGCGTTCTTGGCTGTGGCATCTTGACAACCATTTGGAATAACCAATACCTTCAACCGCAGATCCCCAAGCTCCTGTTGGGACAGGGTCTTCAGTGAGCGCTCACATATTAAATCCTGTTCGTTATGCGTAGGAACTATGAGAGTAATGGTAGTATCTGACATCAGCTACATTTTAGCATCACAACCCGCACAATTGTAAAAAGTTGCAAGCAGAGTCCGCTATGTCCAATTTCCATAGAACCCGGTCAAAAAAAACTCTTTTAACGGCTGCTCCACCAAAATATGTAATGACTCTAGATAAGCAAATAAAAAACACAGATGTAGAAAATTGCGAATAGCTATCTAAAAATAGCCAAAACCGCAAAACTGGTACAATTTCCTCATGAAAAAAGTATATCTAGCAGGACAACCCAACCAATACGACCCTTGGAGAAAACAATTTGAAAACATACAAGGATTCGACTTCTATGACCCAGACACGGATTCAGATCAATCCTCTCCGGACACCTTCTTCCCACAGGATTTGCAAGCTATTTATGACTCGGAAATTCTAATAGCATATCCAGGAACTAAACCCTCAGAGGGAACTTGGATTGAAGTGGGATATTTCCTTGCCCTTAATACAGAAACCCCCGGCGACAGGTGCAAAACTTTGATAATCATCTGGCCGGATGAAAGAGAGCCCAAATGGTCTATAGAGTTCCCACGAAGAGCAGGAACTTTAGTAGATACTGTTGAGGAGGCTGTAATAGAACTAAAGAAACTTAAATAAAAACATGAAGTTTTTCAATCAAAAAACCATAAAAATTTTCTTAATCTTGGTGTCAGTATTTCTCTTCTTAGGATTTCATATCAGTGGATACGGCAAGTGTAAACTAGGTTACTTTGCGTTTACAAAAGATGGCAGGAACCATTATTGCGAGAAAATCCAGCTGAAAGAAATGATCCAACTTGTCCTAAGCTACTAAAACAAACACAACTACCTCACAACAGAGCCATTGGGCACATCCTCATCCGGAGTTAACAAAACCAAACCTCCCGGATCTACTGCTAAAACCATTCCATTGCTTTCCACTCCCATAAGCTTCACAGGAGACATATTCACAACCACAGGAACCTGGACACCAAGAAGCTCTTCCGGCTGAAAAAACTTACCAAAACCGGCTACTACTTGCCTTGTCTCCTCACCTAAATCTACCTGCAATTTAATAAGTTTATCGGATTCCGGCACACGTTCCGCTTCTTTTATTTGACCTATTTTTATGTCTAGTTTTGAAAATTCGTCAAATGTTATTTTCTCTTTCATGTGGGGATTTTAGCATATCTCCTAAAAACGCCCGGAAAAAACGCATTAGTTATCTGGCACAGAAGGAGCATCTAAAAAACAGGTTTTTATTTCGGATAATATACATAAAGTGTCAATTAACGGAAATAAAAATACAAAAATGCTTTTCCAAAAACAAACGATTTTTTGAGATTACTTCTCAAAAACCACTCCTTCTGAAGTGACTCCCAAAGTCAGCTAGAAAACTGTGCGCAGTTTTAGCATGCTAAAATCGAGATGAAAGGCTCCCATGCTATTATTTAAACAACTTCTCAAATAAAACATGAAATTATTTCCGTCAAAACTCCTCCCAAGCTTTCTCTTCGCAATAATCGCGGTAACTGGGGTGTTAGGAAGCTTCTTTTTACTTTCAAAAAACTCAAAATATAGCGAGAAACGACTTAAAGATTACACACACGAAGAGGAAAAAATCTCTAAAGAAAATTCCGTTTTTGTTGGCATTCTAAAAAAAGAGCGGATCCCGGAAGAGCTCCAACTAGGAGACTATTGGTATCAACTTTATCTAAATAAAGCCATCCAACCCATTACAGCGAGCGGAAATAAGGACACAAAACTAAATAAGCTAGAGGTCTATCTCCCCGAAGATCTAAACAAGAACGCTAACAGTTATCTTAACGTTCCAATACAAATAGAGGGCGAACTTTCTTGGGGATATGCAGAAAGCAGAATCATTAAAGCTGAAAAACTTCATCTTCTTTTGGGAGCTCCTAGTATGTACCCTAGAGCAGAGGGAACAAAGCATTTATTATACGTTTATTTTACAAATCTGGACTCTTATACCTTTATTTATGAAAAGGACTCTGACCAGTATTTTCTTCCCGGGGAAACATGTGAACAAAAAATACCGCAGCACTTGAAGAACAGTGAAGATCCCGAGATCTATTATTACAATGACTCTGTAGGGATAAAGGAATTAGGTCCTTACAAAAACATCTTTTATTCCGAGGAGCTTGAACAATTCTATCAATCCTGTCACTCAGGTGGATGCACCTTTAGAGAAGGAACAATTAAAGTGACTCCCGGCAATACGAATGTTTATAAGGATTGTATAATTGATTTTGATTACGAATTATTGGGCTGTTAATCTAAAGCTAAACAATGTAACGCATAATAAAAATTTAGAATTAAAGGAAAATAAATATGGGTAAAAACAAAAAAACCGCAAACATTAATAAAAAATTAGGTGCTATCGTCATCGTCACAGTAGCTATTTTGGGCATATTCGTCATAGGAAACAAAGATCTATCTACAAAACTTGGCTTAAAAAGAGGATGGAAGCAGTACATGTGGGAAGAAAAACAAGTTAGTTTGAAATATCCATCTAATTGGAAAGCAGTAAGAAAAGAAGGGGAATCCGAAAAAAGTAAAATAGAATTCAAAAATGAAGCAGGCGAAACAAGAATAGAATTAAGCAATACAAGTACGGGTATGGGCTGTATGGGAGCTCAAGAATCAATGGAAAGAACTTTTCAGATAGGCCAAGAAAGCGTAACTCAAAAGGATTTCTGTGGAACAGAAAAATACTATATAGATGCTGTAAATCCGCGGGGATATTCAGTAAAAGTGGTTATCAATATGAAAAGTATCGATTCAAAGGAAGAGCAGGAAATACGGGAAATCCTAAAGATGGTAAAAGGCCTAACTTTACTATAAAAATTGTTTTTGAAACTACTTCTCAAAAACTACTTCATCAGAGGAGGCGCCTAAGTCAGTTAGAGAACCACGCATAGCCTTAACAAAACCGGGAGGACCACATACATAAAACTTTTGTGAAAAATCCGAAATTTTTGAAGACAGATATTCCTTGTCAATATAAGCTTTTTCATATTTGGAAGCATCAACATTTTCCTGATCAGTTAAAACAAAAGTAGCAGCATCTCCAAAATACTCCCGTAACTCCTTTTCTAAAATCACATCTTTATCAGTTTTATTAGAAAAAATAAGTTTGTTGCCTTCTAGCTGACCCTTCTTGTGTAAATCCCGAAAAATCGCAATAAACGGAGTAACTCCTGCCCCTCCAGCCAAAAACACCCCCTTACCGGAATAATTAATCGTACCCCAAGGCTCACCAATTAAAATCTCAGCCCCCGGCTCTAAAGTATGCAACTTTTGCGTAACCCCTTCATGAGAAGGATACGCTTTAATAACAAACTCCAAAACTTCTTCGGAATTTAAACTTGTAAACGTAAAAGGACGCTTCTTTTCCCTCCATTCCGGCAAATTAATAGAAACCTCCGTTGCCTGCCCCGGAACAAACTTAAAACCTGCCGGCTTTTCCACAACAAAACGCTTAACATCATGAGTAACCGGCTCAATATTCGAAATTTTAACCGAAAATGACTTCATACATATATAATACAATGGAGTCATTAAATTCGAAAAATATCCTATAATACGGTATAATAGCGTTTGATATGCAAGGAGTAATTTATCTGGACCAGGATAACAACAAGGAAAAAGACCCCCAAGAGCGTGCTGAAGGTGCCTCTAAAGCGCAAAAAAATGGAGTGAATTCAGCGTCTCCAAAGAAAGGCCCTGTTAAGCAAGATGATCCTAAAATCGATCAAAAAGCTACCTCGGAAGCTAAAAAAACCGAAGTTAACAAAGAAACCACCAGGGATTTGCCCCCAACAACAGTAGCAACCGAAGAAAAAGAGAGCACTACCTTTACCCCTACAACAGAGAAAACAACTAAAAACCAGGAAGAAAGGGAGAACACTGCATTTACCCCTACAATGCAAAAATACCTGCAAGACTACAAACATGCAGTTAAACAAAAACAAAAAACTCCCGAAAATCCCATTCACGTTGACGAAATAGCCTCAAAAATAGCAAAGCTTTATGAGAAAATGCGTCGAGTAATTGACTGGAAAGAAGAGCACCTAGTTCGAAGGACAGCCATTGAAAGAATCTTAAAGCGAAGACTTATTTCAGAAATTTCGGAAATTACAATACTTCCCGACTTAGAACCTGCAAAAATAGCACGTCCTATGACCTTGGAAATCATTAGAACAGGTTATTTTGAAAACGGAAAAATCCCGGAAGACAAAATAGACGAAATAGAAATGGTTCTTAAAAAGTACATCCACATCTTAAAAAACAGCCCTTATGCTAAAGAAAGCGCCCTGGCCATAAAAACAAAAGTGCAATTTTATAACTGGATCCTAGAAGTGGCTGCTTGTGAAATTGAGGAAATCCTTGATTACCCGTATAAAGGCATTGCAATGCTTGAATTCATGACAGAAGCAATGTATGGAAACTTAAAGCTTATTCCTGAAGAAAAACTGTCAGAAGAAGACAAATACATTCAAACTTATATTGCCGTTCATAGGACTCTTTACAACCTAGACGAACCTGTAATTACTTTTCATGTCTTAAAAAAGCGCTATCCTCTTTTTGCAGAAAATAATTTGGAATTTACTAAGGAGTTTACGGAAAACATTGAATCTATTTGGCAAAGTACTAAAGCGGATTTAGAACACCCCAAAAGAGGGGAGTTTAGTGCTCTTTGCGAAAAATATGATGCTGCTTATCTAATTCTTTCAGACGCCATGAAACAAATCCAAAAGGAAAAAACAGAAGATACGCCTTTTGAAGAATTCTTGGCAAAGCCTGAAAAAGTAGCCCAAGTGGTAAAAGAAACCTATGAAAAGCGTCTGTCAACATTGAAAAAGCGCTTGTATAGAAGTGCTTTTTATTCGACATTGTCAATTTTTGTGGCAGGTGCGGCAAGTTTATTTATCTTTGAGTATCCCGTAGCCATGTTTTTCTATGGAGAATTTTCAGCCTGGGCAGTATTTGCAGACATCATGATTCCTACGGCCTTAATGTTCTTCCTTGTTAGCATAATTAGACCTCCAGCTGACGATAACTTACAGAGGGTTCAAGAAGAGATTAAAAAGATAATTTATAAGGAAGGGGAGCGTCAGACATATAAGATTAAGCTTAGTAAAAAGATTAAAAAAGTCCAGAATTTCTTCTTTACCGTAATGTACTTACTGGGAGGATTTGGATCACTTTACCTAATCTATTGGGTTTTCAAGGTTGCCGGAGTTCCCTTCACTTCACTCTACATTGACACCGTAAATGTAGCCGTTGTAGTTTTTGCAGCCATGGTAATTCGTCAAAAATCCAAGGAGCTTTCCATTAAAGAGCGCACCAGCATCTTAGAATTTTTACTGGATTTCTTCTCAATTCCTTTAGCTAGAATTGGCGGTTGGCTTTCCGACAAATGGAAAGAATTTAACTTTGTAAGTGTCTTTTTTTCCACACTTGTAGACATGCCTTTCTCCACATTCATAGAGTTTCTGGAAGGGTGGAGAAACTTCATTAAAGAAAAACGTGCTCGAATTTCCCAATAAGTCTTAATACAATTTTAATAATTGCTTTGTACAATAAATCTATGTCCAGAAAGGTAGATTTTCTTGCCGTAATTCCGGAAGAGAAAAAAGACAAAACAACCTTTCAAGCGTACTTTTTTTGTAAGCAGACCAAGCAGCTTCTGGCTATAGAGGTTAGTGTTGTTTTGGTTGAAGCGCTTATTAAAAAGGAGCACACTGGATTAACAAGTTTGCGGGCTTTCTTTGAAAACTTTAACAAGCAAAAGATCAAGAGGATTGTGATTTCTAAAGGGCGGGCGGATAATTCTTATCGAGCTATTATTAAGGCCAGGAAGTTTATTGTACCTAGAAAAATTATTACCAGTTTCTTTTCGGGGTTTTTAACGGCACGTTTATTAAATATTCCTTTAGAAATTGAGAGTAGTGTTTTAAAAAGGGAAGGGATTTATGTGACACGTGAGCTTTTGGAGGCTTCTTTGCTTTGTGGGAAGTGACTCTAGAAGGGATTTGAAAAAAGGGACTTGCACTTTCCTATTAAAGAGTAAATTAGCGAAGGTAAAGATTTATATTATTCTCGTGCTCTTCCAGTGTTTCCGCAAAATGAGTAACGCCCTCTCTATCAGTTAGATAATAAGTGTAGGACGTTTCCTTGTAGTTTAAAACCGACTCTAAAGCAGAAACACTCACACTGGAAATAGGCGCTGGAGGAAGTCCTACATATTTTCTAGTGTTGTAATCCGATTCATAATCAAGCTCCTCCAAAGTTAAGCTGTAAGGCCACCAGTCAATTTCACGAGCCACTTCCTCATGAGGACAAACCGCTTCGCTATTTAAAGTACAACCAACACGCAACAATGAGGCATAGTACTGAACAGTAGCATCAGCTCCAATTGTTTGATCATCCTTATAACGCTTTACTAAAACTCCCGCTACCAAAGGACGATCGTAGGGATCGGCTACCTCACGCTCCACAATAGAAGCCATGATTACAACCTCATCCTCCGTTAAACCCGCTCTTTGAAGTGCCTCCGGAGTTAGAACATCTGCAGTTTTAGTTTCAAAAGTATCCTTTAAATGCTCCACCATAACCTCTGTAGTCACATCAGACGGAAAAACGTAAGTATCGGGGAAAAGGTAGCCCTCATCATCCTGCGCCAAATGCACAAAATCCTCGTAATTCACATTTTCATACATTTCCGAAGCCTCCAAAGCAAACTGCTCCACACGCCAACCCTCCAAAAGGGTGATAGCCACGTCCTTAGTTCCATGCTGCAAAAGTTGACCTAACTCCTTAATAGACGTTCCCGCCGGAATAGTATAAACACCGGCCTGAATATTACCTTCTAAGTTGTTAACCAAAACGAAAAGCGTGAACAAAAATTCGGAATTTATTATGTCTTCAGAGTAAAGTTCATCTGCAATCTTAGAAACTCCCCACCCCGATTTAATTTCAATGGTGTGCTCATCCGGAGTTTGCGAGGGGCGATTTACAGCAAATTTCATGTAGTAATAGGTTAAAAAGGGCATAAGAACAAAAACCACAACTGCTAAACTCACCAAAAGAATGTTTTTCTTGGTTTGATCCAGAACATGAAACTTTTTGGGATCAAGCTCTTTTTGCACCTCTTTTTCCATATCGCTATGATATCACAGAAACTGATGGTAGAATATGGGTTGCAGGAAGTCAGGAATCGCCTTGCCTATATGGCGGGGAGGAAAGTCCGGACTGCAGAGGGTAAAGGGATGGGGGGCAACCCCCGACGTATAATTCATAAACGCTGGTGTCTTCCCCTGGAAACGAGGGAGGAACAGAGGGCGAATTGACGCGCTCTGAGAGCAACAGAGACGATCTTTGGCCTAAGTCTTCGGATATGGTTGAAGCGTGAAACGGGCAATCCCACCTGCAGCAATCCACGAAGTTGCCGTTGAGTTAACCCGACGAACCGTCTTTGGCGGTACGGCACGAAGATGGAGTTAAGATAGATGATTCCTTAGTACAGAATCCGGCTTATGACTTCCTGTATTTTTCGTCAATTACTCCTCTAAATGGGGGTAATGCACAAAACGTACAAACAGAATGCGCAAAATCATAGTTACAGGAACTGCTAGCAGAGCTCCTAGAACATCAAAAAACTCCGTACCAACAAGCAAAGCAATTAAAATAACGAGAGGACTAAAACCCGACACTTTCTGCATAATTTTGGGAACTAAAAAGTTATTTTCCAACTGCTGAATTGCAATTGAAATTCCCAACGCTAAAGCTGCCTTTACAGGGGATTGCGCCAAAGCCACTGCTACAGCTATCACTGCCGTAAAAAAGGGACCTAATAAAGGAACAATTTCTAAAACCGCGGCAATAAAACCCAAAGCCACCGGATAACTTATTCCTGCTAAAAGAAAACCAACAAAACTGGAAAGTCCTACTGCCAGCATCAAAATCAACTGACCCTTCACCCAAGCGCCTACTTCATGCTCTATTTCATGAATAACCTCGTTGGCATCTTGACGCGCTTTTCCTCTAAACAAAACCAAAAAGCGCTCCTTAATATTTGCCCAATCCAGTGACATGTAAATTGAAACAACTACCAACGTAAACAAGCTCATTACAAAGGAAACCGAGTTCAAAACAATAGAGGACAAACTTCGCTCCTTTGTAAGCTCTTCCAAAACATTTAAAAAGCTCAAATACTCTAAAACACTTTGACCGGCTATTTTAACGTTTGAAAACAAGTAGGAAAAATTCTCAACAAAACTTTGCGACTGATTCACCAACATAGGAACAGCCGTAGTGAAAGTTAAAGCTAAAATCAAAATTAACAAAGCATAGACTATAAAAACGGCAGCACTTCGAGATAAAGGCTTGTTTAAAACGGTAATTGTTGAGAAATACTTGACAGCAGGTTCAATTGAAATGACCAAAAGCACAGCAATAAGCAAAATAGCCAAAACCCCTCGCAATTCATAAGTGACATAGAGGCCTGCCAAAATTCCCAAACTTATTAAGATTGTTTTTACTGAAATAACAATTTCTTTCCCCATATTTTTAGGCTTCCCTGTGGCTCTTAAAATAATTATAAAGGTTTTGAACGTAATTGTCTTGCTCTATATCAAACCATTTTATACCTTTATTTCGCTTAAAGTAGGTTTGCTGTCTACGCACATAAGCATGCAAGTTAAATCTAGTTCTTTGGATGGCTTCTTCACGGGATTTTTTGCCTTGCAAATGAGCTAGAGCATTTTCATAAACAAGCCCGTGTAATTTAGGGGAGTCTTTATAGCCGAGATTAATCAAATCCTGAACTTCTTTTAAGATTTTGTCATTATGCCAAATAGAGTCAGTCCAGGAATCAACTCGAGAATACAAAAAATCCCTGAAAGCTGTTAAACCCATAAAAACGTAATCAACATTTTTCAAATAGGGGAGTGGGGGAGAGGGGTTTGGGTTTTTTTGACGCTCTAGAATGCGAACCAGACGATACTTGTTGTGAAAATCCGAATTATTTAGCTCTATATTTAACGACGTCACCTCTTCCTGAAGCTCTTTTAAACCTTTTTGCTCCAACTTTTTACGTAAGTTTAAATCAGGCGGTCCGGCTAAATCCGTAATTCTACCGGTTAAAAAGTCTATGTATAAACCGGTTCCTCCTGTAATAACAGGAATCATGCCTATATCTATAGCAGTCCTAGCCTTTTCAAGACCAAACTTAGCAAAATCGTAAGCTGAAAAATTCGTATCAGGGGTTACAACGTCATAGCCCCAAACCTTCATACCCTCCAGAATCCAAAACTTATCGTGCTTTTCATAGGAAACATCCTTAGCAACCGGAATCTTCCCTGTACCTACATCCATGTGTTTATAGACCTGGCGAGAATCTGCCGAAATTATTTGACCGCCTAGCTTTTTGCACAAATCTATAGAGAGACTTGTCTTACCTGTGGAGGTTGGCCCTAAAATAACAGGAATCTTCATCTTGAAGGCTTATTTTCCCTCCAAACCTTTGTTAAATAAGCATGACGCCATTTCTTCTCCTTTAGGGGAACATCATCTTCAAACATTTTTTCGGCAGCTGTTCCTTTTCGAGGGGAATACATAGCAATAAAGGCTACATTAAATTTAACCTGCTTAAAAAGATTAACCGTATCCATAAATTGTTCACGAGTTTCTTGGGGGAAGCCCACTATGACATCAGTGCCTAACTCTACAGAAGGGCGCGCTTTTTTAATTTGAGTAACAAGGTCTAAAAATTCCTCAATAGTATGTCGCCTATTCATTCGCGCAAGAACGTCGTTATTTCCAGATTGAACTGCAATATGGAGGTAATCATCAATTTTTGGTAATTTTATGGCTTCAATTAAATCTTTTGTGAAATCAAACGGATTAGATGACAAAAACGTAAGCTTTTCAATTCCCGCAAGATCATGCACTTCTCGCAGCAGCTGCGCAAAAGGAAGCTTGTTGTCATCCCCTATCCTAATTTGGCGCTTTTTTTCGGATGAAAGACCCCACGAATTTACATTTTGACCGCACAATGTAATATGAGTAATTCCTTTATCTAAAAGAATTTTCACCTCTTGTAAGATCTCATCTTTTGAACGTGAAACCTCCTCTCCTCGAGCATAAGGAACCACACAATAAGTGCAAAAATTATCGCAACCATAGGAAATATTCACATATCCTGTTTTATCGTCTACAAAAATGGGAGAGTCTTTTAGGGACGACGTTTTTGAGGCACTAGCATCCGGTGAAGACTCTTGTGAAGGCGCCTTTCCCGGCGGATCCGGCAAAATCCCTGCCTCCTGCAAGTAACGCGGGAGTTTAAACAGCTCCTCCGGGCTCAAATACAAATCAACCCAAAGCGTACGATCTTCCAGCTCTTTAAAAGAATAACGTGTTCGGTCACCTTTTACAGAACCCACCATGCAACCGGCTAAAACTACAAAGGGTTTCTTAGAAAGCTGATTAATTTTGCGAGCCCAACCGTAAACTTTATCCTCACTCTTTTGACGAACTGAACAAGAGTTAACAATAAACATATCGGCCTTTGTAAAATCCTTTGTTGGCTCAAGTCCCAAAGACTCCAGTAAATGAGTCATGCGCACTGAATCAGCTTCATTTGCCTGACAACCCAAGGTTTCTATATAAAATTTTGTTGGTGAATATATGCCTGTCACAGCGGGATTATAACATTCTATAAAAAAACACTAACCAACAGAACAGATGAAAGCAGTCTCGGAAAATCATTACAATACTCTTTACTATTATTTGTTTGTGTGCAATAATTGTAACAATGTGTAAAGATATATTAAATGCGTACACTGATTTTGAAACTCTACAACGGCAAAACAAAATAACATTAAACGTAAAAACTCCGAACGTCTGGAAAGTAACGTTGCTTCTACACATACTTCTAGATGAGAGAAAAACACCAAAAAGTTTAGTTGTGCCTGAGGGAAAATCAACTTCCAAATTGATTACATCATTAGAGATTGACAAGCTTATACGGTGTGAATTTGCCTCAAGATACAGCCAAGAAAAAGATAGAAATTTTCAAAAAGTATCACACTGCCCCACTAGCGACGTATTTAACGCTCGACTAGGCAACTTTTACCAAATTTATCAGAATTGGGGAATTAAAAAAGATGATGCCAGTAGAATAACCGCGTTATTAGGGGAGTTGGGAAACAATGTTTTCGATCATAATTTGGGGATGTGGCCAACAGGAAACATTGGATGCATTATATTTGGAAAAAATGATCCAAAGCAAAAGATGCTAGAGATCGTTGTCATGGACTTTGGTGTAGGATTTAAAAAATCATTAAGCAGCGTGTTTCCTAAGATTAAGGATGATCTGGCAGCAATAGAAAAAGGATTGCAAGGCATCTCGGGAAGAGTAGGAGAGACACGCGGCAACGGATTAAAACTTATTCAAAAATGGACCCTAAATAACTTTTCGGGAAATCTGGTAATTCACTCCGGCGCAGGACTTGCCATAGTGTCAAAAAAGAGAATGGTGAAAAGAAAAGTCCCGAAAATTACGGGCACTATAGTAAAACTCATGTTATTCTATAATTAATTTATGGTCACTATTAAGCTCAGAAAATTCGGAAAAATCCTAAATAGCCGCCCCTTTGGAGCGGAGGCTGCCTTAAGGGCAAAACAAATAATAGAACAAAAAGATGAGAGAGATAGCACCATTCTTGACTTTAAAGAAGTTGAGGTTATGAGTCCTTCCTTTATTGATGAGTTTGTAAAAAAGTTAAAAGAACAATATCCGCAAATGAAGATTGATTTCATTGGGTATAAAGACAAACCTGTAATCAGGGACCTGCTTGAAGAATTAGAACTAATTTGAGGTAGTCAAAGCGAGGGATGAACTAATTAATTTAGGGTAGGGGATACCACAACCGGGAGCTATTACTCAGAGACTTCTTCCTTGGCTTTTTCTGCTTCTTTGGATTCGCGAGCTTCTTTGGCTTCCTTAAAAGCCTCCAGATAAGTCTTGTCTAAATGACCCGGAAACGCAGAAAAATCCTGAATAAAAACTAACGCTTTTCGCGGAAACTCCTTTTCCGCGTACTTACGCCAATCCCAAACCACGATCAAATCCGTTCCGGCCTTAGCAGCAGCTTTTGCCCCTTCAGGAGAATCCTCAAAGACCAAAACATCTTTTGGGCTTAAATTTAACTGCTTAATTGCCAACTTATAAATCTCGGGATTAGGCTTTTTCTTTTTAACATCGTCACCAAAAACCTTTAAATCAAACGCATTGGAAAGCCCCAAATATTTTAAAATCGCCTCCGCTACCTCCTTATCCGTATTAGTAACCATCGCCAGCTTCATATCAAGCTGCTCCTGTAATTGCACGGTAAAAGGCCAAAAACCCTTACGCACATCAATTTCGGAATCCTTCAAGTGCTTAATAAACTTATCCTTTGTTTGCTTCACCAACTCAGAAATAGAAACTCCCGGATCATAGCCCTCATAATCCAAATACTCTGTCCATGTCTTCGCCAGACCCTTACCCCCAATAAAATTAGCCCCTCGCCACTGGAAATTCAAATTCCCTAGAGCCTCCGCCATAGCTGCATCCCAAACAGGAGTAGTATCAACCAAAGTACCATCCAAATCAAAAAAGACCGCCTTCTTACCTGAAAAAAACTGCTTATACATTTTAAACGTGGAACTTTCTACCGGTTAATGACTTATAAAGGATGATAACTACAACAATAGGCCCCCCTAAAACGTTAATTGGAAATGTGTACCATTTTCCGTTTCCGGCAAAGGTTACATAAAGGCCATAGATAAAGCCCAAACCTAAATAGACATATAAAATGGAGGTTAAGAATTGCACACCTCAAGATTAGCAGAGGCTATTGAAGGCGTCAAAGTTTTTGTGTAGACTTAAATCATGGTAGATATACACATACACGAAGACTATGAAGACGAAGAAGAAGTTTTAGGCAGTAAAACAGCAGTTTTTACCTGTCCGGATTGTGGCGTTTTAACTCAAGATGACGTCATTTTTGCTTGTAATGTTTGCGAGCATGATCAACTCATCTATAAAGAGGGAGTTTACATGTGCCCACAGTGCTTAAACCCGGGGGAAAATTTCATCTGCGATCTTTGCGGGAATAAGAACGTTACGTTAACTTTTGAGAAAGAGAAGGAACCTGAAGAAGAGGCAAAAGCTGCGTAAACTTCTAAAAAAGCCTAAAACAAAACTTCCGTAAAAAACTAAGTACGATTTCTAAAATACCTTCGTAAAATAATAGCAGCTGAATAGTGATCCTTAGTTCGACGACGCTTTTGCGAAACTCCTGCGTTTAACATAACCTTAACAGCACCCTTAGAAGTGGAATGTTCACTAACCAAGTCCACCGGCAACTTCAACTGAGACTTTAAAACCTTAACAAACTTGCGCACCTTCAAAGATTGCGGAGTTTCCTTTCCCTCAACTGTCAGGGGCAAACCCACAACAAAACGGGCAACTTTATATTCCTTTGCTACTCTTCCAATTGCAGAAACAGCCGTATTGTCATTTTTCCCCGAAACAACCCTCAAAGGAGTAACCATACCGCCCCTCCCAAAGGCTAAACCAATATTAGTTTCCCCATAATCTATACCTAAAATACCGGGGGCTGAAGATGTAGAAGATACCGCCATAATAAGCTACTCCGACTCAATTTCCACTAATATGCGATTTGTATCAGAGGGAACATTGGTCTTAAAGGGAACCGGAGGGGATAAACTAAATTCATATGTAGACACACTGCGCATGCTTCCTAAATGGCGCTGAACTTCATCCAAAGATTTGCCTTGAAGCTCCTCCTTTAAAGCTGAAACATCTATATCAGGAACCACCGAAGTCTTAACCGTCACCTGCAAATCTGCCGTTGTAGCACTCAAGACCGTATCTTCCGTTTCACCAAGAACCTCTACATTTAAAGTGTGCTTAGTTCCGGAAAGGGCGTACTCATCGGGAACATACTCCCCGACAATCTGCATAATCAACTGATCCAGTTTTTTCTCGGCATAAGCAAGCCCTGTTACTGTAGCCGACTGCTTAATTGAAATCTTTTCAGCCTCATCACCTACTTCTTGATCAATTTCAAAGTCACCCAAAACTGAAGTCATGGAACCATCTATCATTTTGTAATCTTCGGGAACTGCATCCTTTAAAGCAGAATCAGCCTTCTCCTCCAAAACCTTAGCCACCTCCGTTTTTAAATTGGTCACATCCTCTTCGGAAACAATAGCAACTGTCTCACTGCTGCCTCCCTTAAAATCTTCCTTTGACTTAGCTACCAGTTCAGACTTTTTGTAGTCGTCAAACTCTAAGATTTCACCTTCAGAAATGTTGTAATCCTCACCATAGTTCACCGCTTTAACTAAAACAGAAGCCTCCCCTAAAATGCGGTCACTTGTTGGATCCTCAGCTACTTCATAGGTAAAGCCCGGAATCGTAACATCATCCTGTAACTCAAAGGCCAAATCCTCATCATCCTCCTTATACTCAACCAAAGTACCCTCATCAAGCTCAATTTCCTCCTCAGTACCATTAAAAAGCGTAATCTCACCCTCTGCATATTCGCCCACCACCTTTTCCCCTGTTGTTTCAATTTCCGCCGTTTCAAACAAACTTGTAGAAATGTCCCGGCCTTCCAAAATCTTATTCTCTATGTTTGTGGCCTGCTGAGAATCCACTCTAATTGTCAGACTTCGCGCCATGGGCTCAGATTTAGTAACAATTTTTATATAAGCCTTTTGCGAAGACACATAGCGATAGACTCCATAAGTTAAAACAATTATTACAGCTGCAGCAATTCCTAAAAAGATGAAATTTAGTTTAAAACGAAAACCTGAATTGCCTTCTGAACGAGATAAGGGGAGCGATATTTTTGGCATTTTAGGAGCCTTAACAGAAGGAAGTGCTCCCTGAATTTTTGCAAAAATGCCTTGAGAAAATGGAGAAGTCTGATCTTCTCCGGAAGAAGCATAAGCCTCTCCATAATCAGTTGCACCCGCTGTTGTAATGTTAGACAAAAGCTCTACCCCCCTTGGATCATCCGTCTCAAAGGTTACAGACTTACCTAACTTCTCTAAACTATCCGACAAAAACTGCAAATTCAATTTGTTTTGTAAAATTAAGGCACCTTCCGGAATAAAAACCTCCAAATCCCTTTCGCCTCGAGTAGCTAACTCAGAAAGGAGCGTATATATGTCTTTATTTTTTGCAACTTCGTAAATCATTCCCGTAAAAAACTAAGCGTCCTCTTCCAACTTAAAATAAACATGAGCAAGCGACAAGGGAAGCGTCCATGAAAGCTTAGAGGACTTTCCTGAGATATCCGTAACCTCTGTTAGTTTACCCGAGGCTAAGGCTTTTTCAAATTCGGGAGGGGCTTTAAAAGGGATCGACTTAAACCAGGGCTCAACGGAAGTTAGCTCAACCAAATCGGGAATGTCAAAACCCGGCCCTACCAAGAGGACGCGTGAAGAGAAAGTTTTGATTCCCGTAAAATCCGAGAAAACCATGTTTAAAGCTTGCGACCAAACCACAAAAAAACGACGAACTATTTTTTGAACTTCTACTGCGATAGAAGAATCCAGCGTACCTTCGCGATATTTTTCTAAAACCCGTTCAGTCTCTTCATAATGCAGTTCCAGCTTGGCTGAAATCTGCTTCAAAATAGAAATTAAGCCCATGTTAATAAAGCGGGAGCCTACTAAGCCTCCCCCAAAAGCCACAGACACCTCCGTTAAGGAAGTTCCCAAGTTGATGACCACGCAATTTCGATAATTAGAGTCCAGCTCCTGTAGGCTGCTGTAAAAGGAATAAGATAGGGAAGAAACGGTCAATATGTCTAAGCCCAGTTTTTTTGCAAGATTCTGAAGGTACCTAAGATAGGGAGCCTCCGCAAAAGAACCAAACCACGAAAATTCCAACTCTTTGCCTTCTAAGCCAATGGGATCCCGCGTAACAGCGCCATCTATCTTTTTAAAAATATCCACGGAAGTTATAAGCTCCAAGTCTGTATCCGTATCGCCTTTTTGAGTTGCCAATATGTCCTGTGCCCTAAACGAAGCGTTCTTTTGCGCTTGAGTAGCTAGTTCTTCTACCTGCTCCTGCGTAAATCGCTTTTTTGTTTGATTCTCCAAGCGGGCAATTGACATTAGATCTATACAATGATCAGAAGATAGACCAAATATCACTTGCGTGGGTAAATCGGGATACTCCTGCGCCATTTCATCCAGAATAGCTTCTGTAGTTTCCAGAGTTTGATTAAAGTGATCGCCTGCATGAAATAGGGAATCTTCCGGCATAAACTTTGAGACAGCGCTAATTAGTTGAGCCTGCGGAACTTCATCCGTGGGAGGGTTAGCAGCTTCAAAATAAGCCACCTGTACTTTGAAGGGTTCGGGATATATTGCCAAAAAGTTTTCGGATTGATTTTTGTTTTTTCTGAGGTTGAGGAAAGGCAGCTTAATCATTTAGGTTGATTATACAAAAGGATGGGTGGTTTTGCTAACTTTGTTGGGCTAGCCAATCGTCAAATTCTGTTTCCCCTTGGGTGTCGTTCCACCATTCGGCGAGCTGTTCTTGTGTAGCACCTTCTTCGGGTGCAGGAGTTTGTTCAAGGTGTGTTGCTGCCTGGGTTATAAGCTCGCCAAGAGAGTTAATCTCTTGGGCATCTTTCTCTAAAAATTCCACAAGAGAATCTTCCACAACAGGCTCTTCCGGTGCAATAGTGTCTACACCTTCACTGGCACCTTCTTCCTCTGCTTCCCGAATCTTGCGCTCCATATCAGCCCAAGTCTCGGTATTCTCCCTAAAAGCCTTCATAAAATCAGGAACACTCTGATCCGGATTTTCTCGGTACTTTTCATAAAAAGCATAAGCCTCCGGATAATCTGCGGCATTAAGATCTTCTAAATCCCGAACTTCCCAAACAGCCGCAGGAATTAAAACATTACCATGACCAGGCAAATTGGCTGTAAAAGCCATACGGGTATGCTCCGTAGTAAAAGTAGCATTATCCTCTAAAACTTCAACATGAGCCTCTAAATTATCCTCATACTCCTCCAAAAGAGCTTGCAAATCATCAAGTACCTCCCCGGGATCAAACTCTCCCTCCTCCAAAACACCTAAAACACGAGATCCCAAACGACGTAATAAGGATTTTTTAGCTTCATATTCGGCTGCTACTCGCAAAATCTCATTTTCCACATTCTCAGGACTTAAATCTAAACCTCTTCGAGTTAAATTTTCATAAGCCACACGCACATACTCACTGCGACGACCATAGGCAGCTAAGAACTCGCTGTAATCAAAACGCAAAGTTTCAACTACATGACGCAAAGCCTCGTCCTCTTCAGCAGATAAATCGGCTTCTCCCGCAAGATCCTCCATTTTATCCAGACCCTCTCCCAAAACAGCAAACTGCAAATGAGCAGCGTACCAAGCACGCGACGAATCGCTCTCCAAATCACGCACTCCCGGCTCATCCAAAAGAGGCTCCCCATGCTCTTCCGCTAACCGCTCATGCAATCTTTTCACACGTTCATAAGTTAAACCCTGAGCCTCAAAGGCATTCACAGTTTTTTGAAGACCCTGCTTCCAGCGAGCGTACTCCACAGAAGTCAGTGGCAAATAAGATGCCTTACCTGCTCTTTTTATAGGAACACGGTGAAGGCCATTTTCATCCGGATCAGCGCCCGCCTCCAGACGCCACAAAAGCTCCTGTGCTTTTACCACAGAATTAGCCGTCGTATCCATAGTATAAATAGGTTGCTGGTAATATCCTTCCAAACGAGAAGACTCACCTGGAAGCAGACCCATATCCTCACCTCTTCGACGCAACTCCGCAAATGTAGCGCACATAATGGGAACTTCGACAGTCCTTACAACATCTCCATCAGTAAACTCGGCGGGAATTGTTACTTTTTCTTTCTGCTCAAAAAGAACCTGAGGTGCCCTAACTTGCCGAGTCCGCTTCCTAAAAAAGCCCTTTTCCTCCACAACCTGTTTTGCCCCTTCCTGGGTATAACCCTGTGTATTAATAACCCAACCCCCTTCTGCTTCCATTTGAGCATCCCATGTATCAAAATCATTTTCGGCTAAGAATTCTGCCTTATACTGTTCCTTTGTTTTGGGAGCGGTTTCGGCAGTCTCAGGAGTTTCTTCCGCAACAATTTCTGCAGCAAACTCTTCAGCTTCAATGGGAACGGAGCGATCAACAAAGTCTTCTACGTCATATTCTGCAAACTCGCGGACAAGATCATTTACTTTTTCCACTCTTTGTCTACGCTGTGAATGTAGACGACTTGAGATATCTTCAAGGGGAGCACGTTCCTCTGCATAATCCGAAAATTGAGAAGCAAATTCCACGGGATCGGTGTACAAATCTTCTCGAAGACCTTCTAGCATGGGTATTTCTCTATCTTGATCGAAAACTTCAGCATCTGGGACATCTTCGGGCGATCCCAAATAACGTGCAACCTCTAAAATACGTTCCGCGCGAGCAACCTGTTCCTCCTCGGGAGCCTCTTCTCCAACATCTTCCGCTAACTCACGTGAAAGAGAATTTACAACTGTTAAAACCTCCCTAAATTGTTGCCGATATTCCAAAAGAACTTGTTGAGTGTTTTCACCCAAAGTGCGCTGCATAGTCTCTGAAGCAAATACATCTTGAGCACGAATGCCTTGTGCTTCTATAGCATCGCCTAACGCCTCTATAGCCTCCGCATAATCAACATCTTCAACCAGAGCATCCAATGCGCGCAAAGCCTCCGCTGTTTCATTCCAAGCATCAGGAATAACACGTCGTTCAAAATTTAAACTTGACTCATGTCTTTCGGGGGAATCCTGTGTTTCACCTGCTTCAACAGAATCTGGGACCTCGTCTGTTCCGGGACCATTCTCAGCGTCTGCAGCTATAGTCATAACCTCATCACCATCCGGTTCTGTTTCTGCCTGAGCTCGTCTTATTGCCATACAAAAATAATAACTTAACCCCTCCTAAATAACCACAAACTAAAAAGGAATTCGCTTCTTAGGCTTGGGTTCAGGTTTAGGCGCATCCAAACCTGAACGCTTATCTATATACTCCTCTATCTCCGTGCGAGCCACGCCATAGTTCATACGAGAGCGCTCCCTAATTTCCTGCGCTTGCTTGCTGTCTTTTTGAGCATTTGCCTCATTAACCATAGACCAATCCACTTTCATAGAAAACGGCGACGTGGGATGGCCATCAGCCAGCAACTTAGTATAGTAATTACCCACCGGAAGATTAATTAGGTCACTTTGCGTAAAAGTAGGTTCAAACTGACTCTCTAAAAATTCAGCATCATCAGCGCCTACTCTAAAAACAGCCATAGTACCAACGTTTCCAAAAATTGCCTCCTTAATCTCATCCGTTAACTGCGAAACAAACTGATGCGCCACCACTAAATTAAGCTTATACTTACGCGCCTCAGATAAAATTGTGGCAAAATCCGGAGTGGCAAAGTTTTGAAACTCATCTACGTATAAGAAAAAGTTAGGAAACTCCTCTTTACCAAGCTTAGTAGCACGCCCTAAAGCAGCCTGCAAAATTCGCGGAACCAAGATTAAACCTAAGAAATTGGAATTCTCCTCACCTATTTTTCCCTTAGACAAGTCAACCAGCAAAATCTTTTTCTCACGCATAATTTTTGGAAAATTAATGGCAGATTTAGGCTGACCTAGAATATTTCGCATAGTTCGATCCGTTACAAAACGGTCAAACTTGGAAACAAAGTAGCCCATCTTTTCACTCTTATGATAATCACTGGTCTTGGCCATCTCATCCGTCCAAAACCTTTTCACCATAGGATCTTCCAACTTAGGAATAAACTGCTTAGCATAATCCTCATCAATTAAAAGACGCAAAACATCAACCATTGTACTATTAGGATCCGTCATAGCTGTTAACATAACGTTACGAATAGCACGCTCCAACTGAGGACCCATAATTCCCTGACGATTAGGGTCATAAAGCTTATACAAAAGCGCAATAAAAGAGTTAATAACCATGTGTTTTTCTTCCTCCGAATGAGCCTCCAAGATGTTCATTCCCAGGGGGCGCTCTATATCGGAAACATCAAACAAAATCACATCATTTGCGCGATGCTCCGGAATCTTTTCTAAAATGTCGTCAATATCACTTCCATGCGGGTCAATAAAAGCTAAACCCTCTCCATTTTCAATGTCCTGCAAAGCTAACGTTTTCATAAATTCGGACTTACCTGTACCTGTCTGACCTATGATGTAAAAGTGGCGTGTGCGATCTTTATCTTTCATATAAATGTTGCGCTCAACACCTCGATAAGAATTTTTCCCTAAATAAAGGCCCTCATTTGGAACATCCTCAGGAGCAGGAGCTTTGCGTGCCTTAAGCCATTTAATTCCCGGAGTCTTAACCTCATTATTGGGAAAGTGAAAAATAGTAGCCATCTCCTCTGTGTTTAAAACGGAAACGTTGCGATAAAGCGGAACATCAAAAATCGGGATACTCCAGTCAATAACGCGCATAGTTCGAAAAATAAAATTATCTATGGTTCTATGCGCTCTAGGATTAATTCGCTTGAAGTTGTTATATTTAACGTCTGTAAACTGATCAAAGGAAGTGACAATATTCTGAATGTGATCTTGAGCCAATAAGTCATCTTCTGCAATAGAGACGATTCGGATGGTTACATCAAATCCGGGCTTGGACACCTTTTTTTCTACGCCTTCAACAAAAGAAGTATCTACTCCCCCGCCTTTTTCCGGGTCGGCGCTTTTCTTTCTAACACCGGCAACAAAAGCATTACCTTGTCTCCTCCAGGAGTTACTTGCCGGCTTTACAACGTACTGCAAAGCTACTACATCTTCGTCAGAAAGCTTGCTCATTGAAGAGGTCAGAGAACTTAAGGCGTCGGAAGCTAAATCCTCAAAGGTTCGAATAGGATAGTACGGTGCTCCGGAAAGCTTTAGTTCAGCAACAGCAGTAAAATCACCTCTATCCCACACTTCATTAGGATCAATAATGTCAATTTCAGCTTCAGGGTAGGCTCCATTGATCTTTTTCTCAACAGCTAAGGCCAACTCATCAGGAACTACTACATAAAAACCAATCCCGGAAGCCTTAGCAACAATTTCAAAAGAAATCAGATACTGCCCTTTCCACAAAGCATCCCACCAAGTACGCTTAAAACCCCACAAACTGGCAAAAAACTGTTCCGCTGCCTCCACTTCAATTTCATTTTCAGAAGGAAGCTTAACCATTAAAAAAGTGAGATCAAACTTACTTAAATCCTCGTGCTTTTTACGTCGTTTTCGCAAAAAGACCGTAAAAGCACCCACAAGGACAGCCGCCAAAATTAAAAGGTAAACAGTTAGCCAAAAAGCTACATAAAGACTGTGATTAAGATTCGCTAGATTCATGGGCAGCTTTAACTTTTTCTATAAAATCAGCTTCTTTTTCATCGCCGTATTCGGTAAGCTCATGGCGGGGGTCTTCAATGGGCTTGGTTTTTGTTGTTTTTGAGCGCATGTCCACAACACGCCCCACAGAGTCACCGGGATCTTCTTTTTTGAAGTCAATAACCTCTTCATCGTCATCTTCTTGTAAAGCTTTGGGGGTGGGTACTTTTAAGTCGGTTATTTTTTCTACACCTTTTTCCTTTTCAGGTGCTGCTTTTTTTTCTTGAAATGCTAGTCCTTCAGGAGCAGTGGGTTGCGGACCGGAAGTACGTCCCTTAGAAGGAGTTGAAGAGTCAGCAATAGAATCATCCTGTTTATCACCGGCAGAATCGACAACCGGATCCTGATTTTTTACATCAACCATTGTTTAATTTTTAGAATTTTAGGCTTCCTTATTATCTTTATCAGACGCTTCTTTCTCACCCTTAAGTCCCTTTTTAAGCGACTCCACATAAGGCTCAGCCTTCTCTTTGACCTCTTCGGCTTTCTTTGCAGCTTTATCAGAAACATCGTCAAGCTTATCCTTCACTCCCTCAAGATCCTCGGAAAGCTTTTCGCGCGTCTCCTTTCCCTTGCGGGGAGCAAATAAAACACCTAAAACGGCTCCTGCTAAAGCACCTAACCAAAATTTATTTTTTTTGTCTTTTTTAGTCATGTTAATCCTCCTTTTTATTTCTATCCTCCGAATCACCGGAGTCTTTTAAAGTTGTAATAGATTTAACAGCTTGAAAACTTTTAAGAAAGCCCAGTACCAAAGGAGCTACTTTAAAGGCAGATCCTATTATGGAAGATGAAAAGTCCTCTATGTCGTCCAAAATCCCAAAGATGACTTTGAAAATTCTTCGAATTTGCACTAGCACAAAGATCAAAAAGGCAATCCAAAGAACAAAATTGATACTTAGCAAAACTATGAGTATGGTTGTTAATGTTTCGTTAGTCATAGGCAGTTAATTCCTTAATTAAGAGTATAGCACAATGACTTTAGTGCAATTTTTAAGGGAGGTCTTCCGGAGAAACAGGAGAAGTGCTTTCAGTAGATTCCAAAACCGAATCCTCTGTGGGGCGATAAATTACCGTCAAAACCTCCTCCGTCTTTTTATCAAGCTTATTAATTGACGTTATGCTAAGAGTGTTTACCCCTTCCTTTAAATGCAACGAAGTAGCAAACGATCCATCCGGTTTTAAAAAAACCCTTTCTCCATTAATAAAAAGCACAGAGTCAATATCCGTCTTACCCGTAATATCAACCAAAGAATTGCCAACTATTTTATTATTTTCCGGAGTGTCTATCTTAAGATCCGGAGGGCCTGAATAATTTTTATAAGAATAAAAAAGATAACCAAAAAATGCGACCAACAAAACTATTCCTATAAGAGCCAAAACTTTATTAGTAGTAAGCGTAAAACCCTGCTTTATTTCCTCAAAAACTGTTTGCTCCTTAGTTTTTTCCAGTTCGTGCTCAAAAGTAAAACTATGCTCCCTACGCCAAAGAGCCAAAATCTGCGAAACATTTAAATTTAAAAGCTCCGCATAAATCTTCAAAAAACCTTTGGCATGAACGCCACTATCAAAAACTGCATAATCATTTTCCTCAAGCGCCTTTATATAATTGGGATGAATTTTTATTTTAGCGTAAACTTGATTATACGTGAGCTTTCGCTTTTTTCGTTGAGATTTTAAAATCTCGCCTAAATTTTTCATGGTTTCTTAGAGGTATCAAAAGGGTAGATCATCTGAATCGTCACGATTCGGATGGCTATCAATTAGAAGGTCACGAGGCTGACTACCGTTTTTTGGACCTACTATTCCGGCAGCTTCAAGTTCATCCAGAATGCGGGCAGCACGAGCATATCCTACGGAGAGGCGCCTCTGCAAAAGCGAAGCTGACCCACGCCCTGCCTGCAAACAAACATCAATAGCATCATCAAAAAGCTCATCCTTTGCCTCGCCTCCTGCTGCAATACTTGTATTCTTTTGCTCAATCTTTTGCTCGACTTTAAAAACCTCCTCCTTGTAATTAGGCTCAACTCCCTGGGATTTAAGGTAACCCACCAATGAAGAAATCTCCTGCTCTGTAACTAGAGAACCTTGGAGTCGCTGCGGTTTAGAAGCATCCGGCGGAACAAAAAGCATGTCACCTTGACCTAACAGCTTTTCAGCTCCCGGCTGATCAATAATTACTCGCGAATCCACCTGACTTGAAACATTAAACGCAACACGACAAGGAATGTTTGCCTTAATTAATCCCGTAATAACATTGGTAGAAGGGCGCTGTACCGAAAGCACAAGATGAATACCTGTAGCACGAGCAAGCTGTGCCAAACGAATAATGCTTTTTTCCACACCTGCAGGATCCGCCACCATAATTTCGCCTAGCTCATCCACAATAATCACAATATAAGGAAGGGCTTGAAAACCGGATTTTTCATTATAGGAGTCAATATTTCTAGCACGTGCCTTTTCAAAAAGTTTATAACGACGCTCCATTTCCACAACCGCCCACTTAAAAACGGAGGGAGAATTGTCAATATCAGTCACAACAGGGGTTAAAAGATGCGGAATGTCTGAGTAGTGAGTGAACTCAACTCGCTTGGGATCCACCAAAACAAACTTTACCTCTTGCGGAGTTGCTCGATAAAGCATGGAAAAAAGCAGCGAGTGCAAAAACACAGATTTACCTGAACCCGTAGCACCTGCAACCAAAAGGTGAGGCATCTTTCCAATGTCATAAACTAACGAGCGTCCCCCAACATCCTTACCTAGAACAATTCCCAGTTTAGAATCCAGACCTTTCATAGGTTCTGAGGTTAAAAGTGACTTAAAGTGCACTGTTACGCGATTATTATTTGGCACCTCAATACCAACAAGCGACTTGCCCGGAATTGGCGCCTCAATACGAACAGAGCCCGTAGGAGAAGCCAACGCCAAAGCTAAATCGTACTGCAAGTTTACAATCTTTGAAATCTTAGTCCCTGTAGCAGCATCCAAAGCGTATTGAGTTACTGAAGGTCCCGGCTTAATGTCCTTAACCTCTGCATCAATACCAAACGACTTTAACGTGTTCTCAATTACCTCCGCCCTGGCCTTAACATTTCCGGCATCCGGTCTACTAGCAGGAGGATCTTGAAGCAAACTCAGCGGAGGTAGCTGCCAAACTCTGTCGCTATAAGGAAGATTAGGCACCAACGAGGTCACTTCGGAGTCGTCTTCCTCCAAAGGAGTGGGCATTACTATTTCCTCGTCCTGAGGCTCCGAATAAGAGGGTAAAATTTCAATCTTTGCGGGCTCTTCGGGTTCTTCCGGCTCTATTATCTCGGCGGGAGCTTCTGCAGACTCTTCCGGAGGCTCTTCAGAGGAACCTAAGCCCAGCGACATTTGAGCCAACTGACTAATAGTTCCTGCAAGAGCGGACTCCGACTCCTTAGAGGAATCCTCCGAAACCGCCTCTTCGGCAGCATCCTTTTTAGAACGCATTTTCTGCAATAACTCCAGTAACCACTCAAAAAGCTTGTTTAAAGAAAGATTAAAAAGCAACAAAACAGAAATCACCACGGCCGAAACTAAAATTAAGGCGGCACCATAAATGCTTACTGTCTTATTTAAAAGGAAAAGCAGATGATAGCCCAAAAGGCCTCCACACTTACCGGCGGAAGCTCTCGAAAAAGGATCAGACCTCCAACAAAAAAGCGAAAAAAAGCCGGATCCAAAAATAAGCAAACCTAAAAGACCTAAAAACACACGCACATCCTTAATTTTTAATTTCAGTGCATCTATGAAAAATGTTGCTACTAAAATAAAAACAAGAGGGATTAAATAAGCCGCCAAACCAAAATTCCCCAAAAGCAAATTGCGAATTTTATTGTTTAGCGTATAAGTAGGCGCAACAAAAGAAATTAAACTTAAAGCCCCCAGAAGGAAGAAAACTACAACTGCAATGGATTTCACGACTTCCGGCCGAAGATTAAAATCGACTTTAAGTTTGAATTTTTTCTTGCGTCCTCTTTTGGCCATTAGGGCAATGATAGCAAAATTAGAGATAAATCGCTTGCACAAAGATTAAGGGATCTCTACCGGTTTCCTTGTAAAGCATCTTATCTAAGCGCTTTTCTATCTCTTCGCGGATGTTATTCCAGTCTTTAAGACCTTCCTTGTGCTTTTGAAGCAAGCCTGTAACGGATTGTTTTGTTTTATTTAGTAACTCGCCTGATTCCTTTACGTAAACAAATCCTCTTGTTACAACTTCTACATCTCCTGCTAATTGCCGCGTCTTCTGATCTATAGGAACAATTACCACGAAAATACCGTCATCAGAGAGCTTTTCGCGATCACGCAAAACCAAGGGGCCAACATCACCTATGTTAGAACCGTCAATGAAAACGTCCTTAACCGCAACAGGATCCCCTTTTCGCGCAGAGCCCTTCTCAAAAATTACCGTATCACCTTCGCGCTGCTCAAAAACATTTTCAGAGGGACGTCCTAAAGAACCTATCATATCGGAATAAATACGCATTCGCTTTATGCTGCCTCCAATAGGAATGTAATATTTTGCCTTTGACAAATAAGCAAGCAACTGAATATCTCCCCTGGTACCGTGACCTGAAACATGAAGATTATCCTGAATTTCACTAAATAAAACTCTAGCTCCACGCAACGTAAGATTATCCTGCACCTTTTCAACGGGCTCTATTGTTCCTGGAGGGCTGGGATCCGCCGAAAAAATTACATAAGCACCTTCTTCAAGTTTAACGTCGCGATGCTCCCCACGGCTTAAGCGACCTAAAGCGGAACGAGGCTGACCATAACAACCGGCAGCAATATACACAAGATCCGCTTGGTTGTAACCAGAAGCCTTCCGCGGATTCACAAAAACGTCATCTTCAAAGGGAATATACCCCAAACCACGCGCTACTTCAGTACTCCGGCTAATTGAATAACCAAGAAGAACCACCTTTCGACCTAACCGCTGCGCACTACTAATTATCTGATAAATTCGCGAAACATTTGACGAAATTGTAGTTACAATTATTTGCTTTCCGGCAGCCTCCTCAAATAAAAGATCAAAAGTCTTGCTTAGTTCTACCTCCGGCTGAGAATACCCTGAAGCAGTTACGCCTAAACAATCCGAAAGCAAGCATAAAACGCCTTCATTACCATAAGCAGCTATTCTGTTTAAATCAATAGGATCATCCAAAACAGGATGCAAATCTACTTTAAAGTCAGAAACGTGTAAAATCGTTCCCTCAGGTGTTCTTATGGCGTAACCTAACGAATCAGGCACAGAGTGACTTACTCTAAAAGCCTCTATAGTGAAAACACCTAAACTCAAAGGCTCCGTCTCAGGAGTTATCAAACCTAACGAAGGATTATTGGGCAATCCCGGATAACGTCGTTTCTCCTCAAACTTTTCACGCAAGAAGCCTAACGCCAACTTATCCGAAAAAACCGGCACATTAGGAAACTCCGCTAAAAAGTAAGGCACCGCCCCAATATGGTCCTCGTGTCCATGAGTTAACAACAACCCTTTTATCTTATGTGCATTTTCACGCAGATAATCAAAGTCAGGTATGACCAAATCCACCCCTAAAGTCTCGCTATCGGGAAAACCTATTCCACAATCTACTAATATAATATCGTCACCATATTCAAAGGCAGTTAAGTTGCCGGTAACGTCTTCTGTTCCTCCTAAATTAATTATTTTTAACATATCTATAAATCCAATTTTATTTGTCCTTTCTGCTCTTCCTCTCTATAAGTGGAAGAGTTCTTATTTTGTACTTGTTCTAATTCAATTTCTTTCAAAATTTGGGGGATTCTCATGAAGTCCTCCTCCAGAGCCTCCCTAAAACGACCATTTCTTAAACCGGCAGCAGGGTGATAAACGGGATAAACGTTTAAAACACTGCCTACCTTTTTTGAGTCAACTTTTATAAGGTTACCACGATCTCGCGAAATTTTGCCTCCCTTATGAAAGTAATACATCGCAAATCTTCCCAAAGTTACAATCAATTTCGGCCGAATTGTTCTTAGCTGAACCGTTAAGTAAGGCTCACAAGCTGCTATTTCATCCGGTTTAGGATCACGATTTTTTGGAGGGCGATGCTTAATTATGTTGCCTATCCAAACTTCCTCGCGACTTAAACCTATTTCCCCAAGCAAAGATTCCAGGAGTTGTCCGGCCCGACCTACAAAAGGGCGCCCCGTCTTATCCTCATTAGCCCCCGGAGCCTCTCCAATAAAAACAATATCCGCGTTAATGTCCCCCTCACCCGGAACAGCGTTTTTAGCCTCTTTACATAAACGACACTTCTCACACTTCTCAACTTTTGCGGTTATTTTTTCCATTACTTCAATCTTTTTCATATCTTTAAACTCTAAAACTCCAAAAGGAAACCTTAAAAAAGTAAGCTACCAAGAAGGCATAAAATACTTAAGATTTTCCTGCGTAATATAAACGCTTTCCGCTTCTCCCGTAACAATTTTCATGGCCACTTTTCTGCAAAGGCTTTGTAAAATACGTCCTAAACTTCTAATGCCGGAATCGTAACCAAAGGGATTAACAATTTCGGGCCAAAGACTTGGATCAATTTGTAGTTCTTCTTCTTTTAATCCGGAATCTTCACGGATTTTTGGGAAAAGATAATCACGTGCAATAACAGCTTTTTCCTCGTTGGTATAGGAAGGCATCTTAACAATCTCCATACGGTCTAGAAGTGCTGCTGACAAAGTTCCCGTGTTGTTTGCAGAACAAATGAAAAGCACCTGGGATAAATCAACAGGATAATCCACGTAATGATCCCTAAAGGCAATGTTCTGATTAGGATCCAAAATCTCCAAAAGGATTGCCATAACATCCGATAATAGGGACTTGTCTCCACTGGCCTTCTCTATCTCATCCAAAAGAATAAGAGGATTTCGAACCTTTGTTCGCATTAAAGCTTTAATAATTTGGCCGGGTTCTGCCCCCGGCAAAGCTTTACTTTTTCCGCGAAGCTCAAAGGAGGAACCAATAGCTCCCATGGCAACACGAATGAACTCACGCCCTAAAGTGTCTGCCACTGACTTAGCTAAGGTAGTTTTACCAACACCCTGCAGCCCTACTAAAAGCAAAACCGGAGATTTGGCAATAGCATTTTCACCTCGACGCTTAATTAAATTCATTGTAGCCAAATACTCTAAAATGCGCTCTTTAACATTAGGCATTCCATAGTGCTGACTATCCAACATTTGACGGGCACGCTCTATATCCAGGTTATCCTCCGTTCGGGCAACCCATGGAATAGAAGTTACAACCTCAATATAACGGGAGAGGGTGTCAAACTCAGAAGCATAGTGACCCATACGCGCCATCCTATCCAGACGGTTTAGCATCTGATGGATACGCTCCTGAAGATCCTCAGGCATACCCTCTACACTATCTACCTTATCTGAAAGGGAGGTCAACTCATCAAAGACGTAGTTCTGAACCTCTTTTGAAGGCGCTTTGTTAGGAGCAGGTTTATCAGGCATTATCAAGTTAATTCTACCAAATCTCTATGTTATGTTACTGACTTTTGGAACGACGGCCGGGTTTATCTTCCAAGATCTTCTTGGACAACCCGATTTTACCGTGGTTAACATCAATAACCTTAACTTTAACTTCATCACCTTTTTTAAGATAGTCAGAAACATCCTCTACGTATTCGTGGGAAATTTCGCTAACATGTAGAAGACCTTCTTTTCCGGGAAGAATTTCCACAAAGGCACCAAAGTCGACTATATCTTTAACTTCACCTTCATAAACTTCTCCTACTTCAACGTCTTTTACAATTGCTTCTATCTCTTCAACAGCCTGATCTACACCTTCAGCGGATTTACCGGTAACAATAACGCTTCCGTCATCATCAATGCTAATAACAGCCCCGGATTTTTCCTGTAAGGCTTTAATGGTCTTACCACCGCCGCCAATAACCATCCCGATTTTTTCAGGATCAATTTGAAGACCTCTGCTCTTAGGAGCATGCTCAGAAACGCCCTCTTTAGGCTCTTTAATAGTCTTTTCCATCTGATCTAAAACATGAAGCCGCGCCTCTTTAGACTGTTCAAAAATCTTAGGAAGGAGCGACATAGGAATCCCGCGAGCCTTCATATCAGATTGGATGGCAGTAACTCCTGTACGGGTACCTGTCATCTTAAAGTCCAATAAACCAAAGGCGTCTTCACGATAAGCAAGGTCAGTAATTATGCGATACTCACTGAAATCGTCGTTAGCCATTAAGCCAACACCAATTCCTGCCACCATGTCCTTAATAGGAACTCCAGCGTCCATAAGAGCCATTGTAGAACCACAAGTAGCTGCCATAGAACTGGATCCGCTTGAAGACAGAGTTTCGGACATTAACACGATCGTATAAGGGAACTCCTCTTGTGTAGGGATAACTGCTTTTAAAGCATGCTCAGCCAACATTCCGTGGCCAATCTCTCTTCCACCGGGCCAACCCATACGTCCAACTTCTCCTACTGAAAAGGGAGGGAAGTTGTAAAAGTGCATGAACCGCTTGGTTTCTTCACCATACATATCGTGAATGAGCATCTCCAAGTTAGGAGAGCCAAGTGTTGCAACTGTCATGACCTGAGTTAAACCGCGTGTAAACAAAGCTGTTCCATGCGTTCTAGGTAAAATATTTACCTTAGTACTAATTTCACGGACTTCATTAATGTCGCGATCATCAGGGCGTTTACCTTCATGAACTTCTCGCGTTTGAAGAATATCTTTTTCGATCTCTTCAAAAGCTTTAGCCATGTCTTTCTTCTTATAAGTACCTTCAAACTTCTCATAAACTTCCTCCATCATTGCATCACGACGAGCACTGAAAGCTGCTTTTTCAACAAAGCCACCATATAAAAGGTCTTCAACTTTATCACCAATTATGCCTTTAACATCTTCAATAAGCTCTTCCGATAGGGCACAAGATTCATAGTCGGCCTTGGCACCCTCAGGATTTAGCTCCTCAGCAAACTCCTTTATAAAGGTAACCACCGGTTTAAGTTCATTACGAGCAAATTCAATAGCCCCTAAAACTACTTCTTCGGGGAGGTTCTCAACTTCAGCTTCCATAGCCAAATACTTCAAATCCTCTCCAACAAAGGAAACAGTCAAATCAATCTCGGATTCTTCCAGTTCCTCCTCAGTAGGATTCAAAACATAAGAACCTTCAACATAACCTACAATTGCTGATACCATCAGTCCGGTCCAAGGAATGTCCGAAGCCGTTAAAGCAGCAGAAGTTCCAATTAAACTCAAAAACGTAGGTGAAGCAGCAGGATCATAGGATAAAACGGTATTTACCACTTGCACTTCATTTCGATAATCTTCGGGAAACAAAGGACGAATAGCATGATCCACCAAACGGCGCGTTACTGTGGCCTCATCCGTTGGGCGACCTTCTCTCTTAACAAAGCGAGAAGTCTTAATAGATCCACTTGCGTAAAGCTTCTCCTCGTACTGAACTCGCAAAGGGAAATAGTCCAAATCGGGATTCATCCCTCCCTGCACTGCTGTAGACAAAACTACAGAATCAGCATAACTTACTTTTACTGCCATGTTTGCTTGCATGGCCAACTCACCGGTTTCCAATACCAATTTTCTACCGGCTAGCTCGATCTCTTTTTTCACATATTTATTCATTTTTTTACCTTTCTTCTATGGGAAGTGTTTTAAGAATAGATTAAGGAATAAAATATTTGTCACACTATTAAAACTCACTTAAATTCCTTCTTCTAGATAAGTTTCTATCTAACGGGAAAATCCTAAATGAGAATAATGTCCAATATTTAACCCTTAATCCAAATCCTCTACTAAACTTCCTTTACTTATAATTAATAATTGTTAACTTTATAGTATAAATCAACGAAAATTGCAAACGGAGTGCTGAATTTATTAGGATTTAAGGCCTAATTTCTTAGTAACCGTCTTGTAACGTTCCTTGTCTTTTCCTTTTAAATAGGAAAGAAGGCGACGTCTCTTCCCCACAAGCTGCAATAGACCTCTTCTAGAGTGGTTATCCTTTTTGTGAGTCTTTAAGTGGTCGGCTAATTGGGAAATTCTTTCAGTTAATAGGGCAATTTGAACCTCAGGAGATCCTGTATCTTCCTCGTGCACTTGATAATCGTTAATTATTTTGTCTTTTAAATCTTTTGGTAACGCCATAAGCAATAGCTATTCTAACAAAGATGTTTCAGCCTATCAACACTTTGACTTTCTTTGCCTTTATTCTGCAGCAAACTCCGGGTCTTCCAAGTCCTCTGGAAATTGATCCCAAAGGTTACTCTTGAGGCTCCCTATACGTCATACCTACAAGGAGAGCCTTTGCAGCCCTTCCGTTAGGTACAAGACCTACTTTAGAAAGTAATTTAAATACTAACTCACTTAAATTGGCCGCTGTTGTATCAATAAAATTTACATCCCCATGTAACAAATTCATGGAGGTATTATCAATATTCACAACATCTGCTCCTGCAAAGTCATCCTGCAATTCTTTATAGACAATTCCCAAATCATCAGGAGATTGAACACCTAGAACAAGAATTAAGTCAAAATCGTTTCCTTCTATTCTGGTTTTAATTTTAGAGCGATCAAAATCCTTAGAAATAGGAGATAAAACCAACTTTAAAACGTTATCTTCATTTGAATAGGCTAATTTGCTAGCCGGTGTATCAGAATAATCAATGGAAATGCTAAGTTGGCGTGCATAAATGTCTTTTGTTAATTTTTCAGCATCTATAAGCCCTTTAGCTTCAGCAGGAATATTGCCAATATAAACAAGAGATACGTCTTTTCCGGCTGCTTGCAACGTGTAATAAAGACCTGCAGCTGCACTAAAAGAATCCGCACCGGCAACTTCGGAGGGCACTACCGCTATAGTTTGGGCGTTTTCTATTAAATTTTTGACTTTTCCAGTATCAATTTCTTGTGTATTCATATACTATTTACCTTTTTGGCAGGAAATTAGATCAAGTTGTTACTTTTTTGATCTCGTGGGATTTTACCAGTTATAGGGTACTTTGTCAAAATTCTTGGAGAACACTTTTCTAAAGCAAACTAAACAACTTCAATAAACATACCGGGTTTTATATCTTCAAACTGAGGCTTTAACATGATTCCACATTCATTGCCTTTGCCTATAGAAGAGACCTCCTCCGTACCTGACTGCACTTTCTTAATTCTCCCTCGATATAGAGGTTCTTCATCTTCTTCAACGTCAGCAGGATTTTTGTCATAAACGGCAACGGAGGCATTCCTTGGCATTCTCCCTGCCATAACAGTGCAACCGGCCACAATATCCCCTGAACGCAACTTAAAAAGCTTCAAAACACCAGCACGACCTTTTATCTTGGCCTCTTCCTTTTCAGCCGTCCACTTCAATAAATCTTCAGCCTCATCTAATAGGTCATAAATAGTCTTATAAGTCTTTACCGGAATACTCAAACTATGAGCCAGTGTATCCGCCGAGTTTGAAATAGCTACATTAAACCCTATAACCACACCCTCCACGCTTTGAGCCAATAAAACATCTGAATCAGTTATTGAGCCTGTTGAAGTTTGAATAAACTTTAATGAAAAAGTCTTCCCTACTGAAGAAGTCACCAAATCCGCTAAGCTTGCCTTAACAGCCTCTAAAGTTCCTTTTGTATCAGCCTTTAAAATAATGGAAACCATGTTTGCAGCATTAGTACCTATAATTTCGACATGATCCTGATCAACAGCTAACTCCGCTAACTCACTGCCCTGCTCAACAATTAGATCGCCTACTGTAGGAACCTCTCCAAAACCTAAAACACTCACCGGAGCCGTAGCTGTAGTTTCTTGAATACTTTGCCCATGTTCATCAGTAATACGCTTAACCTTAGCCTCCAAACCGCTAGCCTGAATCTCATCCCCCACCTGCAAAGTACCATTGCGAATAATGCAATTTACAACAACGCCTTTCTTAGGATCCTTCTTAGACTCAATGATTATAGCCTCCAACTCATCCGTAGAATCTGCCTCTAGCTCCAAAAGATCCGACACTGCTAAAATTGCATCCAAAAGAGTGTCCAGATTGTCCTTAGTTTCAGCTGAAACCTCTACAGAGACAATATCGCCTCCCCAATCTTCTACTAAAACGTTTTCCTGAGCCAGCTGCTGCTTAACCTTATCCGGATTAGCGCCGGCAACATCCATTTTATTGATGGCCACAATCATGGGAACGTTAGCAGCTTTTGCATGAGCTATAGCCTCTTTTGTTTGAGGCATAACCCCATCGTCTGCAGCCACAACCAAAACCACTACATCTGCAGCTTTACCGCCACGAGCACGCATTTGCGTAAAAGCACTATGACCGGGAGTATCTATAAATGTAATTTTTTGAGAGTTGTGCTCAATGGAGTAAGCACCTACATGTTGCGTAATACCGCCGTATTCGCCTTTTTGAACGCTAGTGTCACGAATGGCATCAAGAAGACTTGTTTTGCCGTGGTCAACATGTCCCATAAAGGTGACAATAGGCGCTCTGACATATTTTGAGTTGTTGTTTGTGTCTTTTTTTGCCATGTTTTATTTAAACGGTTCATGATTTTACTCATTTTCGCTTGTTTCTGTAGTTTCTTCGTTTTCTTTTTCTTCTTCTTGGGTTTCTTTGGTTTCAGTTTCCTCTTCCGCAGTCGTTCCGGACTCTGATACGGATTCGTCCTCTGCGTTCTCCTTCTCTTCGTCATCCTCAACCTTTTGAATAAGCTCATCCCAAATACCTCCCTGAACCTCTGACTCCTTTGCTTCTCCCGTCTCCTCGTCAAAAAAGTCAGCAGCCCCCTTAATATCAATTTTCCAATCCGTAAGCTTATTAGCCAAACGAGCATTTTGACCGGCCTTACCAATGGCCAAACTCTGCTGATCCTCAGGAACCGAAACCGTAGCAACCTTATTTTCCCTATCCAAAGCCACATCCGTAACACGAGCAGGAGAAAGCGCCGAAGCAATAAACTTTGCCGAATCCTCAGAAAAAGGAACAATATCAATTTTCTCCCCGTTAAGCTCAGCTATAACAGATTGAACGCGAACACCTTTTTGGCCCACACAACTCCCCACAGGATCAATTCGCTCATCATTGGAAGAAACCGCCATTTTAGTTCGGGAACCGGGCTCTCTAGCAATAGCCTCTATAACAACAACTTCAGAAGCAATCTCAGGAACCTCCTGTTCAAAAAGCTTGGTTACAAACTCAGGAGCTGCACGACTTACCATAACTTCCGGACCTTTACCGGAGTCTCTAACACCCCTAACAACAGCTTTCAATCGCTGATTAACACGATATTCTTCATCGGGAATCTGCTCATTAGGAAGCAAAATTCCATGCGCTTTACCTAAATCTATAACAATAACGTTATTTTCTATTCTAAAAATGTGACCATTAACTATTTCGCCCACTTTGTCTTCATATTCACCTAAAACTACATCTTTTTCTGTTTCACGGATCTTTTGATAAATGACTTGCTTTGCTGTTTGAGCTGCTATTCGGCCAAATCCGGAAGGGGTCACGTCCTTGCCGTCTTTAAAAACCTTTGCTTCTCCGGTTAATGGGTCAAGTTCTGCAGTTAGGGATTCTTCTTCAAGAGCAGCTTCTTCTTCGGAGTCGTTTTCAACGTTCTCTCCGTAGTCTTTTTTGTAAGCGGAAATTAGGGCACTCTCAATGGATTCAATTACGCTCTCCACGGAGATTCCACGTTCGGTTGCTATTTGGTTTACTGCTGCATTAAATTCTGTTATTGCCATATCGTTATTTTACCGCATATATAAAGAAAGTGGGTGAGACCCCACTTGAACATTAAGTATTCACCTTTATACTGCCATGGTTAAGTTAGCACATTAGTGGATAGGGGTCAACAGATGTGAGATGGAGAAATCCCCTAGATACAGAAACTAAAGTCAAAAAGCCAATTTATGAAACAAGAGTGTTACGATTCAAAATCTTAATTCCAAAAATAATTGAATCACAAATAAAATCCTCCAAAAGGCCGTGATCTTCTTTTAGCTGAGACTTATTTAAAGCATCCAAATACTCCTGCTTTTGATCTTGCTGAACAACTGCCGGCGCTATATTCTCACGCAAAAGCATTGCAATAATAAGCAACCTGCCTAATCTACCATTACCATCACTAAAAGGATGAATCTGCTCAAATTTACTGTGGATTCGGGCAACCTTTGCAATAACATCTGCAGATTCACTATTAATTTCCGCAACCAAATCCTCCATTAATTCAGGAACCTTCAATGAATTTGCTGTAGGAACATTGGAACCCACAATACGCACAGGATGAGCACGATAATTTCCGGCATTATCCAAAATCCCATGCATTAAAAGAAGATGCAGTTTAGAAATTAACTGCTCATTTATAGTCTGTTTAGCGCCACTTTCGTCCAGCCAATCAAACAGATACTTAAAAGCAGTCTGATGATTCTTTGCCTCCAAATGCTCTATTAAATTTTTGCCCGGCAGACTCTTGTTTTCAAATAGAACAGCAGCTGTATCTGCTTTAGTTAAAGTGCTTCCTTCTATACTGTTTGTATTGTAGGTAACTTGTAACAGTAACTCCTCGTAGATGTCAGGATTTTTCAAAATGTGCTGCAGATTATTTCTCTTGGAAGATTCCTTAAGAATAAAGGATTTTTTTGCCTTCACAGAGTCAAATGCGGCGCTTTCGTTAATATCTTTTTCGAAATATACTCTATAAAGTTCTTCTATTGCTTTTTTATGCTTATCCCTGGGAGTAGACTTGGCATTTATCCAACTATTTAAGGTAACAAAAGACACGTCTAGCTTTCTTGCAAGCTCTTCTTGAGACATTTCCGTGACTTTTTGGATTAGTTTAAGTTTTTTTGGAAGGTTTTGGAACTTCATGGATTTATTATATGAAACTTTATAAAGTTTGTAAATGTGGGAGATGTTTATAAAGTTTGGAGAGTGAGGGTGCGAAAGCAGTATTACCTAATTTAAAAATCGTAGTGAAAAACATATGCAGTAAAAAAGCGAACACAGCCAGCTTTATCTCACAATAGGATGATGTTATCATGGGAGCCGTCCTAAGAAAGCTTTACAGTCATGAATTAGGACATTTCATTGGGAGGTCGTCTAATGGTAGGACACAGCACTCTGAATGCTGCGATCGGGGTTCAAGTCCCTGCCTCCCAGCCAGAGGCTTTTCACTATAACAAAAGTAAATAGTGCTGCGGAACTCTTGTAAATTCTAAACTGATATAATTCCAAAGCATGAATGACATAGACCTTAAACATCAAGCTGAATACTTTAAGCAATACATACTCCCCAAGGAATTCTATTATCAAAAAGACAACAATGAGGTTTCTAAAGCCTTACTTGGAAAATACTTCATTCGTTTAAATCCTTTTCCTATAGGTGGCGTGATAGTAGAAACAGAAAGTTACCCGGGAAAGGCAGACATAGCCTCACACCATCATCATGGAAAGATTACAGATAGAACAAAAGTTATTTTTGAAAAGGAAAAAGGTCTTTTATATGTATATAAAATTTATGGACTGCATCATTGTTTTGGCATCACATCCGGAGATGGAGAGGAAAATCACAACGTAACCCTAATTAGAGCCATCAAGCCAATCTTTGGAATAGAGGAAATTAAAAGACGCAGAGGTACTGAAAAGCCAGCTAATCTTTTAAGCGGTCCTGCAAAAATTACACAAGCATTAAATATAACTAAAAAAAACTATGGGCAAAATTTAAGGACCTCTGATATAATAATTTGCGATTTAGGGGATTTTGTAAACTTTGAAGTAGAAACAGATAAACGAGTGGGAATTGGCGACTATGAAGATGGTTACAAGCATAAAAATTGGCGGTTTTATGTCAAAAATTCAAAATTCCTTTCGAGATAGATATTAATCTACCTTTCAGTTATATGAGTAAAAAAAGTTGGGAAGATAAGGAAGTTAGTCAAATTTATGTCAAGAGCATAGATCCTAATTCCGCAAATGAAATCAACTTAACTAAGAAGCTTTACCATGACCCTTTCTTCTTTTCTTTACTGCCAGACTTAACTAACAAAAGGATATTAGACATAGGGTGTGGAGATGGTTATATGTTGAATAAGTTAAGCTTTATTTGTAAGAATTGTAATTTAGTGGGAATGGATCTTCCAAATATGCTAGAGGAAACTGCCATAGAAAAAGACGCTATAGAACTGATTCCAGCGGACTGTCATGAACTACCCTTTGAAAACAATAGCTTTGACTTAGTAATTTCCTCACTTATGTTTCATTGGGTAGTGGACTTGAGCACCATCGCAAAAGAAATGTTTAGAATCTTAAAACCAGGAGGAACTTTTGTTACATCAAGTATTAACCCTAATACTTTTCATGTAGGTTATTGGGAGAACCTAGATACAGACAAACCTAAGTATGTATTAACAAAGGATATTACTAAAGAACGGCAGTTTGAGGTGTATCTTAATAAAACGGTAGGACCTTTAACCTATTATATGAGACCTATTGAAAGGTACAAACAAATATTTGAGCAAGTAGGATTTAATAAAGTAAAAACAGAAGAACCTTTACTAAAGGATGATAAGGTATTAGGAAAATATCCAGAACTTACAAAATACTCCTTTTATCCTCTATACCTTTTCACAACAGGTATCAAGAAGACACAGGACTAGGGAGAATGCTTCTATTATGCAGGTAAAGGGCTTTATTTATACACTTTAATGCTAATCTTATGTTTTCAGTACTTTTATGCCTTAAAACACGGTGTTCATCCTGCAACTAGAGGAAAATACGTAAGAACTGGATTTTTGAAGGCCAGCCAGCTTAAAGATTCTAGTGGGGCTATTTACTGCACAGTGTTTTTTGTCTATGAGAACAAGGAATTCCTTAAAAAACATCCAAAAATAGAAAAAGAAAAGCCTAAAATTACGGTTTCTTCAAGCAAGAAATAGCACTCCGTTGATGTTTCTACTAGAATAGATGCAGAAAGTAACTGCCCATGCTTTAGTTTAGCGTGGGTTTTTTATTGGTATGCCAACAAGAAATTACAATACAGTCACAATATTACCTTACTTATATTTAAATGGTGAGATTGGGTTTGATAACTTAAGAATTTGGCCTTTTCATAAATATAAGGATAAAAATATAAGTGATACCGCTTTAAAGACACATCTTGAAAAAATTCTTCAAACATATACGTACGTCAGTGGTAGAAGCATAGAAAATCCAACCATTATAACTAATTACAGATATGAGTTTCCAAATATCTACAAAAAGACAATAGATAAAATTGAATACACAAAACAGGCACTACTTATACCTTCTATATTAAAAATGAATTCATGGAATTTTATAACCAGCGATAATTTTTTGAGCTATTACCAGAGATTCCAGATAGGAAATACTGGGATTTCTACCCAGGCTGGTGCAATTCATGGTATATCAACCGGTGGATATACTATGGATGAAATTCAATTTCAAAAACCAGAATACATACATGTAGCAAACCAACCTGTGAATTTTGATATTCCTACCCTTAGCGCGCTTTTAGATTTATACAAAGATCGGGAAACTAATTTGGACAAAGCAAATATTTACAATTCCCTAGGACCTTTCTTTTACACATACAAAAATACTACTGAAATACCAATGCATACAAGAATACTAAATCTCATAATGGCCTTTGAGTTACTATTTGGGGAATCAAGCAGATCAAATTTTAGAAGTAATATTTTAAATTACGTTTCACGTGATCCCAGCTCAGAGCAAAAATACTCTTATCCCGAAGTTCACACGCAGACAGGAGCTGTAATTAGAAATCTTAACTTATCTTTACCGGAAATATGGGCTGAAGAATTCTATAAACTAAGGCATCGAATTATTCATGGTAATGTAGTTTCAACAACAGACTTTGTATTCAACGATACAGAGGATATTACAACTAAGAATGACCCCCATTTTTATATTGCAATAAATATGTTTGTCGGATGTGTTTTAAAGAAACTGCGTGATCTTGGATACCAAGATATTCCAAAATACTATATTTCAACTGCAGATATACCTATATATAAAAATATTTCAGGGATTAGTGACGAATTATTTAAAATTGAAGATCGCGGTCTACACGAGATTTTAGCAGGAATGTAATGGAAGATAATTGTTATCTTTGTGGCTCAACTGAAAATTTAACAAGAGATCATATTCCACCTAAGGGTTTTTTTCCACCAAATAAAAGATATAACCTAGTTACGGTTAGCTGTTGTGGAGACTGCCATAAAGTTTTATCCCTTGATGATGAAGCATTTAGAATTTTTACAACGGCACAAATCAACAGATCTTCTGAAGGCGCTTGGATATGGAAAAATAAGGTTATGGGATCTTCATTCAAAAGGAGTCCTAAACTGAAAGAAAATGTTAAAAAAAGCTTAATAAGAACAAATTTGACTGATGCACAGGGACTACAACATTCCGCAATTACAATTCCTGTAGAGAGAGCTGAGAAATTTTTGATTAGGCTCACTAAAGGATTAATAGTTCACCACAGACCCGAAATTAACCCAATAAACAAAAAATATAAAGTAACCATGTTGAAACCGACTCAAGATCTGATTGATAATACACTAAATAAATTCCGATATGCTGAGATTGGAGATGGAGTTTTCAGGTATTGGAGAGCTTATAATAATGATGAAGAGTTTATTTATGTCTGGGTTTATGTTTTCTATGATGGTGCAATGTTTATGGTGGAGGTAAGCTAAAATCACATGAACAACAAACATCTCAAAGTAATTTTTGAAACTGTTATGCCCTCACTAGAAAATAGTGGAATAGAATATTGGGTTTATGGAGGTATAGCACTTGCAGCGGTTCAGGGCCATTTTTATAGAAATAACGAGGACGTTGATATATTCGTAAACGAGTGTGCTTTTGAAAACGCAGTTGAAGTGTTTAAAAATATTGAGGAAGTAACTGGACTTGGTGTTAAAACAGACATCCGAACTTTAAAACGTGATGGCTTTGAACGTCCGAAAGTTGAACTAAAAAAAGGTAAAAAGGAACTTCTTTCAATAGTGCCTATGTTTGAGGTTGGAGAGAGTTATGTGCTTGTTTTTGGAAATGGCAGCAAAAAATACAACAGAAATCTTGTAAATCGGGTTGAGAGAAGAATTAGCGGCTATAGGTTTATTACACCTCCAAATGAATCTATAAAAAAGATATTTCAGGATTGCTTACCATCCAGAATTAATAGTAAAAGCAAGATTAAAGTTAAACAGGATGCTCAAAATATATTGTCCACTGAAGAATTCAATGGTTATTACCCAAATGTAACAAACTAATACCTTTTTATACTGTCTCATTTGTCTCAAATGCATCCTGGAGAGTAAAATAGTTCTAGATCCGTATGCTCAGCCAAACGTGTCGCTTTGCGACCCGTTTGGTCCAAGCAAATGTGAGCGAAAGCGAACATTTGTTTGCTACCTTTCAAGTTCGTCAGAACTTGAAAAGGGTTGAAACTACCTGGAGCATTTGCCAAAGGCAAATGGTGGGCTGCTCCTTTAACTAAAGCAAATAATACCGGATAACTCCCATAAATCTAAACTGATATAATTCCATTATCATGAAAATAACTTTATACATGGCTACATCAATAGATGGCTACATAACAAGAGGGCAGGAAGACAGTAGTTGGGTATCTGAGACTGATTGGGATCAATTCTACTCCTATATAAAGGCAAGCGATGCTGTAATAATGGGTAGAAAAACCATGGAACAGTTTGATTCCGATGAATTCCCCATAGAAAACTCCTTTAACATAGTCCTAACTTCAAATGAAGATTTACACAAGGAAGCAGAGAATCTCTCGATAAGGGAAGGTAGTGCAAACGACATTGTGAATTTTGCAAGAAAAAAGGGATTTGAAAATCTACTGATTATTGGCGGTGAAAATACAAATGGGCAATTTTTAAGGGCGGATTTAATAGATGAGATTGTGTTAAGTGTGCATCCCCTGATTATAGGACAGGGTCTAACTCTCTTTGGAAAATCAGATTTAGATGTAAAACTCCAACTTTTGGAAACCAAGGAGATCAATAACGAATTAGTTCAATTAAGGTATAAAGTTTTAAAGGAAATATAATTGATATGAAAAACGCACTTCTATTACATGGTTCTTGTGATAAAGAAGAGTACTACAGTGATGAGTATCCCTCTTTATCGAATAGTCATTGGTTCCCATGGCTGCAAAAGCAGCTTTTGATCAGAGACATATTTACGCAGACACCCGAATTGCCAAAAGCATATGGACCTACATACGAAGATTGGAAAAAAGAGTTTGAAAGACATGACATAACAGCGGAAACAATTCTAGTAGGGCATAGCTGCGGGGGAGGGTTTTTAGTCAGATGGTTGAGTGAAAACGATGTTAATGTTGACAAGGTAGTTCTAGTTGCCCCTTGGCTCGATCCGGAAAATAGAAGAACGTCTGATTTCTTTGACTTTGACGTAGATAAGAATTTGGTAGCAAAAGCCAACAAATTTCACGTATTGTATTCAGCGGATGATATGCCTAGTGTTCTCGAATCCGTGAAAAAACTTACTTCGGCTGTAGATGGTTTGCCCGTAACTAAATTTGAGAATAAGGGACACTTTTGCTTTGACAATCTAGGAACAGAGGAGTTCCCCGAATTGCTGGAATTATTAATTGCATAAACCTGGAAATAAAAGGAAATACAAAACAATACACGCTACAATACTCACATGAACAGATTCTTCATAGTAGCCTTACCAAAAAAGGAAAACTTAGAAAAATTAAACGAAATCAGACTCTTCTTCAATAAAAACGGATTTAGAGATACTAGAAGCAACAACGTTAATGATGCTCATATAACACTGGCCTCCGGTGTTTATAAAGACGAGACACAAATCGAAACCATCAAAAAAACCTTTGAAAACACCCTGAAAAAGAAAAAACCGTTTCCGGTAACATACGACCATGTAACCAACGTACATAAATCGGCTAATGATGAAAAAAACGTAGCGCATAACTGGATAGCACTTAGATTCCACGATAAACATTTGCAAGATTTTTCCGGATTCTGCGAAGAAATTCTTGAAAAACTAGGAGTTTCTACAACACGGGAATACGTGGAGTATATACACAAAATTGACCCAAGGAGTAAGGGAGAAAGCATAGTTGGAGATCATATGAACATGTGTATTTGGTGTAAACCCGAAAAGGCAGAAGAAGCGTTTGAAAAATGCGTGGAGGAAGCACCGAAAAAAATCGAAATTGCTAAAATTGCTTTCAGATACACAGATGAAAACAAAAAAGTTAGGCACGCGTGGGAAATTGAGCTCTAAAGTACAAAAGCATACAAAGCTTTTAACCCCATGAGAATAACAAAGATACAAGAAAAATCAGATAGATTAAACAAATTCCTTGATGAAGCTTGGGACCATGCAGATAAAGAACACTATCCCGGCAGAAGTTTTGACTGGGAAAAACGTAAATTCATGTACACAGCCGTACAAGAAGATGAAATAGTGGGCTATATAGAGTTCACAATTCAGGCAAATGTGACTTATCTGGATGAAATAATTGTGAGTCCAAAACACTACAGAAAGAGTATTGGAAAAAAGCTAATGGAAAAGGTGGAAGAAGTATCCGGAAATAATGATGTTCATAAAATCTATTTTGAAACCGGAGAAAATTGGAGATCTGCCGTGGAATTTTATAAGAAACTTGGATACAAAATTGAAGGAAGTTTGCCAAGACACTTTGGCGACACTGATTATGTGATATTCGCTAAGTATCTTAAATAAAAAAGAAAAAACTCCCCCACATGTTAAAATACCCCCAACAGCCCTATAAACAAAAGTGAATTAGGGGCTGACTTTTAAAAATTATTCACAAGAAAGGTTTAAAAAATGAGTACAACAAAATATAAAGAGCAACGTGTAGCCGTCTTTGTAGACGTGCAAAACATGTACTACTCCGCAAAAAATCTCTACTCCGCTAAAGTAGATTTTTCCCAAGTATTAAAAGCAGCCGTAGGAAAAAGGAAGCTAATTAGAGCCTTTGCCTATGTAATTAAAGCTGATGTTGGTGCTGAAGAACAGTTTTTCGAAGCGCTAAATAAAATAGGCTTTGAAGTTAAAGAAAAAGAACTTCAAATTTTCTATGGAGGGGCTAAAAAAGGCGACTGGGACGTGGGAATCTGTATGGACGTAATTCGACTACTTCCTAAAATAGACGTAGTGGTGCTGGTCTCCGGAGATGGTGACTACACAGAGCTTTTGAAGTATGCTAAGAGTAGAGGTGTTAAAGCAGAGGTCATTGCTTTTGGACAAACAGCTTCCAAACACTTGTCGGAAGAAGCCGAAGAAATGATCGACATGTCAGAAGACGCTCCAAAATACTTAATAGGCAATCCTAAGAAAAACGGATCAAGAAAATAGCAAAACAAAAACGTGGCTAAAGCTAAAAAGGAAATCAACAAAACCTGGGATAAGATGATGCAGGCAAAGTTACCTGTGTGGGGGAAAACCCTTGTGCTTGCTGTCTTTGGGGGGCTTTTGATATTTTCGGCCTATCATGCTTACTTTGCCAACAAGATAATCCCGGGGGTTAGAGTTGCAGATATAAAACTTGGAGGGATGACTGCAACGGAAGCTTTAAAGGTTTTGGAGAATCCTTTTGAGAAGGAGTATACGCTAGTTTTAAAGGACTCGGAGGAGAGCGCCGTTTATGAAATTAAAACCCAAAATTTAGAGTTGGAATATGACGCTGAAAGCACAGTTAAAGCAGCTTTTAATGCCGGGCGAACCGGAAATTTTCTCGTTGATTTAAAGACAAAGCTGGCTGGTTTAATTAAACCGCAACCTATAAAGGCGGCAAGCGACTTTAATACCAACCTTTTGGAGCAGCGTTTAAGTGAAATTAAGGGTTTGGTGGATCAACCTTCTGTAAATGCGCGCTTCTATCTGGATGAAGAGGAAAACGTGCAAATCCAAAAGGATCAAGTGGGCAGGAAGATTAACAGTAATGCGCTTTATCGCCTGGTGCTGCAAAGTTTTGAAAATCTGGAGTATTCCGAGAAGGAGCTGCCGGTTGTTGTGGAAGAAGCTGATATTTTGGCGTCGGATTTGCAGGGATTGAAAGCAGATGTGGAGATTTTGGCGCGCAACGATTTAACGGTAACGCATAATGAAAATGCTTGGGAAATTACCCCTAAGGAAAAGTTGGAGTATGTGAGCGTGGCTAAAACGGATGGGGATCTAGGAGAGGGAGAATTAAGCTTGAAATTAAATACTAAGACTTTTGAAAGTTATCTGGAAAGGCTGGCGGAAAAAGTTAATGTGCTTCCTAGAGGTTTGGTTACTGAGGAAACGGAGGAAGGCCAAGTTTTAGAGTTTGAAATTATTGAGGAAGGCGAGGAACTTGATATTAAAGCCTTTACAGAGGATTTTAAGGAAGCTCTTTTTGAAAATAAAGAAAAAGTTGCTGTTACAACTATTCCAACAAACAATTCCTCAGATCTAACTAAGTATGGGATTTTTGCTCTGTTGGGGCGAGGGGAATCGGATTATTCAGGTTCAGGAGCTTCTCGAGTTCATAATTTAACGCTGGCTGCTGAAAGGGCAAGTGGAGTCCTGGTACCTCCCGGGGAAACTTATTCTTTAAACCAAGCTGTTGGCGCCATTAGTGGAGCAACCGGATATAACTCTGCCTGGATAATTTCTAACGGACGAACTATTTTAGGTGCGGGAGGAGGGGTCTGCCAAACGTCTACTACACTTTTTAGGGCGGTTTTGAATTCAGGCCTTCCTGTTGTAGAGCGCCATCCACATGCTTATCGAGTTTCCTATTACGAGCAGGACAAACCTGTGGGCTTTGACGCCTCCATTTATCAGCCCGCCCTGGATTTTAGATTTAAAAACGATACGCCAAATTACGTTTTGGTGCAGGCTGAATCGATGCCGGAAGAAAGTAAGTTGGCTTTTAATATTTATGGAACTCCCGATGGGCGTGAGGTTGAAATTACGGATCCTGAAATTACAGGAGTGACGGGTGCGCCGGCCCCTTTGTATGAGGAAACGGATACTCTGGCTAAAGGGGTAACTAGACAGATAGATTTTGCTGCTCCGGGAGGGACTTCTGTTTTTTCGCGTACGGTTAGTAAGGATGAGGAGGTTTTGTTTGAGGAGACTTATAAGAGTGTGTATAGGCCTTGGCGAGCGGTGTTTTTGGTGGGAACGGCGGAGTAGACGGCGGTTTATTCGGAGCGGTAGCCTACTAGGGTTATTAGACATTCATCTTTTTCGGGATCATCAAAGGAGGCGACTCTAATTTTTTGCGTTCCTTTTTTGTAGGTGGTGGCTTGGTAGCTTTCTTTGCTTTCTGTTTTTTCGGCAATCCATTCGTCGGCAGTTAATACGTTTTTATAGAAGCGTTGGGGAACGTTTTCGCAGGATTGACTCATTACAAAGGAGCGTTCAAACCCTTCGGATTTGTAGTTGGCGCTGATTTCGGTGGCGTCTTCAATGGAGGGAAGGTAGGAGAATTCGCTGTGGATGTAGGTGCCTTTTACGCTTTCGGAAACTTTGGCTAAGAGGCGTGGGCTGAATGTGATAAAGGCAGTGTAACTTAAAGCGCTAACTGTGAGGAGCAAGGCAAAGCTGAAATAAAACTTTTTAGTAAATTTCATTGTGCTTAGATTGTACCAGATTTAAGGGACAGCTCCTTTGGGAAAAATTGAGGGTTAGTTTTTGCCGCAGCAGTACTTGTATTTTTTGCCGCTTCCACAAGGGCAGGGATCGTTTCTACCTACATCCTCTGAAGAAGATCCACTGACCTTTTTAACCTTGAAATTGCGACCTATCCTGTCGCGCAAGCCGTCATCAGAGCTACCGGAACCTCCGGAACTACCCGGCCCACGCCCCTGCTGGACCAAAGCAGCCTCATCAGAAACCCCCGCCTCCAAATCCCCTTTCGTATACTGCGCCTGAGCCATACTACGCTCCAAAACATCCCCTCGAGAACCTCCCGACAAAGCCGACGAATCCTCTGCACGACCCGCCCCACGAAAACGCTCCAGCCGATCCGCAATAGACGCATAAATCTTGCGAACCAAAACCTCAAACCGCGCATGCCCCTCCTTTTTATACTCCACCATAGGATCCCGCTGCGCATAACCCCGCAAACCAATCCCCTCCTTCAGCTGATCCATATCCACCAAATGCTCCATCCACAAAAGATCCACCACCGGCAAAGTCAACTGCTTCAAAACCTCCCGCCACTGCCCCAAACCATGCTCCGAAACAAACGAAGACTTCTTCTCCTCCCAAACCGCAGCATCAAAACCAGCCTTCTCCGCAAGCTCCTGCAAAAACCAATCCACATGAGACTCATCCCCAGAAGCAAGCTCCAAAATACGACGACGCAACTTATAAACTACCTCACGATGCACATTCATAACGTCATCCATCTCCACCAAACTCTTACGGCGGTCAAAGTTAAAACCCTCCACCTTCTTTTGCGCGTTCTCAATGGCCTTACTCACCATTCCTGCTTCCAAAGGCACATTCTCATCCAGCCCAAAACGATTCATCAGCGCCTCCACACGAGCTCCTCCAAAAATTCGCATCAAATCATCCTGCAGAGACACAAAAAACCTGGAAGACCCCGGATCGCCCTGCCTCCCTGAACGGCCTCTAAGCTGATTGTCAATACGGCGAGACTCATGCCGCTCAGTACCAATAACATGCAAACCACCCAACTCCTTAACCTTCTCCTGCTCCTCATCAGTAGAAGGATCCCCTCCCAAAATAATGTCCACACCTCGACCGGCCATATTTGTAGAAACCGTAACTGCTCCCGGCTTACCTGCCTGAGCAATAATTAAAGCCTCCCGCTCATGATTCTTAGCATTCAAAATCTCATGAGAAATCTTTTTTCGCACCAAATAATTATGCAAAAGTTGGCTCTTCTCAACTGAAGTCGTACCCACCAAAACCGGCTGACCCTTGTTGTGACGCTCCTCAATTTCATCCGCCACTGCCTTAAACTTAGCGGAAATAGTTTTATAGACCACATCGTTGTGATCTTTTCGCGCAATAGGACGATGCGTCGGAACAATAACAACGTCAAGATCGTAAATCTTTTTAAACTCCTCCGCCTCCGTTGCTGCAGTACCTGTCATGCCGGCAAGTTTTGAATACATCCTAAAATAGTTCTGATACGAGATTTCCGCAAGCGTACGGGATTCTTCCTGAATAGCAACTCCTTCTTTAGCCTCAATAGCCTGATGCAACCCATGCGAATAGCGATTACTTGGCAACAAACGCCCTGTAAACTGATCCACAATAACTACCTGACCATCCTTAACCACATAGTCCGTGTCCTTTTCATAAAGCGTATTTGCAATTAAAGCTTGCTCAATTAAATGCACCATCTCAAAATCTTCCTCGTACAAATTCCCCACACCTAAAAGTTTTTCCACTTTGCGAATTCCTAACTCGGTTAGAGTGGAGCTGCGATACTTCTCATCCACCTCATAGTCGGTTCCTTTTAAAAGCCCTTTAACAATATTGTTGGCTTCCTGATAGCGAGAAGTGGGTTGCGAGTATGACGTGGAAATTATTAGAGGCGTTCGTGCCACGTCAATTAAAATGGAGTCTACTTCGTCAACAATGGCAAAATTGTGTGTGCCTAAGGTTCCATTGGGATTGGTTTGAACGAGTTCTTCTAAGTTGTGTTTCATGTTGTCGCGAAGGTAGTCAAAGCCAAATTCGTGATTTGTTCCATAGGTTACGTCGGCTTTGTAGGCTTCTTTTCGATCAACTTCTTTTAGATGCTTGGCGTATTCGTCTTGAAATGTAGAGTTTTCGTATTCGGAGTCGTAGATGAAGGCTTTTTCCTGCATGATTACGCCAACGGAAAGTCCTAGGTAGTTGTAAACGGAGCCCATCCAGCCTGCGCCGTGTCTGGATAAGTAGTCGTTGGGAGTGACTAAGTGGCAGCCTTTTCCGGTTAGGGCGTTTAGATAAAGAGGCATTGTGGCTGTTAGGGTCTTTCCTTCTCCTGTTTTTTGCTCGGCAATTTTTCCCTGATGGAGGACGATTCCTGCTAAAACCTGTACGTCGTAAGGGCGCATTTCTACGGTTCTTTTTGCAGCCTCTCTGGCTGCAGCAAAGGCTTTAGGGAGTATTTGGTTTAGGATTTCTTGCTGTTTTTCGTAGGGTTTTTGTTGCAGTTGTTCTTGCCATTTTTTTGTCTGATCTTTAAAGTCTTGGGCTGACCAATTTTGCACTTCGTTTTCATGGGAGTTTACTTTTTGCACAAGAGGTTGCAGTTTTTTGAGTTGTTTTTCGTTGGTGTCAAAGATTACGCCAAATATTTTTTCTAGCATGACGTAGGGATTATATCATTGCTGCAGCAAACTCAGAATGAATAGGCTTGGTATAATTAAAGCATGGAAAGGAAGCTACCTAAGTCTTTTAAGGTATTCTTTTGGGATACTCCTTTGGAAAACATTTCAATAGACAAACACTATAAATTTATTATTGAGCGAATTCTGGAGTGGGGAGATCTGGAAGAAATAAAATGGCTAAATAAGACTTATGATAGAAAAAAGATTGTAGAAACCCTAAAAAACTCCAAAAATATAAGCCCCAAAACAGGGAATTTTTATGCCTTATATTACAAAGTTCCCGCGAAAAATCTAGAATGCATGAAGAAACACTCTATTTAAAAACAAAAGAAGTTCTTGAAAAGATTCAAAATGAGCCAATTTTAGAGAAGTTTTACTTGGCAGGAGGAACCGCTCTAGCGCTGCAACTAGGGCATAGAAAATCCATTGATCTGGATTTTTTTGCAAAAAAGTTTCCTTCACAAGAAAAACTCATCAAAGCTCTGGAAAAATATCAACCAACAATAACTGAAGAAAAACCGGGAACGCTACATTTGCAAATTGAGGGAGTAAAAATAAGCTTTTTGGAATATGCATATCCCCTTTTGAAAGAAACTGTTAGATATAAGGCGATAAAAATGGCATCTGTACTAGATATTGCCTGCATGAAAATAATTGCCATTTCTCAAAGGAGTGCCAAAAAAGACTTTGTGGATCTGTACGAGATATTGCAAACACTCGATTTAAAGGATTTAGTGAAGGCCTTGGAAAAAAAGTACGAAAAGAGAGATTATCAAAGAACACATATTCTTAAATCGTTAACGTATTTTGTAGATGTTGAGAGTGACCTGGAACCGGATTATTTGAAACCCACCAAATGGCAAGAAGTTAAAACTTTTTTACGAGAATCAGCAGCGGATTTTAAAGCATAATCAAAGCCAGGGCGAGGAGAAGGCGGTAGACTACAAAAGGGATTAAGGAATTGCTTTTTACAAAGCGCATGAAGAATTTAATGCATAAAACTCCCGTTAAAAAGCTGGAAACTGCTCCCACTAACAGAGCAAAAGCAGAAACGCTGCTCCCACCAACACCTGCAGAAAACAATTGAACAAACTCCAAACCTCCCGCTGCCCACACCAAAGGAATTGAAAGTAAAAACGAAAACTTAGCTGCTGCTTCCCTCGACATTCCAAGAATCATACCCCCTGAAATCGTAGAACCGGAACGAGAAAATCCCGGAAACAAAGCTAAGCTCTGAAAAAGTCCTACCAAAAAACTTTTCTTAGCGGAAACCTCCTCAGCAGAAGCATTACCGGAAGAAAAAAACTTCTCAGCTACATGCATTAAAACACTCCCTAAAACCAAAAACACAACCACAAAAGAAATATCCCGGAAATACTCCTCAAATAAATCATTAAACAAAAATCCCAAAACTCCCGCCGGCAACATCCCTAAAAATAACTTAAACCACCACTTCTTAGGACTACGTAAAATCTCCCACAAATCCTTCCAAAAGTAAGCCAGCAAAGCCAAGGAGGTTCCCAAATGCAAAGTAGTATCAAAAACCAAAGAATGCGCCTGCCAACCAAAAATTTCCGGTAAAACCACTAAATGTGCTGAAGAAGAAACAGGTAAAAACTCAGTTAACCCCTGAACTACACCTAAAATTAAAGCTTGAAAAACAGTCATAAAAGCCAAACCCTCGCCATACTCAGGCTCTTAAAAAGCCTAAGAACGCCCGTAAATCAAAATATTATCCGAATTCGTATGCCCTGCAACCACATGCGTATCAACTCCCTCAAAAAAATTCTCCACATACTCCACAAAAGTATTAGCGCTTTCCTGATGCTCATCCAAATACATGCGATTAAACAAAATCAATCCACCAGGAACCAACAACTGCTTAACAGCGGCCAAAAAATTGCCTGACTTACCAAGATCAGGAAACTCATCACCTAAAACCGTATCCACAACAATCACATCAAAAGACTGCTTCTCAAAACCATGCTCCTGCGGCTCCACCACAAAACGCAAAGCATCCTCGACAACGATTTCGTGGTTATCAAGATCCTCAATATCAAAATACTCCCGGGCAATATCAACCATTACCGGATCAATTTCCACACTCACAATATGCGCCTCAGGAAACTGCTCCCTAAGCATGTGCTGCATAGTTCCCCCACCCATTCCAAGAACTAAAATCTTATCAACCGGCACATCACTAGACTCCTTTTTAATCAAATCAACAGCCTGACCCCAACAAAGCCTATGAGCCGACTTAGAATTCTTACTAAATGACTGAATAAAATTATTAACGCTTAGCTTCAAAACATCCCCAACTTTTAGAACCTTAATGGATTTATTGTACTTAGAGGAAGTTTCAAGCAAAATTTCGGGTGGTTTTATTCCGGCAAAAACAGACATAGCTTATTTCCGCTTAATCTTAGCATGAGAGATTTTTTCAAGTCCACCCACATAAGGGTGCAAGGCCTCCGGGATCAAAATGGAGCCGTCCTCCTGCTGATAGTTTTCCAAAATTGCAATTATAACTCGCGTAGTTGCTCCCGTGTCGTTAACCGTATGCACATAAGCAGCTTCATCATCAGCCTCATAGCGAATCCCTAAACGACGGGCCTGATAATCAGTAGCCCAAGTATCCGTTCCACCTTCCATAAACTCGCGCTCACCCGGACGCCAATAATCCCAATCAAACTGAAGATGCGACGCGTTATAACCGGCATCCCCCGTACACTTGCTAATAATTCGATAAGGAAGCTTTAGCTCCTGCAGCATCCACTCGTTAATTGCCAAGTACTCATCAAAAACTTCGCGAGCCTTAGCAGGAGTACAAATAGTATTCATCTCCACCTTATCAAACTGATGCACCCGCTTAATTCCACGAACATCCTTCCCCCAAGAGCCTACCTCACTCCTAAAACAAGTGCTCTCCACAAAAACCTTAATAGGCAGCTCTTCAACCGAAAACTTTTTATCCATGAAATATGAAAAGTTTGAAGGCTCCGAAGACCCCACTAAATAAAGCTCATTTTTATCCTCAACATTAAAGCTTTCTATTTTATAAATTTGATCGCGCCCTTCCGGAAAATGACTTGTACCAAACAAAGACTTTTCCTTTACCAACAGAGGAGAAATCATGGGCATGTAACCTTCCTTTAAAAGCTTGTTTTTCAACAAGGCAAAAACCGCCTCCTGCAGCAAAACCGCCTCATTTTTCAAATAGTAAAAGCGACTCCCGGAAACAATAGCACTCTGCTCAACATCAATTAGATCCAGATCCTTACCAAGTTCAACATGATCCTTGTATTTAAAAGAAGTTTGCGGCATGTAAGAAACATCGGTGTAATCAGCGCCTTCAACATCTAAATAGCCCTCTTTAGGCAGCCATACTTTTAAAACAGCATTATCCTCTTCGCCCTTACCAACAGGCATTTCTTTAGAGGGAACATTGGGAATTCGAATTAGAGTCTCATGATATTCCTTGTCTAAAACGTCAAACTCTTTTTCCAAGTCCTTAATATCGTTTTTCACTTGACGCGCCTCCTCTATTAAAGAAGCTCTCTCCGAATCGGCCACCTCTGCAATTGCCTCAGATAAAGAATTTCGCAGGGCTCGCTTAGTTTCCAAATGCTGCAGAGAACTTCTACGACGAGAGTCCAGATTTAAAAACGCATCCAAATCAAGCTCAACTTGCCTATCATACAGAGCCTGCTTAACCTCCTCCGGATTTTCTCTAATAAAGCTGATATCAAGCATGAAAGTTTATTTTTCCAACTCCGGTAAATCGTTAAAAACCCCCAGCAAAAAGTTAATATGCTCCTTCATATCAACCTCAAATTTTTCAACGCCATAATAAATATCCTCACGAGAGATCTTTGCTGCAAAGGCTTTATCTTTCAGCTTTTTAACCACTTTGGATGCTTTCATGCCTTCAAAACCGGAAGGTCTCATTAGCGAATAAGCGTACATAAAGCCGGAAAGCTCATCCACCGCAATTAGCGCTGCTGCCAGATTAGTTTCAGGTTCAACACCGGTTCTTAAATAGGCGTGCGCTTCAATTGCATGCAAAAGCTCTTCCGGAACGTCCTCATCGGATAACCAGTGAATCGACCGCATAGGGTGCTCTTCAGGGAATTCCTCGTAATCCAGGTCATGCAAAAGTCCCGTCAGAAACCAAACGTCAGCATCTTCACCCAACTCTTCAGCGTAAGCTTCCATTGCAGAGGCCACCATAAAAGCGTGCAGCAGCTGATATTCGTCCGTTACATGCTCTTCCAAAAGTGCTTGAGCTTCCTCACGATTAATCATTAGCTTCGTCCTTTGATTTTACAGGTAATCCTAAAAGTCTTTTTATTGTGGTGAAAAATTTTCCGCGTCCTTTTTTGGAGGAATATCCGTTGGCTTCTGCTACTTCTTTTACGGCAGCGCCTAATTCTTCGGAGCCGGAAAATCCTACACCTTCAAGGTTGTCAGCTAGTTTGTCGACGTAATTTTTGTCTTTTGGGTCTAGTTTTTTTGACATCTTTTTTCCTTTCGTTGTAATTATATATGTTTTTGGCCAGTTTTTTAGAGAGGGGGTTAACTATCGGAGCGAGGCTTTAAAATCGGGAAGGCTACAACATCTTTTATACCCCAAGTATCCGTTAAAAACATAACCAAGCGGTCAATCCCAAAACCAATTCCACCCAAAGGAGGGCAACCGTACTCTAAGGCTTCAATAAACTCCTCATCTAAAGGCATGGCTTCCTTATCGCCCTCTTTCATGTTTCGCTGCTCCACCTCAAAACGACGACGTTGTTCAAGACCTGAAACAATCTCACTCCATCCGTCAAAAATCTCCACACCTCCAATGTAACCTTCAAATCTTTCTGCACGCTTTTCCTTGGTTCTATGCGCCTTAGATAAAGGACTTACAGACTGCGGATAATCTATTGCCCAAACAGGCTCTATTAATTTAGGCGTAACCAGATGATCATACAAAGTAAACAAAGCTTTTTCCCGATCCCAAACACCTGCAACTTGAATTTTGTGCTTATTCAACAGATCCTTAATTTCATCATCCGCTATGGAATCCCACTCAATGCCCAGGTGTTCCTTCGCCAAATCCTCTACAGGAATACGTGGCCAAGTACCGCTAATATCTATTTCTTGATCATTAACTTTTATTGTTGTTCCGCCTGTTAATTTCAAGACCAGATGCTTTGTCAAAGCCTCCGCTAAATCCATAACCCGATGGTAATCAGCATAAGCCTCATACCATTCAAGCATTGTAAATTCAGGAAAGTGCGTTTGATCTATGCCCTCGTTTCTAAAGTTGCGGGCTATTTCAAAAACTTTTTCGTAACCTCCCACTATTAAACGCTTTAAATAAAGTTCTGGGGCTATACGAAGATAAAAATCGGTATTTAAAGCATTAAAATGTGTTGTAAAAGGTTCGGCATTAGTACCTCCATAAAGCGTCTGCAAAATGGGAGTTTCCACCTCTTTAAATCCTTGATTCCAAAGGAATTTACGTGTTTCTTCCTCTATTTTCCAACGCGTATCCAAGATTTCCTTTGAACGGGGATTTAGTAGAAAATCCAGGTAACGTTTGCGGTAACGCTCTTCAATATCTTTTAGTTCTTCCGGGATTGGTCGCAAGGACTTTGAGAGAAGTTTTAGTGATTCTACTTTTAGGGAAATTTGACCCGACTTTGTTTTTGTAACTTCTCCAAAAGCTTGAATAAAATCACCTGTACCTAAAAGGCTTATATGGTCAAAACCTAAAATCTGATCTTGGAGATCTGTTGCTTTTAGTGTGTCCTCTCTAATATAAAGTTGAATTACACCGGACTCATCGGCTAAATCTATGAAAACTAAAGCTCCATGTTCACGTATTGAAGTTATGCGCCCTGTAATATTTGCGCTCTTGCCTTCAAGATCCTCAAAATTATCTAGAATTTCTTTATTTGGATAGTCTTTTTTGGATTCAGCAGGATAGGGATTTAAACCAAGCTTTTTTATTTTCTCCAGTTGTTCAAGCCTTACCTTACGAAGATCTGCTATTGTCGACATTTTATAAACTCCTTTTAATTCCTGTACCTATTAAAACCCATCACTAAACTATATACAAGGTTTGCCAGCATTTCTAAGTCTACCACAGAAATCTTTTCCCTAATTGTGTGATTATCCACGGAACCATTACCCAAGTTTAGAACACAAATCCCATGCTCCTGAAATATGTTAGCATCATAACAACCCGTAGAAACACGCGGGGTTGGGGAAAGCTCTAAATCTTCTAGAATTCGCATAGTGTATCTCAACAGAGGGTCATCAGCAGAAAAACTGAAGCCACTATTTTCGCGAACAATCTCTATTTCCACGGAGCCCTCATTTTCTGCAACTACTTTCTGAAAAACGCTACTAATATCCGTGCACATTTCCTCTAGGACACTCTCTACAAAACTGCGTACTTCTCCTCGGAGAGTAATTTGCCCGGGGACAATATTGCGTGCAACTCCCCCCTCAATCAAACCTATGTTGCAAGTGGTTTCAAGACCGGTCTGACCCAGAGTAATTTGAGATAGCGCATTAACCACCAAACTTAAAGCATTTAGGCCTCTTTCCGGATGTCCTGCATGGCAGGCAACACCATTAACAACTATATCAAACCGATTATAGAAAGGAGAGTCGGTAATAACTGTACCCAAAGAACTTCCACTATCAAAAGTAAAACCTTCTCGCGCACTCAGAAGAGAATAATCAAGATTTACAGCTCCCAAATTCGCAACTTCCTCTGAAAGCGTAAAAATAACCTCTAAAGAAGGAATATCGGTTACAGATGCTTCCGTCAGTGTACGTATCAACTCCAACAGAGAGGCTACTGCAACCTTGTTATCAGCGCCTAAAATGGTGTCGCCGGAACTTCTGATAAAGCCGTCTTCAATGACAGGAGCAATAGCTCTTCCGGGCTCAACTGTATCTAAGTGCGCACTTAACAAGAGAGGCCCTCCGGAACCTTCAGTATAAGCAATAACGTTGCCAAAAGAATCCACTACATGGCGCACTCCTAACGCGTGTAGAAAAGAAGTTACGTATTCCACCATAGCTCCTTCCGCACCCGAAGGGCTATCAATCTGAACTATTTCTAAAAATGTATTTATTAATCTTTGTCTGTTTATCATTTTTACCTTACAATTGATGCGCGATAGGAGGGTTGGACGATATCCAACCGGCCCATACCCTCCCATCGCGTCAACACAACTTTTTACATTACATACCTAAAGCCTCCTTTGCTGCATTGAGCAGCTCTAAGGCCTCTTGCCTCGTGTCTGCGGCGCAGGTCATGCGACTCCACATCGAGGGTAACCACCCCTGGAGGGCTATTCCTCGTCGCGCCGAGATGTCGAATGCTAAGCCTGCCGCTTGAAGACACTGCCAAGCATCTCCAACGGACATGTTAGGTCTCCCCAACTTCTTGTTTACCGTCACCGCCCCGGGACAATAACGGTCACGGAAAACGAGCGTCGAGCAAACACCCGTCTCCCTACAATTGGCATCCGTCACGCGGGGTACCCCTTCGGCGTCGATCAACCCGTTGAGGCCCCCATAGCCGCGGGGCTGGGCTGCCCGAACAAACTCACGGGTCAACGCCAGAAGCTGCCCCTGCATCGCCGCGTCAAAATCCCCTGGAGTGACGTTTCCCACGGCAGTGCTCCCGTGAAGAAGCTGGGAAGTCGGAGGTCCAAGCAGCTCCTCCCCTACCCAGTGGGTGGACCAAGGCTGGGGATAACCTTCCACATACTCCTCCACACCCACCGAACCGAGTGGGAAAGTATAGGACTCCAAATCACTCCGTTCATGCGCAACCACCAAACCGTCACCAAACGCCGCTGTCAACGGCTTGATGATAACCGAGCCACATCCTATTAGGTCCCAAGCCTTCAACAGCTCCGCGACGGATCCTGCATTGTAGCCTGAGAGTACCGGAATATCCAACCGTTCGGCAATCGAAGGTTGCTCTGGATTCCTAGCGTCTCGGTACAACCACTTCTTGGTGTTCCATCGACTACCCCACTCCAAAGTCTCTCCACACAAACGAGCTTCCTGCGGCATCAATCGCCACCAAGACTGGAAGTGTGACGTCGAACTATCGTACAGCACAAAAACTGCACCTTGTCCTCCCAGTTCCTGAAGACGCCCGAGAACCCTCGGGGTCTCCAGAATAGCGCTATCCAGGAGGTAAAACCTACCGCTCACCCACAGGACCTCCAAATTGATACCCCAAACCTCCTGCAAGTGCTCCACATACTCGGGAATGCCCCAAATCTCCGGCAGGACTGCAACATCTCCTGACTGTAAAGTCAGAAGACGCCGAACACCGAGCCGAAGCCAGTCTCCCCAATCTCCGTCGAACTGATATTGCCGCCTAACCCCCATCACCAAAACTTGCTTCCCCATCTCGAACCTCCTTGCTTATAAATGTAACCCGTTATTTATTAGGGCAACAAAAAACGCCCTCACCTAAACCCAAGCATATACTTAGATCCAAATGAGGGCGATTATTGTCGCGGTACCACCTCTTTTTACCTATCCGTTTCCAGACAGGCCTTACAACCTCTAGCAAGGTTTTCGGCTATAACGGGCTCTCCCGGCACGGTTCTACTCTTGCGCGAAACGCAATTTCTTCCAGCAGCTCCGAAGCTTTGTTCCCAAAAGGGCGTAAATGCGGCACTCTCACCTTTGCACCGCTCTCTGTAAAACCGTTTCCTATTGGTACTCTCTTCATCATAGCTTTTAGTATTTATTTTTCAATGACAGGATTCTAGCATGAAAAAGCAGAGGAGACAACTTATTCACTTACTCAGGCAAATCCTAACTCCAGAGTTTGAAAGCATTTGTATAACCCCTTAAAATCTCATTCCCTCCAAAAAGACCCACTCCATAAAAGATAATATCCTTGAAGTCTTGAACATCCAACATTTGCTGCAACTCAATATCATCCCCCGTATCAATCATCTCTTTAACAAAAAACATTGTCTGGACATCGGTGACAGAACGCATTTCTAAAGCCCATTCGTTCAAGCCCTCCTGATCCGCCTGTAGAACGACAATGCCATATTGAGAGTTACGGGGTATTGCCACACCATCCTGTGCAACAAAAGACTCCCCCGTATCAAATACTGCATCCATTTTATTACCGAAATAAGCGGCTATATGGCCTACAGCATTCATAGCCTTCCAGTCGGGAATTTCATTGCTAATAACTATACTAATCTTTTTACTAAAATCCTGTTTCATAAAAACTCCTTAAATTAAAGAAACGGTTAAACTTACTAACAATGGAACTATTACCGTTAAAACAACTCCATTTATAAAAGCAGGCACCACATAGTCCTTTCCCGAATACTCTGTAATTATGGGCAGCGAAACATCCATTGTTGTAGTACCTCCAAGAGCAATGGGTGCTAACCTATTTAATTTCTTAACCAAAAGAGGAGTAAAGAGTAAAACCAGCACCTCACGTAAAATGTTTGTAAGCAGAACTAAAGAACCAATAGAGGTACTTAAACGAGCGGTAACTATTATGCTAGGAACACTGTAATAACCCATTCCCAAAGAGGCGAGAAGTGCATCCGAAAAAGGCAATGATCCAATAAGGGCAGCAACTAATAAACCCCCAAGGACAGAACCCATCAAGGAAAACAAAGGCACCAAATAATCACGAACTCTCCAGGAAGAATCTCCGAGAATCCTACTATCATTTCCAACCAAAAAACCAACAAAAAACAGCAAAAGAGCAACTAGGTAAGAAATGGCGGAACTTATATCAAGGGAAAAATTGCGCAACAGCAAATAACCTCCAAATGTCCCCAATAAGAAAGCAGTACCTGTTTTAAACATTCTTATTTCTCCTAAGTGTAAAAAGAAATACTAAGAGGACACTTCCTGCGGAGCAGAAGAGAGCCAAAAGGATACTCTGAAATCCAAGTGTGGAGAAATTCTCCAACAAAACGGTGTTGGAACCTAAATTCATGCCTATAGAGAAAATAAGTAGTAGGACCAATAGGTCCATGACCTTTTCCAAAAATTCAAGGTTACTGAATCTTCCCCTAAACACAAGCCCCAACGTAAAACCAATTATTAATGATAACGAGATAAATAGCATGGCAGGATTTTAGGATAATAAAGAGATCATGTAAAATTTTTAATCTTAATGTACATTAATTATACGTTTGTATAATTTTATACAGTTTTGCTATAATACAAACATGATAAAAATCTCAGAAATAGTGGAAGAAATAATAAAAAGGGATGATTTAGTTATAGCACTGGCCTCTAGAGGACTTCTAAATGCTTCAGCTTATGCTCGTGAGATAAGGCCGGAAATAGAGGAAACCTTAATGAAAGAGGTTAAAGTAGGATCCATAGTTGTAGCCGTAAATAGGTATATTGACACTATACCTCCGTACAAGGTTCCCACAGAAAACATAATTCAAAGTCTTGCGGTGCATTCCAATCTAGAAGGGATAAGCTATGAGAGGACGGAGGAGACTTCAAGGAGAATCCGAGACATATACAAAGAAACAAATGTGGACAATAAAACCTATGTCACGGTCACTCAGGGAATCAATGAGATTACTATAGTTGCTGAAAGTTCGGTGCTAGCTGAGTTTAAAGAGGCTCTGAAGGACAAAAAAACTATCTATTACAAGGAGGATTTGGTGGGAATTACAGTAAAATTTGATCTAAGCTGTTTAAAAATTCCCAATGTTATGTACGGATTAATGCGTAGAATGGCTCTTAAAAATATCAATCTTATTGAGGTTGTTTCCACTGCAACAGAGTTGACGTTTATTATTGATAAAAAGGATTTGCAACTGGGATTAAATCAGCTTCAGAAGAGTATCTAACACACACTTAGGGAATCAACAAAATCCCTTAAGACAAAACCTACTCAACAGCCTTAATCTTATAAATCAACTTCCCAATAGGAGCTTCAACCTCAAAGCTATCCCCAACCTTTTTGCCCATCAAAGAAGCACCCAAAGGAGACTCATGCGAAATCTTGTTCTCCATAGGATTAGCCTCATGAGCACCTACCAAATGAAACGTCTCTTCCTCACCCTCAATATGCACCGTTACCTTGGCGCCTACACGAACAACTCCATCGCCTCCATTAGCACCTTCCTCAACTACCTCAGCATCCTTAATAACTTCCTCTAATTCCGAGATCTTACCTTCAATAAAGGCCTGCTCCTGACGTGCAGCATCATACTCGGCATTCTCGGAAATATCACCCATCTCTCTTGCCTCTTTAATCCTTTTGGCAACAGCCGGACGACGCTCTTCCTTGAGTTCCGTAAGTTGTTTCTTTAATTTTTCTAAACCTTCTTTTGTTATGTAGACAGTATCGGACATATTTCCTCCGTAAATTTTAATCAAATAAAAACAACGCCTCTAAAATTGGGGCGTTGATGAAAAAAGCTTTATAGTCATTTCATAAGCTCAAACAGAGGGAAGTTTATCAGAGGTATTTTTTGTTGTCAATTTATCTATGGATTCCGCTTCATTTAGGGTGTCTAGGTTTTCAACTCCTTCTACTGTTTGAACCCTTTCAATACGACCAAAAAGCTCATTAAAGGATGACGTAATTTTGTCCATATTCTTATGGGAGTTGGTTATATGCCTGCCCAAAGTCTCTAAATCACTACCAAACTTGCTAGCCTCCACTTTTATTCCAGCTAAAGCCTTAATGATATGTTGCGCGTGCTTCGCCAGTTCATGCTGCTGATAAGCCACTAAAACCGTTTTTACAAAAAATGAAAGCGTGTTAGGCGAGGTCATTAAAACGCTCTTCCTACGGGCATATTCCTCTACTTTAGGGGAATGCACTATTAAATCATAGAAGACGTTTTCAGAAGGAATGTACATTATTGCCTGCTCTGTAGTGCCTTCTTCCGGCAAGATGTATTTATCGGAAATCTCATCTATTCGCTTTTTAACATCGCGAATGAATTTGCGCTTAAAACTTGTACGCTCTTTTTCTATTTCCGCTGTAATCATGGCCTTAAAATTTTCCATGGGGAATTTGGAGTCTATTGGAATTATGCCTTTATCTGTGAAGACAACTGCATCACAAGTAGCACCGTTTTTAAATTTGTATTGCGTTTTGAAAAGGTCGTTAGGAAGGGCAGTTTCAAGGATTTCGTATAAAAATTGTTCACCTAAACCTCCTCGAAGTTTTGGCGATTTTAAGATGTTGTTTAGGTCTTTCATGTCCTTGCCCAACTCGGTTAGACCTCCCAGGTGCTTTTGGACGTTTCCAATAACTTTGGAGGCGTTTTCCAAGCGCTCCCACATAACCTTTGTTTGCTTGTTCATAGCCTCCCGCTGACTTTTAAGCTCTGTATCTAAAGTTTTACGCTGCTCGTTTAGCTGACTTTGCAAGGTGTCTGTGTTGCGATCCATGGATTTTTTCATTTCCGCAAGCCATTGGGTTAAAACGGTGTCTTTTTTGAGGTCCTCTTTAAGGTCGTTTTTTATGGAGTTGAGCTTTTGCGTTACTACATAGGCCAAAAGGCCTAAACCGGAGAGTATTACGATTGTGATTATGAGAGTTGTTTGAGCAGGTGTCATGGTAAGGGTATTTTAACAAAATTTCTGAGACTCTTAGTAGGAGTTTTAAAACAAGGGAGTTTCCGCTATTTCCGGCGCAACTCAAAAATCTCCATTTTCAAATTAGAAATCTTAGCATCAAGCACCTTAATACGCTCCATTAGAATATCCCAGCTTGCATTATCGTGCCACCCATCGCCACCTTCTCTGTAATGCTCCTCACTTCGCAACAAAAGCTCCTTACGCTTCTCCTTTAGGCGCTTCAACTCCTCCTTCAAATGTGGCAGCTTCAAATCCGGATTCGACCTAATGTGCGCATCTAAAATCAGGTGAGTGTAACTTTTCTCAATAATATCCTCCTGTGGAATACCCAAAGCCTTTAAAAATTCAATCTCTGTCATCTTAACCTCCGGAGCTTCCGCCGGATTAGAAAGCGAAGTTCTAACTTCTATAGCCGTACTAAATCCTTTAATCTCGTCAATTGTGACTGTAAAATTATTCAAAGTATAGGCCGTTCGCTCTTTAGTTATCTTTTTAAGCAGAGTCGGAAAGCCTTTTTCCGCCAACTTTTTAACCAAACGATCCTTTTGCGCCTTTTCCACGGGAGCCTCTTCGTAGTAGGTTATTTGCGTCATGTCATGCAGGTTTAAATTCTCGGGAGTTTCTTCTAAGGCAGACTTTACACAAGCTACAAACATGGAATCATTGGCGTTTGTGATCTTACGGATTCGCGCAGCTTCTTGTTTTTGGTCAAATGTGTGACTTTTTGCTGAAAGATTGCTTAAATCCGCATAAAATTCGTCTTCTATTGTGAAAGAGGAAATTAACTTGGCTCCTTGATTTTCCAAAGCTGTCTTGATCTTTTGAGGATTGTCTAACCAGGCCCGCGTTTCAACAGAGATAATATCTTGTTTGAGTTCTGTTGTTGTCATAGGGGGATTATAGCATGCACTTTATGATAAAATTCCGATATGACTCACAGAAAGGCAAGTAATCTGGTTTGGATGGATCTTGAAATGACAGGACTGGATCCATTTACAGATCGAATCACAGAAATAGCGTGCCTCATAACAAATGAAAATCTTGAAGTTATTGCAGAAGGCCCAGAAATAATCATAAAACAAGAGGAAAGCCTATTTGATGTAACAAATCCCTTTATGAAGGAAACTTTTTTTGACTCAGGATTCATCGAAAAAATGAAAGAATCTTCATATACAGAGGAAAGCGCTGAAAAAGAAATTTTGGAATTTATTAAAAAACATGTTGCAGAAGGTGAATCTCCTTTATGTGGAAACTCAATATATATGGATAGGATGTTCTTAAAAAACTATATGAAAAAACTTGATAGTTACTTACATTACAGATTGATAGATATAACTACAACTAAGCTTCTAGCTCAGAGATGGTTCCCGGAAATTCCGAAGTTCGAAAAGAAAAAGAACCACAGAGCCTTAGAAGATATCAAAGAATCCATTGCGGAACTGGAATACTACAGAAAAAATATTTTCAGAGCTCAGAAAAAAAACGAGTTACGAAAGAAAATCCCCAGTAAGAAAAAAGTGAACTTTATGACCTTAGATCTGGATATTCCTCACGATTTAACACGAGAGGACTATTACCAAAGCTAAATGCCTGAAATCCTCCTGGACACAAATATTCTGATCTTCTCTATAAATGAAAATGATCTCTTAAATCAGCAAGCAAGGGAATTCATAAACCTTCATCTTCCCCAGCTTGCCTTAGCAGATCAAAACATAAACGAAGCAATTAGAGTCCTTACACATGAAAAGTACAAAAAGACGGCTTCTTTAAAGGATGCAATGGAAGCGGTAAAAAGAGTAAGTGATTTATGCATACATATTTCTCCTAACATATACACAAGGGAACATTTCTTTAGGTTGCTTAAAAAGTACAAAGTAACTTCAAATAAGATATATGATGCCTATTTAGTGGCAACAGCCTTGTCAAATTCTATTTATAAGATTGCAACGAATAATGTTAAGGATTTTGAGGTGTTTGAGGAGATGGAGTTGGTGAAGTTTTAGGTTATTCGAACAGGGTTACTTTTTTAATTCACGGAAGTCGTCAAAAAGATAATCTATTTAAAGCTTAACTACCAAGGATTTTTTTGTTAGAATGACGAAGCTTTGCGGTTTTCCTTAGGCCCCATCGTCTAGTGGACTAGGACATCGGGTTCTCATCCCGAAAACCGGGGTTCAATTCCCCGTGGGGTCACCAAAACTTCGCACACAAGCCCAAGACTTGCAGCTCTCTACTCCTCTTCAACCACAAATCCAAAGGAGGCGAAAATCTCCCCAACTACAGCCGAAAAATCCTCTGTTGCATCTTCAGGAATAACAAACACCAAAAAATAATTCGCATTAGGATGCTCCAAAAACACAATATCCCCCCACCAAGCATAATTCACCAACTTATAAGCGTCACGACCACCTACAGAAACTACCTCCTCACGCAAATTTGTAGGATTCTCCTCCTCAACAATCTTAAACTCCTGAATTAGCGCTTGCTTTTGCTCATTTAAAAACAAATCAAACGACTTACCTTTAGACGGATATGCAAAAATCCCCAGTTTGTTTAAAACATTACCCTCCTCATCCGTTTCGGAGGCATCCGCCAAAACCACCACCTTCTCCAGCCCTTCAATAGAAGGAGCCGTAACCGAACAACACTTAGCATTTAAAACGGGATGGATAAAGCTAAGCTGATATTCAAGGCTTTCAAACGAAGCTATTTCCGGAGCCTCCTCAGGATCCCGCAGCAACTTAAAATTTCGAACAATTTCATCCGTTTGGGCTCTGTAACTTTGCTTAAAACCAATATCCCCGCGATAAATCTGCGTAATCTCCAAAACATCGTCACCAAAACCAATAAAATTCTCTACGTAATTTTGCGGACAATTAATAACTTCAAAACTTTTTGCTTCAGCGCCATCAATATTGCGAGAATAAATTTCCCGAACCTCCGTAATTTCCGGACACTCCAGCGTAAACTTTTCCCGCTTCCTTTGAGCCGAAACAAGCGCATCAATTCCCGGATTTTCATAAGCTGAAATTTTAACAATGTAACCATCCGTTAAGTCCTTTTCCGTGTCTAAATCAGCCTGATTAGCTCCTTGATGCGTAATAACAAACTGCGGAGGCTGTGTTGAAAAAGCAGCACGACGCTCAAATTCATGAATGTCAGTATTATATTGAATCGAAAATTTAAACTTTTCACTTGTGTACGTCTTTATAGGATTTTCCAGCTCGGGCTTTGTTATAACTTGAGGCTCTTCAGGTTCTAGCTCGTCTCGCATCACAGCAGGGTTTTGAGTTATCACAAGGTAAGCAAAAACTGCTAGAAAAGCGGCTGCTCCAAGTAGCAGAAGTTTTAATAGAAATGACATGTGAAAACGCTTTTTTTGTTTTTGATTGCCCTTCGGAGAAGCTTTTTGATTGCCCTCACCGGAATTTTCAATTTTGTTCGAGGAATTTTCCAAGTCTCCTGTCGGTTGAACCTGGCCTGAATTGTCGGGTTGGCCCACCTCCAAATTAGCTGTTTTATCCACCATACCTATATTTTGCCAAGTTTTTCCGCTAATGTCCAAGTGTCATCTAAAAGCTGCGACTGCTCCTTTAAACCCTGCAACCAAAAATCAGGATTAGAAATGTCAATGTCTATCTCCAAAAACGCATCCTTAGGGGATTTTGAAGTACCTAAAGCTAAAACCTCCTTAACCTCCTTTATAAACTCCGGAGTCTCCTTAACACGCTTTTGCAGCGACTTAGAAATTAAAAGCCCGCTGGCATAAGAATAAACATAAAAGTGACGGCGAATATGACTCCAATAAAGCCACCAATTTTGCGAACCCTTTGACTGCTCCACAAAATCCCCCATATAAGCAGCCATGTGCTTTTGAAAAAGCTCCCCAATTTGCTCCTTGGAAAGATAGCCCTCCCTGCGAAAACTCTCATGAAGCTCTTGCTCAAACTTATAACAAGCAATTTGACGCTGAATTGTAGAAACCGAATCATTAAGCTGCTCCATTTGGAGTGCCAGCTTCAACTCATCATCGGCGTCATGCAGAATCCGTTGAACAACAAAATCCTCCATTAAAGTGCTAGCCGTTTCTGCCGTTGCCAAAGAAGTGCCTGCATAAATAGCCGGCTGCGACTTAAAAACCAACTCGCTATGAATTGCATGTCCCATCTCATGCGCTATTGTAGTAACGTTTCTAAGCTTTTTTGTGAAGTTTAAATAGATATAAATCGGCTGGGTTTTTAAACCGGAAAAGCAAGCTGCACCTGAACTTTTTCCTTTTTTGGGGAAGGCATCAAATTGACCTTGCTTAAAATAGTTATGAAAATACTGGGCAAACTCGGGATCCAAATCATAAAAAGTCTCATTTACAAGTGCCAAAGCATCTTCAAACTCATACTCCTTCTCGGCCTTGCCATAAGGCACATTGCGCTCGTGATATTCCAGCTGCTCAAAGCCCAAAAGCTTAGCCTTTAACTCATAAAACTTTTGCGAAATGTCATAACGAGAAGTTACCGCCGTAAGCAAAGCATCTACTACTTCGGTTTCTATGTCATCGCCAACGTGCCGAGGCTCATCAGGGCGCTTATAACCGCGCAACTTTTGATTAATTTTGGCGTTTTCTAAAACCGAATTTAACTCATGCTCCCCCGGATCAATGTGATTTTCAAAGATTTCATTTAGCCATTTTGCTGCTTTATCCCGCTTGGATTTATTAGGGTCGCTTGTTTCAGATAGGATTTCGGAGAAACTTTTGCCGTCACGAGTTTCTTTTGAAATAAGATTTTCTGTCATGTCCACCCAATTGCCAAAGGCTACTTTTGATTTTAAGTTTAGAATTCGCTCTTCCTTTTCGGTAAGCAGGTATTTAGCTATTTCAAACTGACCTTTTAAAAAGTAACGGTATTTTGCAAGCTCCGGTGCTTTTAGGAATTTTGGCTGTTCCTTTGGCGGAATTTTTGAGATGTTTAGCATAAAAAACTGGAGTGAGTTGTAGAGTTCAATGTATTTTTCATGAAGTTTGTTGTATTGAGCTTTTAATTTTGCGTTGTTTTGATCAAGTGTGAGTTTTAGTATCAGTTTGTAGGCTTCATCGCCTCCCATGGAGTATTTTTCCTCCCATTGGTTGTAGTCATCCAGAGCTTCTTTTAATATGGAGGGTTTTTGGAGGTAATCTTTGCGCTTTTTCCATTTTTCGATGAATTTCTTGGCTTCTTTTTGAACTTTTTGGAGGGTTGTGTTGCCTATGAGGTCTAAGTTCCAGGTGGTTTTGGGTTTACCAGGGAATGTTTTTGGTTCTGTCATGGGGAAAGTTTAGCATGAAAAAGCTCCGAAGCGCTTACTGCAAGCCGGCTGGAAATGATTGAGGAAAACCTCCTCCCCTTTCATTTCCAACCGACTCCTTGCCAAAACGAGAAGATCACCGATTCCGAAACATTTCGGCGGTCTCCTCGCTCGCTTCGCGACCACGGGTCACCACAAGAATCGCGAAACCGAGCACCAAAATGCCAACGCCGATGCCAATACCGATCCCCATCACCCACCTCCTAACTCGAGGAGCCCAGAACGGTGCGGGCATAGCCCACAACTCCTACAATCACAAAGACAAACCCAACCACACACCAGCCCAGCGGATCCATTTCCTCACCCCCTCTAAATAGATTCTTTAGCTGCATAAATAATACCCCATAGCAAAGGAAACCGCAACTAAAATAACTTCCCTTCAACTCAAATGTATAATAGGACAACACAAACAAAACCATGCCAACACCACAAGCAGATCAAAAAATCACACTTAATAAAAACCAGCAAAAAGCGGTAGATCACAAACAAGGACCCCTCATTGTAGTAGCAGGCGCCGGAACCGGAAAAACCCGCGTCATTTCCGAAAAAATCAACTCCCTTATAAACCATGACAAAATCGACCCCATGCAAATCCTTGCTTTAACATTCACAGAAAAAGCCTCCGAAGAAATGCTCTTTCGCTCCCAAGAATCAATGCCCCTAGCCTACGAAGAACCCTGGATCTACACATTTCACTCCTTTTGTGATCGCCTCCTAAAAAAAGAAGCACTGGAAATTGGCCTAGATCCCTCCTATAAAATCATCGCCTACCCTGAACAATGGATGCTCCTTAGGAAAAACATCTTCTCCATGAACCTGAAATATTACCTTCCCTTAGGCAATCCGACTAAGTTTATATCCGCAATTTTAAAGTTTATTTCACGCCTTCAAGATGAAAACATCTCACCGGAAGAGTTAAAAAACTATGTGGAAACAAAGGAATTCCCCGAAAAAGAAGAAAAAGAGCGCTGGCAAGAGCTGGTAAAAATTTACAAAACTTACCAGGAAATTAAAATTCAAGAATCAAAAATGGATTTTGGCGATTTAATCACCTGGACTATAAAACTTTTTAAAGAACGCCCAAACATCTTGGAAAACTATCGTAAAAAATTTAAGCACATTTTAGTAGACGAGTTTCAAGACACTAACTATGCGCAATATGAACTTATTAAACTTCTGTTCCCTACCGAAAAAGCAAACAAAAACACCACAGAAAGATCCCTAACCGTAGTGGGAGACGACTCCCAATCAATCTACAAATTTCGGGGAGCAGCAATCTCCAACATTCTCCAATTTAAAGACGATTACCCAAATGCGGAAATGGTAACGCTTCTAAAAAACTACCGATCAGAACAGGACATTTTGGATGCAGCTTACAAAGTTGTGCAAAACAATAATCCCGATACGCTGGAAACCAAGCTGGGAATTTCAAAAGAGCTTGTTAGCCAAATTAAACAAACCAACCAAAAACCGCAAGTTATTGAGGTGGAGACAGCAGAAGATGAAGTGGATTTTGTGATTACAAAAATTATTGAGATTTTAGGAAAAGAGCCGCAATACACCTATAAAGACTTTGCAATTTTAGCGCGTGCCAATAACCATTTGGATCCTTTTGTTTTAGCGCTACGAAAATATAAACTGCCTTACCAGCTGGTGGGAAATCGAGGTCTTTATGATCGTAATGAAGTCCGCGATATTATGGCTTTAGTTAAAACTTTGATAGACCCTAACGATGCTATAAGCCTATATCGAGCTCTAAATATTGAGACTTTGGGGGTTGATGGAACAGGCATTAATAAGGAGACAGTTGCTAAAACGCTTTCAACAGCCAAGTTTAAAAAAATTGACCTATGGGAGGCGGTGAAAGCTTCCAAGAATGCAGGGCTACAAAATTTTAAAGAGCTAACCAATAAATATCGGCAGGAAATTGCAAAAAAGACTCCGGTGGAACTGATTTACAATCTTGTAAGTGAAATTGGCTATGTGGAGCAGTTTCTGGAGGAAGATACTATCCAAAATCAGCTATGCATTAAAAACATGGACCTGTTTTTGGACAAGGTGAAAAAGTTTGAAGTGCAGTTTAATCGGGATACGGGAGAGATTCCTACGTTAGTGGATTTTGTGGAGCATATGGAGATGCTTATTGAGGCGGGAGATAATCCGGCGCAGGCTGAAATTGAGGATATTGACACGATTAATTTGCTGACGGTGCATGCTTCCAAGGGGCTGGAGTTTCCGGTGATTTTTATGGTGAATTTGGTGGCAAGCCGTTTTCCTACGCGAAATAGAAGCGATAAAATTGAAATTCCCGATGACCTAATTAAGGAGACGCTTCCTGAAGGCAATGCGCATATTCAAGAGGAGCGTCGTTTGTTTTATGTGGGAATGACGCGGGCGAAAAAGTATCTGTATATGGCGTATGCAAAGGATTATGGAGGTACTCGTGAAAAGCGTCCTAGTGGGTTTTTGGAGGAGGCGGGTCTGGAAACGCAGGAGGTGGTTATGGAGCGGGATCAAAAGGAGAAGCAGGAAAGTTTGTTTGGCGTTAATTCTTCTTATCGGGAGCCGGCGCTAAAAAAGATTTCAAATTTTACACCAAGCTTTTTAAGTTATACGCAAATTTCAACGTATGAAACTTGTCCCCTTCAGTATAAGTACAAATATATTTTGCATGTTCCAACGCTGCCAAGTCATGCGTTAAGTTTTGGAATTACAATTCATGAGACGTTAAAGGAGTTTCATGAGAAGCTTTTGTTTGAGGAGGTTTCTTTGGAGGATTTGATGGAAATTTATGAGAAAAATTGGGAGCCTTTGGGTTATTTAAATGAAGAACATCGTCGGGAGCGTTTTAAAGCGGGAGAGAATTTGTTGCAAAATTATTATGAGGAGGTTGATAAGGGGCAGAAACCTTTGGGGTTGGAGAAGTCGTTTAATATTAAGATTGATGGGATTAGGTTTTATGGACGTATTGACCGGATTGATCGGTTGGGTTCCGAAGAGTCAGGGAATTCGCAGGGTGTTGAAATTATTGACTATAAGACAGGCAAGTTAAAAAGCCAAAAGGATGTTGATAAGGACAAGCAGGTGACTTTTTATGCTTTAGGGGCTAAGGAGGCATTGGGACTTGATCCGCAAAAGATGACACTGCATTTTGTGGAGGCAGGAGAAAGGGTTAGTACGACACGTACGGAGGAGGATATTGAGAGTGTGAGGGAGGAAACAAAGGAGATTATTGCAAATATTAAAGAAGGCGGGTTTGAAGCTGACCCGGGTTATCATTGCAGGTGGTGTGATTACAAGGACATCTGCCCCAAAGTTTGGAAGGGCTAAAGACCAACTTAAACCGGAAGGTCGATAAACTTAGAGAGCTTTTTTAGAATAGGCTTTAGATACTTCACACGAGGTGCGGGAAACTCAACACGCCCACCGCCAAACTTCTCCTTAAAATGACTCAAACCACCCCAATTGCGTGTAAAACTAGGAAAACGCTTATCATCGACTCCTTCAAAATCGAGCCATTCATAACCCAGCTTCTTCAAATGCAAAATTAACTCCCAGTAAAGCACATAACCATTGCGAGTATTACGCCCCTCCTCCGTAGTGCCTCCATGCATATACCAAACACCCTTACCAAAACCCAGATACAAATTAGCACCTGTAGCAACGGGATCGCCACCTTCCTCCAAAGGGGATGAAACCACTCCCAAAACCGCCTGGTCACCAAAAACTTCCACTTTCTTAGAAATATCATCAAAACCCTGCGTATAAAAACTCTTTTGCTTGCCTGTGGACTTGTGAATCTTAAAAAACTTCTCCAAAATCTCCCCCTTAGGATTCACAAAAAATTCAACCTGCGCCCCTTCACGATAAGCACGCCGAATAGAATACTTACAACTCCCCGACAAATCGGCATAAAGCTCCTTTTCAGACTTGCGTAAATCAATAAATAGCGTTGATGGCGGGCATAAAGGAGACATATTTTTTACATAACCCTCCTTTTTAAAAACCTCTAAATCTTGACTTAAATCGGGCTCTACTTTTATTAAAGCGGACCCCAGTTCTTGCGCCTTTTCCTCAATTTCCTGCAAATCCACCGGAGTAACTCCACGAGGGCGCTGTACCTTAACCACGTTTCCCAAGCGGTCCTGCATAACCGCATAACGAACACCATTAGAAGTAGTAAAAATCTGCCATCCCAAAAACTCTAAATATTGACCCCACTCTTTTGATTGGCGAAGGTCTAGAGGATAGGGTGAAGCGGGTGAAGAAGAATTAGAAGCTGCCATATGCAAACACAGACGAAAAAAAGCGCAAACCTAAGAAAACTGCTTTTTAAAATTTAACACTGTCCAACGAGCTCTGTTAGCAAAGTTAAAACTCTCGTATAAAAAGGGATTCAAAACCAAATCATAAGAAGGAATGTATTTCACATGCTTAGCCCCAAACTTTTGCTTAAAATGGGTAAAGCCCCACTCAGGATCACTGCGGTCATTGGGATCTTCGCAAGCTCCCCACAAATCAAAAGTCTTACAACCCAAGCGCTTACCTAAAAGCATACCTTCCCAACCAACTAAAGTGCTGGCTTGAAGGTTACGCAATTTAGCAGCAGAACCCCCATAAGGGTAGTACAAAACCTCGTCATAAACAAAAAACATCCAAGAAGCTAGCGGTTCATCTTTGTAGTAAGCGTTTAAAATATGAGCTACACCTTCATTGCCTAAAGTTTCCCACATTTTTTCGTAGTAAGTTTTTGGATGAATGTAAAAACCCTGTCGCTCCGCCGTTTTTATAGCCAAATCGTAAAAAATTTCAAAAGCTTTTTTGCCGAATTCTTCGCGCACTTCTACACCTTTTCTTTTGGCGTAGCGAACGTTATAACGCTGTTTTGAGTGCATGTTTTTTAAAAGATCTTCTTTGGAGGGGGTTAAATCAAGGATTAGGTTGTAGGGAGTAAAAGTGTCACGAGGAGCCTTTTTACAACCGGCTTCTGTAAAGATTTCCATGGCTTCTGAGGCCTCTTCGGAAGAGTCGACTATGTTGGGAACGTCAAAGTTTATAGCTATGCAGTTGTTTTGGGCTAGAGATTTGCGAAGGACATCAAAGTTTATTTTAAAAGGGTCTGCTTTGGGACAGTAGGCATAGTAGCTGTTGGTAAAGGGAATCCTGTGTTTTGTGTAGAGTGTGTTTTCTACGCGAATTGCAGTGGTTCCGTATGCGTTTTTAAATTGTTCCCAAATGGGGGATTGCATGATGTGCATGGTGACAGTATATCATCCAAAAATGTGTGGATTATATGAGAACCTTGCCAAAAATGACCATTATCTCGTACAGATCACACATGAGAGATATTAAAAAATAATTGTTGATAAAACATGGTTGTTTATAGAGAAGAAGTTGAAGTTAAGAATGTGGAAAATTTCGTTCCTTCGCTAAATGTTCCTTCTCTTGAAACTAATGTCTAACAAGCTTTCAATTCCTCAATATCTTCAGTAACCAACCAAGCACAAGCACTGCCGTAACCGGATTTATCAATGGAAAAGGGTTCCACTTTTTCCACGTCTGTCAAAAAAATTAGAATACAATAACGTTTCTTCTTTTGCCGCTTAACCCAGGCAATAAACTCCTCGGGGGGAGTATGTGGGGCTATTTTCCGCCCGTAAGTCTGCAAAATATACTCAATTGTTGTGTCAGTTAGATCTGAAAATTGAAGTACTTTGGAAACCTTTGCTCTAGCTGTAACATTGCATCCTGATTGCTTGAAGTAAACAGTATCTCCTTTAGCTACTCTATCCCAAGGAGCTACTCGATTTACATACCATCGAGATTCTATAGTCTTTGTTCCCGCTAGAATGTCCCCTAACAAATCATCTCCCTTTTTAAGGTTGGATTTTCTGAGAATTGCTACGTGATCCATAAAAAACTATTTCAACACCAGCTCAACGACTACTTTAGACAACAGTTTTAATGCCATTTTCAAAAGCATCTCTAATTATATCTTCAAGACGTGGCTCATTTATATCAAGATCGTCAATATCATAGTTGTTTAAAATTTCAGAAGCAATTTTGGAAGCATCTCTTCGGGAAACATTTATAACAGCTTTAGGATGATCGTAGGACACCACATCACCGTATTTCGAAAGTTCTTTTCGTGACACTCTGTCGTTGAATATTGGAATAAGTATTTTGTAATCAGCATATTCTTTAATCATGCTGTCCAGGTCACCATCATAGACTTTACTGCCCTCATTTATCATAATAACCCTGTCACATATTTCCTTAACATCATCCATATAATGAGAAGTTAGTATTATCGTGGCATTATGGCGCTTGTTATATTCCAAAATAAATTCTCGAATTTTTTTCTGCATTACCACATCCAAGCCTATCGTCGGCTCATCTAAAAAAAGCACATCCGGTGTGTGAAGGAGTGAAGCAATCAGTTCACATTTCATTCGCTGGCCAAGGCTCAATCTCCTCACTTGATGCTGAACAGCATCACTAACATCCAGCAAGTCTATTAATTCACCCAGTATTCGTTTGTAACTCTTTTCCTCTATTTCATATATTTCCCTATTAAGATTAAAGGCCTCAATAGCAGGTAAATCCCACCACAGCTGATTTTTTTGACCCATAATCAAACTTATACTCTTGAGAAAATCATGACTTCGATCTTGAGGCCTATATCCCAAAACTTCCACAGTCCCCTCTGTTGGATAAAGCAAACCACTTAGCATTTTAAGCGTAGTAGTTTTCCCCGCACCGTTCGGACCTATAAAGCCAATTAACTCACCGCGCCCAATTTCAAAACTTACATTTTTTACAGCCTCTATATTCTTATATTCCCGCTTAAAAAGTCCTTTCAAACTACCTTTAAAACCAGGCTCCTTGTCTCTGACTCTGAAGTTTTTAGTTAAGTTGTCTACCTTTATTACAGTTTCCATACATTTATTAACTGCTTGCACTTGAATACTTGCTAAGCATGTGCTTCCACGTCTTTACCGCAACAACCAAAAATATAAACGCAAGCAACAAGCTTTGCCAAACATACTTCCAATCGATACCTTTTAATATAGTTGCAGAAGGTACACTTATAACAAATATAACAGGTACTACAAAAAAGAATAAGGCCCTTAGCACACCTCTGTAAACCTGATGGGGATTCTCTGCAAAATATATGAAAATTCTCTCGGCTATATAAGGCAGTGTATAGGCATTATCAACTACAAAGGCAAAAGAACTGAAAATAACACCAAAGGAGTAACAAATCACAAGACCCGCCAGCAATATCAAAAAACCTACAAGCAGATTTGGAAAACTGAACACACTTCCTGACTTACCAAAAGCGTAAAACATAAGATAAAACCCTGAAAATGTGGAAAGAATACTTGTAAAATAGGGTCTGCCCAAGCTTAAGTTAAAGAGCGAGTTAATAGGCATTAATAGAGCGAGATCAACATCCCCGGTGCGCACCTTTTCCGGTAACTCCCGTAGATTCCAAATATATACAAGGCCTAAAAATATTTCCGCGACCACAATACTCATGCCAACAAAAAACAAAATTTCATAAAAAGTCCAACCTGCTATCTCTTCAACGTTTGTATACATTATTTTGAAAAACACGATGGATACTAACTGATGACCAACCTCCACAAAAAGCTCGATAATAAAACTTACAGGATAAGCTGTTGCTTGAATGAAACTAAATTTCAGTAATACTCTATATATTCTTATGTACCTTGGCAGATCTTTAATTACCATATGCCTCATACTTTTTAATACCTCTTCTCCAAATCAAGTTTGTCAATAAAACAAAAACGAGAAACCAAAACAACAGCAAAAGTATATCCTTTAAAACATTTGTACCTTTTCCCAGTAAATAGCTTATAGGCGTAAAATAAAAATATTTAAACGGCAGTAATTCAAAAAACGCCCTAACATTTGCCGGCAAGAGATCAAAGGGAAAACTGACCCCTCCCAACATGGCAAAAACAATGCGTTTGAAATGTTTAAAAGACCATATGTCGCTAAACCAAAAAGCCAACCACGAAACAAACAAATCCAAAAAGAAATGAAGCAAAAAAGCTAGAACAATAAAAGAAAAACCTAATAGCAAGCTCTGAATGCTTAAGATGTACGGTGAAAGCACTCGAGCATTAATTCCAAGAAACAAGAATAAGACATATAGAGGTAAAGAGATAGACAAATACACCACCTTCTTTGACAAAGCCTCCATTAAAGCATCCAGCCAAATCTTATAGGGTTTTAAAAGCTGATTAGATAAGCTACCATTTCGTACACTTTGTGCTAACTTCCTGGATACGTCTACAGATGTAAGAAACCCCACAAAGGGCACTAGCACATAATATAGAACAACTTCCTCCAATGAGTAACCTCCAACATCTTCATTCGTACGGTATATCGCAAACCATAAAATTATTGCACTACCAACACTCAATAGCTCTAGAATAAAGGTACCAATTAAATCAGCTCTGTAATCTAAAGATACAGATAAGTGGCTTTTAAAAAGAGATAAATATTTCCTCATTTCCTTATTATAGAGGTTCTACAAACTATTGTGAATAAAAGAAATCACTCCGGGAGGCTATTTCAGCACCAGGTCAACAGATTGGTCCGACTGCAAAAGACCTTCATAAGCAGCAATATTCTTCTCCTTAACCACTCCGGCAGGGCTGTAAGAAACAATCTCAGTTCCAAAAGGTCCTTTAAAATCAAACCTAAAAACATCCTCACTAGTTCCCGGTTGCTTCTGCCAATACAGCGCATACTCCTTGCTCTCCTTACTAAAAGACAAAGCTTCGGGCAAATCATAGTTCAACTCAAAACGCGCCTCCTGCTGAGGCTCCAAAACAAAATCAAAAGCAAAAACCGTATAATCTCCTTCTGCATAAGCCGTAACCTCCTCAAAGACGTTCTCCGGAACAGCATTATCAAAACTTTGAGTTGCTCCCGTAAGCTTAGCCCCTCGCGGAACATACACACGCGCATAATCAGTATAAGGACCGCCCGGCCAAGCATTATCAAGGCCATTGTGCTTATAACTCAAATCCAGCTGAGCCCGCAGCAAACCATCACGCGTATCCGACGTAACCGAATAATCATAAGAATTTTCCACAAAATAGTTCGCCTTAGTACCTCCCAAATTGGCGTTCACCACCATTAAATAGTCCTTCTCGGGAGTCACCATAGCCCCATCCCACTTGCGCTCCGCCAAAAAGTTAGACATCGTGGGATTATCCAAAGAAACCAGCAGATGACGCTCTTCTAAGGCTTGATAAACTTGCGAAGTAAACTCCGGAAGCTCCTCTGAAGGTAACGCAAAAACCTGCTCCAAAAGCTTGCTTCCTAAAACCGTCAAGAAGCCTCGCTTATCACTAATCCCTTCTTGATAGTCAAACTCGCTGTAATATTGCGTGCGCTCATATAGATTTTCCGAATTTATTTCCTCGTTATAAGCCGCCAAAAAGACAGGACCCGTTACATCCAAAAGCGACTGAATGAAATTTAAATCTAGGGCTATAACACCATCAAAAGTACGATTTTCAAGTTTAAAAAAGAGATCCTCTATACGGTCAACACTTGTGGGAAAGTCAGGATCCCAGTTTGCATTTCTAATATGCAGGTATTCCTCGTCCAAAAATTCCGCTAAAGGCGTGGGAATTTCTGAAACAATCTCGCGACTGTCAATTTGGCCATCCGGATTATAAATGTCATCTAAAGTGAGTTCGCGAATTTTTCCTTCTTTTAAGCTTAAGGTTGCATACGAACCTATAAAACCTCCTGTGGGGCGCAACTCATTGGAGTTTTGTAAAAGCAGCAAATACTCTTTTTCGCTATCTACTCCTACAACGTCGGGAAGCGCCCTGGTAAGCAGCAAGGCATCTCTTAGGAAGGAATCCGCTTTAGTCAAAACAGTGGCGTATTCGTCGTATTTTGGTTGCACAAATTTTGGGAGATTTTCACGCTGCACTGTCTTAAAGCTTGCCAAAGCCTGATCCAACGTGTTGCGAGCATAGGAGAGTTCTTGCCGACTAGCTTCAAAGTCTTCCGTTGCAAAAACCTCTGGGGAGTTGGGGTTGAGAACATCCCAAGTAGAGCTGAAGGGGTCTAAGGCTTTAGAGGAGCGATATAAAGCGCCCGTAAAATAGGTGACTGAGTCCAACAAGTTATCCAAGGATTTGTATGTATCTTTTTGGCCGGTGATTGTAAAAACCCAGCTTAAACGCTTGAAGGAGTTTTTAGCTTTATGCAAGTTGGCAAAAGCGTCTCCCGCAGATTCTTTGGAGGTATTCGTCTGCAATTGCGCCATTGTAAGCGAAACTTCTTCTAGAGAGGTGGCTGCTTTTTTAAGTGAGTAGGCGGTTAGACCTAAAGGAGCTCCCAGTGTGAAAAGGAAGATGAAGATTAAAAATGTGATTAGATAGCCTACCCAAGTTCCTTTAAAGCCAGTGCCGATTTTGGAAGGAGCTGTATTAAAGCCGGCGTTTTTGAAGCCGGTTGCCTTTGGGGAAGGCTCCCGGGTCGAGGTCCGGGATGACGTCTTTTTGGATTTCACTGCGGAGGTTTTTTTGACCCTTGCTGACCTTCCTTTGAGAATCCTTCCCTTGAAAAACGGGAACTCTAATTTCGGCAAACTCAACTTTGGCAGCTTTATTTTTGGCAATCTCAGCCGAGGTAAAGAAGGCAGAGAAACTCCCAGACCATCCGGATACGCAACCTCTCCCGAAGCAATCTCCTCCTCCTGATCGCGCTTCAACCCCAACAAAGAATTAATAGCCTCAACCTCCTCACGTTCCCGCAACTTATTCTCAAGCACCTTTGTAGGCTTAAACGCATGCTCATTTACCGCATAACCAAAGCCTTCCAAGGTTTGCTGCAAACCCTCCTTTAAAGAAACCTCCTGCTCCCAACGAGGAACTGCCTCCCCTAAAAAAGTATCAAAAACAAATTCCGCATAACCCCCCTCACCATACTCCAAATTCACCTCACCACTAGCCAAACCCTTCAAAATAAAAGCCAACTCCAAATCCGCATGAGAGTCACTGCCTAAAACCTTAAAGATCCTTCCTGAAGTGCGCTTATAAAACAAGGGCTTAATAATACCCTCAACAGCCTCATCAATATACAAATAATGCCCTTTTGCAACACCGTCTCCAAAAATTTTAAAGTTCTTCCCTTGCAAAAGCGCGCTTAAAAACCGAGTTAATCCAATCGAAGACTCCAAAGGCATGCCGGGACCATAAATTACGGGCAGACGAATAATGCGGCCATTCAGTTTACGATTTTCAATGTAATCCCAAATTAGCGACCGCAAAAAGGAGCTGTTTTTTCTGTAGGTGTAGCCTGCCTGATCGTTGTCTTGTGCGGTGGATCCTGAATCAAGTTCAGGATGACGGCTAGAGAAAGTTTCCGCCTGTGAAAACGACGAAGACCTCTTCCCCCGAGACCCCTCCTTTGAAGACACCTTCTTATAAAACAGCGGCTCCACAAGAGCAAAACGAGCCTTAGACTTAACAGCCAGATCCAGCAAACTCTTAGTAGCAAAAGCCTCCGAAACCAAATTACGATTTTTCAGCGTATAATCATCCGGATACGTCAGCGAAAAAATGTAGTCAACAGATTGAATCTTGTCGGGAACCCCCTGCTCAGGATCCGCATTAAACAAAGCAAAATTAGGATGTGCCAAAAGCTTCTTTGCACGAGAACGAACCTCCTCATCCACTTGATCTATAACAACAACTCGAGCACCTTTATCAAGCAAAGCAGAGCACAAATTAAGGCCAAGAAAGGAAATTCCATTGGCAACAAGAACAGTTGGCGCCAAAGGCGATTTTTTAATAACACTATTTTTAGACATACGGGCAGTCGTTAAACTAATTTAAGTATATAACAAAAATTTATTCGATATAATGTTTTTATGGAACTAAAGGAATTTTTTGAGTTTTTTAAGAGGCCGGCGAAAAATTTAGCGGTGTTTTTTATTTGCGGGTTGATTTTGGGAGGGACTGCGTTTTTTGCGCTACCGAAAAGTTTTGTTAGTAAAGGGACTTTATTTGTGTCGCGAATCCCGGAAGAGTCTGCAGAGTTTTACACTTATTCAGGATATTATGCGCAGCAAACAGCTTTGTCTTATGCGGACACTGTTAGAGGCCTTCTGGAAAATGAGGTTTTACATGCTAAAGCTTTGGAAACTTTGGAAATTCCTGTTACGGATAAAAATCTGCGAAATTTAGAAAGAAAAATTCGGGTTAAAGATGGAGGACCTCAATTGGTGGGCCTGGAAGTTAAAAACAACTCCTCTGAAAATGCTGCAAAAATTTGGGAAGCTTTGACATTAAATATTGAAAACACTTCAAAAGAGATTAACCTTCAAGGGGATCCTCAGCTTAAAATTACGCGTGTAAAGGAAAAGCCGGTTATTCAGGAAGGTTATAGAAATCTTTATGTGTTTTCTGCTGTTGGGGGACTTATGACTTGGGGATTAGGTGTGTTTTTCCTAGCACTAAAGGATTATTTAAAAGAGGCGCAAAATTAAAATTAAATTAGAAAGGCTATTAAAAAATGAAATCGAAAAATTTAAATAACAAGTTTGTTTTATTTACAGATGGAGGTTCTAGAGGCAATCCGGGACCGGCAGCAACGGGAGTGTTTTTATGCACCCCTGATAAAAGCTTTGTAAAGGAAATGGGAACTTATCTTGGAAAGGCTACTAATAATGAAGCAGAGTATGCTGCTTTAGTTTTGGGAATGAAGGCTGCTCTTAGGGCGGGGGCTAAACAGTTGGTATGTTATTTAGATAGTGAATTAATTGTTAAACAGCTTCGGGGAATTTATAAAATGAAAAATGCTAGGCTGAAGGTGTTTTTTGATGAGATTAAGGCTTTGGAATTGGAGTTAGAGCGCGTGGCCTACAAACACGTTCCTCGTGAGAAAAATAAGAAAGCGGACGCTTTGGTAAATGAGGTTTTAGATAATTCCAAGGTTTAAATTTCTTCTTAATTTTAGGGAGCTTTTTAAAAACACGCTTTGACAAACCTTACAAAAACAAAGGAAGGGCTAAGTTAAATGAGTAAAAAATCTCCTGATATTAAAACCCTTAAAAAAGCTATTCTTGAGACCCTGGCTTATTCCGCAGTTTTCAAATATCCTCTAAGCTTTCACCAACTTGGGACTTATGTGGGAGCGGAAGTTAATGAGTACAAAAAGTTTGTTAAAGCTCTTCGGCAACTGGAAAAGCAAAAAAAGATTTCTCAAAAATACGGGAAATATCATCTTTTTGGTAAACATACGGTTAAATGGGATAAGAAGTTGAAGCTGACTAAAAAAAAGGTAAAAGAGGATGTAGAGATTTTGGAAGTTTTGCAGAAGATTCCCTGGATTCAAATGATTGCTTTAACAGGACCGCTAGCTGCTGCTAATCCGGATAAAAAAGGGGATGTGGATGTTTTCATTGTTTCTAAAAAAAGACGATTATGGTTGACGCGTTTTTTTGTGTTTTTGTATTTGAAGGCTTTGGGAAAGTATCGAACGGATAAGAATCCTGCGGGAAAAGTGTGCCCTAATTTGCTTGTTACTGAAGATAATCTGGCGTGGGATAGTAAGAGGCAAAATTTGTATGTGGCTTCTGAAATTGTAAGAATGCAGCCGATTTTGGATAAAAGGGATACTTATTTGAGGTTTTTGGAGGCTAATTCATGGATTAAGGGTTTTTTCCCAAATTTTAGGTGGCAAACCCCGGAAAAAAAGAAGAATTTTAATTTTGGGGTTTTGGATGTTTTGGAATATTTTGCGTTTATTGGGCAAAAGTTTTACATGTCAAAGAAAATAACAAGTGAGCAAATTTCATTGAAGTTTATCCACTTTAATAGAGACGACAAAACAGAAGCCATTTTGGAGAAATTCAAAAATATTTCAACAAAAATTGCTTGACACTTGGCACTTGTAGTACTAGACTGATAATAAGTGCGCAGGAAGAGAAAAAAGAAACTCCGTTGGCTTACACAACTCTTACAAAAGCTTAACGGAAACCTAAACACTAAATTTTATCTTTAATCTACAAAGTTATAAAAGGAGGTGAAGCAAAAAACATGGCAATTGTAAAATGGAATCCTTATTTCCCCACTTCATTTTTTGATGATGACAACTGGATGGAACCCTTTTGGGGAGGCTCTCCCGCTAGTTCCGGTTTGGACGTCTACGAAACGGATGAAAACGTTGTTGTAGAGGCGCAAGTCCCCGGAATTCCTGAGGAAGATGTGGACATTTCTGTCGAAGGAAATGTTCTAACTATTGAGGCTTCTACGGCGGAAACCCAGGAGGAAAGGGATGAAAAGACAGCTGTTTACCGAGAGACTCGTCAACGATCTTTCCGATACTCTGTTAATTTGCCTCGTGGTGTGAATGCTGATAAGGCAGAAGCGGAAGTGAATCAAGGTCTCCTAAAGATTACGGTTCCTATTGCAGAGGAGGAGAAACGAAAGAAGATTGAGGTTAAAACGAGCAAGTAGGGCTTTAAGAATAATAAAGCTCTAAACAAAGAAACCCCGGATTTTCCGGGGTTTCTCGTTTCATTAAGAGATTCTAACGAGTAATCGCTAAGTCGTTCATACGCTCTAATAACTTTTTATTCTCCGAAAGATCAAAGTGCTCCCTAACAGGTTCCAACAAAACTACCAAAAATTCGGCCAGGGCTCTTTTTAAATCCTGCGAATGTAAATCTCCTGAAACAAAAGCGTCTTCTACTTCCGCAAAAGAGCTAAAAGAAATTTTACCCCCAAACCTTTCTTCGCGATCCACTTCAAAAATCGTCGAAGGGCTCATAAAAACAAGGCGCTTTACCCAATCTAAAACAGGGTTAAACTCCGCATTGTTCTGAGGACAAAAAGCATCCAGAATCTTTTCCCGTATCTCATCAGGAGAATCCGTAATAAAAACAGCAGATTTGGGCTTGGACTTGCTCATTTTTGCAGAAGCCCATACATCACGCAATTTTTCTTTTGGAACAGGCCACATAGGAGGTTTCTGTAAACCTAGAAGAAGGGGATGATGCACTGCTAAGGGTTTGATCTTCTTCCCCAAAGAGTTCCTTGCAGGACAAATAGTGAGTTTGTCCGCAACGTCACGCATAACTACATGGGCCTTACGCTGATCCATGCCCGCATGCGCTAAGGTAATCCCTTGTGCAAAAATATCCGCAACTTGCATGGGTGGATAAATCAATTTAGCAAAATCCACTCCTTCACCCTCCTCGCGTCCCATAATAGAGATACTGCGCAAATTCCGAGACAAAGTTATGTTCTTAGACACTTCAATAACGGTAGCCCAATACGCATCATTGTTGTGGTAAAGCTCACTTCCCAAAACAAAATTCAGTTTTTCGGGATCGCCTCCGAGGGCTTTCAAGGAGGCTTTCAAACCCTCCTTAAAATAGCCGACAGCAATCTCCTGGATTGTCTCCATATCTCCCCCCAACTTATCGTTTATCCAAGTATGCCAGTCTGCCAAAAAAATCGTACACTCAACACCAGCCTCCATAAAATCTTTTACTTTACCCATACACATTAGACCAGTTCCTAAATGTATTTTTCCGGAAATCTCGAAACCAATGTAATGCTTAAGCTTTTCCTCTGCATCCAAAAGCCCTTTTAACTCCTCGGGCATAATTACTTCTTCAGTGTTACGCTCAATTAAATTAAACTTCTCTTTTGTAGTCATGTACTTACATTCTCCTTTATGTCTATAACTTTATAATCAAGGTTTTTTTCAAACTCAGATACAGAAACGTTGATGCCTTTAGTTCGACTACCGGCACCCATGCTAAGAAAAGGTAAATCCAAAACTGCAGCATCCGCAAAGACAGGAAAATCCAGAACAAAAGGGTTAACTCCACCGGGCACAAACCCCAAATCCTCTAAAGCATCTAGGGAAACTACACTCCATTTCCCTATCAATTTTTTTAACTTGATAGAGTCGATGCGACTATCTGCGCGCAATACAACACCGTACAAGAAGTCACCCGAAACAACAACTAGGGTTTTGATAGCCTTGTCAGGATCATAGTTATTGTTTTTTGATGTATCTGCAGCACGGGCCGAAACGGCTCCGTCATCCATAAAGTGAATTTCTTCAAAAGCAATACCTCTTCTCCTCAAAAGTGAGGTTATTTTTTCAAAAGTCCACATACAGCTTAGCCGACTATCTCCTTTAATTTTTCAACAAACTTTCTATTCTCAGAAACACTACGAATGGTCATTCGAACAAAACCCTCTCCCTCAATTCCGGAGGTATTGTTCAAATCAGCAACTAAAATCCCACTATCCTTTAACCTACCAAACAAGTCAGGCTCCATGGAATGACGAAACATAAGAAAGTTTGCCTGCGAACCAGAAACAACTTCTAATCCCGGGATGGTTCGCAGGGAATTCTCTAACTCAAGCCTCGAAGACTCGATAGATGCCGAGTCCTCACCAGAAACAACACCTTGGACAAGACAGTGTAAAAAGCGTTCCATAAACCACAGAGAAGGACCGGAAACGGTAAAGGGCAGGGAATATTCCCTCAATTTTTGCGTATTTGAGGGAGAGGCTAAACTAAACCCAAAGCGTAATCCCGCCAACCCGAAATTCTTCGAGAAACTTGATAAGATAATCAAATTGGGATATTCCTCTAATAGATAGGTGTCCTTCCTCAAATCGGGGGCAAATCCATTTAAAGCCCTATCTAAAACGACAAGCTTTCCAGTACGAAGAACTTCTTTTAACATTGCTGGGGGAATACATAGTCCTGTGGGGTTATTAGGACTGGCCAACCAAGCAAGCTTTACTGAGGGATCGTTCACAGAGGTTAAAAAACGTTCAAGAAACGCAGGTGTCCAAACAAAATTATTTCCAAAACGAACTTTTATGACATTGTTGCAATTACGCTCCGAGGCCTGAATAAATCTAAAGAAGGTGGGCACGGGAACGACTACAGAGGCATCACTCTTTAAAAATACTCTAGGGAGTAACTCTATAATAGAATCGCTACCATTATTGATGAATAACATATCAGAAGGAACACCTAACCAATCCGCTAATAAAGCTTTAACTCGAGAAAAATTATCAGGAAAATGAATAAGGGTATCTAAAGGAAGCTCCCTGACCCATTCATCAATCAAATCGCGGAACCAAGGATTACCCCCGGAGAGGTCAAATCTCTGAAAATCTTCCGGATTAGGCACTTGGCGCGTGTAATCCCTCTGAATTTTATTTCTCTTAACTTCTTTTTTCATAGTTCTAAATTGGTCCGGGGAGCTGGATTCGAACCAGCGTAGGCAAAAGCCAGCGGTTTTACAGACCGCCCCAGTTGACCACTTTGGTATCCCCGGATACTCTTAGTTATATTTCTAATACCATTCCTTGCTCCGCCAAATTGAAACCTGCCTCCGCAATAAATTTCCTCGCTTCTCCTTTGGCACTCAAAACAGGATTGCTGTGATTAAAGTGTATAAAATGAACTTTCTTTTTCCCGATATCAGACAAGCCTTCCAATTCCTCAATACTATCTCTAATTAAGGGATGACCTATTTCCGCAACATCCCTACCGGGTAACTCATCTAAACTAAAAAAGGTACCATCAATAAGGGCAATATCCACCTTACTTACTTACTTACTTACTTCCTCTTTCAAGTCTTTCTCCCAAACAAGCCAGTTCTTAATATCGGGAATAAATAAAACTTTTTTGAAATCACCTTCCAATATAAAACCGCTTGTATCTGCTATTTCATCCCTATGAGGAACTTTTAAAGGGGTAACTCTTAACTCCTCAAGAGCAAAAGTTTCTTCAAATCTAAATTTGCACGGAACTATATTTCCATTTTCAAATAACTGTTTCCAAGGCTCATTATCCTGTAAGAAAGAGTGCATTTCCGGAGATGCAAAAAGATTAACGCCTTTTTTATTTGCTATCTCAAAGCCAAACTGAAGCAACCCGCCAATGTGACCTACATGTGCATGGGTTAAAACAATACTGTCTATACCATTAAATTCAGTGGGTGTCAGCTGATTTTTTATATCGGGAGAAACATCAATTAAGGTACTTTTTCCTTTAGCTCTCTCTACAAGTAAGGAGGTCGCAAACAAAGGCACACCTTCAGTACGAGATGTCTTACAATTTTTACACTGACAATTTATTTGCGGTACTCCCCCATCTTGGGCAATACCTAGTATTTTTAGTTTCATAATCATATTCTAACTTGTTAAAACGTTTCTGGTAAAATTCTACCGGGCTCCTCGCTAAGCTTAGTTGACGCTTGGCAAGAGCGAGGAGCCCGATGACTATAGTTGTTTCACCTCCTTTAGAGTACACCAATCCACAGAGGAACAGTCATATCATAGATTCCTCCATGCATGTGACCATACAGTCCGTCCTCACCAAAGTACTCACCATGATCGGCGTGCACAATTGCAAAGACGGGGCGATCCGAGATCTGCCGAAGACCTTTGAAAAGTTCCCCAAGACCAGGATCGATATAACGTTCCAAACCATCTACTTGCATCTGCTGAAGGAGAGGGGCATAAAGCGCCAGCATGTCGCGCTTCTCCATGGCAAGATGGTGAGAACGCAGATTGAGCTTAAGCAAGGGAAAAGCCTCCTCCCGCACTTCCTCGGTAATACCTTCCCCCCAATCATAGGGATAGTGTGGCGCGGGGTCGTTGAGAAAAAGGAACCAAGGAACCTTCCCATAATCAGACATTGTGGACAAAATCTCGCCCACACGATTCAGATTCAAGGGAAAGGTTTCAGGTGCGCGCGGTGCCAGAGGCTCCTCGTCCATATCCACTCCAAAATAAGTGAAATGGTCCCAGGCAAACTGGCGAAGCCAGCTACCTGTACTAAATTGGGAAACACCTCCCCAACCTAACGTGGAATAACCCTTTCGACACAGGCCATCCAGCACATCGGCGCCATCCAAAAGCATCCCACAGCCTTTGTTCGCGTCACGGGCGGGACCCGTGGTGATACGTAGGGGCTGCCGTACGGTCTCATTGTAGTAAGGCAGCGCCGATGTGGGCGCACTCGGAAAGTGGCCCAACCAGGCAGCAGCATGTGCTGCGGGAGTGTAGGGTGCCAAAGTTCGCGCGGCAATTAGTGGCCCCAGGGAATCAAGCACAGGTGTATCTGCCCGGGACGCGCTGTCAAAGCGCAACGAATCCAAAACGACATGGAGGATGTTGAAACCCTCCAAACTTTCAGGTAAAGCTTTCATCTTATATCTCCTCTGGTTTTCACGTGCTTTCTAGTATCCCAACGCCTCATCCTCTTGCAGATACAATCCTATGTGGTTTCGGACCAATTCCTCCAACTCTTGAGCCGTCCCCTTCCGGGCTCTTTCAAAACTCGTGATTCTCGGAGTACCCCCATGGTCCAAACACACAAAATCGCCACTCACAACCGACTTCAACACATAGATCCCCCCACCAATAGGGGCTAGTCTTACCTCCATCTCCATAATGCTCCTCCTTTTTAGGTAGTGAAACAAACAATACAGAAACGCAGAAATAGCGAAAAATTCTCACTATCTCAATAGTTCCTGCATTGTCAGTAGTATTTTTCTTTCAAAGTGCTTTTAAAAGACTTTTTTACAACAAAAAAAGCCGTCCTCAAACCTCATCTAAATTAATAGATAAAGTCTAAGGACGGCTTTATTACCGCGGTACCACCTTAAATTCACCCTTATGTCACCATAAGAGTCTTGAGAAGTGCTCTGTTGCTTCGTTTTACGATTCGTGACACACTCCAAAATCTATAACGGGATCGCCCGTTCCAACTTACTACCTAAAAAAGGTTTTTCAGTCGGAAAGCTCAGAAAGGGTAATTCAAACTACTTCATACGTTGTGCTTTCAGCTACCGCACAATCTCTGGTGTCACTGAAGATATTCTACTAATGACCTTCCGTCAAAGCTTTTAATTAATTTTCAAACTAACGTGGGTAATTATAACCCTAAAAGCCATATCTGTCAACCAACAAATTTTACTACAACAAAAGGAAAAACTCCAAAGGAACCTTGACAACATCCCCCTTTAAAGAGAGATCAGAATCACTAACCACCAAACCATAAGTGCTTTTAGTCCTTTCCAAAGTCGACAAAACTTGCTCAACTCCTTTATGTCCCATGCCTACTTCAAGGACAATACGACGAACTACAAGATTTATTAAAAAATCAGCCCCTCCTTTGGAACTATCATAAAAAATGGGGGAAATCAGATCAGAACTAAAAATCCGATGCAAATATAAAGCCATTGCATCCTCCAAGTAATTCCCCTTGTGCTTAGAAAAAGATAACTCACCTTCCAGCAGAGAAAGCAAAACATGGCGTATTGCAGGAGACATAAAGTGATATTTTGACGGCTTACGAACTTTTTTATAACTGGAAGAACCATAAGGATAAACACGAATCAGCAATTCAGCTTTTTCTAAAGCCTCCAAAACGTTGCGCAGGGTCACAGCCGACATCCCTGCCAAATTATTTGAAAGATTGGTGATACTAACCTCTGTACTTCCGGCTAGAAGCAGCAAAACATTACGCACAGAAGAAAGCGTAGAAGTATCAAATTTTCCAAGCTCCGGTAAGTCACGCTCAATTACACGATCTATTTGCGAATCGGTAAGATTTAGTAAACGCTGATTGTCCAGGGACTTAAGGGAATAGGGCATCGTACCAAAACGTAAATAACGACCTAACTCCAGCGTGTCAATACCCTTCCAATATTCTTTCACTTCATCATTAACTTTAAGAAGGTTTTCGTGAACCATGGAAGCATTTTCACTATAAAACAGAGCATCTTTTAAGGAATTTCGCAGATCTCTGTTAACATCTTTTACTGAAAGGGAAGGATCCTTTATGGAAGCATACTTGGACTTTAAACGCATATATTCCGGAAATGACAATGGAAAAAGTTTTTGAAAAAGAATTCTACGTGCAGCATCTGTATTTGATTGCAAAGAAAGGGCAGAAGATCCCGTACATAAAACGAAAACACGACGAGAACGGTCATAAAGTATTTTAAGAGCACTTGCCCATTTAGGATCAAATTGAATCTCGTCTATAAAGATAAAAATGTCTCTATCAAGCTCAGCAAAGGGGGTTCCCAAATATTTTTCATATTCCTTGAATATAGTGAATAAATCTGTGTTTAAATCCTCCACAAGTTCATCTGCAGAAATAAAAAGCATATCCCCCGGATGGTCAGGAAAAAGGTGAAGATAGAGTTGAGCAAGCAAAGTAGTTTTTCCTGTTCCACGCAATCCGGGAATGCCTATAACACGAACGTCGCTTTCTTTAGAGGTAAAATCCTCAATAAGTTTGAGTAAAGAAGAGAACTTATCCCTTTTTAAATAGGCTTCCCCGGAGGTGTCTTCTGTATAAATTTTTAGCATTTCCGGAGCGCGCGCTACTTGATTGCTTATGTATTTTTGGAGGTTTACTTCGGTCATTTGGTTACTACTATACTACACTATAGTAGAAAGTCAAGTTACTAGTATAGTGTGCTATAGAAGAAAGGTATTTGCTTTATTAAAAGGAAGCAGAAACAGTGAGCAACAAAAAAGCCCCTTGAAAAAGGGGCTTTCCTGCTTAATCACAATAAAAAGTTCTCTACTACATCATTCCCGGCATACCGCCCATTCCACCCATACCACCGGCCCCTGCAGCGGGACCACCCTCATCCTTCTCAGGCTCCTCCGCTATCAAGCAATCAGTAGTTAGAACCATGTTGGCAACGGAAACTGCATTCTGCAAAGCCGTTCGCGTAACCTTAGCCGGATCAATAATTCCCTCCTTAATCATGTCGCCATACTCCAGCGTCATCACGTTAAATCCAACATTTTCCTTCTTCCCTTTGTAGTCAGAACTCTCAGCAAACTGCTCCATACCGGCCACAACCTCTCCGGCATCTCTACCGGCATTTTCAATTAAACGACGAATTGGCCGATCCAAAGCTGCCAACAAAATATTAGCACCTGTAGCAGCGTCACCTTCCAACTTCAAATCACGAATAGCTTCTCGTGCTCTAAACAAAGCCACTCCTCCACCGGGAACAATTCCCTCCTCAACAGCAGCCTTTGTAGCATTAACAGCATCCTCAACACGCAACTTCTTCTCCTTCAACTCAGTTTCAGTTGCAGCACCCACATTAAGCACTGCCACACCTCCCGAAAGCTTAGCCATACGCTCCTTTAGCTTCTCCTGATCATAGTCAGAATCAGACTGCTCAATTTGCGCCTTAAGCTGCGCCACACGAGCTTCAATCTTTTCCTTGTCACCCTGGCCACCAACTATCGTGGAGTCGTCCTTAGTGGAAAGCACCTTTTCGGCGCGCCCTAGATCATCCACTGTCACAGAAGCCAAATCTCGACCTGTGTCTTCGCTTATCATAGTTGCCCCTGTTAAAATCGCTATATCTTCCAAGGTTGCCTTACGGCGGTCACCAAATCCGGGAGCCTCTATAGCTAAGGCATTAAAAGTACCCCGCAAATTGTTAACCACTAAAGTTGCCAAAGCTTCTCCTTCAATTCCTTCCGCTAAAATCACCAAATTCTTAGAAACCTTAACCAAGTTTTCAAGCATAGGTAAAAGCTCTTGAATGCTTGTCACTTTAAGGTCGGTCACTAAAATGTAAGGGTCTTCAATTTCGGCAATCATTTTTTCGGAGTCGGTTACAAAATAAGGGGAAGCATAGCCTTTATCAAACTGCATACCTTCCTTGTATTCAAGCTCCATCTCTAAACCGCGGGATTCTCCAACGGTCAAGACGCCGTCATCGCCTACTTTTTCCATAGCCTCTGCAATAATTTCACCGATTTCTTCGCTTTGAGCGGAAATTGTAGCTACCTGAGCACGCTCTTCCTTAGTGGAAATCTCTGTGGAAAGCTCTTGAATGCGAGCCACTACTTTTTTAGAAGCTTCTTCTAAACCGCGACGCAAAATCATAGGGTTAGCCCCCGCTGAAATGTTGCGCAACCCTTCATCTACAATGGACTGAGTTAGCAAGGTGGCGGTTGTAGTTCCGTCTCCTGCTATGTCGTTGGTTTTTGTAGCAGCTTCTTTTACAAGCTGAGCGCCCATGTTCTCAAACGGATCCGCCAGCTCTACTTCCTTTGCTACGGTAACTCCGTCGTGCACAACCTGTGGAGCTCCCCAATTTTTTTCTATTCCTACATTTCGACCTTTAGGGCCTAAGGTTGTTACTACAGCCTTAGCCAACTTGTCAATTCCTGTCTTAAGTTTTTGACGAGCCTTGTCGTCATAAATTATGTTTTTTGATGCCATTTCTATCTTCCTTTCTTTTCTGATAATTAACTAGCTACTCTTTAATTTGTTTTCTTTTTTGGAGCAGGTTTTTAGGCAGATTGTTTTGGCAAGCACCTTAAAAGCACCTGCCTTGAAACTTGAGAGAAGTTTATTCCTCAATAATTGCTAAAAGATCCTCCTGCTTAACTAGAATATAGTCTTTGCCTTTAAGCTGAATTTCTGTACCTCCCCACTTTTTGTACATAACTATATCGTCAACTTTCACCTGCATGGGAACAGTTTTGCCGTCGGCGTCTTTTGCACCGGGACCGGCAGCTATCACTTTTCCTTGCTGAGGTTTTTCTTTTGCTGAATCGGGAATTACTATACCGGAGGGAAGAGTTGTCTCTTTCTCCATGGGTTCTATGAGCAGGTAGTCAAATAAGGGTTTGATTTTTTTCATTTTTCCTCCTTTATTATTTGTGTAATTTTGTAATTTTTAAGTTTTTGGCAGGCCGTTTTAAGGGAGTATCCCCTTCAACCGGCTGCTTGCACTCTATTTTATAGCACTCGATGGGTGAGAGTGTCAAGGGGTCAGATTTTAAACACACCTGTTAAGCTTTACTGAGCAGGAAAACGCGGCTAAGCCGACAAGGTCTCAAAGAAACCTTAGCAAGACTTACTCTTTAAAACGAGCGTAAAGACGAATTACTCCCTTACCAATCTTCTTTTGCTTGTAAATCTCAATTGGAAAAAGCTCAGAAGTGTTTTCCACATGAGGCCCCCCACAAAACTCCTTGCTAAAAGCTGATTCCAAAGTTTCACCTACATAATAAACCTTTACCTTATCCCCATACTTCTCATCAAAAAAGTGCAAAGCCCCCGTTTCTACAGCATCCTCCAAAGGCATAACCTCAAAATTAACCGGCAAACCTGCTTCAATAACATCATTAACCAGGGCCTCCACTTCTTTCAACTCAGACTCCTCCAGCTTTCGCGTGAACGAAAAGTCAAAACGCAAACGCTCATCCGTGATATTACTCCCTTTTTGAGCCACATCAGTTTCAGAATCCGCTTCTAAAACCGCCCGCAAAGCCGTATGCAAAAGATGAGTTGCAGTATGATACTTAATTGTAGTTTCGCTATGGGCAGCCAAACCCCCTTCAAATTTTTTGGCAGCACCTTTACGGGATTTTTCTTTGTGACGCTGTTCTAGCTTGTCAAAATGGGATTTGAAGTCTGCTGTATCAATAGTAACGCCATGTTCGCGCAAGTCTTCAAGGAAAATCTCCTCGGGATAACCCATGGATTGATAGAAAGTAAAGGCCTGTTTTGCCAGCTTCTCTGCACTTAAATCCTTTTCGCTAGACTTCTCCAAAAAACGTTCAACCTCCCGTGAAGCGCGATTTAAAGTCTTTCTAAACTTCGCCTCCTCCTCTGCAAAAAGCGCCTCAAGCGAGGACTGCTTTTCCGTAAGATCGGGATACAACCAAGAAAACATTTTAACCACAATTCCCACCAACTCAACGGAAATGTCCTTTTCTAGACCTAAACTTTTACCTGACCGAACAATCCGACGAAGTAACCGGCGCAAGATGTAACCCTGATCTTTGTTAGAAGGCAAAACGCCATCCATTGCTAGAAACACTGAAGCACGGATGTGATCGGCAATAATCCGCATGTGACGAGTGGTTTCCGGATCTGCTTTATAAGTCTTTTTTGTCAGCTCTTGCAAACGCTGTATAACCGGCCAAAAGTTATCGGTCTCAAAAATGTCGCTTTTCTCTTGAACCATCATGGCCAAGCGCTCTAAACCGCCGCCAAAGTCTACATTTTGCATTTCCATTTGTTCCCAGCCGTCTTCCGTTTTTACGTATTGCAAAAACACGGAGTTACCAATTTCCATGAATTCGTCTTCGCGTTCTTCTAGGTCTTGAGCTGATTTTGGCATGGATTCTGAATCAAGTTCAGGATGATCAGGAGACTGAGAGGAATGGCGAGACGCAGAGTCTTCAGAAGGAACATAGTAAAAAACCTCACTATCAGGGCCACCAAGCTCCCCAACAGCATCTCCACGTTGCCACCAATTACTCCCTAAATAAAAGAGTCGCTCACCTTCCTTAAGCTCCAAACCCTTCCCCCGAAAAATCTCCTCCAAAATCTCAACAGAAATCTCATCCTTGGAAGCACCATCACGTCCTCCAAAAACCGTAGCAAAAGTCTTCTCCGGTTTAAGCCTCAAAACATCCCAAAAAAACTCATAAACCCAATGAAGCTGCTCCTCCTTAAAATAATCATTCAAACTCCAATTTCCCAACATGTGAAAAGCCGTCGTATGCCGATTATCACCAACCTCCTCAATATCCTCAAAACGAATGCAACGCTGCACATTCACCAAACGCGTCCCCATAGGATGAGGCTCCCCCATTAAATAGGGCACCAGCGGAAACATCCCCGAATTAACAAACAAAAGTGTAGAGTCCTCCTTAGGAAGCAGCGAAACATTGGGAATCTCTTTATGATCCCGCTTCTTATAAAAATCTAAATATTTCTCAATAATTTCTTTAGAACTTAGCATCTTCGAATCCGACCCCTCAGAATTCGCCGAATCCTGCTGCATCAAATCATGATTATTTTTAGAACTTAACGACATATCTTGGCCATAATAAAGCAAATAAACCTCTTTGTCGAGTGTTGTATTTTGCTAAAGACCATGATAACGTTAAGGTACATATGGCATATACCATTGCAAATCAAAACCAATCCTTTTTTTCTAAAATTAAGCCTCTTTTGACTTATCTGGTGCTTTTTGCGGTGTTGGGAGGTATTGCGTATGGAGTTACTATAGGAATGCAGCAGGTTCCGGGATTGAAGCAGAAGTCGGCTTTAACGGTGCAAACTCAGTATGATACTGCGGAAGTTTATGTTGATGGTGAAAAAGTGGGAGAGTCGCCTTTGGAGAAGTTTTCGGTGGAGCCGGGAACGCATGAAATTAAGCTTGTGGGTGCTGAGGCGGAATTTATAGACAGGCTTGATTTTAACCCGGAAGTTGAGACAGCTTTGCAGCGGGATACAGGGGTTTCGGCTGTTTTTGCTTCGGGAATGAACTTTGTAATGGAAAAGGATGCTACTACTTTGACGGTGATTTCGCAGCCTTCGGGAGCTACCGTTTATTTGGACGGGACCGAAATGGGAGAAACTCCTTTGACTTTAGATAAGGTTACTGAGGGTAGTTATACTTTGGATGTTCGTATGGAAGGCTATGAAGGTCAAAGTGCTCCAATTCAGGTTAAGGATGGTTATAAGTTGATGGTGTCGGCTAAGCTTTTCCCTATCCCAATGCCAAAAACTATTCAGAAGTTTGAGGGTTCGGAAAATTTGTATGATTTGACAATTAGCAATGAGTCTTTTGGAACTTCTCCTGATAGGGCTAAGGCGGTTGTTTATTGGGCAGATACGCGTGGTTTTTCGGATGTGGGTAATGCGGCTGAGTTAGAAAGTGCAGGCGGTTTTGACTTTTTCCTTGATAGCGCAGGTAATGTTTATGACAATCTGGGGAATTTGGTTTCTACACAGGAGGGTTTTGAGGCTTTGCAGGAGGCAGATGTAGGAGGTTATTTGGGTGTTGGTACTTTGGGAGCGGGCTTAACGGAGCCGGCAAAGGAGACTTATTTGGAGCTTTTTGAGGCTCGTCAGATGGGTAAGATTTTGCCCACCGGTTTGGGATGGTTGCGTGTGCGTACGGAGCCTAGTCTGGGAGCAGCGGAGTTGACTAAGGTGAATGTGGGGGAGTCGTTTCCAGTTTTGGAGGTGCAGGGGACTTGGGTTAAGTTGCAAGTGACTGCTGACGAAGCGGGATGGGTTTCAGCCACCTATGTTGAGATTGAGTAACTAAGACTACTGCAACAGGGGATGCCAGTCTAAAAGAGCTGGGCGAAGCTGCTTAATCATCTCCAACGTTGATTTAGACTCCCCTAAAAGGTCTAAACGCTTCTCATAATGCGCCAAAGAAACCAAAAGCCCTGCATCATTAGGGTAGATCTCCTTTAAATCCTGAAAATAAGCCTCTGCAAAAGACAAATAAGCACTATCCAAATCCGCCTGCTTAGACGGCTGCGAAAAATCAGTCAGCGCCAGATAATAATAAAGCGGAATATTATTTCTAAGCGTAGCCAAATTCAAAGGATTCAACTCACGAGAACGCATCAAATCAGCCAGCGCCTCTTTTTTAAACTCGTAAGTTTCAGTTGCAGCTGCCTTTGCCAAATAAGCCTTAGCGCGCATTCTGTAGTAATAAGGTTCTTCCGGATTTAGTTCTACAGCCTCCTTTGCTAGTTTCAAAGCCGCATCAAAATCCTCCCGGAGGAGAGCATCTTTGGAAGACACCGCTTTTAAATCCGCCCTGTAAAAATCTGAAATAATTGAAATAAAAGCTCCGTAAGACCCCATCAAACCTGCTATCAAAGTCAAACGAACTATTAACGGAACTTTTTTAAAACTTATAGATTTAGACATTTAAGATTTTTTTTGAAACCCGACTTAGCAGCTCCGGCTGTTTTCTAAACTTTGCCAACAACTTCAAAGGAGGATCTCGAAAAAAAGAATCCTTTAAAGACCTTGCCGAATCCTCTGTAAAAAGCGCAGCCAACATCAACCAAAAATAAAGAGAGGTTGTAACTGTAGGCCATCCAAAAAAGTTGGAAACCAAAAACGAAATTATTAAAGGAGTAACCCAAGCATGCTTTTTTAAAATAGCTTTCATATTAAGCCAAGCGTAAAAAAGCAGACTAAAAACCCCCGTTTCTGCCCAAATCTCCAGAAAAAAGTTATGCGGTTTATTTAAAATGTAATCCCACTCCGAAGAAAAATTTAAATTATTTGGTCGAAAAAAAGGAAATTGATAGGGAAAAGTTTCCGGACCGGTTCCCAATAAAAAATTACGCCAGGAAGAAAAAATCATATCCAAAGTTCCCTTCCACAAGCCAAAACGAATAAACCCCGGATCTGAAACCTTATGGGCAACATCCTGGGCAAAAACTGGAGTTAAAGCAGACAATCCGGAAAGCAAGTTAAAAACATCCTGCAGACCGTCGTGAAACTTTAGAAAAAACAAACCCGGAAAGGAAACTGCCACAAAAAGCATTAAAAAGGCCAAAACAAAAGCACGTTTCAAAAAATACTCCTTGTAATTTAACCCAAGTAGCGCTACCAAACCAAATGCAAAACTTAAAAGACCCGATAAAGAAAACGTAAACCACAAACACATAAAAGACAAACCAAAAAGAAACAACCACAGGAAAAACTTTTTATTAAAGTCCATTTTCAAAAGCACGTGAGCAAAGAGCAAAACGGCCCAGGAAATATAAGCAGCCAACCAATTAGCCTGACCTAAAGTGGAATAAACGCGCTCGGCAGAAACGTTGCCCCACCCAAAATACTGCGAAATAGCCAAAATGCTAATGGGCACAGAAGTTAGCACCAGCCCGTAAAAAACAAATCCTAAAATTTCACGACGATTAAGTAAACTGGTTGCTGCAACAAAAAGGCCAAAATAAACCAACAATGAAACTGCCCCTCCATTGAAACGCGAAAAATACCCCCAAAAAGACGTATAAACATGTGTGGAAAAAACAGCCGAAACCAAAACGCTACCAACAAATAAAAGCACCGGCAAGGGAGGAATTCGCACCTCAAAAAACCCCAAAACCACCCCCATCAAAAACAAAAAAACAATCGTAGACCCTACTCCATAAACAAAAAACATCTTGGGAAATTCAAACAACTCATTGGTCTCCGACACAAAAATTAAAGGAGTTAAGATCACCAAAACCCAAAACAACGCCTTTAAAACCTTCGTGAAAATTGACTTAAACAAAAACATGCTGCTATTATTCTATCAATACAAACCTGCCATGTTTTCAAAAATACTAATCAAACTCATCGACGAAGCCATAGTTCCCGCCATTCTACTTTTGACGGTGCGGTTGGTGTCTGTAATTTTAATTAGTCAATACTTAGAAATTCCCTATTCAATTTCAAATTCCGGATTTGTTTTTAACTCACCGGAGGATTACTTAAAAATTAACTCTTATTCTTTGATTGCTATGTTGGCTGCTTTGGTTTTAGGCCTGGGAATTACGTTGGTAAAGTCTTTGTTTCTTCATGATTCGCATATCACGCCTAAGCTTACCGCTAAGGTTTTTTCGCTAAAAATGTCGTCGTTTATTCAAAACTCCTTTGAAATTTACTCTCAAGGAGCTATTTGGGTTTCTTATTTATATTTATTGCTCTTAGTAGCAGGGATTATGGCAATTTTTAGTTTGGTTTATTCTTGGGTTTTTTACGTGAATTTAGCTGTGGGAATTATAGCTTCTGTCCTTTTTATTGTTGATGTGGAAAAGGAAATTGACATTAGTAAGCTGGAGGGTAGCGATTTTGATTACTATGAGGATGCTCAAGAGGATTTCATTTTAGAATTTGGAGATGATTATGTTTAAGTTAAGGTTAAAAAGGAGTTAGAAGTCACTAAGACTCTGTTTTGGTAGATTTATTAAGCTATGTTTAAAGAAGCTTCATTTAAAGGATTAGACAAGTTACATGCATTGGGAGTTAATGCTTTATTAACCGCGCTGTTGTTAGGTATTCTGGCAGTTCCAATTACATCTATAGGGTTGGCAGGGTTTAAGTCTCCTGCATCCTCCACCGGAGGGGTTTTGTCGGCACAGGATGTTGCAGAACCGAAAGAAGAAGAGCGTGATCCAAACGAGCCCGACTGGAAAAAGCTTTATTTTGAACTGGTACGCAAAGAGCTGGCGGAGGAAAGCACGGAATCTACCGAGTCAACAGAATCCCCAAATCGCTAGTCCGGAAAAATCTCCAATTTCAAAGATTATACTTACAAGTATAATATTCGTAAATATAATGAGATATCCTTTACCTAAAACTTAGGCTTCTTCAGAAACAATGTAGGGGGTTTTGTGACTACTCTCAAAATACGTACGCATCATAAGCTCTCCTAAAAGACCGGTCATAATTAACTGCATTCCAAAAACAGTAAGTAAAAGACCCCCGATAAACAAAGGACGCTGACCAATAGGCTGGCCTAAACCAAACTTCAAAAACAAAGCATATAAAGTAGCAACAAAACCAACACTAAATGAAACTAATCCCGTACTGCCAAACAAGCGCCCCGGCATCATAGTGAAGGGCTTTGTAGCAAAGGAAAGCATGAACTTCATTGTAAAAAGATCCAAAAACACGCTAAAAGTTCGCATTAAAGAGCCATAGGCAGACTCGCCATAGGTACGCTCCTGATATTCAACTTCAAACTCACAGAAATTTTTGGTGTAAAGACCCGCATAAGCAGGCAAAAACCGATGCATATCTCCGTAAATACGCAAATTCTCAATGATAAAGCGCTTAAAGCCTTTCAATCCGGACCCCGTGTCATGCATTTCAACACCGGAAATCCTTTTAATTAGGCCGTTAGCAATCTTAGAAGGAACTCGCCTAATGGCAGAAGCCAGCCCTCCGCCTTCACTCCAGCGACCAACACGATGCGTATTAACAAGATCAAAACCTTCGTCCATTTTTGCCACTACTCTAGCAATCTCTACAGGAGGAATCTCCAAATCCGAAGAATACACCACTACATAATCGCCCTTAGAATGGTCAAAACCCGTCTGATAAGCTGCCCCCATCCCATAATTGCGCGAATGCTTCAACCCCGTCACCGTATCAAACTTTTCCGACAAACGCTTAATAGCGCCCCAAGTATCATCCTTTGTAGAGCCGTCATCCACTAAGATAGCCTCGTAATCATAAGGCAAATCCTCCAAAACCGGAATTAGCTCCGCCTCATAACGCTCTATATTTTTCTCTTCGTTATAACAAGGAATAACTAGTGAAACTAACTTTTCCTGCTTAGGCTTAGCTACATTTTCAGACATAGGCTAATAATCATCCTTTCTATACCATTCCGGCTGCTGCAAAAACCAATTGTAATAAAATTCCACCATCTCCTTTAAAGTCGTTTTGGGATCATAACCAATCAGATCACGTGCCCTAGAAATATCCGCAAAAGTTTCCTTCATTTGACCTGGCAAATAATTTTCCGTTGTTGTAACAGATTTTCCCGTAACTTCCTCCACCGTCTCAATCATATCCTGCAGACTTATAGGATTGGAGTTACCAAGGTTCATAATTACAAAATCCTGAGGCTCCTTTATTACAGCCTCAACAGCACGTGCCATGTCATCAATATAGGTGTAATCACGCGCACTTGAAGTTGGGTCCTGCCACAACTCAAAAACCTTGCCGTATTCAACAGATTTAACTAGCTTAGGCAACGCCAGATCCGGACGCATTCGAGGCCCTAAAGGATTAAAAAACCTAAAAATTGTCACATTTAGATCCTGATTTTTATTTATTGTATAAAGCAGCACCTCACTGGATTTTTTTGTTGCCGGATAGGGAGCATTTGGAAAGCTTGTGTTCATGTCTTCAGTGAAGGGCGTTGGGTTGTCCCCGTAGACAGAAGAAGTTGAAGCAAAGATAAAGTTGTTGATTCCGTATTTTATGCAAAAATCGGTTAAGTTGTTAGTTCCCAAGACGTTGTCCTTTACATATTGATGGGGGTTTTCAACGGATTGAGTTACGCCGGCCCAAGCTGCCAAGTGAACTACAGCATCTATATCAGTGTTTTCGGAAAAAACAGGTTCCAAAGCGGCTCGATCTGAAATGTCAACTCGGTAAAGTTTGAAATTCGGGTGATCTTTAAATTCGGAAATGTTAAATTCCTTTATTTTGGGACTATAAAAGTCATTAAAGTTGTCTACGGCTACAACTTCATAGTCATTTTTAAGAAAGTAGTCGGCAAAGTTGGATCCTATGAAGCCTGCGGCTCCTGTGATTAAGATTTTCATATGGAGGAATTATACTATATCGGGTTTTTGATTGGGTTTTATGGGGGATTTCAGAGAAATTCGCAGTTTTTTGGGCAAGTTGGACTAGAAATCTGTAAAAAAACGGAAAAAATGTATTGACGTACGTTAGTAAGTATATTACAATGTATGTAATGGAATTTAACCCGAGACTTGCCCGCATTTTGTCAGACTTCTTTAGAGACATAGCCACTGCCTCGTTTATTGCAGGCTTTGTTACCGGTACGTATCCGGCAAGTGCAATTAAAACAATGTTTCTGCTTATTAACTCTTTAACATTATCCTCATTATTTTTGGGACTCTCTTGGATAACTGATAAAATGGGAGAAACTCTATAAAAAAGGGGATATGGATATAATTACGAGAATACAAGTAAATCAGGTTTTGCTACTTATAGGGATGATTCCTTTTGGATTACTCTTCCTATACATGCAAATCAAATTGAAAAACCGAAAGAGGAATAATCAAAAATGAATGCAGAGTGGATAGAATTTTTACTTTCACCACGGGTAACGATAGCGCTGGTTCTTATTTGGGGGATTATATTTTTCTTAAGCTTTAAAATAGGATTTCCAAAAAAAGAGGAGAAAAGTGGAGACGACAAAAAGGAAGTAGAGCATAAAGATTAAAACTTGCGAATAAATATTAAGATTAGAACTGGATGTTAGGTTCCCCACCATAAAAAGGATCTGCCAATTCTTCTAGATCCTTCTTTCCTGAGATCCAATTTAAAACATTAGCAATAACTATTCCGATTTTGATTCCCGTAAAAGATCCGGGACCCGGATTGGGCTCTATTTCCGAGATATCCTCCAAAGAAAGCTTATTTTCTTCTAAAACCCGAGAAATTGAGGCTACAATATCTATATCCCCCTCCACTCGAGTAACCTCCTGCCCATCTTTAAACAAAATCACTGATTTTTCATAACGACTTGTTGTATCAATGTAAATTTTGAACATTAACTTTCCTTTCATTTTCCGCTAAAACTTCGAACTTAATTTCTATAGTTTTTTCCGGTAATAGATCCTCAGCTAATTCAGGCCATTCTATCAATGTAATGGATTTGGGCTGCTTAAAGTACTCCAGTAGGCCAAGATCCAAAACTTCCGGCTTTGACTGCAAACGATAAAGATCTAGATGATTCACTTTTGTAATAGCCCTAAGAAAATTTTCTTTACCCGCCCCATTATCATCCTCATAAACACGCGCAATAATAAACGTAGGGCTTTGAACACGTGCCTTAATCCCCAAAGCTTCCACCAAAAAACGTGTAAAGGTAGTCTTGCCTGAACCTAAATCCCCATATAAAGCCAAAACATCTCCCGGCTTTAACTTTTCGGCTATTTTTTTAGCCAGTTGCTTAGTGGCCTTGGTAGAAGAAACGATTGCTTCCATAAGAGCAAAAGTGCCAAAACACTTCCTAAACTATTTACGCCAATATCCAGATACTGAAAGGCTCGTCCCGGCACAAGTTTTTGCAAAAATTCCATAAGAATACCGTAAATTACGCTTACTAAAAAGGAGAGCCATAAACGCTTTGCTCCTTTAATAAAAGAAAAAGCTCTAAATAGCGTTAAGCATAAGACCAAGTAGGCAATAAAGTGCCCGTTAATATGATAACTTTCCTTACCTAAGCCAACAGAGGTTACTGCTTGGCCGGGCATTGCCGTAAAAACCAAAATTAAAAGGGCAGTAATTGTTGCAGGTAAATATCTTGAAAACCTTTTCACCATGCAATTTTATCATCTTTTTCATCGTCTTTTTGAGCAAACCCTACGAAAGCAGCAGTAAAAAAACCTCCAATATTTAAAAAGACCAAGTTAGTCTTGTTTTTTAAGCCTTGAAAATGACCTGTTTGATTTTGAAGTTTTTCCACAGGATTTGCTTCCTTCTCCCCATTAATAAGCTGATCTTTTTGAAAACCCTGTCGCCAAGATTTAGCACTTTCATTTATTTGCGCCACATAATTTCCATAAGCATGTTTTGTCCAAAGTATTTTCTCAGGAGTTTCGTAAATTTCTCCTGTTGGTAAGTGTTTAAACAGAAGTTTTAGAGGAATTTTTTCCTTGTGGGACACCATTTTCAGGCGAAGTTTCTTAGTTAACGGAGGCATATCCTCCCAAGGATTTTCCGCAAATACCCATCTTTGTGAAGCTTTGTTATAAAGGGAAATAGTTGCTCCTTGTGACTCCGGTTTTATTCGCCAATCTTCAGAAGTTGTGTTTTTAACTTGATGTGTAATTGTTAAAAGTATTTCAAAATCTTCATTTATTTCATAAGAGGAAGGAGAAAAATCAAAGTAGTAATCGGGATTTAGGGCCTCTTCTTTAACATCAGTGGAAGAGTCTTCTGCAAAAACAGCTTGCGCCTTAAAATCAAAAACCCCTCCCAAAAAGAAGAGAAAAACTGTATAAATAACAAACAAAAACTTCATAAAACCCTAACTTAATTCTAATACAGATAATGAGAAAATAAAGGACCAATATTCTAGTTAAAATAGAATATTGGTTGACTAAAAGTATGTACAGACATTAGAACAGATGTTAAAATGTACGTATGAACTTTATAATGACAAACGGAAAATTGAATAAACCTTCCTTTGCTAAACCAGGGGAATTGCCTGTTGAAAATCCAAGACCTCTAAAAGAGATATATTCGGAGGAAAACATCAACAAAGCATTGGGATGTATAAATAGGGCAGCAGAAATAAGAAAACGGTATCGCCTAAAAAAGAGAAAAGAGTTTTTGGAAAGATTGTATGCTGATTACAAAAAATCTCTCTGAAAATTTGAAGAGGAAATTTATATTTGTAGATAATGACTTTCTTAGCTTTACATTCCGAAATCCTAAAAGTTTTAAAAAAATTGTAGGCTTTCTTGCAGAAAATCGTTTGACCTTAGATTCCTTAACGTATTTTGAATTCTTGAGAGACTCCTTTCTACCTGAAACGAAGAAAGAAAGGCAAAACTTTTTAATGGAGGGACTCTTTGAAAAAGACAAAAATTTGAAAACTCAAGTAGATAAACGTCAAAACAATGCGTTGCATCTTTCCCATATTTATGCTCACAACGGAAAATGTAAAGGAGTTTCCTACGTAGACTATATGCTTGGTTCCTTACTAATGCACCATCATCGGGAAGGGGTACTAGTAACAGGAAATAAGAAAGATTTTCCTTCTATACTGTTTGACACTTTGGGAACGTTAACTTTTGAAGACACTAAGAAACATAAACCGAGGATTTTCTGGTTTTTAACCTTTAACAAGAACAAATTTTATACGTGCGAGAGAAATTTAAGCAAAGTTGGGGGTAATTTCCAGTTAAAATAGAATATTCCGGAAACTATTAGATAACTTACTTAAAAACCACCGCTTCAAAAATAGCCGACGTACTATAATAATCCGAAAAATCTAAATCAGGACCATAGTACGGATCGTACATCACATAATCCCCATCATCCTCCTCCGCTAAAACCACAAAGTGCGTACCTGCAGCATTATTAGCATGCACACCAACAATAACAGGATTACCGTCATCAAGCTCATCCTCAATCTTACCCTCCGGATAACCCCACCCCAACATACTATAACTACGCCCACTAGGAGCAGGCCAGGGAATCCGCATACTTCCAAAAATAAAGTAACTATCAACATCCGCAAGATCATCCGGAGAAACACCGTACCCATAATAATTGTGCACCATGGCAACACTTGTCACCAAACAACCAGACTCAAAAATCGTATACGAAGAATTACCAATACGATCATTTGCCCAACGGGAATCCCTCTGCGACAAATACCAACCCTCCTCACCACCACCCAAACCATTAGGCCCAATTAACCCTCCCCCTGCATTCTGCACAAACGTCTTGTACGACTCCAACTCCTCTCGCGCCTCCTCCAAAAGCTGCTGATACTTCGCCTCACTATTCTGCGTATCCCGCAAAAGCTGCTCCTTACTTGCCTTCTGACTATCCAGCTGCGCCTTATACCCCTCCAAATTCACCTTCTGCGCCTCAATCTCCGCCTTCAACGCCTCCTCCTCCTCCTTTTTATCCTCAAAAATCCCCTTCTGATTTGCATACGCCACTTTCGTCTTATTCATGCTATCCAAAAGCTCCTTGTCACGCTCCTGCATAACCTGAGAATAAGTCGTTTTTTGCAATTTTCGTTCCAACTGAGAAGGTTCTATTAAAAATAGAAGTAACTCAAATCCCCTGGGAGTAGTTTGCTCAACTTTGTAATAAGAACGTTTTCGCTCACTTAAGATTTTTTCCTGATAATCAATGGATTCTTCTATGCGCTCAAGGCGGTGCTTTAGATCTTCTATATCGTCACCAAGTTTTTCGATTTTTTGAGTCTTAGCCGCAATCTGATTTATTGTATTTTGAATTCGCAGCTGTGTTAACTGAATTTGACTGTCCGCATACTCTATTTCACTTTGTAAGGAGTTTTTTTGGCCGGCAAGATCATCCAGTTTCTCCTCATATTCCTCTATTTTTTCTTGGAGGTCTTCAATTTCTTCCTGCTGCTGTTGCGCATCCTCCTCCGCTGAAGCCTCATTAGATTCTTCTGCTAAAACTTCCTTTATTAAAGGTCTCTCAAAAGGAGACTCAAAAGACCCACCTAAAAATGTTAACACCCCCAACAAGAGTGGCAAGAACAAAAACAGCCTTTTAAGTTTTTTAGAAAAAGAAATTTTAGTAGTCATAAAAGCCTAGTAATTTAGGTACTTTTTTACTGTGCTCTTGCTGCCTAAATAGCCCAAAAGAATTCCGGAAGCCAAAAGAATAATGCCAAAAATCAAATTAAGCGCAATTAAATTAATCCTGAATCCTGTGGTAAAAGGCACTAACAGTCCGGAATCAAAAACTCCCAGAAGAGTTGCAACAACAGCGCCCAGCAGCAACAAAACAGTAGCAAAAATAGAAGAAGTCAAACTAAAAAACAGACCTTGCGAAATGATTGGCGCTTGAACATAGTCGTTAGAAGCCCCAACAAGCTTTAAAATCTCAAGTTCAGTTCCTTTACGGTTAATGTAAGTGCGCAAAGTAATCACAATAGCAGAGTAAGAAATGAATAAAAACACTGCGGTTAAAATGAATCCGGCTATATAAAGCACGTTAGCCAACTTTTGAAACTGCGAAACTACGTCTTCAAAAAACTTAACTCCTTCAACGCCTTCACGAGGAGCAATTTCCTCGGCAATAATCTTTAAATCCTCAATCTTTCTGGTTTGAATTTTTAAACTGGCCGGTAAAATGTTGGCAGAAATTGACTCTACTAAAAGGGGCTCATCCTTGTTAATCTCCGTGAAAATCTGCAAAGCCTCCTCCTTGGAAATGTACTCAACGTTAGAGATTCGCTCATCCGCCTGCAATTCAGCCTGCAACTGCAAAATTCGCTCTTCTGTAAAGTCGTCCCGGAAAAAAGCCGTAACTTGTGTTTGCTGCTCCAGGTAAGCCAAAGTTGACTGCGACAAAAACACAACCAACAAGAATACGCCTAAAACCAAAAACGTAATTGTCATCACCAAAAGATTAGAAAAGGACAAAACGCGCTCTTTCTTCATTGTTTCGTAAGCATTTTTAAAGTTAATCATTGTAACCTCCTTCTTGTTTGTCGGAAATTATTTTTCCGCCGTGAATCCTAATAACACGTTTTTTCATTCTATTTACAATATCCTGATCATGTGTGGTCATTAAAACTGTGGTGCCGTACTCAACAACATCTTCCAAAATTTCCATAATTCTTTCGCCAGCCTTAGGATCAATCATTCCTGTAGGTTCATCGGCTACTAAGATGTCAGGTTCATGTGCTAAGGCACGCGCAATAGCCACTCGCTGCTTTTCTCCTCCCGAAAGTTGATAAGGGTAGTTGTCTTTTTTGTCCAAAAGTCCCACCATGTTTAAAACGTTAGGCACAATTTCGTTAATTTCCTCTTGGGGCGCCTTTACCACTGCTAAAGCAATTGCGACATTTTCAAAAACCGTTCTAGAATCTAAAAGTTTAAAGTCCTGAAAAACGACTCCTATTTTGCGACGAACTACGTGAACCATTTCCTTGGGAATGTCTAAAACGCTTTCACCTTCAAGATAAATTTCTCCATCTGTAGGCTCTTCCTCTCTAATTAAAATCTTCACTAATGTAGACTTACCAGCGCCGGATTCGCCCACTAAAAAGGCAAACTCACCTTGATAAATGTCTAAACTGATGCCATCTAAAACCGTAATCCCTTGAAAAGCCATGTCTAATTCGTCAGAAGCGTCTTCCGGCATGTAAACTTTTGTAATGTTTTTAAACTCTAATTGTTTTGTTTTTTGTTCTGTTTTTGGCATAACTTCTAAATTTAAAACCCCCTAATTTGAAACAACCAACTCACTTACTATTAAAACATCTTCGCCTGACTCTGTCTTTGTCCTTAGCCCCGAAACCCTTACCAATAGGTTTTCCGCCACTTCTAAACGGGCATCCTCCGATTTCAAATAGGTTCTTGTTTTTCCTTGAGGGTCAACTAGTTTGTAGGAGATGTCTTCCGAAGGCGCATCAAAGGGAGGAACATATTTAACATAGCCTTCTAAATAGGAGTTGGTGGTTTCTTCAACGGGAGTGTCTATGGGCGAGGAAGGCTCGTAGTCTGTAAATAGAAGGTCTATTGCAAAGACGCTTCCTAGGGCTGTGGCAATAAGGACAATGACAAGTTTGATTATTTTGCTTTTGGTATCGGGAGAGATTCCTGTGTTAGTGGAGTTACCCCCGGATAGTTTCATTGCTTCCAGGAGGGATTCCGGGTCGGGAGTTTTCTCGGTGGAGTCCTCTACAGGCGCAGGCGCCTCCTCAAAAGAGCGAGGGTTTTCGGACTCAGAATTTGTAGGCAGATTTTTTTCGTCCATAGATTAAGTTAAGTATACAATATCTCAAGCCTCCACAGGTTTAATTTCAGCAGACTCCTCTACACCCTGCTCCTGTTTTAAAAGACCTCTCACATTTAACTTGTAAAGAAGCTTGTGCAAAAGCTCCACTTCCTCCACTTTTAAAAGCTTTGTAAAAAGCAAATAAGTTCCAACACCGACTAAAGAAGCTAAAATCGTAATAAAAAGCAACTGAATAGTGCGCGTACTGTCAAAAACATACTCATCCAACAGCTTCAAGGGAGCATATAAAGCCCCTCCCATTAGGATAGCAGCATAACTTATCTTTATAAAAGGCTGCAAAACCTCCTTTAGAGAAAAGCCTCCCAAAGAGCGGTCCAAAAAGTAAAACATCACAAGCATGTCCAAAATAGAAGTTATTGAATAGGAAAAAGCAATTGCCCAAACCCCCCAATTAAGGATCCTAATGAAAAGTAGCGACAAGCCAATGTTTAAAAACAGCGTTACAAGTGAAATTTTAACGGGAGTTTTTGTGTCCTTTAAAGCGTAAAAACTGCGGGTTAACAAATAAACAGTGCTTTGTGCAAAGATTGAGATGCTATAAAAAGCTAAGGTATAGGAAGTTTTGACGGTTGCCTCCCAAGGGAATTTTTTAGCGCCATAAGCTAAACGAATTACAGGAATTCTTAAAACCAACAAAATTACAGAGCAGGGAATAACTAAAAAGAGCATTTGGTGGAGGGAGGTGATGAAAATCTTTTTGAACTTGTCTTTATTTGAGGCAGCAGCCTTTCGAGACAATGTGGGGAGGGCAGCGGAAGCAATAGAAACCGCAAAAAGATTAACCGGAAAAAACTGCAACTGGCCTGCAAATTTTAAATAAATAGAGGAAGGCTTAGAAATTAAAATTGCCAGAGAGTTGTTAATAGTAGCCAAAAAATTAGCAGCAGCTACGCTTAGTAAACGCGCCGGCAAAAGGTCGGAAACTTTTCGCAGGTACTTGCTTCTAAATTTAAAAATCGGACGATAGCTGTACCTAATTTTCCTAATAGCGGGAATTTGAATCAACAAATGTGCAGCAGCTCCAATTAAAGTTCCATAAGTAGGCCCTAAAATCCCAAACTGGTCCGAAAAAGCTAGGATACCTACAATCATTCCCAGGTTGTACAAAACTGGAGCCAAACTTGCCAAAATAAAGCAACTATAAGAATGCAAAAGACTGGTTAAAAAGCTGCTAACTAAAAGGATTATCTGAGCTCCAAGCATCAGACGTAACAAACGCGCGCCTAAAATAACCTCCTCCGGAGTAAACTTGTTCACTGCCAACAGCCGAATAATTCCCGGAGCAAAAGCAAACGCCAAACCACCTAAAACTGCAAACAACAAAACTCCCGCATTAATAATCTGCGAGGCAATCTCATCCGCCTTGTCACCATCGTTTTTTAAAGCCTCCGTATAAACCGGAATGAAAACCGTCGACATTCCACCTACTACCAACAGAGAATAAATTAGATTAGGAATCTTATCGGCAGTAAAGAAGATTGTCAGTTCAGTGGAAGTTCCAAAGGAAGCGCTTAGCAAACGGCTCTTAACAAAGCCCAACAAAGCACTTAAGCCACTAGTAAATCCCAAAATAGCCGCAGCCGATAAAATAGTCGTTTGAGCCCTCGTTAAAAAGCTCATATTATCCCGTAGTGTAGTGATAAAGTTCTTGCCCGAAATCTTGACCATGACAATAAATATGTTATCATTGCAGGCGCTATATGCCTAATATTATGTCAGCAAAAAAAGCTCTTAGGCAGTCGGAAAGAAAAAGAGCTCATAATCTTTTTTGGAAAACTCGTGTTAAGCGCGTTGTAAAAGAGTTGAAAAATTTGTTGGCGACTAAAGGAACCTCTCCTGATATACTAAAAGAAAAGGAAAGCCTTCTTCAAAAGTACTTGGATAAAGCTGCTAAGAAAAATGTTATTCACAAAAATAAGGCGGACCGATTAAAATCACGTTATGCCCAAAAAGTCACTGCCTATCTCAAAAATTCAGGAAAAGCTAAGAAAACTGCAGGAAAATCCGGAGGAGCTGGAGAAAAGTCTAAGAAAGCTGCTGAAAAAGCCTCTGCAGATTCTGCAAAATAAATTTTCACGTTCAAAAACACCCCCCGACTTTGAAATTAATGATCCCAACCTTCTAAAAAAGGAATTATACCCACAGGAAAAAGAACGCTTTAAAAAGGATATTAGATATTACTATGAAACTCCCGTTTTTGTGCTGTCGGCTCAGGTGATTATACTGACTTTAACGGCGCTGTTTATTCTTTTAACTTTGGGAAATATGTTTTTTAACTACAAAATTTCGCAGGAAAAAGAGGCTTTAAATGCCAAGGCTACAAATCTGGAAGAATACGCGGAAACTCTTACTACACTAACTCGGCTATCCGAAAAGGTGGAGCTTTTTAAAAAGTACAAAACTACTTCGCAGGATTTAACACCTTATGCCCAGCTATTTTTGAATTCTGCAAGTGGCACAGGATTTGAATTTACTTCATTTGATTTAAATGCTAATACGGCAGCTTTTAAAGGAGCAACTCCTTCTCCACTGACTTTTTCGCTTTTAACGGAAAGGTTTCTGGAAAGTGGCCTGGTGGATTCAATTACATTGGAGTCGGCTAGTTTAGATAAGGAGGATAATGTGTATGAGCTGTCGGTTCGCACTTCTCTAAAGCAGGAGTAGGGGTAATCGGAAAAACAGCAGCAAAGGCAAGAAAAGGAAACTAAAATGAATAAAGCAGAACGAAAAGAACAAAAAGAAATAGAAAAGGCTAAGCGAAAAATCCAAAAGGAAATGGAAAAAAAAGCCCGCAAAGAGAGAAAAAAGCTAAAAAAGCGGGAAAGAAAAAAGGCACCTATATCATTTAGAGCCTATCATGACCTGTATGTACTCCTTTTGTTTTTGCATATTTTTGGGCTGCGAACATTTGGAACACGCCCAGCTACAAAGGCCCTCTACAAAAAATATAAGTTTTTTCGTGAAGCACAGGCAAAAAATGTAGAATTTGCAGAAACTTTAAACACAGCGCAGCAAAAAAACCATGTTTATACAGATGTAGAGCCCTATCTACCGGCTTTAAACGAAGCTATTCCCGGGGAGGTTTATGGCGATGAAGAAATTGTAGAGGTGCTGCTTTTAGTTTCTCCCCACGCCTACAAACTGGAAGATGTTAACTTTTCAGAAAGAGGAGGCAATTACACAAAGATGACAGTTTCTTTGGAAGGATCTTTTAAAAATCTGGATAGCCTGCTAAAAAGCATTGAGGCAAGTCCACTTAGCCTTTCCGTTGAAAATGTGAGTGTTTCTTTTACTAAAAAGCTTTCTAAAGAAGATCAAATATCACTTTCACTAAAACTTTATAATTTGCCGGACTCAGAGAAAGGCACTGAAAACGCCCCTGAAGAAACTCCCGTAACAAATTCAACCCAAGAAACTCCAAAAAAGGAGGAAAATTAAACATGCGAAAATTCTTTTACCTAGGCCTTTTCATAGTTGTCACCAGCTTAAACTTTCTCTTATTATTGCTGTTCAAAGACGTGAACTCCACAGACAACTTGAACTACTCCAGGAAAGTACTTGATTTTAGTAGGGAGTTTAGTGTTACAATAGATTCAGAATTTTTGAAAAAGAATTTGAAGCCTGCCTATGAATAATTCTTACCAAGCAAAAAACGGATTTAAAACATTTTTAGTTACTTTGATTATTTCGCTGGGAGTTTTTGCAGCGGTTTACTATTTAACTTCTTACCCTACTTATCAGCTGGATATTGAGGAGTCAACGGGAGATTCTATGGGGCGTGTGGAGTCTTTGGAGGAGGATGTTGAGGCCTCCGATGAAAAGGGAGCAGTGGCAGGAGATAAAGATGCCCGAGAAGAAGATTCTGCTGAGAGTCCTTTTGCAGACTTAAATAAAACGGAGGTTTCTGTTCCCCGTCGCTCTGTCTTAGCAGGAGCGGATGGCGCTACTGAAGAGGAAACTGCAACAGGAACAACAACGACAACTACCACTACTCCGGAAACAACGGAAAGCACAGTACCCGACACAGGAATCCTAAGTATAACGCTGTCCTTGGTTGCATCTTTGGTGATTCTGGGTGGAGGGATTTACTATGTCTATCTGGGCCCTCGCAACCTTGCCCTTGAAAGCTTTGAGGACAAATTCTTAAACTAAGTTATAACCCCTTCCATAAAACACAAATCCCCGAAATGTTGTACTATTAAAGGGTGAAAGTCTACTACGACGTTATCAAATTTAATTTTAAAGAAATATTTTCATATCCGAGTGAGGTTGTTGCCTATTTCATTAGAAAATCAATCCACTTAGGCTTCCTAATAATCTTTTGGGTCGTGGTTACGCAAGACAACGGAGAAATCTTTGAAGCACGAAAAACCATCTCCTACTTTCTCATATCCAGCGCAATTGTAGATATAACCTTTCTTAATGGAACCCGTTTTGGCAGAAGAATTCAAAAATTAATTAAAAGAGGCGAGCTATCTAATTATTTGCTAAAGCCAATAGACACTATTAAATACTTGTTTGCGGGTTATATAGGCAGAAAAGGAACCGTAGCTTTTTTTGCAATCATTTTGTTAACCGTGGGAATCTATCTACAGCCACCAAAAAGCTTACTATACCTACCTTTAGCCCTGACCTCTATAATATTAACAACGCTAACCGGCTTAGGTGTAAACATAATCATGGCAACTGTGGGCTTTTATACTCCGGAAGCAGGCAGCTTAAAAAACGTCTTTGAACACACAAGGAGGCTCTTGTCGGGTGCGTTAATACCCTTAAGTTACTTCCCACCTCTTATTAAAAAATTAACAGAGATCTCCTTCTTTCCGGTACTCACTTACTATCCCACTGTTATTGTGCAAGGCACCGAGCCATTGCAAAGCGTTTTAATAATGCTTCTAATTTCAGCAGGATGGGCAGTAGCTCTCTTAACTCTAGGTAAAATCTTATGGGAAAAGGCTTTAAAAAATTACGATGGAGTAGGTATCTAATGTGGAAAGAACTTAAACTGAGACTTAACATTTTAAAAAACAATGCAATTAATTCTTATAAAGTACAAACAGCGTATTTTTTTGAGAATGTTGCAGGACTAGGTTCAACACTTTTCTACACGCTCACACAACTTTTATTCATACAAATTCTTTATGGAAACGTAGATACTTTTGCAGGATACACGAAAACAGAAATGCTTATTCTTGTGTTTATTGCGCAGTTCAATTTCTATGTTGACTGGCTATGGAACACAAATAACCTGAACTTTCTTATCAATGCAATTAGAGAGGGTGATCTGGATATTATACTTTCAAGACCAATTCCTGCACTTTTCTTTGTTACTTTCAAAGAAATTAGTATTGTTAACAGAATAAAGGATAGTTTACCTAATGTAATACTGATTTCCTTATTTATTGACTGGTCTCAGATTCACACGAACGGAATCAGAATTGTAACCGCAATAATTCTCTTTATTCTGGGACAATTGGCATGGCACGGGTTTAGATTTCTTTTTGCGCTACCAACTTTCTTTATAGGCAATGCCAGACAAATATTTCAAGTTTCAGGGGCTTTGGGAGACTTAAAAGATATTCCGTTTGAAGGTTTTCCGGATAAACTAAAAACAGCGTTCACAACAGTCATTCCCTCCTTAATAGCCGCTCGTCTAAGCACCTCCGTACTTCTAGGAAAAACGCAACCTCTCCCGGCGCTTTTACTAGCATCCACCGTAGCCGTAATATTCTTGATTCTTAAACAAGTAGGCTGGATAATTGCTCTACGAAAATACTCATCAGCCTCCTCTTAGGCAAAAGAAACATACTAAAATGGAAAAAGCAGTACAAGTTAAAAACCTAACAAAAAACTTTAAAATCAGAACCAATAAAAACATTGTAACGGGAATCTTTAAACCCAATTACAAACATGTGGAAGCTGTAAAAAACATCAGCTTTGAGGTGGAAGAGGGAGAATCTTTGGCTTTTCTCGGGCCTAATGGAGCAGGGAAAACTACTACTACAAAAATGCTCACGGGATTAATTTACCCCTCTGAAGGAGAGGCAAAAGTATTGGGATATACCCCTTTTAAAAGAAATCGAGAGTTTTTAAGGCAAATAGGGCTTGTTATGGGTAATAAATCGGGACTCTCGTGGGATTTAACAGGACAACAAAATTTTGACTTTATTAAAAGCATTTATCAGCTGGAAGATTCTGAATATAAGAAAAACTTAAATCAACTTGCAGAACTTTTAGACATTAAAAAACTTTTGAACAAACGTGTACGAAAACTCTCTTTGGGAGAACGCATGAAAATGGAGCTTATTGGAGCAATCCTGCACAGACCTAAAGTACTTTTTCTGGATGAGCCTACAATAGGCCTGGACATAACCTCAAAGAAGAATATTCGAACTTTCTTAAGAGATATACAACACAATTCAAATATCACGTTAATTTTAACCAGCCATGACATGGACGACGTGGAAAAAGTTTGCGATCGCGTTATTGTTATTAATGAAGGGCGTAAAGTATATGACGACTATCTTGAAAAGTTGATGGCTGAATATAATCAACGCAAATTTATTAAGTTTTATTTTGAAAAGGCGCCGGAAAAAGTAGAGGTTTGTTATGCAGAGATTGTGGAGGAAATTCCGGAGGAGGATGCGCTTGTTTATGAGGTTAAAAAAGAGGAAGCTTCGCAACTTATTACTACTGTTATAGAACATACAAGTGTTTTGGATATTGATATTGTGTCAATTCCACTGGAGGAGATGATTGAGGATATTTTTAAGAAGTCTTCGGAAGTTTCTACGATTGCCTAAGACCCCTTACTCCAAAACCGCATGAACAAGGAGACGCTTCATCTTAGTCCCCGGAGGAACACACGTCATAAGCGTTATCGTAGACTCATTTAAAAAGTCAGGTTTCACTTCCTTTAAAGGAGCCACCTGATCGGGATACAAAATTTCCGAAGTCTCCACACGATAAGTTAAACGCGCTCCATTAAACTCAATAAAAATCTCATCTCCCACTTTAAGCTGATCCAACGTTGAAAAGATAGTCTTGTAATTTTTGGGATTAAAAAACCAGGGAAGAACCGAGTGCCCAAAAATAAAGCTATTCCCGGTTTCTCCCGGCAATCCTGAACCGGGATAATGCCCCAAAGCCTCCTTTGGATCCAGGGAAGCAGCATTAACCTCAACTAAAGCATCCTCTATGCCCAAGGCCGGAATAGAAAGTGTGAAAAACTTCGGTAAATCTTTCGGGGACTCCTCAGCTACTCCTGTATCAACCCCCTCCTCCGACAACTCCTCAAACTCAAAATCCTTAAAGCCACTAACCGCACCTAAAACACTAGACTCCACCTTTTTAGCCTGCTGTGTCTGCACCTTATCCTCCTGAGTCGTAAAGTAAACCAAAGGAAAAACCACCTGCGAACCAAGCAATGACAAGCCCCCCAAAATCAGCGTAACCGGAATGAGGCGACTTTTAAGCATGAAATTCTTACTACGCGCTTTATAAATGGGATCAAACGACTCGTCTTTTATGTAAACCTTCTTTTTAAACATTTGCTTCTAAACCTCCGTTGGCTAAGCGCCTTAAACACAAAGCTCCTCCTAAACCTCCAATACCTTCTCCGTACTCACCACATTTAAAACGTTATCAGGAACCAAACCCAATTTCATATCCCTATCAGTTTCATAAAAATGAGTGTATAAAGCCAGCAAATCCTCCTGCGAAAACTTCTCCGCCTGTTTTGCCAACTTGCGCTTTACAAAGGGAGGCGCCGAAACTTTTGCCCCAAACTTAGTTTTTGCTACATTTCGCAACTGATAAACTAACATTGAATGCGTTTTAAACGGAGGTTCTTCCTTGTCCTGAAGCTTTTTTAAACTTGCATATGCCTTTGGTCGATTCTTATTAAAAACCGCATCTAAAAAGTCAAAAATAATGGAGTCTTTTTCTTCCTCCACCTTAATTATTTCGGCATCCTTAAAAGCTTTTACTGCCTTGATAATCTTGCTGTTACTTCGCAGCGATTTAGGCAGCACAAAAACAACGGAAGTTTCCGCCGGCGCTCTTCCTGCAATTTCAATAAACTTTAGGAACTCCTTTTGGGCAACGCCATCCGCATTAGCTACAACTAAATTTTTGAAACCAAACATGTTGGGCGTTAAAACGGAATCTGCAAAATGAGTGGGCTCAAGATCTTCTAAATTTAGTTCAATTTTTTCTTGAGGGTCTATTTTTGTTTTCAGAGTTTTTAACGCCTTTTGAATTGCAAGGTCGTTTTTTCCGTAAACCAAGCCGATCATTGGTTATTATTTTGAGGAGGTTTTAGGTCTATACTACCGGCAGAGTCGCCTTTCTGCGGGCGCAATGTGTTCATTTGATCAATTATGGTGGTTTCACTTGGCTTTTGCTTTTCCGCTTGTGTCTGTGGCTGTGGTTGAGGCTGTTCTCTTTGCGGGGGCTTCACTGTATTATTATCGGCAGGTTTTTTCGCTGGGGTTTGTTTCTGCGGTTGCTGCCTTGGAGTGCCCTGCGCATTACTGTGATTTTGTGATTTTTTTATCTCAAGCGGCTTTATTTCCGGTGGTTTAATTTCCGGGGGCTTTGGGGGCTTTGTTGGAGGAGGCAGGTCCGTCTTCTGGGGAGCCTTCTCCGGAGCGGGGCGCTGCAACATTTCTTTCGAGGCGACCTCTTTGGAAGGTTGATCCCGGATCGAGTCCGGGATGACATTATTCTGTGCTTGTGGTGAATTCGAGGCGATGCTCTTAGATCCCTGCGCCTGAGATGACTTTGACTTGACCTCCTTACTTTGAGGCTTATATCCTTCCTTGGGCTTACCACTCTCATCAAACGTCTCATACTTATCCGTATCCGTTGGCTTAAAAGACTTGTACTTCTTCTGCGGAGTCGTCTTTTTCTTCTCCTCAATAATCCCCTCCTTACGCAACTTCAAAAGCTCCTTCGGATTTGTCGTAATCAACTTATGCTCCTCCGGGGAAGCCTTAATACGAATAGCTACGTGATTTGTACCTGCAAAAAACAACCCCTCACCTAAACCGGCACCAAGTAACAAACGCTTCTCTCCTTCTGACAGGTAAAACGTCTCTGCCACCAAATCAATAGCTGCCGGATGCTGCTTTAGCAAAACCTGGATTGAAGAGTTCGTAACAATAGCCTTTCCGTACTCAGACTTCAAAAAGTCGTCAACGTCCTGGGAAATCGTTGTTAACCCCAAGTAATACTTACGAGCACGCTTAGCAATACCATAAATAAAGCGAGCACTATCCTCATTTTCCATCAAGTACCACGCCTCCTCAACAATTAGAATACGCTTTTTCAAATCGCGACGAATCGTAGTCCAAACAAAGTCCAAAATAATGTAAAAAGCAATGGGTCGCAAAAGCTCCTCTAAATTCTTGGTTGAAAAGACAGTCATTCCACTATTTAGGTCAACAGAAGTCTGCGAATCAAAGATTCCCGCCAACGACCCGCGAACATACTTCTCCAAACGCTCCGCCATCCCATGAGCTTCCTCCTCTGCAGAGCCTAAAAGCACTTTGTACAAATCCTCCATAACCGGAGGCTCCTTTGTCATTTGCGTATCCGGATCGGAAGTAATTCCCTTTAGACGATAAGTCTCTATTAAAGCACGGTCCAGAATGGCCTCCTCCGTAGGATTCAAATCCCCCATCATTAACTTCAGCAGCGTATGAAGCGACAGCAGCTTTTGACCAAGCTCATTTTCACCCTCAACCGCAATGCCTGACAGGTCAAAGGGATTAATCTTTTGCGGAGAATTTGCGGAGAAGTCAATATAGTTTCCACCTACGGCTTCACACAAAGTACGATACTCTTCTTCAGGATCAATAATCATGACTTCTGCACCAAAAACCATTAACCGCAACGCTTCCAGCTTTACAAAATAAGACTTACCTGAACCGGATTTAGCAAAAACTACCGAGTTAGCGTTTTCCAGCGAAAACCGATCAAAAATGATAAGCGAACCATTGTGCCGATTAATCCCATACATAATGCCTTCATCCATTGTCAGCTCAGATGACGTAAATGGGAAAGTTGTAGCCAAACTTGTTGTATCCATATTTCGAGTAATTAGAAGTTTGTCCATTCCTGTTGGAACCGTCGACTGAAAGGCCTCTTCCATTTGGAGTGTAGACGTCTTTGAGATTAGAAGCAGCGAACCTAGCGTGGATTCCAGTTTGGCTGTAACGTTGTTAAGTTCTTCTAGTGACGATGCCGGAATTGTAATGTAAAACGAAAACTGAAAGTACTTTTCTATACCTTTTACCAGCTGTTCTTGTAAAGCATTGGCGTCTTCGAGGGCAGCTTTAACCGCGGGATCTGTTAGCTTGCCTTTTTCGCGGTCCGACATGGAAGTGGCCTCAAGCTCCGTGATCTTACGACGCAAATCATCCAAAATCATTTTGGCTTTCACCGGATAGTAGAACATGGAAATGTCCAGCGTGTGTTCAAAGTTAATTACGGGAGCCAGCCAGTTAGCGCCTACAAATCGAGGATAACCTGAAACAAAAAGCGTTCTGTAATAAGAGTTACCTACTTTTATATGGTTAAAATCAACTTCAATTGCAGAAGGAGCAATGATGTCCTGAATGTTTACCATGCCTTCTGCTAGAGTTTCTGCAGGCTCTTTGTTTTCCATTTGCTCTCCCGGATTTTCTGCTGCTTTATCTTCTTTTTTCTTGTTTAAAAACGGTATGTTCATTTTTTATTTTTCTTTTTGGTTCCTTGATTCAGTGTCAAGCACGGAATGACGTTTCTAAAAACCAACTACTCCTCAAAAATTGCCGGATTAACTATAGCCGTCTGATAATCATTTATATCCGTCTGAATCCGCTGACCATGCACCGCACTAGGATTGTAAATATCAAAATAAAGCTCAACTAATTCCTGAGTAGTCAACTTCTCAGCCTTAACTCCAATTCGGCGAAACTCCTTTTGGACATGTCCCAATTTAGGCTCAAGCTCCATTTTTGCATCCCGCAAAGACTTGTCAACGTTAAAACTCCTACGTTTAGTATGCATCCCAAACAAACGAGTGAAAAACTCAAATGGATTAGCACTACCTTCCTTACTGATAGGCTTATTTGTGGAAATAATGATGTAAAACTTTTTATCCAAAACCTCATTTTGCTGAATCGTCTCCTGAACAAAACGACGATAAGCCTCTGCCTGGTGCTTCAGTAACTTATCCTCAATCTTATTTTCCACCTGAACCACCTTTTCCAAATAGCCCGAAATATCAAGCTTTTTTGACCGAATTACAATCTGAATGGGGAAGGTAATGGAATTAATAAGCATGGAAAAAGCTGCAATAATGGCATCCTGCTCAATTTCGGAAAGAAGATCAAAGTTTACTGCGGTTGTTTTTAAAACACCTGCCACTGACCCATTTTTTAAAACTACCAAATCATCCCGAATGTCCTCAATGTCTAAATGTTGTTGTGTTGTGGCAGTTATGTTGGGCATATTTTAACGACCTATAATTTCGTAAGAAGGCAAAACACCTCCCTCGACCTTAAAAGGAATTATATCAAAGGAAAGGCTGGTTTCATTTGTCTTGTCAACCTCAATTTTGTAATTGCCGTTTGGAAGCGGCGATGAAATTAAGAATTTGCCTAGTTTGTCGGTTTTTAGAGCTCGTACCGGTTCGCCTTCTTCATTTTTAACTACAACTACAACGTTTTCCAAATATTCATCCTTGCGATTTTTTACAACCCCTGATAAAACATTGGGGCGTTGAACTAGCGAAGGGATTTTTCGAACATGAAGTTTTTTGCCATCTTTGGCACCATCGTCTTTGCCGTCCTTATCCAAAAGCTGCTGCAATTTCTTAGTTTTTTCCGAAAGTTGTCGTTCAGTTTCTTCTACTGTGGGAAGAACTTTTTCTCCCCTAATTGGGAGTATAATTTCACCTTGCCCGGGAGTTAGGTTCACAAATTTCCTTCCGGAGTGTGTGGACACCGGACGAAGCTGTGCTTGACCTGACTTTCCTTCATCTAGCGGTTTAAGACGAGACTTCTTTAAGCGAGATTGAATTAGTTTGGACATTTTGTCCTGTTTTTCTGCTTGCTGCTTTGTTTTTTGAGATTCCTGTGTTTTTGATGCTGCAGCAGAAGGCGTTTTCGTTTGAACCTGCTGCACTGTGGCCTTTGCCTTTTCTATTGCGGGAGGTTCCTGTTGCGAAGCCTCCTGAAGAACCTCAGCTGCTTGCACTTTTTCTTCCTCCTGAACCTTCTCAACAGGAGATTCCTGTGGGAGTTGCTCTTCTTTCAACTCCTCCTCTTGACTCTGAGGTACCTCTTGTTCTATTTCCGGCTTCTCCTCAAGCTCCCCCTGCTCCGGTTGGTCAGAATGCTCTTGCATTTCCTGCATCTCTAACTCCTCTTGCTCCATTTCATGGGTTACCTTAACAGAAGACTCCATAGTCTCTCCCTCAAAACCCTCCTCTGAAACCTCCTCAACATCCTTAAAAGCCTCGCGAACCTTGTCAATATACTCCTGCTCGGGAATGTCAAGATAATCGTCATCATCAACCTGAGTTTTACGCTGATGCAAAAACTCCTCCAACTTACGACGACTTGCCGTTGGAGCCAACGTAATCATCTCCTGCTGAACAAACCTAAGATTCTGCTCATAAGCAAAAACCGAAGGAACCTCCGCTTCCTTACGCCAAATCCGCTCCGTGGGGGAACTAATTGCAGTTAAAAAGTTTACAATCCATTCGTCTAAACCCCGCTCCTCAAAAGGCACAAAAGCCAAAGCCAATCCCGTTAAGGCCAAACCAATCACAAAAAACCAAGTAAAAGGCTGCGGAACAGACAGCTTAGCCATGTAAGCTGCTACAGCGAAAACCGCCACATAAACAAACTGACGCATCGTCAACTCCCCAATTAGCTTAAACTCCACTTGCATAATGTTTTGGGGAACGGCGTGCTGCTTATTGTTTAATTGCTGTTCTTGAATGGGCATGGATTTAGTTTAATTATACGGCAAAGGCTAGCTAATTTCTGCCAGAATTTCAGGCAGAGTTAACATTTTTGCTTCTGTTTCATTGCGCGCTTTAAATTCTATTTTCTCGGAGGTCTTGCCGGAAACTACTAAACGGTAGGGAATGCCTATTAAATCTGCATCGGCAAATTTTTCACCGGCGCTAACATCGGCGCGATCGTCAAAAAGAACTTCTACTTTTTCCTGCTGGAGTTGCTTGTAGATTTTTTGCGCTTTTTCGGCTACTTCCGCGTTTTGCAAACCTAAACCAACAATGTGAACTTTAAAAGGAGCTACTTCCGCGGGCCACACAATTCCCTCTTTATCGGCTAAAACCTCGACTATTGTTCCCATGCAGCGAGCAGGACCAATACCATAGCTTCCCATAATAACGGGCTTTTCTACACCGGAGCTATCTGTATAAGTTAGACCTAAAGGCTTTGAATATTTATCTTTAAGTTTAAAAATGTTTCCAACTTCTACAGCAGGTACTTCTTTGAGATTCTCTTTCTCAAGTCCCAAATCTTGAAGAACTTGATCTGTATAAACCTCGTCATTAACCGCTAACTTTTTTTCCTCGTCCACGTAAATGGTGTCTTCGCCGGCATCGCAAATAGTTTGAAATTCATGACTATACTTACTAAAAGGCCCCCCACTGGCAAATGTAAGGTAAGTTTTGTCACCAAGCCCTAGCCGATTAAACACTTTAAAATAGGCCGTTTGAGCTTCTTCGTAGAAAGTATCAAGGGCTTCTCCAGTCGTATTAAAGGAATAAAGGTCCTTCATGATAAACTCGCGCGTCCTTAGAATTCCGCTTTTTGAACGCAGCTCATTTCTAAATTTGGTTTGAAACTGAAACAAATAAACAGGTAAATCCCGATAAGACTGCACATACTGACTAACCAGTTTTGTTAAAGGTTCCTCATGTGTTGTAGCCAAACCTACTTCTGCACCTGTTTTAAGTTGCGTTTTAAACCACACGTCTATGCCCTCATCACTCCAACGATCCGTAGTTTCCCAAATTTCAGGATTCTGAAGTGCCCCCAAATGGATTTCCTGTCCTCCAATTGCTTCCATTTCCTCACGGATCACTTGAATAATGTTGTCTAAAACACGCTTCCCCAAAGGGAGAAACGCATAGACTCCCGCCATTTCTTTTTGAATGTAACCGGCCTGAATTAAAAGCCGCGCACTTTTACTTACTTCATCCGCCGGAGTTTCTTTTTTTGTTTTACCAAATAGTTTTGTATAAAGCATGTCGTTTTCCTTTTGAGTACAACAAGATTACAATAACAGGAAATTGCTTTGAGCTCAAGGTTTTAATAGCTTATTTAGTTTTGAATTAGAAAAGTGTATTGAATGTATCTGAACATAACCCCAAACAACTTCAAACACAGCTAAAACCAAGTCCTAACATCCCCATGATTACCAACCCTAGCCAAAATAATAGTTTTGGTTTTATTCCTAACGTAAAAGACACACCTAAATCCCATATTTATTCGAAACTCATAAACATGATCCACCTCTAAGTCTCTTAAACGCCTTCGACTAACCTTTAACTTTTTTGTATTGAGACTTGTATGATAGGGGTTTTGAGCCAGAAACTTTACCTTGCGATCTAAAGCTTTTTTTAAAGAACGAGGAAGTTTTTTCTTAACATATTTATTGAATTTTCTACTTACAAGAATAGTATACGCCTCATCCAAAGGCATACGCTTCAAGTTCGGTCTCTACAGGAGGAAGCGCATTAACTGTCGTTTCATCTAAACGATCGGCAGAATCTTCAAAAAATGCCTCTAAATGAGCCAGGTTCTTGTCTATGACGGCACCCATCACTTCTTCATTTTCAGTAGCTATTTTGTAAGAATCTGTTTCATGTGACAAAGCAATTAGCTTAGATGTTGAAAGGGATGCATACTCCTCTATTAGGGAATCAATGCATGCTCTCACATCCTTTGGAGGGTTTTTGGAAGGCTTCACAAGCGGAGAAACTTTAAACCCTGAAGAAATTTTAATAAGCCCTTTAGCTTCCATCTTAGCGAACAGAGAAGTGTAGTCATTTATTACGGGGCCTTTGTTAATTCCGGCGTACTTAAGGGGAGTTAGTTCACGGGATGTTTTGTAGATGTACCCAAATTCCACAAAAAAGGCCAGCTTATTGATTCTGTAAAAATCTGCCTCTTTTAAAGCGGGTTGATTTAAAAGATAGAGGATGTAGTCCTCCTGAGAGAATTTGAAATTTGATATTTTTGGAAACTTTTTGGCAGATTTTTCTCGACTACTCATGAATGCATTTTATCACATTTTGCATTAGAGGGAAATCAAAATAGAACTTGAGAAATCTTAGGTCTCATAAGGGTGTCTTTGTTATTTCTCGAGCCTCACTTAAGAAAAAAGGTCTAAGAATTGCTTAGCTTGCAAAATTCGCGTTTTTGAATCGGCCTTCTCCGCTAACTCCAGAGCTTCCTCGCCGTAATCATGCGCCTGATCTAGAAAGCCTCCATTGTAAGCAATCAACCCTAGAACCAATAAAGCACTTGTCTTCCAAATCGAACGATGAGGCTCCCGTTCCTCCTCCCAATGAGTCTCCAGAGTCGTTAAAGCCTGTTCCGCTAACTCTTTTGCATCCTCCAAACGGCCCGTTCGCATTTTATACAAAGCTATATGACTTTGCATATCTGCCCTACTCATGGGATTTTCATAACCTTCCAAGCACTTTTCCGCATACTCCAAAGCCTTTTCAAAACGGCCCTGTTCATCGGAAAGTGACCTTAAAGACCTGTAAACATGAACCTTTTTAGAGCCATGTTTTTCCGCCAGCTCAAGGCCCTGTTTTGCCAAAGAAAAACCCTCCTCTGCGGCTAGTTTTGATTGAATCTTTTTTAAATAGGCCAAGTGATTCAAGCATTCAGTAGCATTAAACCAATCTTCTTTTTCCTGAAATTCTTCCAGGGCTTCGCGAAGCAGTTTTTCCGCTTCCTCAAATTCATGAGCCTCACGTGCTTTCCACCCTTTTTCCATTTTTTCTTTGGATGTCATGGCTGTCATGCGGTTTAACCTACTCCTCTTCTTCCCCGTCTTCCTCTAACAACTCAGGATGCTCAAAAATATTTCCCGCTAGCTTCACACCACGCAAAGAACGCTTATCCTCAAACCCAATAACACGCTCCTCCTCCAAAAACTCCAGTTCAAAACGAGCGTTTTCCGGATTCCAAAACACCTTTGCCAAATTCTCCTGAGCACCAATCTTTAAAAGATCCCCCTCATAAATCTCCTTGCCCTTATCATCCTTAAGACCTATAAACTGCATGGGCACAGTATCCTCGCTAAACTCCTCACTAACATACCAGTCAGGACCGCGCTTCTTAGGATTTCCTCGAGAATACAAAACCTTTCCATTAAGCCCCATAGCTATATTTTCATACATGTACTCTTTTTCCTTATGCCAAACTCTAAATTTGTAAACGTGATTATCCATTAAATGCCTTTCTTTAACTTTAAACTTTAACAGCCTTTCTAAATACCGAATAGCAAAAGCTGCTGAACAGTACCCTTATTCTAACAAATTTAGCGCCGATTTGAAGTTGTGACCATTAGAACAGATACGAAAAGGAGTAGGAATATACTTCCTGTAAGGAGATTTAGGATTTTAAAAAGGCGTAGTCCCAGGAGTGTGGAGAGGCCTAGGCTAAGAATTAGTGAGAATTTTAGGCCTTGGCGATAGGTTAAACGGGGATTGTGGAATTTGCCGTGCTTTTGACGGGATTTTAGAAAATAGCTAAAAACGGAGGTGGTTAAAAACGTGGAAAGGCCAAACAAAATGAGAAAAATAAAGAGTGCATTTGTTGTGTTTGGTGTTTTTGTAAAGATGATTCTAAAAAATGCGGCCCAAGAGAGAATGTTAGTTAAAAGTATTGTGTAAAGAAATTTGGGCATAGTTGTATTTTAGCATTTGAGTTTTCGGGATTTTGGTGAAAATTTGCAAAAAAGCGGGAAAATAAGCCTAAAAGGAAATGTTTTGATATTTTGATATAAATTTTTAGAGTTACTGTAAAACATTTCTTAATAACTTTATCCTATAACCATAGTATCGGGAACATATCAGACACTCAATTTCCCATTTTGGCTTAATAATCCCTTAATATTTGTATGTTAAAGATGAAGGAGGTTGCTACAACAACCAAAATGAAAATATTAATAATTGCCGACAATAAGAATTTAATAAAAGACCTGAAAAAGTGTCTTGCCGATAAGTATGTCTGCGATATTGAAAAAGAAGCTTCCTATGCCTTGTATACAGCAACTTCTGAAAAATACGGTCTAATAATTCTAGATAACGATCTTACAAGTATGCGAGGCTCCCAAGTTTGCCAAATGCTGCGCCAAAAAGGAACAGATATTCCCATTTTAATGCTAAACAAAAAAAGAGGAGTTTCAGGGCGAGTAAGTTGCCTAAAACGCGGAGCAGATGACTGTTTAGAACGCCCCTTTTCACCCGCGGAAATGTGCGCAAGAATAAAAACTTTAATTCGAAGAACCACTCCAGCAATTCCCAAAAACAATATTTACGAAATTGGCGACGTTTCAATTGATTTTTGGAATCGAATTTTAATTTATAAAGGTGAGGAAATTCATTTGCGAAGAAAGGAATTTGACCTTTTGGAATTGCTGGTTACAAACAAGGGATTTCGTTTATCTAAAGAACAAATCTTGGAATCGGTTTGGGGAGATGAAAAAATAGATAACCCTAAAATAGTTTCTGTTTATGTTTGTTACTTAAGGGAAAGATTTGAGGAAATGGGATTTGATGCCGCTAATTTGATTAAAACTGTTTACGGGCTTGGATATGTTTTTGATGACAGTGATGAGTCGATAATGAAGTAGGAAAAGTTAAAGTATGATAATTGATTTAGCCTAATTCAACATTACCGGCAAAACTTAAATAAGTTGCGAAAAAAGGGCGAAAACTCTATCATTAAGCTAATGCTAAAGATGATCGGAAAACTATATCAAATTGTAAGAACCGCGCGCCCGCGCCAATGGCTTAAAAACCTAAGCGTCTTTGCAGCTCCCTTCTTTTCCGGAGCTTTGTTCTCAGACGAAAACATCTGGACAGCTACTAAATGCTTCATTGCTTTCTCCGCAATCTCCTCGGGAGCTTACTTCATCAACGACATTAACGACGTAGAAAAAGACCGCAAACATCCTGTAAAAAAGAACAGACCTATTGCCTCCGGAAAAGTAGGAATCAAAACAGCCTGGGTAATTGCAGTCGGCTTAATCCTTTTTGCTCTGGTCTTTGCCTACACCGCGGTGGGAACCTTCTTCACCTTAAGCGTCATTGCCTACATCGTCATGCAGTTTTTGTACTCACTTTACTTTAGAAACGTAATCATTTTAGATTCTTTAGTTGTGGCTACAGGATTTGTAATTCGCGTTTTTGCAGGAGGCTTTGGAACCAACACATCGCTCTCCTCCTGGTTGGCTTTAACTACTATTGGTCTTTCACTTTTAATGGCTTTTGGAAAGCGCCGATCCGAGAAAACGCTTTTGAGAAAATTTAACGAAGAGGACGGCGACACTCGAAAAACGCTTCGTCATTATCCGGATACACTTTTGGACAGCATGATTTCAATGTCTTCGTCCTTATGCATTATGACTTATGCTCTTTTTACATTTCAGGTTTCACCTCAAGGGGCCGGCAACATTTTAACGGAGCTTTTGCCCTCTACTTTGCGCAGTCCCAAGTGGATGATGTTAACTATTCCTGTTGTTATTTATGGAGTAGCGCGTTATTTGTACGTTATTTATGAGCGCGAAGAGGGGGAATCACCTGCACGAGTTCTGCTTTCAGACAAGCCTTTGTTTTTCACGGTTATTTTATGGGGACTTGTGGTCATGGGAATTATCTACGCCCTTCCTGCAGCTTAAATCCCCAAAACTCCTGTATAATCCCTCCAGTATGGACACAAAAAATATTAGAAACTTTTGCATAATTGCTCACATCGACCATGGAAAATCTACGTTAGCAGATAGACTCCTGGAAATTACAGGAACCGTGGAAAAACGCAAACTTAAAGAGCAAACCATGGATCAGCTGGATTTGGAGCGCGAAAAGGGAATTACTATAAAGCTTAAAGCTGTGCGCATGAACTATTCCTTTGGGAAAGACAACAACCAAACCTACCAACTAAACCTCATAGACACACCCGGCCACGTCGACTTCTCCTACGAGGTATCCCGCTCATTAGCAGCTTGCGAAGGAGCAATCCTCGTTGTTGACGCCACACAAGGAATTGAAGCCCAAACCGTCTCCAACGTTTACAAAGCCCTAGAAGCAGACCTCACCATAATTCCCGTTATCAACAAAATCGACGTTAAAGGTCATCAAGCCGACGAAGTAGAACAAGATCTTATAAACACGTTTGGCTTTAAAAGAGAGGAAATCCTTAGAGTCTCGGCTAAAACCGGAGAAAATGTAGAGACTCTTTTAAAAGAGCTAATTACAAAAGTGCCTCCTCCAACTCCAAAAGAACGCGAAAAAACTCTTAAAGCGCTAATCTTTGATACATTTTACGACGACTACTTGGGAGTTGTGGCTGTAGTAAAAATAACAGAAGGCACGCTTCAAAAGACCAAAGAAAACGAGGAAATTTACTTCTTAGCATCACAAAAAGCAGCAACAGTTCAAGAAATAGGCATCTTTACGCCTCAAAGAAAAAAGACAGGCACTCTTAAAACCGGCGAAGTGGGCTATGTGGCTACAGGCCTAAAGGACATCCACTCAATTCACGTGGGCGATACGCTAACTTACTACAACCAAAAAGAAGACGTGCAGCCTTTGCCGGGATATAAGGAAATTAAGCCTTTTGTTTTTGTGTCAATTTATCCTATTGAAAATGACGATTTTAAGGATTTACGCAAAGCACTGGAAAAGCTGGCCTTATCTGATGCAGCCCTAACTTATGAACCGGAAAGTAGCGGGGCTTTAGGGTTTGGTTTTAGATGTGGATTTTTGGGGCTTTTGCATGCGGATGTGGTTCAAGAGCGTTTAGAACGCGAGTACAATTTGGAGCTAATTTCTACAACTCCAAGTGTTGAATATAAGGTAAATTTGACGGGAGGTGAAACGGAGTTTGTTAAGCGCCCTTCGGAAATGCCGGATCGTTCTAGAATTGAAAGTATTGAAGAGCCTTGGATTTTAATAAATATAGTTTCTCCGGCGGAGTATGTGGGCAATATTATTACGCTTTGCGAAAAGCGGCGAGGCGTGCAACGCTCCATGGAGTACCCTACTGAAAACCGGGTAATTTTTGAATATGAACTTCCTTTAAGTGAGCTGATAGCAAACTTTTTTGATGATTTGAAAAGTACTTCGTCAGGTTTTGCCAGCTTGGATTATGAGTTTTTGGAGTATCGCCAAGCAGATGTGGTTAAGTTGGACATTTTGGTTCATGGTGATGTGGTGGAACCCTTGTCGCATATGGTTTTGCGTAGGGAGGCGGAGCGTAAGGGGCGTGATGTTTTGCTGAAGTTGAAAGAAATTCTGCCCAAGCAGCAGTTTAAAGTGGCTTTGCAAGCAGCTATTGGAGGCAGGATTGTGGCACGTGAGAATCTTCCGGCTATGAGAAAAACGGTTTTGCAAGGGATTTACGGCGGCCATCGGGAACGCAAGGATAAGCTGTTGGAACGCCAGAAAAAAGGTAAGGAGCGTCTAAAACGGATTGGTTCTGTTGACGTTCCCCAAGAAGCCTTTAGAAAAATTTTGAGTAGTTAGGCTATGTTAAAATTTCCATATGAAAATGGATTCCCTTGAGAAGCTTGCAAAAGTGCGTTTAAAAAGAACTATCGCAACACTTTATAAACTTATCAACGATGAAAAAGTGCACTTAGATATTATTCTGGCTGGAGGAAACTCAGGAATAATGTGCGCCCACATCGCGCATATCTTTTATAATCACATCGCCCAACAACCTCCCGAAATTATCAGAATTCCATTTGTACGCTACAAACCTAATAAAAAAGAAATACCTCAAAACAGATGGGATAATTCGATACTGAAATACGCTGTCAAAAACCAAATCAAGGAACACAATATAGAATCTTTCAAAAATATCCTTTTTATCGATACTGAAATAGGAACGGGGACAACCTCGGAAAACTGCCTCAAATTGTTACTTGAGGTTATTGAATACAGGGAAAAACAAGAATTGACGTATTACATTATCGCTGAAAATTTCGATTTTGAACTCTTCGAAACCCCCTCAAACATAAAGGTACACTTTCGACCACCTGCCCAAGGCATTGAGGGATTGTATGAAGTTGTAACAAATATACTGCCTGAAAAAACAGAACGCCTAATGAGAGAAGTATTTCCAAAACCCCCTTACGAGAAGCAGCATCTCATAAATGTGCTGATGGACTTGCCCAGCAGATCTAAAGAAAACCCATTAGAGGGATTTAATTTGAAAAATAACTATGTAGCTCAAAAAAGAATTGACAACTTAAAAACATTAAAGGGACAATTTAATAAAAATTTAGCGAGCCTTATTGAGGAGGCCGTAGAAGAATACAAAGAAGGAAAAATCGATTTATCAAATGAAAATTACTTGGGTGACTTTGGAAGATAAAAGATAGGAAACAGTTGTCTTGGCTAGAATAACAGGCAAAAAAAAATGGTACTATTTCCATTACCCATAGGAGAGTGTCTAGATTTGGAAATACCACCTCAAAATTTTGTCGAATTACCCAAGAGAAAAAATTACGCAATAAATTCTGAAATAAAAAGCTACTTGGAAAAAGAAAGGATGCTGTGCCTTATTTCAGAGGCAGGAAATCCCTGCATTGCAGATCCGGGAAATAATATTGTTTCCTACGCACATCGAAACAACTTTGAGGTTATACCTCTAGTAGGACCCTCCTCAATACTACTAACACTTAGTGCATCAGGGCTAAATGGGCAAAATTTTGAGTTCACAGGTTATGCTCCAATTAAAAGGACTCAGAGAAACATCTTTTTTAAAAAGGCAGAAAAAACGATCCTGGAAAGTAAAAAAACAATAATTTTTATGGATACCCCTTACAGATCAACAAACCTAATGACATATCTCTTAGAGAGTGTGGCAGGAAACCTTAGATTGACAATAGGAAATGAATTGTTTACAAAACAACAATTCATTGCGACAAAAGAAGTTAAAGACTGGAAAAAGCTCTTGCAAAGAAAAAACATCAGTCTGGAAAGAGCTATTTTTTGCCTTGGAGCGCCAGAAAAAAGGTAAGGAGCGTCTAAAACGGATTGGTTCTGTTGACGTTCCCCAAGAAGCTTTTAGAAAGATTTTGAGTTCTTGACTTCTTTATCACTCGTGATATTATAGTGATAATATGCTTAGCAATAGACAAATCCAACTGCTTGAATACATAATTCAAGAATACATGGAAAGCCCCAAACCGGTTGGTTCCACATATCTGGTCAAAAAATACAAGCTGGATTATTCAGCAGCTACTGTACGTAATGAAATGGCAGAACTTATAGAAAAGGGATTTTTGGACATGCTACATACTTCTTCAGGGCGCGTACCTACTCCAATGGCTTACCGCTTCTTTATACAGGAACTTCTAGAAGAACAGGAAATGCCGGTGCTTCAAGAAGTAGCAATAAAACAGCAAGTGTGGCCTGCACGTTATGAGTTTCACAAACTTCTAAGAGAAATAGTTAGCTCCCTGGCGGAATTTAACAAACTCCTTTCAGTAGCCACAACAACAGAGGGCTTCTCAATACACTCCGGTGCCGTTAACATGCTTGATGAAAAAGAATTCTGGGATATAGAAGTTGCAAAATCAGCACTTTACTTAGCAGATAATTACGAACTTTTAAACAACATCTTAAGTAAAACCGGCGGAGAAAGAGACGTCTACTGCTTAATTGGCGATGACCTTCCCAACGAAAACCTGGAACAATGCTGCATTGCCTCCACCGGATACCAAACCAACAAGAAAAAAGGCTACATTGCAGTTATAGGACCGGCCAGAATGGAATACGACAAAGTGCTTCCTTCGCTTAGGTACGCCAAGGATTTAGTAGAAGAATTAGCCTCTTAAAAGTATGAATAAGAAAAAGATGAAAGACAATAATAAGAATGCGCCAAAAAATCAGGATGAGCGTGTGGAGGAAAATAAGGAAACTGGGAAGGAGACTAAAAAAGTGACTCAAGATACAGGGGATTTGGAAAAGCAGCTGCAAGAAATGGAAAATAATTGGAAACGCGCTTTGGCTGATTACAAAAACTTACAGCGTAGAACAATAAAAGAGAAAGAAGATGCAGTAAAATTTTCAAATTTTGTTTTAGCGTCAGAGTTAATTCCGGTTTACGACAATTTGCTAATGGTGGAAAAACATTCAGAGGACCAGGGATTGAAAATGGTAGTTGATCAGTTTTGGGAAGTTTTAAAGACTACAGGTATAGAAAAAATTGAAGCTGGGGGGAAAGAGTTTGACGAAAATCTTATGGAGGCAATTGAAGCTCAAGAAGTTGAGGATGAAACACAGAAAGGAAAAGTGCTGGAAGTTTTGCAAAATGGTTATAAGTTTAAGGATAGAGTTTTGAAACCGGTTAAAGTTGTTGTGGGAAAAACTTCCCAAGAAACAAGTAAATAATTAATTAAAAATTAAAAGAAAGGAAAAACATGGCAAAAATCATAGGAATAGACTTAGGAACAACAAATAGTTGTATGGCAGTAATGGAGGGAGGACAACCCAAAGTTATTGTAAACGCAGAAGGAGGGCACACAACTCCTTCGGTGGTTGCACCTGAAGCAGATTTAGTTGGAGTACCCGCTAAAAGACAACAGGTGGTGAACCCCAAAAACACCATATTTAGTGTAAAAAGATTAATGGGCAGAAAGTACAGCGACCCTGAAATAAAGGAAATCCAAAAAGATTATCCTTACAAAATTGTAGAGGGTAAAAATGGATTAGCTTGTGTTGAGGTTGAGGGTAAAACTTACACACCACAAGAAATTTCCGCAAAAATCTTGGCAAAGTTGAAAAAAGACGCGGAAACTTACTTGGGTGAAGAAGTGGAAGAAGCGGTTATTACAGTGCCCGCTTACTTTAACGACTCCCAAAGATCAGCAACAAAAGAGGCAGGAAAAATTGCAGGCTTTAAAGTAGATCGAATTATTAACGAGCCCACCGCTGCTGCCTTAGCCTACGGAATGGACAAAAAGGAGAACGAGATAATTGCCGTTTACGACTTGGGTGGAGGAACTTACGACATTTCTATTTTGGAGATTGGCGACGGTGTCTTTGAGGTTAAAGCCACAAATGGAGACACCTATTTGGGAGGAGACGACTGGGATCGCAAAATTATCAACTGGATGGTTGCAGAATTCAAAAAAGAGGAAGGAATCGACTTGTCCCAAGATCGTCAAGCAATGCAGCGCCTAAAAGATGCTGCCGAAAAAGCAAAGATTGAACTTTCATCCACAATGGAAACTGAAATTAACATTCCTTTTGTTACGGCGGATCAGTCAGGGCCAAAACACCTGAACTTAAAGTTAACACGTGCAAAACTGGAGCAGTTGACCGAGGATTTAATTAATCGAACTATTCCTCCTATGGAGGCAGCCTTAAAGGACGCGGGTCTTAAGAAAGAAGACATTGCGGAAGTTATTATGGTGGGCGGAATGACGCGAATGCCAAAGATTTTGGAGGTTACTGAAGAGTTCTTTGGTAAGAAACCGCACCAAGGAGTTAATCCGGATGAAGTTGTAGCTGTAGGTGCAGCAATCCAGGGAGGTGTCCTGGCAGGAGATGTTAAAGACGTTTTGCTGCTGGATGTTACTCCGTTGACTTTGGGAATTGAAACCCTGGGAGGCGTAGCGACTCCTTTAATAGAGCGAAATACAACAATTCCAACATCAGCTTCGCAAACGTTTAGTACAGCAGCGGATAACCAAACAAGTGTAGAAATTCACGTGGTTCAAGGTGAACGCAAGATGGCTGCTGACAACAAATCCTTAGGACGCTTTATTCTCGATGGAATTGCGCCTGCTCCAAGAGGAGTGCCTCAAATTGAAGTGACTTTTGACATTGACGCTAATGGAATTTTGAATGTGTCGGCTAAAGATAAAGGCACAGGTAAAGAGCAAAAGATTACCATTCAGGGAGGTACCGGTTTGTCGGAAGATGAGGTGGAGAAGATGGTTCAGCAAGCGGAGAAGATGAAGGAAGAGGATAAGAAAAAAGAGGAGTTGATTAAGGCGCGAAATATGGCGGATAGTCTTTGCTACACAGCTGAAAAGTCTTTGAAGGATGCCGGCGATAAGGTTCCGGAGGATGTGAAGTCAGAAATTGAGAAAAAAGTGAAGTCGGTTCGAGATGTTTTGCAGACAGCAGATAAAGAGGAGTTGAACAAGAAAACTCAGGAGTTATCGGGGAGTTTGCAAAAGATTGGGGAGCACCTTTATCAAGGGCAGCAAGGGGCGGGACAAGGCCCTCAGCAAGGACCACAAGGAATGGGAGGTTCTGCCGGAGGCTCCGGTGAGAGGGGCAACAATGAAAACAACGAAGGCGAAAAACCTGTAGAAGGCGAAGTTGTCGACGGAAACGAATAAAAATAGAGCAGAGAGCGTCTTATGGCAAACAAGAACTACTACGACATTTTAGGTGTTTCCAAAGACGCTTCCGCTGCTGAAATAAAAAAGGCCTACAAAAAGCTGGCAAAAGAGCACCATCCTGATATGGTTGATCCTGCGGATAAGGCTCAGGCGGAGAAGCGGTTTAAGGAGATTAATGAGGCTTATCAGGTGTTAAGTGATCCTCAGAAACGTAAGATGTTTGATCAGTTTGGGACGGTTAATGCAGGATTTGGGCCACAGGGAGGCGGTGCTCGTGGCGGGTTTAATCAGCAAGGGCCTTTTACTTATACGTACACTACTTCAGGAAGTTCTCCTTTTGGGAATGTGGATCCTTTTGACATTTTTGAGGAGATGTTTGGGTTTAGGGGATTTTCCGGGGGGCGCCGTCCTCGTAAAGGGAAGAATTTGTACTATGAAATGCGCGTGAATTTTGCGGATGCAGTTCATGGAGCTGAACGTGAAATTAAAGTTGAAAGTGGAGAGCTTAAGGTGAAGATTCCCGCGGGTATAAGAACAGGCACTGAAATGAAGTTTGCAGGTAAGGGAATGCCGGGGCCAAATGGGATTCCTCCGGGGGATTTGTACATTACGTTTAGGGTGGCAAGTCCAAAGGAGTTTCAGCGTGTTGGGGATAATTTGGGAACAACTGTAGAGATTGATTTTGTGCAAGCTGCTTTGGGCGATAATGTGGAGGTGCCTGTTGTTGATCCGGATAAAAAGTCGGGAGTTGGTAAGGCTAAGTTAAAGATTCCTCAGGGCACACAACCTAGAACGCAGTTTAGAGTACGCGGTAAGGGCATGCCTAGGTTAAATAGTTCCGGTAGAGGTGATGTTATTGTGGAGGTTTTTGTGAAGATTCCGCAGAGGTTGTCTAAAAAGCAAAGGAAGTTGTTGAAAGAGTATAGAGACCTTTAAATCTCTAAATTGGGAAAAATCGCCAGCAGGAAGCCTCTTAAACAAAGAATTTTCTAGTCAAAACTTGTTTATCCCCATAATAGAGGGAAATAATTCAACTGTAAAATATATTGAACAGTTCAACCCTAAAACTGTCAAATATATTTGACAGTGCAAAAATCCTCCATAGAATAAAAACACATCATATATATCTGCTAATATACTCTTATGTATTCTGGAAAATCTGGAGCAACTATTAATGAAGGGGAAAGGCACGCGGAGACAGATATATCCCGCGCAAGGCAAGAAATTGAAAGCTTTTTTAGGGAAAAAAAGGAATATACAAGAGAGGATATCTCCAAACTGCTACAAAAAACAGGAGGCGTTATAAGAATTGAGGCATACGAAAACAAAGTAGAATACCCGGGAGAAATGGGCGTAGAAATAGACCCAAAAGGCACCCTCCTATTAACTCTGCCGGGAGATACTAGCAGATATGATGAAATAGACCTAGTGGAGGAGCTAATCCATATAGGACAATTTCTGGAAGCAATGGAAAAAAGACCTCCACTGGAAATAAGAAGACATTTGGAAACTCAGTATCCCAGAATAGGAATTGCACTGATGGAAATAGAAGCAAACAGAGAAAAGCTCAGATACGCAAGAGAGTTAGGAGGAACAGAAGAAGATATTAGAGATGCCCAAGAGGATATAGAGTTTTACTCAAGTCTTTTAGAGGAAGCTGGCTACAAAACCCCTGAGGAAATAGAGGACCCCCTTGACCCAGATATAGAAAGACATTTGGAAAAAATGGACACGAATAGGGAAAAAAGCAATCCACCCAACTACAATAAGTAAGAATGAGAAATACGAAAACAGTAGCATTAGGAGGGAAAGAAGAAGAACACTCGATTAAGAAACAAAAAGCTCAGAAGAGGTTTAGGAATTTTTATTTGCCAACACTGGGTTTTCAATCTCGGTAACCCTCAAAGTGTATTTTGTGCGCTCCCCATGATAATTTTCTATCTTCCTCTTTGAGTGATCACCCTGTGCATCTGAAAAAGGATCCTTTTCAAAATCAACCCTAACCTCGTAATATTTCAACACTGTCTGCGGAGACACATCTGCTTCTAAAGTCTCAGGATATTTTTCAGAAGCAACAACAATAGTAGAAGAAATGGCTCCCTCGGAATCACAGCTACCAACCAGTCTACCAGTCTTAGCGCGCTCCCAACGAAGACCCTTTTTCTCATCAGAGACCAAGTGACCAAGCGCCTGACCATTCTCTCTAGTCGGGTCAACCCCTCGCTGAACTATTTCTAGATTGCGTGTTCCATGGTGGGTAGTACCCACAAGAACTTGCAAAGGAACTTCGGGATCAGGTTTAAAGGAGTGACGCATTTCAACATCCCCATCCCTTTCATAACCTAGCTTATCAGTATGTTCAAAACGAATCTTTTCCCCCCTCTCGCGACTTCTTCCTAAAGATGCTGCTGTTGTAGGCATAAGTAAACTATACTATAGAAAATCCTTCAGGGGAAGCTTGCGAAAAACCTGCCACCAACAAAGCCAAATCCACAAGTCTATTACTATAACCCCACTCATTGTCATACCAAGCCAAAACCTTAACCAAATCACCATCCACAACTTTTGTCATGTTTAGATCAACAATAGATGAAAAAGAACTTCCCACAATATCCGAGGAAACCAAGGGCTTATAAGAGTAATCAACAACTCCCTTGTACTTTTCGGACTCAGCAGCCTTAACAAAAGCCTCCTGAATCTGCTCCACCGTAACCTCCTGCTCCAGTAAAAACGTAATGTCGCTGGCAGATCCTGTTAAAACCGGAACCCGCATAGCCATTCCGTCAAAAACGCCTTCCAGCTCGGGAATAACCTTTGTTGTGGCAAGAGCTGCCCCTGTAGTAGTAGGAATAATATTGTAACCGGCAGCACGAGCACGACGCATATCCTTGTGAGGACCATCTACTATATTTTGAGAGGCCGTAACAGCATGAATAGTTGTCATAGCAGACTTTTTCACTCCAAAAGCATTCTTCATAATCTGCACCACCGGAGCAATACAATTAGTAGTACATGAAGCATTGGAAACAATTTGCTCGCCTTGATAATCAGCAGCATTAACACCCATTAAATAAGTATTTATAGCACCGCAAGCCTCTTTACACTCACCCTTTGCAGGAGCCGATAACACGACTTTTTTGGCACCAGCCTTAATATGGGCATAAGAAGCTCCATCCTTTACAAAACGACCAGTACACTCCAAAACCACATCTATATCCAAGTCTTTCCAAGGCAGCTTCTCCGGATTAGGCTCAGACAACACCTGAACCGAAACTCCATCTACAATTAAAGAGGTCTCCGAAGCAGTTTCAGCATAAAAAGCTTTATCCCCTCTGTAGGAATCCAAAGAAACTTCAGAACTATCCTCCACAAGAGAAACAGCAGCATTAAAAGTCCCATAAGCCGAATCGTGCTTTAACAAATGCGCCAAAATACGCGGATTAGTCAAATCGTTAACAGCTACAATTTCTACGTTAGGCTTTGAGAGCAAGATCTTAAAAGAAGCGCGCCCAATACGCCCAAAACCGTTAATAGCTACGCGTGTCTTTTTAGAAGTGTTTTTTGGAGTCTGGGCAGTTTTATTTGTCATAATTAAAGGCTACTTATTCTCTTCAATCCAACTTTTGAAAGCCTCTTTAGGCATAGCACCCAAACGACGCGCCACTTCTTTTTCGTCCTTTAAAATCACAAAAGTCGGAATGCTCATAACCTGATACTTTGAGGCCATGGAGCCGTTTTCCTCCACGTCAATACTTTCAAATTCTACTTTTCCTTCATATTCTTCTTTTAATTCTGCAAAAATCGGTTTCATAACCTTGCAAGGGCCGCACCAATCAGCATAAAAGTCTATTACTTTAGTCATAATGTCCTTTCTGTAAATTTGCTACAAGAGTATCTTAGCATAAGGTGTTTTTGGTTTGGGGGTTTTTGAGGATGACCTTTTTGGAGGGTTTCCAACGGATATCTACAGGTGCTCCCAGACAGCTAGAACCTAGAGAAAAATCTTCCCACGCGGGACTTAAATTAATAAGCCCCGCTGTGACTATAAAAGTCCGGTTAAACCCCGAGCAAAGTGTGAAACAAATAAGCAAAAACTGACAGCACAACGGCAAACAGGAATGCACTCAAAAAACTATTAACTGCAAATCCGGGAACAAGCTCAGCAGCCAGCAGAATCACAATGGTATCGATTACCAAAGTAAAGAGCCCAAAAGTAACTATAGTTATCGGAAGGGAGAAAAACAGGAGGAAGGGCTTTACCAATAGATTGAGAAGACCCAATACAAAAGCCGTTAATAAGGCAATCCAATAATTTTCTATATATACCTCCGGAAGTAAGTACCCGCTGACAAAAACTGCCAGTCCGTTTACTAAAAATTGAATTAATGTCTTCATACTTTCCTTTCTTTAAATTAATATCCTTAAATTTTCTAATTTTGCGTAGTTATTATGAAAAGAGCATCTTAAAACAACATAAGTAGCTTGTAAGAACACTGTAAATTTAGGAAGCGCAACATAAAATTCTTCTCGGGAGAAAAAAGCGGATTTTGCCACTAGGCTTTAATTCCCGTAATCACTTCCTCCGTGGGAATAATGCGATTTCTTTTATCTGTTTTTGTGGGAAGTCCCGTTGGAAGAAGATAGCCTTGCCAAACATCTGCTCCTACGTAAAGTTCTAGATGCTGAAGATCTACAAGATCGGGGTCGTCATCTACGTCATAAAGGTTAAATTCTCCCATGGAAAGGACACACTGAACATCATGATCTTTTTTGGCAGTTACAAGTATTTCGCCAATTTCTTTAGCAGTTATCCATGCAAAAGTTTGTGTTTCTTGGGGGTCTTCTGTAGCCGTGGAATCCGCATCCGGAGCCTGCGGAGAGAGAATAAGAACTTTTGTATCCGCTTTGGTTTCCAAAAGCCGATAAGTTCCTGTGAGAGTCTTCTCAATCATCAACTACAGTATAACAGTTCCCCACTCTGTGCTAAAATAAATCCATGCTAATAGAGACACTGCTCCAAGCTTTTATCCTGATTTTTGCCATTCAAGTAGCTTTTTTCATTCTGGCCTACACGCTAAAAACCGACAAATTCACCGATTTTGCTTACGGAGCTTCTTTTATAATTACCGCTTTTTTTGTTCTGATAAAAACGCATCAACCCTTATTTTCCCTACCAAAAATCCCTTTAGCAAAGTTTTTAATTTTGGCTATGGTTACGCTTTGGGGAGTTCGCTTGGCAACCTATCTTTTAATTCGCATTCTAAAAACAAAAAAGGATAAGCGTTTTGACAAAATTCGCGAGGATTTTCTGAAGTTTGCAGGGTTCTGGTTTCTGCAGGCTATATCCATTTGGATGATATCACTTCCTGTAATGGTGCTGCTAAATGTGCCTCCGGCTAATAATGAAGTTTTGCAACCAAATATTTTGTCTATTTTAGGATTTGTGGTGTGGTTAGCCGGTTTCCTAACAGAGGCTATTGCTGATCAGCAAAAATTTGAATTCCTTAATAAGAAGGCAAATAAAGGTCGCTGGGTTAATGTGGGTTTATGGAAGTATTCGCGACATCCTAATTATTTTGGGGAGATTCTCTGCTGGATAGGTGTTTTTGTTTTTGCCATGTCGTTTTTAGGGCCTGATTATTTTTACATTGCTGCCAGCCCTTTGTATATTACGGCACTTTTACTGTTTGTTTCAGGCCTACCTCCCGCGGAAAAGAGCATGGAGGAGAAGTTTGCAGGCATTCCGGCTTATGAACAATATAAAGATGAAACGAGTGTGCTGGTGCCCTTACCCAAAAGAGGCTAAGTCTTGAAAGTTTCAAAGACATTCCATCGTTTCAAAAACCTAGCTCCAGCGTATCATTTATGATACGCTGGAAACACATGAATGAAACGAAACCCACATCAAGGCAGCAAAAAATCCTAGATTTCTTAGCTAAAACCACTCCAAAAACAAGAGCTGAAATAGCAAAAGAAGCAAACCTTGAGGAAAAAGTATCAAAAATAACGCTTCTGAGAGATTTAAATTCCCTAATAGATCAAGGTCTTTTGGCGACGGAAGGCAAAGGAAGGTATGTCAAATATAAAACTACTAGAAAAACAGGCCTTTTAAGCCCCGTAGGCCTCGATAACTACTTTGAAACTCCGCCAGATAGCCGGACACTAAAGAGTGAAAATTTCAATTTTAGTGTTTTTTCTGCTTTAAAAAGTGCGAAACTTTTAAATCCTAAGGAAGAGGCAATCTTTGAACAAGGCAGGGAAAAACTTACAAAAAAGTTTAAAACACTGGATCCCACAATAATTCGAAAGGAGTTGGAAAGATTCACTATAGAGCTAAGCTGGAAGTCCTCTCAAATAGAGGGAAATACCTACTCCCTTCTGGAAACAGAGGAGCTTATCAAAAATAAAAAGGAGGCTAAAGGACATTCCAAAGAGGAGGCTCTAATGATTTTGAACCATAAAGAAGCTTTTGGCACGATTCTAGAGCACAAAAAAGATTATAGGGAAATTTCGCTACATGATTTAAGAGCGCTACATGCAACTCTTACTAAGGATCTTGAAATCAAGGAAGGGCTTAGAAAGCACGCGGTGGGAATTACGGGGACTAAGTATATTCCTTTAGATAATCAGCAGCAAATTACGGAGGCTTTGGAGAAAACTCTTAGGTTGTTGAAGAATGAGAAAAGCATTCCTGAAAAAGCCCTGCTCCTTTTGGCAATGATTTCTTATATACAACCTTTTGGAGACGGTAATAAAAGAACTTCTAGAATGATTAGTAATGCGCTGCTTTTAGCAAATGGATATTATCCGCTGTCGTATAGAAGTGTGGATGAAGTGGAGTATAAAAAGGCTTTGCTTTTGTTTTATGAGCAGAATAATTTGTTCCATTTGAAGCGTTTGTTTGTAGAGCAGCAGGAGTTTGCTGTGAAGAGTTATTTTATCTAAAACAACGGCTAGACCAAGATGCGACATCCTCAGAATCCCAAGTATTTATGATACGTTCCCTAGAAATATCATGTTGCTGCATATAACGATCCAAGGCAACCATCATTCGCAATGCAGCATACGTAAACTCAGAATCTTGAAATCTTTCCTCATCCGTTAAAGTTCCGGCAAGCATTTTCTGCTCTATAGTTGAGTTGCCATGAAAATCCCCACCAATAGAGAGCAAAACATCAGATTCTTCCAGAACCTCGGGAAATCTTAGAACCGGATTCCATTGGGTAATCTGTTCCACAGAAGGCAAAAACTCTTTTTCATGCAAATTATAAAGACCTGTATTAGCAAGATTAATCTCAAGCGCAATCCCCTGTTCCGAAGCCAAAGAAGCAAGCTGTCGCATATGTTCAGGGGTCACCTCCGTTGTAACATACCCAAAGGGATGACCTAAAACATCCAGGCTGGAACCATAAGTACCTATCAAATCGGTATAAGCTGCTAGCATTGCATCCGCCGTCTGCTCGGGAGCAGCCTCACTGTCGGATTCCTTTGTAAAACCAAAAGCCTTAACTGCATGAATAGAGGCAATAGCAAGAAGCCCCGGATGTTCTTCTTTTAGAGCACGTAATTCCTCCGGGGAAATATCAAGACGCCAACCTTCTTCTGCTTGTATAATGTTGAATTCAATTCCGGGACGAATACCGGCAGCCTCCAGAGAGTCGAGATTCTCCTCTATATCAGGTGTTTTTTCAGGTCTCGAAGGATCCACAAAATGAATGCCTCCATAAACCTCTTGCAAATCTAACTTTTCCTGCACCTCTTGCCGAAGCTGCTCTCCCTCTGCATGAGCATGTTCATCAGTGCCCTCAGGATGAACATGAAACATTCCTTTTACTTCGTTGGGTCTTATTAGCACGAATTAAAACAAAATGGATAATTTATCTTTAAAATACTGGAGATTTAGGTTGTTTTTCATGGAGGAATTGTAGCATGAATGCTGTGGACGAAACCTTTGCAAGATTAACTAAAAACACCAATATGGTATGGGGAGGTTGACGGACTATACCATACGAGCAAACGGGAAACTCTATGTAATCTGTAAGTGGGATTTACAGATTACATAAAAGAGCCGTAAATTTCCATAAAAAATAGCTACATAATATGCATCTGTAAAAATTCCCGCAAAAAAACATATGTGTATAATGTAAATATGTTACAGCAAGCCAGCCTCATTCTCTCAGAGCGCGCCTCAACTTGGGGGGCAAACACACTCAACTTTCTTCCCAACATTTTAGCGGCACTCCTTATTCTCTTATTCTTCTACCTTTTATCCCTACTGTTAAAAAAGGGAACCTTTCGCCTATCAAAACGATTTATCCAAAAACGGAGCCTTTCCAAATTCAGCACGTCCTTTTTGCAGGGCTTCATTATGCTCATAGGTTTTCTAGTTACGCTTAGCATCCTTAACCTAGATAAAGCCGTTACATCACTTCTCGCCGGAGCAGGAGTTGCCGGTTTGATCATCGGTTTTGCTATGCAGGAGGTCATTTCCAACTACTTATCCGGCGTAACACTTTCCATCAGTGACCACTTCCGCACCGGACATCTTGTTGAAATTGACAGCCGCCTGGGAGTTGTAAAACAAATCAAAAGTCGTTCAACTGTCATTGAAAGCCCACGAGGTCAAATACTGGAAGTACCAAATAAAAACGTAATCAATAACACGATTATAAACTTTACAGAAAAGGGAGTACGTCGTCTGGAAATTCAGGGAGGTATCTCCTACGATAGTGACCGCACAAAAGCTAAAAAAACTGGCTTGCAGGCCGTAAGAGAAGTTCCGGAAGTTAATAAAAGTCTTCCCATTGAGTATTTTTTCGAGGATTTAGGCGACAGCGCCCTAAAATTCGTCTTAAGATTCTGGATAAATTTCAAAAACTCCCAAAAAGAGCTTTATGCCGTAAAATCTGAAGTTATAGAGTCTTTATTGGAGAGCTATGAAAAAGAAGGCATAGAGATGCCTTACCCCACGACTACAGTTCTGCTACAACAGCGCAAATGAGCATACTCCAAGTTCTACTTCTTTTCGGAGTCGGCTTAGTTATTGGACTTTATGATGCCGTCGTTGGAAGCGGGGGTTTAGCTCTAATGGGCGTGCTTTCAATTTCGGGCCTTCCACCGCATGTTGCAATCGGTACCATGCGTCTACTTTCGCTTGTTCAAGAAGGAGTAGCTCTTGTGGCTTTCTTAAAAAGGAAGTTAATTGATGTAAAACTCTCGCTCCTTCTGGGCGGGCTGGCCTCCTTAGCTTCCGGTTTAGGGGCAATACTCGTTTTCCGCGTTTCTGATACAACCCTTACACCTATGATAGCTGTTCTCATGCTTCTTCTTGCTTTTGCCATCCCTATTCTGCACAGCAAAACCAAAACTTTCCGTTCAATATACGTTTTACGTAGCGTTTATAAAAATCTAATAGATGAGAGTGCTATTGAAACTATCCCACAAAAAAGAATTATACTTTTGATGGGAATCTTTATTTTGCTGGGCCTTTACGGGGGCTTTTATGGAGCGGGCTTTGGAACCTTCTCGCTAATAGCTTTCACTACCATTGGAGGAATGAAACTTCTCCGGGGAGCAGGGAACTCTCGCCTCGTGGGCTTTCTAATGTCGCTTGCAGCTACCGGGATTTTTCTGTCTAAAGGAGCAATTGCTTGGAATTTTTTCTTTCCTTTAGGCCTAGGTACTGTTCTGGGCTCTTGGTACGGTGTGGCTCTTGCAGATAAGTTGGGTAGTAAGTACATGAAGATTCTTTTGACGCTTGTTGTTGTGGCTACGGCAATTAAGCTGCTACTTGATGTTGTTTAGAGTGGAGAGAAGAGGGAGTTACCGACAAATGCTCTCACAGGGAACACCATCGCTATCACCGTCTCTAGCGGAACAGCCACAAGTATTTAGCTGAAAGTAAGCTTCTTCACAAGAGACCATTTCACTACAAGTTTTGCTGCAGCTACAAGAAAAGGCTGGAGCAGCTGCCGGTTCCGGAGCAGGTGCGGAAGGAACCGATGAAACATTTGAAGCGGGAACACTCTCTGTAGTTGACACAGAAGTATTGGAAGAGGGCGCAGCCCCTCCAGTGTCGACAGCCTCTTCCACAAAATCAGGATCCCTATAAGTTCCCGTATAAACATCACCATCACATGTAGCCTCTGCCCACAAACCCGCAGAATTAGTTCGCGCATACTCCTCTGCAGAATCCAAACGATCCTGAAACTTCACATCGGGAGGATAAGCCGACGCAAAAGCATATCCATTGCGAACCATGAACTCGTTTACCAAAACGTCACCCGACCAAACATAACGCAAAGCCCGGCCGTACTTATCAACAGAAGAAACATCCTTTTCTAAAGCTACTTCGGTATCTAAAATTAAATCTTTTAAGGCCTGTGTGGCTTCTTTGCCAAAGCATTGAACCGGCTCCGAAGGGTGATTGGTTTCAGGGGTGTCGATACCTATCAAGCGAACTGTCACGTCGGTGTCTTCAATTAAAACGTGAATTGTGTCGCCGTCAACAACGGAGGTTACAGTTCCTTTTTCAAAGGGGGTTTTGGGAGTGGTTTCTTGTGCTAACTTAGCGGTAGTTGAGGGGTTTATGGAGGTGGAATTTTCCGCTGAGGTTAAAGGAGTGGAGACCGTGCATGTATTTGAGGATGTATTTAAAGCGCCTATAAGAGCCCAAAAGAGTACTATTACAATGGTTTTTGTTTTGGCGGACCAGTTTTTGTAAGCAATGATTATGTATGTGAGGGTTATGGGAAAGAGGAGTATGAGGAGGATTTTATGGAGGGGACTTTTGTCCCAGAGGGATTTGAGTGGGTTAAAGATGGTTCTCATAGAGTTAAAGGTTCAATAATACCTTCTTCTTTTTCTCAAACTCCTCCTCTGAAATTACTCCTGCATCCGCAAGTTTTCTAAACTCAAGAATTTCGTCAGCACTACTACCCGAGGTAGAAACTAAGGTGCTGTCTCTTTTGTGCTTCAAAATGTAACTCTTTATCTCTTCAGCAATCGGATAATCCTTTTTGTGTGGAAAAACTACAGTATTCTCGTCTTGAGTAGCTTGAAACACACCTCCCGTACTCTCATTACCCCCGGAGATACTGAACTGGATGTACCCCGAGGTTAGTCCCGGCTTTTTGACTTGAATTCCACTAATATTATCAAAAGATATTGTTTTTTCACCTTTGGTAAAACCATGCGTAAGTTTAGCCAAAAAGCCTTTTCTTTTAATAACAATGCAAGAACCATACAACTCTATTTGACCATTGTTTCCTTTTAGAGTTTTTAAAGGCATATTTTCCATGCACGAAAAGTATATCATTAAAAATTCCACATTCCGTAGGAAAGGAGATTTTTCTGTAACACTGTATTGCCTAACTAATATTGAAAAGGATTCTAAATTGCGGAAATAATTATTCAAAACAAGGAGCTAATTCACTCAATAATTACAGGGCAACGGGCAAAAACCCCTGACCCACATGATTCGTTAAACAAAGTATTTTTGGTATTTAGTAGGAGCGCTCCGTGGGAATTATTGAAGACAAGGAGAGATGAGAATAAGAAAAGTAACTACTGCTGATCCTTTTTAGGTTTTTTACTTTTGTACTTGAATAACCTGAAAAATTCAATTTCTTCTGCGTTTTGAACAAGATATTCAAGATATAGAGATAAAACTGCTACTGCAATAACTGTTAATGATTGGTTTGAAAGTGTCTTGTTATTTAATAGATCCGTAAAAACCACAGCAAATAATACTAGGGATACTGTTCCCCTCAACCCTAAATTGATTGCTATTTCGCTAATTACCCCATTAAACAGTTGCCTCGTGATAAACTTCATTATGGACCAGTTCGCCGGATTTGGATTTTCATAGCGCTGAGCTATTTCATAGCCAAACTTATCAACTATTTTTGCCGGAAGAACAGGAAGCAGTGAAAAAATAAACAGAAATATTGCTATCATATTGTCCCATATAAAATTAATAAGCTCTGTGTTGTTCATATAAATTCTAATACTCAGAATCGAGCTCAAAGTTTCTCCGGAGCTCAAACTTGCTACGCAAGTTTTCGGGTGCAGCTAAATGCTCCTGTTCAGTCGCATTTACCTGGCCCATGCGAGTTGCTTCGCCTCTTGCTCAAGAATCGCTTTGCGATTCTTTCGGGCATGTCAAAATCTTTTTAAGATTTTGACAAGCGCATTAAAGTTCGAATACGAACTTTAATGGCTCCCCGTACAGCACTTTATTAGAAATCTGGTAGAAATTTTGGGATAGAACTAAGAACGAAATTCAAACCAAATATGCCCCATTTAGACAAAACTGAATAAAAAATCTAAAATGGCTGTAAATGAGGATTAAGAGTCTAATATACATAACGTTGCTTGCCTCCCTACTAACCGCCTGTACTTTTCAAGAGACTCCATCTACAACTTCTTATACGGAAGAATTTCGTGAGGCCTATATCTTTAAGGATGCAAAAGTCTATACATACGAGGAACTCCCCAGAAACCTGAAAAATGAGGTGGACAAAAGTCTATATCTGGACAATTTGGATGAAAAATTTACTATCTGCAATAAATGGTCCGGGGCTTATGGTGACAGGCAATGTGAAAAATATGACAAAGAAAACCTTTATTACCCTTACGTCGAAATTTTTAACCAAGAATTAGCAAAATGGAATGACATGTTTAGTTGTAATAACACGTACTCGCTTAAGTGCCCTCAAAAAGATTTGGCAAAAAAAGTCGAGAAGAAGCTAGAAGCGGCCCCAGCGTCCCTATACGGAAAATATAACAATGTATGGCTTTTAAAGGTGGAGGGAAGCCTAATTGAGGGCAGAGCCAAATTCAAAGGGCATGACACCATAGAGATCACGAGAGAAGGTACGGTGGACAAAATTCTTCTTTACCCCATTGAAGTAAGACCCTCCCATGTAGGAATTCAATTGTATAATAATCTAAGCTATAATAATGAAAATCGAAGCGAAGAAGAAACTATTGAACCTGTATTCATGAGATTAGAAAACTAATCATATGCCAAAGCAACTCACGTAGAAGCTTTCTCGCACGACCTTTTGGAGCTAGTAATACTCGCTGTCAATAGTACGTCTAAGTCCTGTTATAATACGGGCATGAAAAAGAAGGATCTAATAACCATAATAGCTGCCTCAGTACTGCTTTTAGGAACAGCTTGGCTCATTTTCAGACCTAAAGCCCAGATAGATGAGGAAGGAGGTACACGCACCAAAAAGGAGAAAATCGTCACCGACGAAATTTCATACGAAAAGGGTGACACTAAAGTAACAGTTGTAAGGAACAAAGTTACAAAAAGTGCAGATATTTCTACGGATTTACCCGTGGCAGACGATGACGAATATACTGAATTCCTAGGAGAAACTGTTACAACTGCTCCTTTCCTAGTTAACCTTACCTGTTCCGCCTTTAATGAAGGATTCTTTGCTGAGGAATCCAATTTATCGGAAGACCAAAAAGAAATAGTAGAAAATTTCAAAGAAGGCGAAGACTATGAATCCTACTTATCCGGATACTCAATTGAGCACTTTACTATCAACTTTAATGACGAAGAAACCGGAGAGAAAATCGCAAAATGTAGTTCTAATAAGGCTGGGTTCGAGAACATTGCCTTTGAAGTGTTCCGGGATTACTCAGAATATGGCTCTTTTTTGGGCATGAAAATCGGAGAGATTCCTGAAGACGAGGGCACAAGCTCTAACAAGGATAATTTAGAAATCGTACAGGCAAATGTCGGGGAAACGATAAAGACCGCCACCTATGAATTAACAGTTGAATCCTTTGAAGAGTCACAAGAGCTCCCCGCTTCTTATGGAGAGCCCCATATCGCAAGAGAGGGAGCAAAGTTTGTTACTGTGAATTTGAAGCTAGTCAATACCACAAACTCTGAATTTGACTTTAATCCCGACTCACGTATAACCCTAGAAGATTCTGCTGGAAGAACCTTTGAAACTTATGATGATTCCATTGGAATAGAAGATTATTTGGACTATAGAACATTGGGTCCTTCTCTTGCAGAGAAAGGTAAATTATTTTACGAGATACCTGCGGATGCTTCTAGCTACAGTTTGATAGTTCTGCACGGGAACAAGGACATTAAATACAAAATCCCCTCGGAATAGTAATTGCGCAAGTTATTTTTGACCTCTTCTAGGAAGCTCGGGAATTATTTCACAATTCCCTAGCGCACCCCTAGAGATTCCCCTAGCGCACCTTTTGTTTCGCATGAGAACCTCGGGCACGTCCAAGTCTTCCCAAGATTGTGACAAACACATTAAAATTCGTTGACTTCTCTTTCTTCTATTGTATAGTGGGGCCATGTCATCAGCAAATGAAGTAGAAACTGCTAAACTTGACCTTTCCGAAATACGGGAGGGCTTGCTGTCTTCTGAAGAGTTGGGTTTCGAACTAACAGAGGAAGAAGTTAATGAGATCATAGATCTTTTTTGGTTTAAAGACTACTACAACGCGTTTGTTCGCCAAAAAGAAGCGTATGCTTCTCTAAAATCCTTCTTACGCAAGAAGCACTCCTCTTCTTTCTCTAGATCTGACTTTTATAACCACTTTGTGCGCTCAAGGGAATCTAACTCGGCAAAGCTGGGACAGCTGGAAACGCTGGCTTACGCGCTGGAGCTTTTGCAGCAAAATAAAGTAGAGAATTCCACTTTGCAGCAACTACGTGATAAGGGCGTACTTACACAAGACTTAGCCACCTCTTCGCTTATTACGTACACGCGTGAAGATGGGGTGGAACGTCTATGTTTCCTACATCATACCGTTCAAGAGTATCTGGCGGCCCAGTATATTCTTAAACGTGAAAACCCTGTGCGGAATTTTTTGAAAACGGCTATTTTTGAACAGGAGGGCATAAGGGCCTTTAAACATAGTTGGCTGGGAGTTTATGCATTCTTAACGGACACGGAGCACCTTCACGCTCTACACACATCTTTAGTCGAATTTTTAGAAAAAAATCCTTTAAACATCAATGAAAACCTCTCCCAAACGCTCACTAATGTTTCTACCACTACCTTTTCGGAGGAAGAATGCGAGACTACTTTCCACCTCTTTTATGACTTTTACCAAGAGCTAAGAGTATGGTTCCCCGTTTGGACAGGCCAAAATTTAGCTAAGTTTGTAACACCGAAAGCAAAGGATTTCCTCTTTGGGGAAATTGGTCGCGTAGATATAGATACGGACGAAGGCTACACTAAAGCAGGAAACATCGCCTCCTTATTAGGGCCTTTAGTTGAATTTGGAGCCTTTGAGAGCGGGGAGCTTACGAAGGTTAAGAACATTCTCATTAACTATGCTACTTCTGATGTGGGTAATGGGGTTTTGCAGAGGCATTCTTTGCATGCACTAGAAAATTTCGACGATCCGAGTATTGTTGAAGTAACTAAGGACTCGTATGAGTTTGAGGATAAGCTTGTTAAACAAGCCTTTTTACAGCTAGCCTATACAATAGCACCAAACCTTCCTTTAACTATAGACTATCTTGTACGTGGTACAAAGGAAGGACTGGACATTTATGCACGTTACGGCTTCTTTGAAATTTCCAGTAAAGAAGGAATCGTATACTTTTTAAAGAAAATGGCTAGCGACGAGAAATTTTTTAAGGCGTTTTTAGACAAGGAATCCATTTTCGACGGCGGTCGCCCCGACAGGGAAAAAAGCGACCGACTAATAATAGAGCATGTCATAGAAGTTTTTGACGAGGAAGTACTATCAGCTCTGGAGGATGTAGTTACTCAATACTACGCACTTAACAATGAGCTTTACTACGACAAGTCCTACATAGTTCTAAACTTTCTTAAAGAAGTACTGGCGCACAATAAGACTTATTTTTCAAAAGTTGTTGATGCTGTTAAATCGGAAAAAGAACCCCTGCGAAACTTTGGAGCTCAGGTAGAGCTTCTAGCACTTACCTATAGACCAGAGTATGCAAATCTACTAAGGGATTTGGATGAATCTTTCGAGGAGATCTACAACGAAAATGCTAAAAGCACTATTGAAAAAGCAAGAAACCGGGTAAAACCACTATTGCAAGGGACACCTAAGAGTGAAAACAACGAGAATTCGCACACATACCAGGAAGAGCAAATAAAGGAAATTCTACAAGGTTTTGAAGCACGCCTACATGCCGGCGGAAACGAAAACCGCTACATGACGGATGTATTTCGATACTACCTTAATAACAAAGAGATCCTGGAAAACAGAATTTCCCCTAAATATAAGGAAGGTCTGCAAAAAATAGCTAAAAATGCTTTAGATAAAGCCAAAGTACGCGAATTCTCTGTGACTATTGAAGGCACATCGGGCAACTCTAAACATTATACATTGAGTCCGGGTGTAGCCCAGTATTTTGGAGAAGCTGCGCGCGTCTTAGGAGAACTCCTAGGGAGAAACTATGTGCGTAAACATTACCGGCAAAAGCTTATTGACTATATTCCCTTTGCCTACTACGAGGATCAGCGTTTTATTTTAGATATTGCCCAAAAAGTTGAAGATGCTGAACTTTCCCACGTTAATTCTTGCTACCTGAGCCCGAACAGTGATAGCAGACGCCTCATGCCTTCTGCTTACACCTATACAGTGGAGCAACTTCTACAACAAACCTCTAACCTTTCGAGCCCGGCAGAAGTAGTACAGAGTTTAATTGAAGATCCCTCTATGGAGGAACACGTTGTTCGTTCTTCTCTGGAAGTTTTACGCTTACTCACCACAAAAGGTTTATGGGAAGGAGAAGAATACTTAAAGAAGCTTTTTCAGGAAAACAAAACCAAAGAAGGTACCCGTGCTGAAATTATACGAGAGCTTAGCAACGAAATCTTGATTCGAGCCTACGAAGATCGCGAGGCTATTTGGTGGAGGTTTAACCAAATCGAAAAGCGTGCTCAGAAACACACTCCTAAAGAAGGTGTTCACAGCGTAAGCACCCTAGAGGGGGAACTATCTTCTTTAACCTTTTTTAGCCCTTTAATAGATTTGAAGAATCCGTTGTTTTTGCCGAATTTCCTGAGCCTCTTGGACTTCACTATAGAACTTCTGGAGAAAGACTCTGACTTCTGGTCCTACGTCCTGTACATATGGAAAGGGACAGAAAAGTACATAGCTAACTTGTCGGAAAAAGGTTCTTTTGTGCCGTTTCAAGTGATATACAAGTGGTTTAGGCGAAATAACGCTAAACCCAAGGTGAATTGGTTTTGGAGTTACATTCAAGAAGCATTTAGCTGCTATGTAGCTGAATTAGGAAAAGGGCGAATAGATTACCCGGAAACTCCAGGAGAAAGCTAGCACCATGCACTTACAAGATCCCAGCCAATTAAACTTTAGTAAGAAAGCCTACTACGCGGAGGAAGCTTATAAAAAGTGGTTAGCAACTGAGGGAACCTCCAGACTAAAAGTTTTTTTGGAAACGATAGAGGAAGTAGGAGATTCAAAGCTTGGTGACTCAGAAGATTTTAGACTTTTGGTAGAAGCAAGTAAGGAGTATTTACACGAGGTCAAATTGTTATTTCTGACAGAGGAGGGAGCCCCTACTTCAGGTAGAAAAGGAAAAAAATTCTCAGAGAGTTGTAAGGAAAAAGCTACTGGTGGAGGAGAAAGCATTGTAATTGAACTCACGAAAGAACTGCCCACAAAGTTTTTCGGTAGTAAACAACAAATTAAGAAGACGCTTATATTTCTAGTCAACGGGAACCTCTGGAAATTAGACGGTACGGCGGAATATTCACCATTGGCTAAATGTTTTTTGATCTTCGGCATAGTTAATGAGATAGCCCCCTATACCTATTACGCGAATGAATTTGGCAAAAAAATACTAGCGATAGTCTTACAAGAGTACAAAAGCGTGGATCCAAACCCTCCTGAAGTAAAAGAACGAGAACTAAACAACAGGTTCGTTAGGCGGTTTGTAGGGCTTATAGTATTAACCGAAGTTACTTTAGGGGTAATCAAATTCTTCTCGGGAGAACCTTACATGTTGCATTTCATAATCTCTATGGGAGCACTTGCACTATTCAACTTTTGTACAGACAAGTCTATCGTTGAATGGACGCTCGAATTTATCGGAATTATAAGAATGCGTTTAAAAAGAGCCGCTTAGAACTCTCTCACTTGTAAATCTTGTAAATAGGGGCGTTTGTCGAAGTAATAGTCTCGGATGATTGCTTTACTAGGGCAGCAGTAGCTTTCGTTGGATAAACGCACCGCTTCTTTAGTTTTAAAATCTGCATCACCGTCAAAGATGAAAGAGCCTTGGTCCACACTTTCATCAAACAGGGTGGCATAACTGGCACCGTCAAGTATTAAGAGACGTCGCGCATGGCAACTAGCGCACCCAGCACCTGCGGTATTTAAAAAAATTTCATTAATACCGTCTTTAGTTATATCTTTGTAGGCAGCACGAAATACCCAAAGGCACTCTTTTTCTAGCAGGGAAGTTACTTCGAAAACAGTTTTTAATTCTTCAGGTAGGTTCTCAGAAACTAACTTGAATTGTCCGGCAGTAAGCGTATCCATACACATTTCAATCTTTTTAGAGGCTTTTGCTCCGACTAAAGCAGACCCCTCATTTTGCGCATTTTGTACCTTCCATAAAACTTCCTGGAAGAAGCTGCCCTGCTCCCAAATATCATTTTGGGCAACCACATATCCCCATGACAACCCAAGCAACAAGAAAAATATGCCTAAGATCTTCCTTGTTTTAGGGGAAAAAACTCTTGCTAGCATACATTGCCAAAATTAAGTGCCCTGAGTAGGTAAATTATCTTTCCTCAACCAGTATAACGCTCTCAGAGAATTTAAAAAGATATAAACCATAAAAGCCCTGATACCGATGGCCAGCCCACCTACATCCATTGTGAACAACAATATTAAGTTCGAAACGCTAAGAATAAGAAGCGCATAATTAGCAATAAGACTTCTTTTCTTATGAAGTAGCCAGCCCAAGATGAAGTGCACTAAACTACCGGGAACAGAAACTAAATATGAATTTTCCGAGAGATCCATAATTTCCGAGAGATCCATAAAAAGCGGAATGAGGGCGTTGAAGGCCCCTAACAAATACGCAAGGATATACCCACGCTTAATATTTTTTTCTGCATCCTCCAGGGAATCTATATGCTTCAACCACCTAAACATATGAGTAATATATCACGTGGACTGTCAAGCACACAAACAAGAAAATTGAGTAGATGCAATACTCTAAGGCCATAAAGCTCCTAGGGAGAAATATACGGCGTAGAAGACACGCGCTTAACCTCTCCCAAGAGGAACTTGCCTTGAGAGCAGATATAGAGAGATCCTATATGGGAAGAATTGAGCGCGGTGAGGCAAACCCCTCTTTTAAAAAAATCTGCGCCATATCCAGGGCCTTAGGAAGGGAAGTATACGAACTGGTGCGTTAGAGCCTCTTCTCTTGTGAATTATAATGTAATTAATGACAACTAACCTTACCTTAAAACAGGAAAAATTCATCGAAGAATACATCAAAGAATCCGGGAATGGTACTCAAGCCGCAATTAATGCAGGATACGACGTAGCTAACAGACAAGTTGCAAGCCAAATCTCCTATGAAAACCTTAGAAAACCTGAGCTTCAACAAGAGCTTCTACGTCAACTGGAGGAAGCGGGATTAAATCCGGCCCATGTATTTGAATCTCTACGAGAGGCTATGTATGCCGGTTTGGGCAAGAATGCGCGCAACTCAGACAGCTTGAGAGCCATCGAACTGATCCTCAAACTTTACGGAGCACTGGACAACAAGAACAAAGTCTCATACAGGAACAGCTATCACCTGGAACTACAAAGTAAAACGGATGAGGAATTACAAAAAATGCTGATTCAACAACAAAAGAAGCTAGATGAACTTATAACTTGGGAAAAAGAAATCACTTCTTCCAATGGAGGGGGTATACACCCAAAACTAACGAAATAATCTATCATTAAAGCGCTCGCAAGTGCGCGCTATAAATTTCTGAGGTTCTCAATAGTGGTGATAGTGGTACTTGACAACATTCTTGTACATGATAGAATAGTGGTCAATGAAAAGTATTAAAAAACTGACAATATCACAGCTGGATGCGTTAAATGCCTTGCTGACGACAAATCAAAAGGCCTCTTCAAGCGAGAGGATTGCAGAAAACTTAACCTTCGGTAGTGGAAAAAGCCTATCGGTCCTAAATTCTCTAGCTTCAGGTAAAAACCCCCTGGTTAAAAAATTAGGGAAAATATCCGCCAAAAAAGGGTATTTGTGGGCCTTTAATGAACCTCTGCACGACAGGGAAAAGATTGCAAAATCAGTAGAGGCTAGAATGGAGGAGTTAAGTACGTATGAAGTGGATAAAGCAATTTGACACACCGGAAAAGGTGCAGTACCTCGAAAAGGGTATTCAAGATTTCATCGCTGCTAACAGACAGGAACAACAGTCTCAATTGTTAGTAGATTTAACAACACAGCGCATATACGGAAAAGATTTGAAGGGAAAAAGTCTTCGACCAATAAAAATGCGAAGATGTGATTTAAAAGTTAATAGTACGCAAAGCGAGTAAATAATCCTGCGGTAATTATAGGGTTATTTACCACATGTGACTGGAATAAGGCACAGGGCGACTGCCCTGTGCCTTTTTTTTAATTAAGAAAAAAATTTGTGAGAAGGAAAAACTAAGTAAGGAGGATATCCTACAGATTCCTCTTTCTTTTGGAGGACAAAACAGAAATGGAACAAACATGAATAAAAGTTACATAGAAAAAGATAAAGAGTTAGTACCTTTCCTGCTAGCTGCCAGCAATAATTTCCTTTTAAGATTTGAACGACACTTTGTAAAAAATGGGATTGTTTATTGGGAATTTACACCTGCAAAAGAGGCTGAAAGGCTAATCGAGAAACTACTCAGAAAATCCGAACCGCATATACCTGTAAAAGATGTTTTTGAGGCAATTAATTTTTTCTGGAGAACGGTCGAGAATGAAAAAAGAAGAGAAAAGAAATAATGAAAAGGAAAATAAAGAATTAGAAATTTATATGAAAAGGCTTGCGCAATTCTTGCTGACAGCCGTAAAAGAAAATGAAGAACAAACCTCCCTATCAACAACTACTAAATAGGACTAAGGGATATGACTCAAAATTCCCAAGACAAACAGGCTTTTTAATTAGATTCCTATCTCCTCCCGAATTCTGCTTATATATAGTCTTAGTTTATATATGCACCGACTGGGATGCACGGCATACTACTTACGAACATTTCAAATACAGGCCTCATTTAATAGGAAAACTAATAGGGTGGACACCAAATAGAGTTTATAGAAATTTTCAAAAACTAAAGAAAAAAGGCTTCGTTATAGAAGTAGATAAGAGAGAGCGCCTGTACAAATTAACGGGCTATTCCGCTAAAGAAATGGCAGCTCAAAAAAACGGGTACATAAAAAAACTATTTTCTGCAATAAAAGAGGTGAATTCTGAATTTTTAGAAAGTAACAAGGTAAAAATAAAGGAACTTTTTGCAGAAATGCAAATCCTCCCCAATGAAAAACCTACAAATAAAAGAAATAATCAATCTAAATGTACGTTTAATGTAGGTTCTTATAAGGATGATATAGAAGAATATCTAGGTCATGAGGTGGTAAGTGAAATATTGAAAGACGTAGAAAATGCTCGAAAAGAAGGATCATTTGGCATATAATTAAGAAGCACTCAACAAACCGAACGAATTTTTTAATGGCCATCTTGGACAATCTGAATTCGTTCGGGTTGGGTGCACCAGGATGGCCATTAATTTTTATGAATGTTAGTCTAGAAGCAAAACAAGGAACCAAACCGGCTGTAGCTCTCTACGTACGTGTATCTACAGCAGAACAGGCAGAACTAGGACATTCTCTGTCTGTACAAGAAAAACGCCTAAAAGATTTGGCTAAAGACAATGATTGGCGTGTTATAGCTTCTTTCAGAGATGAGGGAAGAAGCGCAAGATCAATAGATCGCCCCTCTTTTGAGGCTCTATTGGACTTCTGCGAAGAAAATGAAGCTAGCTTGAGCGCTGTTTTAGTACAAGATACCTCGCGCCTCTGTCGCAACGTAAAAGATCACCTTGAAGTAAAAGCCTTTCTCAAAAAACGCGGAATCCGGTTACTCTCTCTTGAAGGAAACAATGAAGATACAGCAGAAGCCGACTTTCTGGATATAATAGTTGCTGGAGTAAATGAATTAGAATCGAAAAGAACGGGCAGAAAAACCAAGAGAATAATGCTTTCCTTATTTGAACAAGGACTAAAACCCGGCCCTGCCCCAGTTGGATACCTCAACTCCTACCAAAAGGGAAAACCAATGTATCCAGATCCTAAGAGAAAACACTATATTAAAGAGTGCTTTGAACTTTGGAACACCGGAGGTTATTCAATAGGAGAAATTTCCGAGCTATTGTACTCTAAAGGTTTTAGATCCGTAAATGAGAAAAAAGTAGGTAAAAGCGCCGTGGCAGGAATCCTCAAACGAATTGAATATGCCGGGGGACTTTCTTACGATGGCAACGTAAAAGAACAAGCCCAACATGATGCTATTATAAGTTTAAAAGATTTTAGAAAGGCTCAAAAAATGTTTGAAGTAAGAAACAATGGAGCAGATCGCTCCCGGAAACACGTCACCCTATTGTCAGGAATGGCTCACTGCTTTAAATGTGGTTCTCTAATGTACGGGGAATATCATGAAACGCAGAATTACTATGCATGCAAAAAATGTGGAAGCCCTTACGCAAAGATGGATTACGTAGAAGACTCTATCAGGGAATTCTTCAGAGGTTCCGCCTTCACTGCACAGGGCCTCACCACGTTAAAAAAAGTATTGTTTGAAATAAAGGAGGAAAACGGGAATTCCGTCCCACAGCAAAAAGCGGCTCTAAAGTCCCGAAAGAGCTCTTTAGATAAGAGAATGTCTAAAATTGAAGATAAACTTTGGTTTGATGACAATATAGAAAAGCTGGAGAAAGATCGCTTAGAAGGGAAATACAAGCCCCTGAAGGAGGAAATGAACCAAATAAATGAGCAGTTAAAGGAGCTAAATAAACCTTCCAAAAACTTAAAAGACTCTGAGATTGAGAGAGTTGTTGAAGGCATGGGGCGCATGGGGGATATTTACGAAGTTCTAAACAAAAAACAAAAGAAACAGTTTCTGAAATTCTTTATCAGAAAAGCCTACGTAGACTGTGAGGAAAGTCGGATTGTTAATTATGAACTAGTCCCCGAGTTCAAAACCCTTTTATCAAGAGATCTTGTTCGAATATCGTCCAATTGGCTCCCCGGGTTGGATTCGAACCAACAACCCTTCGCTTAACAGGCGAGCGCTCTACCATTGAGCTACCGGGGATCATTTGGCAGGAAAAGTTTACCACATTAAACATACAGCTTTAAAATCAGGAAGACCTCAAAGACTGGCTTTAACCTAAGCTAGCTCTAAAAAGTAAACGATCAGAGCTACTTGCGAACAACTTCCCCTTCAACGGCATCCTTTGAAGACTTCTCTGGCGAACCTCCTGAAGAGACTCCCCCCGAAAAATCCTCTTGATCTTCCCCCTCCTCAGAAACATTCTCATTAGACCTAAGCTGAAAAACCACAACTCCTCCAAAAATTAAATGCACAAACAAAAAAGCAAGGGCATAAAAATGAAAAGCCAAAGATGCAAAGGACATCTCCAATAAACTACTCAAAAGCAGAAGACACAAAGGTAAAGTTACCGAGTGCAAAGCAATTTTGTAATATTTTATGAAATCCAAAGACAAGTTCAGCAGTAATCCCAAAAACCACAACAACAAAGCCATGGACAAAAGATAAACTAGCAAAAGCACCATATACAAAACTAGAACAACTACAAAAAAGAGCGCTGATAAAACATACAAAAACACCCTCACAAAATTACGCAATTGCTCTATTAAAGCCAGCAAATCCCCTTGAGAAAACTCTCCTTCAGGAAGAGAGCTCACCGGATAAACCTGCAAACGACCTCCCGACTTAGTCAAAACATTTGTATCGTTAACCAAAACTAAAGTGTCATAAGTCCCCTCCAAATCCTCAATAGTGCCCTCAGTATCAAAAACAACCAGATTTGCGGGAGCATCCTCACTTCTATCGGGCATTGGAATTATATAGGGCTCTTCCTTATTTATAGAGAGCTTGCCTTCCTTAATTGTTATAACAAGATCTTCCTCGAGAAGATAGAGAGCATGCGACATATCATCAGCAACTTCCTTTTCAATGTCGGGAATAATTTGTCGAAAAACGTAAAGGGAGGTGGCTAAAACGGAAATAAACACAAGAACCACATAGTATTTTGCGGAAAATTTGAAATCGGTTTGAATGAGCTTGCGGTAGTACTTTGGCGAAGTTAGACTCTGCGTAAAAACATGCAAAGCCGCTTTTAACTTTTCTGTCAGCTTTTGCGGAACGGGTGTCTTTTGAACTTTTTCGTTTGCTGTACTTGCAGTATCTGCATCTGCATCTGTACCTGCAGTATCGGGATTTTCTTGTGCTTTATTTTCCATATTTTCCATGGTGTTGATTATAGCATTGGTTGTCTTTTTGTTCAGGGAGCTTGTTGAAGCGGTTGGAAAAGGCGCATCTTAAACGTGAGTCTTAGCAATAGGTTTGTTATAATTTAAACCGTATATGAAAAAGGTTTTAAGCTTCGTATTGATAGTATTTTTGGGTACTTTAGGTGTTTTTGCGGGTATCTTTACGGGAGAGGTTGCCGCACAAGAAGATCCCGGAAATCCTCGAGAAATTTGTATTGGAGAAAATTTAGCTGAATATGTAAATGGAGTAAAAATGGCGGCTAGAGGATGTTATGTTCCTCCCGCAGAAGGTGACCTGGGAGGTTTGGGAGGTTTCACAAATTGGCGATTCTCAGGAGAAAACGCTGCCGCTGCAGAAAACTATCTAAAAAACCGCGCAGAAATTGTAGTTTTATATGAAAACTTTGGTCCTGCCTCAGTAATTTCAGGATTAACTGTTGGAAGATTTCTGGGAGAAGAAACCATAACCGAAAGCATAATAAATAGTGTCTATGGCCAGGTTGCGCAAAAAATAGAAGAAGCGGGTGACGTAAATGTTTGGCAGGGATACAACGAACCCATCACTAGAATGGACGGAGAACCTTCAGAATATTGGGAAAAAGTAGCAAGACATGATATAGAAGTTATTAAGGCCACTAGAGATAACGGCAGGGCTGCCTGTATAGGAAACTTTAAAGAAACGGTCACTGCCGAACAGATGACACAACAGTACGTCGACATGATAACAAACGAAATCAGCGCTAACGGCGGAAATGTGTATCTGTGTTTGCACTCCCACTGGAATTCCGCAGGCATGATGAATTCGGAAGCAGCACGAGTAAACAGCTTGGGAGCTAAACTGAACCTTCCTGTCCTTGTTACAGTAGCGGGGTACGATTCCAAGGCAGGAGAAAATGAATCTCACGGAGACGGTTGGAAAGGTATTCTGGATGCTGCAACATACAAACAACAATTATTGGACTACAAAAGCAGTGTAAATGCTGCCGGAGTATCGGTGTTTTCTCTAGGACTTGGTGGTTGGGAAGGCTATGACATAGCTGATCTTTTGGAAGTTGGAGCCCCTGCTCCCGATCCGGAAAGCTGCGATGGAGAGGACCTGCAACACATCCAACTTTTATCACCCGCTTTCAACATGACCAATCTTTTCTCCGCCACCATCGCCAATACAATGGTTCAAACCGACCCCACAATCTTTGACGGTTTAGCAGGATTAGCGGGCAACTCCTACAACACCGACTACGGCACCGCCACAGGACTTGTTAACAGCTGGATGAGCGTAACGGGACTTAACAACTATCCCTTAATGATCACCGAAACGGGTACAACGGTTGCGGGAGACTGGGCAAACTTACAACCCGAACTAGCATGCTTGGGAGGGGGCTCCTGTGGAGGCGTTGACTACATGGGTGCTAGCATCTTTAATGTCTTCAACAACAACCCCGGATGGGAAGAATTCTCATATCAGGGAGGCAATATAGTAGCCGACGTATGCGGAGGAAACTGTTCCGGTTTAGGTGCTAACTTTGCGGGAGGGCTTGCCGATGCAACTCCTGCAGCTGACGCCGGAATGAGTTATGTTGTAGGAATTGTAGGCACAACCGGAAACCCTTCAGATGCCGTGGGGCCTGCCACATATATAAATGGATTACCTCCCGGAATAATTCCTATCCTGCGTATAGGAACTGCACTGGATCGCGACGGACCCTCAGCAGCCGAATTTGGAGCTTTTGTAGCTGCCCTTGACAATCTTGTAGAAAGAGAGGTTTACATGCTTGCAGGACCAAACGAACCCTTATCAGAGTGCTGGTGGGATACTTCCGGAGAATGCTACGACGAAGATTGCGGAGAAGCTTATTTAGAAACAAAAGTACCTCGCACGATCATAGGAAAAATTACTTCAAGCTACTTAGAAAGAGATGAAAACGGCGTCGAAAGAACCGAGTTACCTGTATCCGGGGCCTCTATTTGTGTTTACCAAGGGGGAGGATCTGAAGACAGACTCCCCTATTACTTAACGGGGTTTGAAGCCAATGCTCAAACAGATGCTCAAGGAATGTTTGCAGTAAACAGTTGGCTACGATTTAGGGAAGAAGAAGATGTTGGCGAAGGGGATTACATTGGAAATTACACAAGCCCGGGCGGACAATACAACTACCTAGGCATACTCTGCGGAGATACTATCCAAGAGGTAATAAAAGTGGACATGGACTTCGTTTGGAGAGGGGAACCTTTGCCTGCAAGATATGAAAACATCGTGGGAAACGTTGATGCAGATGTAAATACAACGGTGTTGTATCCAATAGAGTTAACTGTTAGCTGTGATCCGGATTCCGCAGGAGCGAGCTTTCCGGATACGATTGAATATCCACATAATCCCGACGAACCCCACAACTACACAGATCCGGAAGCAGGCTATGCCGGTTGGGATTTTGCAGCACGCCACCATATTACGGGTGAAATCACAAACAGCTGTCCACAATTCCTGCCTTACACAGATAGAAGAGACGGAAGGGCTGTGGCCTATGGTGGAGGAAGCATTGATGACGTAAGCTACGTTAACCCAACACAAGATACTACGGGAGCAAGAGTACTCCTCTCACAGGTGGATGAAAGAGAAAATCCACCACGCATCACAATTTTACAGGAAGAAGACCAACTCGAGGGTAAAGGAGCCATGCAAAACTCGGGAGACTCCTTACCTACATCTATTTTAAAGGTCATGCATCTTTTAACGGGGGGCCTCCTAAACGGGCCTAAACCCCTGCCGCTTAATCCTGAGGGAGATGGTTTATATAATTTACCCACATGTGAATTACTGCGATTGGGACATCAACAATATGCTCCGGGGGAAGATGTAAATAGTCAGAGAGCACATGGAATCTTAAGTAACCTGGCAAATCCTTATACGGAAGATGAAGGAGGTCTTAAAGATCTTTACACGAAAATGGATAAATCTACAGATGTGTGTTGCCTTAAATCAAATCCTGAGGAGGAAAAGTATGATGATTGTAATGCAAGGGACCCGGTTGTAGAGCTTTCGGAAATACAACCTTACAGGCACTTTATAGATCCGGAAAATTGGTGCAATTTGGAAGAGTGCGAAAGTTCAGAAACAGGATGGTGTCCTCTAGAAGGGGAAACCTGTCAATATAAGCTACCCAATGAGTATTTTCCGGAGGGAACCGTTCGAACACAATCAACTAAAACAGATGGCGCTCTTAAACTTTCGAGTGAGCAATTTGAAGGGGACTCATTAACAACCTGTGAAACATGTCGAAGAGATAAGTGGGCTTTTAGTGGGGGAACGGGTGTGGGAGGAGAAGCTATACAGTATGATCCTATTAATGACTTGCCAGGAGACCGCGGGGAGTGTCCTGTAGGAGGCAAGTGTGGAGGACAAATAGGGGGATTAAACAGCGGTCCTAAAGCAGGTGGGCTAGCCAGCCCATATGCCCTAAAAGCATTGGCGGATACCCAAGACTACGTTCCAAGTTCGGAGGAAGATAGAGACTGGGTACAAAACCCCATATCAATTTTAGAACCATACACCGGCTGGGAAAACCAAGAAGAACCTGCGTTTGTTAATTCGGGACACACTATAGTCCGCGCCACACATACAAAGGATTTCACAGTATTAGATGGACACAGAGAACGCCCTTTGAAAATAGGGCCGGTCCCAAAAGAAGGAGGAGAAGCTATTAACGGAGACCCTCCTCCTGGAGATATATTTGGTTACTATGAAGCTGCATACGACGTGCAATTAGAATGCACCAATAATGTATGTGACGACTATCAAGCAAGCGCGCCCGCCTTTTATGGAGTAACTTATTTAAACCCTGCTGAAATTCTTCAAAATGCATTTACAGATGTCATGCGACTTCTATCGGTTTTCTGGGGAGAAGATGAGGAACCTATGGAAAAGTGCAGGCCAGGTACAGGAGAGCCTGTTCAAGTTCCTTGTGAACCCAGTGAGGAGGATCCCGCTTGTACTTGCGACGAGGAAGGAAATTGCACTAAAGAAGAAATTCCCCCAACATTAAACTGCTCAGATACAGTCGGCATAGAACTTAACTACGAAGTCGGATTGCAAAGTCCCGTTAACGTGAACCAAGCATTTGAAAACGTTTTCAAAATGTCACAAGCCTTTCAACCCCCTCCCGGAATGTCAACAGTTACAAAAATAGGAGGGGGCATGACAGCAGACTCACAAGCAGATTATGAACAAACACAAAACAATGAGGAGGGTTTTGGAGGCCAGGCTGAATCCTTTAAGAATGGAGCGGATATTGCAGTGGATCAATTACGTGAGATGGTTCGGCCTTACACCAGCACCTATAATGCCTTATAAATTCTGCCGAAAAAGCGATCAAAAAACATGCTAAAAATCCAAAATCTAAAAACAGAAAAAGAAAATAAACAAATCCTAAAAGGGCTGGATTTGACTTTGGAGAAAGGAAAAACTTATGTGCTAATGGGACCTAACGGATCCGGTAAAAGCACGCTAGCTAAAACTTTATCGGGAGATCCCTCGTATAAAGTTTCTGAAGGTAGTATTTCTTGGGAGGAGGAGAGCCTCCTTGAAAAAAAGCCGGAGGAACTTGCCCTCCAAGGGATTTTTATTTCCTACCAACATCCTCCGGAAATACCCGGTTTAAATATTTCGCAGTACCTTCGCCAAATCTATAACAAAAAGCACGACACAAATTTAAATCCGGCGGAATTTGCAAACCTTTTGGAGGAAAAGTTCACTGCCTTAAACCTCCCCAAAGAATTTAAAAACCGTTACTTAAATGAAGGTTTTTCGGGAGGAGAAAAAAAGAAAATGGAAATTCTGCAAATGCTCCTTTTAAAACCAAAAATTGCTATTTTGGATGAGATTGATAGTGGTGTAGATGTAGATGCTTTGAAAGTCATAATCGAGGCCGTAAAAAACCTTCAAAACAACGAAAACACTACAATCCTTTATATAACACATTACCCTTCTTTGTTGGAACAGGTAGAACCGGAAAAAATCTTTTTAATGAAGGAGGGCAAAATAGTAAAAGAAGGACGCGAAGATCTAGCCCGTCAAATCAGAGAAGAGGGTTATGCCGAATTTTAAAACACTGGATAAAAATACTGTCCGCAAACTTTCCAAACGCAAACAGGAACCCCTTTGGATGTTGGATCTAAGACTTGAAGCTCTAGAAGTCTATAAAAAAACACCTCTACCATCGTTTGGCCCGTCACTTAAAAACCTGAATTTGGAAGACATCACTTTTTATAAATCCCCTGAAACGGCAAAGAAAAACTCTTGGGAAGATATTCCGGCAGATGTAAAGGCAGACTTTGACAAATTAGGAATCCCTCAAGCGGAAAAGGACTTTTTGGCGGGAGTAGAAGCACAAATGAATTCGGAAGCCATTTACGGATCCCTTAAGGAAAAGCTAAAAAAACAAGGCATAATCTTTACGAATATTGAGGAAGGCCTCCAAAAACATCCGGAGATTTTTCAAAAGTACTTTGGCAAACTTGTAAAGCCAACAGATAACAAATTTTCAGCTCTTAATGGGGCGGTTTGGTCAGGGGGCTCCTTTTTGTACGTGCCGGAAAACGTGACAGTGACACTCCCCTTACAGGCTTATTTTAAAATAGGCGCTTTAAATTTGGGACAGTTCGAACGAACTCTAATAATTGCTGAAAAAGGAAGCAAGGTTCATTACGTGGAGGGATGTACGGCTCCTTCGTATTTGAAAAACATGTTGCATGCCGGTGTGGTGGAGGTTTTTGTGGCGGAAGATGCTCAGGTGAAATACACAACGATTCAGAATTGGTCCAAAAACGTTTATAACCTGGTGACTAAAAAATCGTCTGTGGAGGCGCGCGGAAAAATGTCTTGGGTAGATGCGAACTTGGGTTCTAAGGTTACCATGAAATATCCGGCATGTTATTTGCGCGGTTCGGGGGCTCATGGGGAGATGCTTTCGGTGGCTTATACAGGTTCCGGACAGGTGATTAGTGCTGGCGCTCGTATGGTTCATGAGGCTCCAATGACTACTTCTAAGGTGGTTTCTAAATCTTTGGCCGGCTCTAAAGGAGTAAGCAACTATCGGGGAGAGGTTCTCGTGAAAGAGGGTGCAAAAAATTCCAGAGCTTTTGTGGAGTGCGACAGTTTGCTTTTGACAAAGACGGCTAAAAGCAACAGTTATCCTAAACTGGTTATAAAGGAGGCATCTGCTCAAGTGGAGCATGAGGCGTCTGCAAGTAAACTGGAGGAGGAAAAGTTGCAGTATTTGCGTTCGCGGGGCTTGAGTTTTTTGGAGGCTAAGGATCTTATAGTGCAGGGCTTTATTGAGCCGGTTTTGGAGCAGCTTCCTTTGGAGTATGCTTTGGAGTTTAATCAACTTTTGCAAGGGGATTTGTTGTGAAAGTTGTTAGCATTTTTGAAAATGAAAAAGACTGCAGTAAAAGCCTTGTTGTAAAGGAAGATACTGTTTTTGTGATTCCTTCTTTTTTGGAGTCGGTTTCAGATACAGAAAAATGGAAACTGGAATTAAATCTGGAGGAGGAAGGCGTTAGGGCTTCTGTGATTTATGCGGGATATGTAAAAAAAGCACTGGATTTGAGCGTTGAAACCATCCATGGAGCGCCTAATACTAAGTCAAATGTGCAAATTAGAGCTGTCATGGAAAAGGGCGCTAAAGCTAAATTCTCCGGAAATGTTCATGCAAAAGTTAAAGCCAAGAATGCAGAAGGTGAAGTAAATATCAAGGGACTGGCGGCAGGAGAAGGGATATCTTGGGAAGTGAAACCAAATCTTGAGGTGGAAAATGAAAATGTAAAACTTGACCATAAAGCTAGTCTTACTTCCTTTAATGAAAGGCAGCTAATGTATCTGAGGTCGCGGGGATTTGAAAAAGCAGAGGCAAGTGTTATGCTACAAGACGGCTTTTTAGCAGAAGCTGTGGAAACGATTTTGAAAGATAGGCAAGATCAAGATTTAAAGAGGGCTATAATAGAGAAGATTAAAAGGTAGCCATCGGTATGAAATAAGCTTAAAAAATGAGCACAGAAAAAATCAGAAAAGACTTTCCCATTTTGGAAAGAAAAATAAACGGGAAACCGCTTGTGTATTTGGACAATTCGGCAACCTCCCAAAAGCCTAAGCAGGTTATTGAAGCTATGCTGAACTATTATGAAAAGCATAATGCAAATGTGCATAGAGGGATTCATACTTTAAGCGATGAGGCCACACATTTGTATGAGGATGCTCGAAAAACTGTAGCTGAGTTTATTGGAGGTAAGCCGGAAGAGTTGGTTTTTACTAAAGGGACAACGGATTCCTTAAATGCTGTAGCCTTAATGCTGCAGAGGGATATAAAAAAGGGCGATGAGATTATTACAACGGTAGTGGAGCATCACAGCAATTTTATCCCTTGGCAAAGGATTGCAGAAGAAAAAGGAGCTGTTTTAAAGGTGATTTCAATGAAAGAGTCACAAAGAGAAGGATCGCCCGATTTCCCCATGAGACAGTTAAAAAACTTGCTTAGCAAAAAAACAAAAATAGTTGCTTTGGGGCATGTTTCTAACGTTTTAGGTACGGTATTTCCCGTTACGGGAATTTCCCGGGAAGTGCATAAGTACAACAAGGATATCAAAATCGTTGTCGACGGAGCTCAGTCTGTTCCACACATACCGGTAAACGTTAAAAAACTTGGAATAGATTTCTTGACTTTCTCCGGACATAAAATGCTAGGACCTATGGGTATAGGAGGTCTATGGATTCGGGAGGAACTGGCAGAAAAACTGACTCCCTTTAGCTATGGTGGCGGAATGATTAACAAAGTCTCTATTGAAAAGAGTACATGGGCAGCAACTCCTCATAAATTTGAAGCAGGAACTCCTAATGTAGCAGGAGCAGTGGGATTGGCGGAAGCAGTAAAATACTTGGAAAAAATCGGAATGAAGGAAGTGAAAAAACACACTCAAGATTTAGCGGCACATGCAATTAAAGAGTTAAGGGTTTTAGAGGACGTGAGAATTCTAGGACCTTTAGATGCAGAAAAAAGAGCCGGTTTGGTAAGTTTTGTAATAGAAGGTGTTCATGCGCATGACATTGCAGGAGTTTTGGATGCCAAGGGAATCGCCATTAGAGCAGGTCAACACTGCACAGCTCCATTGCATAAGGCGCTGTGTTTAAACGCCTCTGCTAGAGTAAGTTTCCAAATTTACAACACTAAAAAAGAAATTGATTATTTTATTGAGAGCTTAAGAGAAGGCCTTAAACTTTTACGTTGAGGTGCTTTAGGCAAAGCTAACATCAAAACAAATTCCCGGAAAGAAAAGATGGATAGCATTTATAAAGAAGAACTTCTGGAAACTTATAAAAACCCGAAGCACAAAGGCACAATTAAAAATCCCACGGTGATCCAACAAGGCGAAAATCCCTTTTGCGGTGATGAAGTAACGCTGCAATTAAAGGTAGAAAAGGGCATTATTAAGGAGGCTAAATTTAAAGGAGTTGCTTGTGCCGTTAGCGTAATATCTTCTGAAAAGTTGTTGGAGTTTATTGAAGGACGCACTGTTGAGGATGCTTTGAATTTGAAGCAGGAGAATTTGCTGGAATTGCTGGGAATTACTGTGAGTATGACTAGATTACGCTGTGCTACACTTGTTCTAACAGCCTTGAAGAAGGCTTTGGAAAAAATTTAAACCCCTGATTTGAAAAATATGGAAATAACTAAAAACACAAACATAGCTAAAATCCTTGAGGAGCATCCGGAAACGGCGGAAATTTTTATGAAATACGGATTGCATTGCGTAGGCTGCATGGCTGCAGGATTTGACTCCCTGGAGCAGGGGGCAAAAACACATGGATTATCCGATGAAACTGTGGAAGAGCTTGTGGAGGATCTAAACTCCGTTAAAAACGGGCAATAAAAAACAACAAAATAGTTCTGTAAAAAGAGCCAATTCCACAAGTTTGCTAAAATAAAGAAGATGATTTATCAAATAACCTCCGACAACCTCAAACTCAGCGAGAGCATGAAAACTCTTGCAGAAAACAAAGTTTCCAAACTCGAAAAGTACTTCCCTAACACCGACGAAGATCTGGTAATTTCCCGGGTAGTCTTAAACAAAGGCTCCGAGGAAGATACTTTTGTTTCTAAAGTGGAACTGGAAGTGGCAGGAAAGCTTTACTATGGAGATGAAACAGATTATTCCATGGAGAGCGCTGTTATTGGAGCTGTGGAAGCTATTGAAAGGCAGGTGGAAAAGGAGCGCGGTAAGCAAGAGAGGGATTGGGAGAAAAGGAGGGAGATGAAAGTTACATCCTCAGAGGAGGAAGAAATGGCAGCGGAAAAATAAGAAACTTAAAAGGAACTTCTGCTCTTTACAAAAAGTATCAAACCTAAAATGTTAAAAAAAGCCAAAACTAAAATAAATCCAAAAAGAAGCGACAAGTGGACACATTCATATATTATTAGCACAGCTGCTTTGGCTGCTTTTGGACTAAGCACGGTGATTTTGACTGCCGTTTATTTGTACATTCAGCTTTGGAGCCCATTTCAGGAATTTCATTTGGAAAGAAATCCTACAGATCATGTTATTCGCGTCGATGTGAAAACAAAAGTTCCGGTGGAGGCTTACCTAAAGTATGGGACAAGTCAGGAGCATCTTGTCACGGCTAAGAGTACTTTTGATGAGAGCGCGAAAAGCTATCTAAAGGAACAGACTCTTACAACGGCGTTACTTCTTCCCGAAAAGGAGCATTTTTTGCAGGTGGTGGCCACGACGGAGGAGGGTAAGCAGTTTTCTTCCCGTATTTTAAAGATAAAGTAGATTAGTTTTTGAGGTTTTGATAGAATTCGTTTGCTTTGGTGGAGGTGTTGTGGTGTTGGGATTTTTCCAAAGAGATGCTTCTTAGAAATTTACCGAGGCTTAGCGTACAAGCGAACGAGTACTTAGTCGGAATGCTTACAAGTTGCATAGCAACTTGTAAGGGAGTTCAAAATGCTCGCGTTAATACGCTCACATTTTGATCACCTTAAAAATTTGTTTACAAAGGCTTATCGTACAAGTCTTACAGACTTGTACGGCAGTCCAAAATGCATGCGCATTTTGGTCAGCTTGAAAACTCGCCGTAGGCGAGTATTTCAAGCATAAGCAAATCTTTCAGATTTGCTTAACCAAAAAAATTTGGTTACAAATTTTTTAGGGCGTTTAGCTCAGTTGGTCAGAGCAGTCGTCTTATACACGACCGGTCCCTGGTTCGAATCCAGGAACGCCCACCATTCAGTGTTGCGCAGCAACCTGAATGGTTTAACAATAATGCGAACGGGAGAGAGCATTTTGTTATACCCGAGGCTTTCACGTAGTGAAAGGCGAGCCTCTGCGAAAACAAAAAAAATTTAGCTACGACATAAAAACTGTACTCAGTTCTTTAACAGCTTCAACCAACTTGAGAAGAAGCTTTTTGTTATACCCGAAGCTTTCACAAAGTGAAAGGCGAGCACCTTAAAACCCACCAAAACCATTCAAAAATTAAAGAAGATAAGGAGGGGTACCGAAGCGGTCATAACGGGCTGGTCTCGAAAACCAAGCGTGGCAATAGTCACACATGGGTTCGAATCCCATCCCCTCCGCCAGAAACCATTCGCTTCGCGAATGTTTCTGGGCCAGGTAAATTCGACCGAACGGGAGAATTTAGCTGGACCCGAAATCCGCCGAAGGCGGATTGAGCTCATATGCGAACATTTGTTTGTTGCCTCACAAGTCCAAAGGACTTGTGAAAGGATACACCTATAAATTTTGATATGCCTGCAAAGTTTCGCCAAAGGCGAACTTTGCATATTAAAAAATTTAGCTGCAACATAAAAGCTCCAAACAAAACCTCTGCTAGAATACCTTCGTGCAATACTTCTACTTCATAGGAACAACACTCATAATCCCCTTGTGGGTATACCTCTTCTGGAAAAAAACCACCGCAAAGACATGATAACAATAGGAGTCCTCATAGGAATAGGCGCCGTAATAATAGAACACCTCTATGCAAAATGGGATTACTGGCAGCCGATTTTTCTATTCCCGCAATTCCCTTTTGAAGACTTTTACTACGGATTCATCTTTGGAGGAGTCAGCGCCGAACTCTATGAAATCTTTTTCAAAGTGCAAGACTCCAAAAAACCAAACCACAAAACTCACAAATCAATTTTTCTAGTTTCCGCTGTAATAACAACACTTGCCTTTGCAGTGCTGATAGATCTACTGCAACATAACTCCATCATTGCACACATCCTACCTCCTTTGCTGATAGGGCTTATTGCTGCTTTGCTAAGAAAAGATCTTTTTGCCTTCGAACTAGCAAATGGAGTCCTAACGACACTACTAACTTTTGCGGTCTTTCAAATTCTGTTGATTTTATATCCGCAACTTTTTGAAAATCATTGGATGCTGGAAAACTTAACCGGAATAAATTTCTTTAGAATACCTATAGAGGAGCTGGCATTTGCTTTTAGTGTAGGCTTTGGAGCCTCCTGTTTTTATGAAATGGTGTTTGGATATTCTGAGGTAAAAAGTAAATAACCCACACCTACTCCATAACCATCCTGTATAATACCTGCATGGATGGAAAAACAGCTCAGCAACAAAGCGCCTCTCAAAAACAGACCGCAAAAAACAACCAAAAACGCATCCTCACAGGAGACAACGCCACCGGAAAACTACACATAGGCCACTACGTAGGCTCCCTGCAAAACCGCGTAAAACTGCAACACGACTACGAAACCTTTATCATCATTGCCGACATGCACGCCCTTGCATATCCCAAATACGTCAAAAACCCCGAAACAGTGGCTCGCTCCGTTTTAGAAGTAACTATGGGAAACTTGGCCATTGGAATGGTCCCCGAAAAAACCTACTTCTTCCCCGAATCTGCAATCCCTGAAATTTACGAGCTAGGAATCATTTTCAGTATGCTGGTTTCCCACAACAGAGCCCTCCGCAACCCAACGCTAAAAGAAGAAATTAGGGACAAAAACATGGGCGATAAATTCTCGGTGGGTTTCATTAATTTCCCTATTCTACAGGCAGCAGACATACTTTGTGTTAATGCTGATTTGGTGCCGGTGGGAGAGGATCAAGTTCCTCACGTGGAGTTAACGAGGGAAATAGCCCGCAGATTTAATTCTTATTATGGCGAAACTTTTGTAGAGCCGGAGCCTCTTGTAGGTGAGACTGCTCGTCTGGTTGGCCTTGATGGTAACGCCAAAATGAGTAAGTCGCTTGGAAACACTATTTATTTAAACGAGCCTGAGGAGAGCCTTAAGAAAAAGGTTATGAGCATGTACACGGATCCTAATCGAATTCATCCTACGGATCCGGGAACGGTGGAAGGAAATCCTGTTTTTATTTATCATGATGCTTTTAACCCAAATAAAGAGGAGGTTGCGGATCTGAAGAAACGTTATAGAGAAGGCTCTGTGGGAGATGTGGAGGTTAAGGAAAAGCTTTATAAGGCACTTAGTGATTTTCTGGCGCCGGTAAGGGAGAAGTATGCTTATTATGAGGGTCATTTGGAGGAGGTGCAAGAGATTATAGAGGCGGGCACTGTAAAAACACGTAAGGAGGCTCAGGAGACTTTGGCAAAAGTTAAGGAGAGGCTAAAGCTGGATTTGGTTTAGACTGATCTTGCGAAGGAAGCTTTTTTTGCGGGCAAACCAACGAAAGTCAAAATCCTTTGATATAATCTTCTAGTTAAAACTCCAAGGATGATCCTTGATCCCAAAACTCTTTCTGCCTTTACAATAGCGCGGAGGGAAAAATGCCCAAGGATAATCCTTGAAACTACATCTAAATTTATGACAAAAAAAAACAAGAAAAAAACAAAAGAAACAACGCAAAATAAAAAAGAGACCAGAAACCTCGATATAAAAGGGATTAAAGAAAAACTGCAAACTCCTCCCGAGAAAAAAGTACCCTTTTACAAAAACATCTTCTTTTATTTAGGCCTTTTGGTTATAGCTTGGCTAATCTTTGGAACCGACAACTTGGAAACCATGACCAAAGAGGAAAAACCCTTAAACGAAGTAATCCGCTTAGTACAAGAGGAAAAAGTTCAAAACGTAACGGTAACGGGCAACTCCATTGAAGTGCAGCTAAAAAATGGGACTCAAATAATTACGGAAAAAGAATCTGATGTAAGCTTTCAGGAAATCTTAAAGGACAACGAAGTTTCTCTATCTAAAATTCCGGGGGAATATGAAGTAGAACATCCGGTTTTATGGGAAAATATCTTACCTACAGCTCTTTCGGTGCTGTTACCCATTGCCTTTTTACTATTTTTTATAAACAAGATGAAAAACGCCGGCGGGGATATGCTGTCTTTTGGAAAATCTAAGGCTAAGCTTTTTAAGAAAGGCAAAGAGGAGACCACTTTTGATGATGTGGCAGGAAACGAAGAGGCAAAAAAAGAGGTTAAGGAAATAGTGGACTTTTTGCAGCATCCTGAGAAATATCGAAAGTTGGGGGCAAGAATTCCTAAAGGGATTTTGCTTGTTGGCCCTGCAGGTGTAGGTAAAACCTTGATGGCAAAAGCTATTGCAGGTGAGGCCGAAGTTCCTTTTTATAGCGTGGCAGGTAGTGAGTTCATGGAGATGCTTGTAGGTGTGGGATCCGCACGTGTTCGTGACTTGTTTAAAATGGCTAAAGCAAGTCAACCTAGTTTGATTTTTATAGATGAAATTGATGCTATTGGCCGTCAGAGAGGGATGGGAATTGGGGGTGGCCACGACGAAAGAGAGCAGACTTTAAACCAGATTTTAACTGAGATGGATGGCTTTGATCCCAGAACTAACGTGATTGTTATTGCAGCTACTAATCGGCCGGACATGCTGGATCCTGCTTTGGTAAGGGCGGGACGATTTGACCGTAGAATCTCCATTTCACTCCCCGATTTAGAGGATAGAAAAAAGATTATTCAGATTCATGTTAAGGAAAAGCCTTTGGCAAAGGATGTAAATCTGGAGGGTCTGGCAAAAAAGACTGTGGGCTTTAGTGGAGCGGACATTGAGAATATGCTTAATGAGTCGGCTATTTTGGCGGCACGTGAGGATAAAAAGAAGATTGACGAGAAGGATTTGGAAGAGGCAGCTTTGAAGGTTACTTTGGGACCGGAGAAAAAGACTTTGCAATCAAAAAAGGAGCGGGAAATTACAGCTTATCATGAAGCAGGACATGCCGTAGTGGCAGCAAATTTACCCGAAATGGATAAGGTTCAAAGGATTTCAATTACTGCTCGGGGAAGTTCTTTGGGGCATACTAGTTTTCCACCTGAGAGGGATCGCTATAAGGAGACTAAAACCCGGTTGGAATCTATGCTGGCAACTATGCTAGGAGGTCGCGCAGCAGAGGAAGTGTTTTTTGACGAATTTACAAGTGGCGCTGCTGATGATATTGAAAGGGCTACTAAAATTGCCCGAAAAATGGTGACAGAATATGGGATGAGCTCTTTGGGGCCTATTGCGTTTAATGGACACGATGAGGAAAAGATGTGGTTAGCACGTCAAATGGGTGAATATCATAAGCAAAGTGAGCAAACGGCTTCTAAGATTGACGCTGAAATTAAGGCAATTGTGGAGGGCGCTTATAACGCGGCTAAGGAAATTTTGAAGTCTAAAAAAGAATCGATGAAAAAGTTGGCAGAAAAGTTACTGGAAAAAGAGACGCTTACAGGCGATGAGTTTGAAGCTGTTATTAAAGAATAAACCAAAGCTATTCCCGTTACGGGAAATTCTAAAAACCCTTGTTTAAAGGCTTTAATAATTCCTACTGCTGAGATTCCAGGCGAATGGCATACCCCTTTATTAAAGCACGCGCCACCTTCTTATTAGCTTTTCCTAAAATCCGCGCAAAAGTAGGCTGAGAAATTTTCATTTGTTTAGCTGCCTCCGTTTGAGACAGCTCTTTAAGTTCATACAAGCGTAAAGCCTCTACTTCATCAGCACGCAAAACCACCTCATTTAAGGCACGCATGGGGACTCCCCTAGGCTTAAAATAAGTTATATTGGGATTAAATTTTATATGTCTTGGTCTTCTAGGTCTTGGCATAAGCAAATGATAACACTTTAATTATTTTGATTTCTACGGCAATCTTAAAGAGGAGTTTTAAATAAAACACTCTGTAAGCACGACTACCAAAAGGACAGCTCTCTAATTTTTAGCAAACAACAGGCACCCGGGAGCAAAACTAGACACAAGCAAAAACTGTCCTTAAGTAGTTTTATTCAAGATTGTTTATTTCCTCTTCTACAGCGGAAATTTCATCTTGAAGATCTTTTTTGTAGTCCTCTAAGGCTTCTTTTTCCTCGGAGCGAGTTAAGGGACGGGCGTTGCCAAAGAAACCAAAGCCATTTCCGAAAAAACGACCTAAACCTCTTCCTCGGCCGCAGCCTCTGCCATAGCCGTAACCTCGACCTCTTCCGAAGCCAAAACCACCACCGCAAGGACCCATACCTCTACCGGTTAAAGGGCCTTGTCCTAAAGGACCGGTTCCATCAAAATAAGGCATTTTATACACCTCCTTTGAGAAGTTCAACAAAATAATACATTTCTTATTCCGAATACGTATTCATTATATACTCTTTAACTTTTTTGTCAAGTTCCCAACTTATAAGGGACAGCATAGCTAAATGATCGCTTCGCTCTCATTTACCTAAGAAGTCAAGGTAGCTTCGCTACGCTTGACATTCCTTTAAGAGGAGTATCTCTTTTCTAGCTGTCCCTTTTTTAAAAATATGTATAATAGAACCATGTTTAACCTGCCTAAACGCAAAGATAAAACCAAAAGCACTCCCCAAAACTCCAACTCAGACAAAACCACAAACTGGGATCGCGTTGCTGACGACTACAACAACCTCATAGGCGAAACAGGGGACTTCAACCACAAAACCTATATCAACCCCGTAATCCTGGAAATCCTTGGAAACCTCCAAAACAAAAACATAATGGATCTAGCTTGCGGGCAAGGCTACTTTTCTAAAATCCTCGCAGACAAAGGCGCGCACGTCCTGGGAGTAGACATCTCCGAAAAGCTTATAGAAATGGCCAAGGAAAACTTCGCCGAAAAAGTAGAGCAAAACAAAATCAAGTTTATTGCCCGAAATGCGGCAGATCTTACAAACGTAAAATCCAACCAGTTCGATGCAGTCGTTGTTAACATGGCCTTCCACGACATCAAAGAGCTCTCCGAAGTAATGGCGGAAATTGCCCGAGTCATCCAAATTGGAGGCAAACTTGTTTTCTCCATTCCCCATCCGTGGACCCACATGGCAAAAACCGTTAAGGAAAAGGACAACTATTATTTGCGCCTTGAAAATTACAGAAAGGTGATGGAAATTCCAAATAAATTGTATGGTGAGGAGGGGATTATGTCTTATCATAGGCCTTTGCAGTTTTATGTGGAGAGGTTAACGGAGCATAAGTTTGAGATTACGGATTTTCGCGAGATTAGTAGGGAGCATGTTCGTGCGGATGAGTTGGATGATAAGGAGTATCTGGAGTTTAAGAAGGAGTTTCCTAGTTTTTTGGTGGTAGGAGCGGTTAAGCGTTTGGAAGGGGAATAAAACCAGGTTTGTGCTATAATCCTCACAACAACGAAAAGTTTGGAGGTAATGTCACCAAACAAGTTGCAGGAAGAAATCGCTTTTCTAGTTGCTGAACGCACTAGAACAAAAGCGAAACTAGAACCTGCCGGGAAAGCCCGTTACAGCACTAAATTAAGTATGGAGAAGGTTGGTACCTTCCTAAAACAGGAACCTCTCAAGTAAAAAATTGAGGGGTATTTTTATTTGCATTACAGACATAAATCCCCTTAAAAAGAAAGTTAAAGAAAGCAAAAAATGGATAAAACCTACAACCATAAAAATTCAGAAAATGAAATCTATGCCTATTGGGAAAGTTTAGATTTATTCTCCCCTGAAAAAAGTTATAAAGCTAGAGAAAAAGCCGAATTGGAAAACAAAAACGATACCTTTAGCGTCCTAATGCCTCCTCCCAATGCAAACGCTCCCCTCCATTGCGGGCATGCTACATATGCAATTCAGGACATAATGGCGCGAATAAAAAGAATGCAAGGATTTAAAACTTTGTATCTTCCGGGAACAGATCATGCAGGTTTTGAAACTCAGGTAGTGTATGAGCGAAAACTTAAAGAGCAAGGAAAATCACGTTTCGATTTTGACCGCGATACTCTTTATGAGAAGGTTTTAAATTTTGTAAAAGAAAATTCCCAAATGGCTACAGACCAACTAAAAAAGCTAGGAATGAGTGCTGACTGGGAGCGCTTAACTTTTATGCTCGATGATCACGTTATTGACACGGTTTACAACACTTTTGAAAAAATGCATGAGGACGGCCTTGTTTACAGAGATACTTACATGGTTAATTACTCCACTTTTCATGGCACTACTTTTAGTAACCTGGAAACGACGCACAAGGAAAGTGTTTCCCCTTTGTATTACGTAAAGTATGCTCTAAAAGATTCGGAGGAAATTATAACTGTAGCTACAGTACGCCCGGAAACTATTTATGCAGATGTTGCTATTGCAGTTAATCCCGACGATTCCCGTTACGGGAAAATGGTTGGAAAGGTTGCCATTAACCCCCTAAATGGAAAAGAGCTGGAGATAATTGAAGATTCATATGTAGATCCGGAATTTGGAACGGGAGCGTTAAAAATAACTCCGGGACATGATTTTAATGACTATGAAATAGGGCAAAAGCATAACTTACCAATAATTACTGTGATTGATTTGGAAGGCAAGATGACTAAGGATGCCGTGGATGTTTCGGGAATGTATCCTAAACCGGCACGTAAAAAGGTAGCGGAAATTCTAGAAGACAAGGGGGCCTTAGTAAAGGTGGACGAGAAATATAAACACAGTCTACTCGCTGACTATAAGGATAAACGTGAAATTGAACCTCTTCCATTGCCAAATTGGTTTATTAAAATGGAAGGATTAGCAGAGGAAGCTAAAAAAGTCATTAAGAAGGAAGAAGTAAAGTTTAACCGTCCTTTATGGAAAAAAGAAATTTTGCGATGGCTAAATGAAATCTACGACTGGCCTATAAGCAGACAGATTGTTTTTGGAATTAAAATTCCGGTTTGGTATGACATAGAAAAAAATCCCGATCTACACGTCACTTTTATTGATCAAAAAGGAGTTTCTCATGACGGGAAAATTGAAAATCTGCTGAAAAACCACGATTTAGCAGATATTAAGGAGGGCCTTCAAAAGCTTATAGCCCCGATAGGCGCAGAATATGAAGTTTCCAGAAACCCCCCCGGAGAAAAGTACATACAAGAAACGGATACTTTTGACACTTGGTTTAGCTCGGGACAATGGCCTTTAACTACTCTAAAATATCCAAACAACAAGGACTTTAAGGAGTTCTTCCCAACGGATTTTATGGATAGCATGTGGGACATTCTTTTCTTCTGGATTGCCCGAATGATCATGTTTAGCTTATATCTTACAGATCAAATCCCTTTTAAAAATGTATATATTCATGGGGCAATTACTGATGAGAAGGGCAAAAAGATGAGTAAGAGCAAGGGCAACGTAATTAATCCTATGGAATTTATTGAAGAATATGGAGCAGATGCTTTAAGGATGGGCTTGGTTGTAGGAGGAAATACAGCAGCAAAGCAAACAGCGCTAAGCGAAGATAAGGTTAGAGGTTATAGAAACTTTGCTAATAAAATCTGGAATATGGCGCGATTTATGGAGCTGATGAAGGAGGATTTTGGGGAGAAAGTTCCTTTGTATAATCCGGAAAATTACAAGTTAGCCTTGCAAAAAGAGGATAAAGACCTGCTGAAGGAGCTCGAAAAAACTGTAACAAAAGTAAATGAAGAGCTTGAAAAGTACCGGTTTGCAGATGCGGGAAATGAAGTTTATCACTTTATGTGGCACACTTTGGCAGACGAGTACATTGAAACAGTTAAGGATCGCAAGGATAAGAAGGTTGCTTTAAGTGTTTTGGACCACGCTTACAAAACTTGTTTGAAGTTGCTCCATCCTTTTATGCCTTTTGCAACAGAGAAGATTTGGCAGGAGATAACAGAAGATGAAGTGCCTTTGATGATTTCTCAATGGCCAAAGGTATAAAGTGGGTAAGATCCTGAATCAAGTTCAGGATGACGAAATCGAGATACCAAAAGACACAGTCAGAATAACAAAAAAGTTGCAATTTTTTTGAAATGCAGAATGCAACAGCCTGAAAGCTATATTACTCGGCGCTTGACTCAGAATCGGCGGGAGCATCCTCGCTTGCAGCAGCTCCTTCTCCTCCCTCAACAGCGCCTTCCTCGCCCTCCTCACGCTCCTCAGTAGCCTCAAGACCCTCAATAAGCTCCTCCTCGGTCAATGCCTCCTCCTCTTCCTCCTCCTCAATAGTTGCATAATCCAAAACAGCAACAATATCTTCAGTACCGTGCTCCACAACCTCCACTTTATCCTCGTCAAACTCCAAATCAGCAACCGTCAAGCTATCGCCAATCTCCTCAAAGCCCGAAACATCCAAAACAAACTCACGAGGCAAATTCATAGGTAAAGCAGAAACCGTAATCTCATTAAGCTGCGTCAAAACCAAAGCTTCTCCCTTCTTTACCAAATCAATCTCCTGATCACCCTCAATAACAACAGGAATGTCGGCGGTAGTTTTCTCCTTTAGATTCACCTTGTAAAAACTTGCATGCAAAACACTGTAATTAACCGGATTCAACTGAAGCTCCTTTATCAAAACCTTGTAGGGCTCTTTAACACCTTCAACCGCAATATCAACCAAAGTAGTTTCACCGGCCTCACGATAAATTCGCACAAACTCATTATTGTCTATTGTAATAGGGATTGAATCTATATCCGGCCCAAAAATTACTGCCGGGACTTTTCTATCTTGCCTAATCCTTTTTGCTTTTTTTCCAAATTGTTCTCGTTTTTCTGCAATAAGCTGCATATATTTGTTCCTTTCAGTTCCTTATGGAGGTCTAAAATCTCATCATAAGAAATTAGATCCATTTCTAAAAATCTTTTTATTTCACTTGCTTCCAAATCTGAAACCATTGGCACGCTACCCACACCGGAAGGTGTCATTGTTAACATGCTTTGAGCACCGCATTGGTAGCAGACGGCATGAGCAACAAGGGCAAGTGGAGTTTCAGATACAATTACCAGCTGCCCCTTTTTTAAAGTGGCTCCGCAATTGTAGCAAGAAACATTTTCTAAACTTTGTCGATTACTCATACAAGTTGTAAGCGAGTAGCATTCTACTCTATAACGGGAGGCCTAGTCAAGGCCTAAAAAGCGCTGCCTTGATGCTTGCAATTTTTACACTAAACACCACGGCCCTCCAGACGCTTCAAAACCTCCTCTGCTTTTTTTGTAACCTCCTCAGGAACACCCGCCAAACGCGCCACTGCAATCCCACAGCTATGCCCTGCAGGCCCCTCCGTTACCTTATGCAAAAAGATAGGCTCCCCTTCAGCATCCTCTTGAACCAGCACCTGAAAATTCTTAATGGAGTCGGGAAACTTTTTCTCCAGATCACAAAGCTCGTGATAATGCGTGGCAAAAAGCGTCTTGGGCTTTAAATCCTTTTGAGTCACCAAGTAAGAAGCAATAGACCAGGCCAAACTGATACCGTCATAAGTACTGGTACCACGGCCAATTTCATCCATAATAATTAAACTGTTGGAGGTGGCGTTGTTTAAAATGTAGGCAGCTTCAATCATTTCCAGCATGAAAGTTGAAATGCCTGACGAAATCATGTCAGAAGCCCCGCTGCGAACAAAGATTCTATCCACGGGAGTTATCTCGGCGGAGGCAGCAGGAACAAAACATCCTATTTGAGCCAGCAGCATAATGACAGCCACCTGACGAATATAAACCGACTTTCCCGACATGTTTGGCCCGGTTAAAATCAGAAGCTGATGATCCTTTTGGTTTAACACGGTGTCATTGGGATTAAACTCACCTAGAGGCAACAAGTCCTCTACAACAGGATGCCTCCCTTGATTAATCTTAATTTCCCCTGAACTTGTCAGATTTGGACGATGAAAGTCCTTTTCTAGAGCAAATTTCGTAAAATTTAATAGGCAATCTAAAGTTGCAATAGCTTGGGAAGCTTGCTGTAAAAAGGCATTATAGGACAAAACCTCCTCAACAATTTCTAAAAACAACTCATATTCAAGATCTTTTATTTTCTCCTCTGCTTTCAAAATCAGAGCTTCATGCCGTTTCAACTCCGGCGTAATAAAGCGCTCCGAATTTACCAGAGTTTGCTTGCGCACATAATGATCAGGCACTTGATCCAGATTCGTCTTGGTAACTTCGATGTAATAACCATAAACCTTGTTTGATTTTACCTTAAGGGAGGCGATGCCCGTTTCCTCACGTTGCTGTTCTTCCAGATTTTCCACAAAATCCCGACTGCCTAAAATCTTTTTGCGAAGGTCATCTAAACGGGAGTCCACACCTTCCTTTATAAAACCGCCGTTCTTGGGATCTAGGGGAGGTTCCGCTATTAGACGCTTTTCAATGTAATCCACTAAGTCCTGTAACTTAGGGGAAATATCTGCAACCAGCTTTTTGTGAGCTTTAGTAAGGGGCGGCAGGGCTGATTCAACTACTTCCCGAACATTCAGGGCCATATTCACAGAAGATTTTAGCGAGACAAGATCAATTGGATTTCCTATACCTACAGAAACTCGCGAAAGAATTCTTTCTATATCAGCTATTTCACAAAGCATTTCGCGCAACTTTTCATAGGAATCAAGGTTTTGAAGGTAATAATCAATTAGATCATAGCGCTCTTCTAAGGTTTTGGTTTCCATTAAAGGGGATCGTAACCAAGAACGCAGCAAACGCCCTCCCATAGAAGTTTGCATTTGGTCTAAAAAGCCAACTAAAGAGCCTTTTTTAGAGCCGTCACGAAGAGTTTTAAAAATTTCCAAGTTAATTACAGTAGATTGATCCAGACTTACATGATCTTTTCTTTGCAATAAAGAAATTTTAGAAATGTGGCTTACTTTGCCTTTTTGTGTGGAGTAGAGATAGCCCAACAATAAGGCGGAAGCTTTTTGAGCCGCCGTTTTTTCTTTTAAACCAAAGCCTGAAAGATCTTTAACCTCAAAATGCTCCAATAAAGTGTTTTCAGCATTATCAATGTAAAAAGAGGCGTCTTCATAGAAATATATGTTAAGGTTTGGGTTCTTTTTTAGGACTTTTAAAATTTTGGGATTGTTGTAGTCGTCCAAAGTAACAATGCATTCGGAAGGCATAAATCTAAAAATTTCATCTGTTAAAATTTGTTCTAAAGAGGTATCTTTAAACTCTGCCGACTTGAAATCCCCGGTGGATAAGTCTGCTAAAGCAACTCCTATGTGTTTTCCCGTAACGAGAAATGAAAAAATGTAGTTGTTTTCTTTTTTCTCAAGACTACTTTCGTTTAACAAAGTACCCGGAGTGACAATGCGAACGACTTCCCGCTTCATTAGTCCTCCGGATTCGGGATCGCCAACTTGTTCACAAATAGCTACTTTGTGACCTGCCTTTACTAAACGAGGGAGATACGAATCAACAGCATGATAGGGAACTCCCGCCATGGGAACACGCCCGTCTTTTCCTCTGTCACGACCGGTTAAAGTTATGTCTAAAACTTTTGCCCCTATTTGAGCGTCTTCCAAAAACATTTCATAAAAGTCGCCTAGTCGAAAAAAGATTATGCAGTCTTTGTGAGCTCTTTTAATCTCAATGTACTGCTGCATCATTGGTGTTTGGAATTCCCGTTCTAAAGAGGATTTGGAGCAATTTTCTTCTACGCCTTTTTCAGAAACATCTTTGGAGGGAGACTTTTCCTTTCCTTTTTTGGAGGCTTTTTTACCGGATTTTCTAGAGACCATTGCAAAGCCTATTTTAACAAAATGCAAAAATAACGAAACTGATATACTTTAAACATGGCATTGGAACTTGCAACATATCTGGATAGTCTTTCCCAAACATTAAAAAAAGAAGGATACTCAACGGAAGAAAGTTTTCTTAAACTTCCCTTTGATGAGGATAACCTTAGAGAAGTTATGGAGGCGACAAAAAACCTAAATGTCACAGATGTTTTTGTTATAGGAATTGGAGGTTCTTCTTTAGGGACAAAAGCTATTTATGAAGCGCTGTTTTCCTACACTAACCCTAGTACTAAACTCCATTTTTTAGATCAAATAAACGTAGAAAAAATTCAATACTTAGTAAAAGATTTGGAAAAAAAAGATCCTAAAAAAACAGCCTTCATAACAATTAGCAAATCAGGAAAAACTTTAGAAACAAGAAAGAACTATGAACTGTTAAAAGAACATCTCCCATGGAAAGCCGGCTTTCATGAAATTCTCATAACGGGAAAAGACTCCGAATTTCCTATCAATAGGGAAAAAGCCACAACCCTAACAATTCCTCAAGAGGTAGGTGGAAGATTTTCCGTTTTTTCTCCTGTAGGACTGGTTCCATTAGCTCTAACAAAAATAGATGTAGTCCAGTTACTAAAAGGAGCAATGCAAGCAACCAAAGAAATCTCTGAAAATCCGGAAAAAACTATCAAAAACGTAACGGAAGTCTTTGAAAACTATAAAAATGGTAAAAAAATCTACAACATCTTTGTTTTCTCGCCAAAGCTAAAAACACTAGCTTTTTGGTATCAACAGCTCCTTGGAGAAAGCTTAGGAAAAGAAAACAAAGGATTTTTTCCAGCAGTTTCAGAAGGATCCAAAGACCTCCACTCACTGCAACAATACTTTGCAGGAGGAACTCAAAACACACAGCATGAATTCCTAATCTCTAAAGATGAAAACAAATACCAACAAACCATTATGAAAGCCGTTCAAGAAACCTACAAAGAAAAGCAAATTCCTTTTAGAACCCACATACTGGAAGAAACAAATGAGGAGGAGCTAGGTAAGTTTATGCAAACTAAAATGATGGAAGTGCTTCTTTTAGCTAAGCTTTTAGAGGTTAATCCTTTTGGACAACCGGATGTAGAAGCTTACAAATCTAAAACACGAGAACTTTTGGCTAATGAAAATCTCTAAATTTAAAAACAAACAACTTCTTTTTTGGCTGACGGCAGCAATAATAGTTCTATCAGGAACATATCTACGCCTTCATGCCATAAATTTCGGACTCCCTCATAGTTTTCATGCTGACGAGCCTGAAATTGTGGAATTGGCAGTTAAATACACCTATCAAATCCGCAACATAATGAGTAAAAAAGAATTTTACAGACTCATCCCAATTTCTTTTGTGTATGGAATGTTTCCCACTTATATTTTAACTCTTGCCACTATGTCCTTTAGTAAAGGAGCCAATCTTTTAAACTTCGCCTTTGAAAAGCAAGCAATTTATGTTTTTTTAAGAAGTCTTACTGCTTTAACTTCTTTAAGCATCATTCCCATAGCATTGTTAATTTATAAAAATTTGTTTAATAAAAAAGTTTCAAAGCTAGAAGCACTAGGATTAATTTTTCTAACAAGCCTTAACTGGAAACTAATAGTGCATTCTCATTACGTGAATATGGATATTTTCCTAACTCTGTTAATTAATGGGGTGTTTTTAACCTACATCCTATATTTTAGAGATCCAAAGAAAAGTTTGTGGGTGATTTTGTCGGGAATCTTATTTGGATTTGCGGTAGGAACAAAGATTACTGCCGTTTTATCTTTGCCTTGGCTGATTTATATTTACGCAAAGCAAAAGGATTGGCGTAGTTTATTTGCTTTTCTGTTTCTAAGCTACATAGGATTTGCTATATCTAATCCCTTTTCGCTTATTTTTGCACATGATTTTGCTTATAGAATTTTTGAGATGCAAGCTAAAGAAGCCGGAATGGTTTTTGATTCGGTAAATTTAGATACCCTGAAGTATTTGAAAAGTCTAATTTTTATTTCAACTCCACTTGTTTTTCTCATTTCCCTTTACGGGAATTTGGTTACTTTTGTTCGTAGTAAAAGGAAGGAAAAAAAGGACATTGCTTTGCATATCTTTTTAACAGGAAACATCCTAACTTATTTGCTGTTTTTCTCACTAAATGCCCGTGAAGTTGGTAGATGGCTACTTCCAATACTTCCTTTGGTGCTGGTTTATGCAGCAAAAGGCATAGTAGAAGTTGGGAAAAGGCATCTTTTTCCTCACGTTTCGCCCGCTAGGAGCGGGCTGCAAAAGTGCGTTCAAAAGAACCTTTTCCCACTTCTAAGTACAATAACAATACTTGCGGGGGGAACCCTCTATCTAAAAAACCCTCTACTGCTACTAAAGCAATTCAATCGGCACACACCAAAATCAGAAAGCTACGAGTGGGCAAGGGATAATCTACCGGAAAGTGCTAATAAACTTGCAATTACGGAAGAGGGTTTAGATCCCCTTAATAAGTTGCAGGGGATAAGAGTAATAAGACCAATTGTTTATACAACGGAAAATGCCCAATTTGACTTTCCACCGGATCCAATAGGCTATGATTATGTAATTTTATCCTCAAAACCCATGAACAACTATAAAAGGGAAGAGGTGCAGGAAAAGTATCCTTTTTATTCAGAAAGATGGGAAGAGTTTGAAACTACAGTAAAAAATCCGGAAAAATTTCAACTAATAAAAGAGTTTACGCTCCCAAAACCAAATTTAGTGAATCTTTCAGACGTGCATATTTATGAAAACAAGTGCTTAACAACGAAGAAAAATTATTGCCCAAAACTCTAGAAATAAAAAGCTACAAATAATCCCGTAGCTTACGGCTTCTTGAAGGATGACGCAACTTTCGCAAAGCCTTAGCCTCAATCTGCCGAATACGCTCACGAGTCACTCCAAACTCCTTGCCAACCTCCTCCAAAGTTCGCGTCCGCCCATCCAACAATCCAAAACGCAACTCCAAAACACGCTTCTCCCGATCACTTAGCGTGTGCAAAACATCCATAATATGCCCCTTCAAAAGCTCCTGACTAGCCGACTCAAAAGGGGACAACGCCTTCTTATCCTCAATAAAAGCCTTCAAACGAGTGTCCTCTTCCTTACCCACAGGGGTCTCTATAGAGGCCGTCTTTTGCGAAATCTTAACAATGTGGCGAGCCTTCTCAATATCAATGTCCATCTCTTTTGCAACTTCTGCAGGCTTAATGGCACGCTCCTTCTCCTGCTCCAGCTGACGCTCAATCTTTTTATACTTGTTAATCGTCTCCACCATGTGCACAGGAATTCGAATAGTCCTAGCCTGATCCGCTAAAGCGCGTGTAATGGCCTGACGAATCCACCAAGTAGCATATGTTGAAAACTTAAATCCACGACGCCAATCAAATTTTTCAACAGCACGCATTAAACCGGTGTTACCTTCCTGAATCAAGTCAAGAAAGGCTAAACCTCGCCCCATATATTTTTTGGCTATGGAAACAACTAAGCGGAGATTTGCACGTGTTAAATGCTCAAAAGCAGCCTCATCATCAGCCTCAATTCGCTTGGCTAACTGAACTTCTTCTTCAGCCTTTAACAAAGGAACCTTTCCAATTTCACGCAGATACATGCGAACAGGATCCGTCGAACGAGAACCTCCTTTTTGCAGCTTCTCTAAAATACCTTCAGAAAAGGCATCCAATTCTTCCTCATCGCGCTCTGCCTGAACATCAAAAACATTAACACCTTCACCGCCAAGCTTTTGATACAGCTTATCCAGTTCCTCAATGTTCTCTTCAGCTTCAGGAAAAACAGAAAGTACTTCCGAAACAGTCAAATATCCTTGCTTTTTCCCTTGCAGCACCAACTTTTGAATTGTGCGCTCCTTGGGATCTACTATATTTTCTTTTTTGTTTTTGGGTTCTTTCTTTTTTGCCATGTGTTTTTAAAAAGCTGCCTCTTTCCTCTCTCAAAGAACAGCAAATAGCGCCTTAATTTTAAACTATCTTACGTGAAAAATCCCTAATTCGCTCCGTCAAACTCTTAACTTTAGCCGTATCCCCCTGCTTTTCCGCCAACGACAACTCCTTTTGCAAACGCTCAATAGCCTTCTTTGCAAACCGCTTCTCCAGACGCTCACTAACATCCTCCAACTCTCCTAAAATTCCGGAGTCATCCAGTTCAGACCAATCTTGCCACAAATAAAGATTCTGCACAAAACCGGCCAAAGACTCATCCATTATATCAATAAAGGCTTTTATATCAAGTTTATTTCCCTTAGAAGAAGCCACGTAATCACCCAACCGAGTAAAAGTCTGCTTTGCCTGAGTACCAAAAAAGTGCGCCTCCTTATGCTTTTCCAAAAACGGCTGCATTTTTAGCCTATCCTCCAACTTCAAAAGCAAAAATAAAAAGTACGCCTCCTGATCCTGAATAGGGCTGTGCACCTCCACAGGAGCCTCCGTTGAGGACACCCCAAAAGCAGCATCCAAATCAACCTTACCCTCCTCGGATGACAACGCCGAATAAATAACCTCCTCTGAAGTTTCCAGCTCTTCGGCAAGCTCTTTAACGTAGTGATCCAAGGCCACCTCACTGGAAATCTTAGAAAAAATCGGAGCAAGTTCAGTGACAATTTTCTTCTTACCTAAAGCAGATTTTTTGTTGTGCTTTTTTAAGGCATAGGCAATAAAAAAGTCGTAAGCCGAAACCGCCGAAGCCAAAACATCTCCTGCTAGATCAGCATCATCCTTTAAGACCTCATCTAAATCGCGATACTTTTCAGGAATCATAGCCACCTTAATATTTAAATTCTGCTTTTCTGCCAACAAGATAGCGCGCTTAATTGCCTCCAGACCCGCCGTATCGGAGTCAAAACAAAAAGTTACATCTTCCGTATAGCGAGCAATAATTTTTAGATGCGCCGAAGTAAGCGAAGTCCCCAAAGGAGCCACTACATTTTTAATCCCTGCCTGATAAGCACTAATCACATCCATAGGGCCTTCCACAAAAACTGTACCCTTCTTTTTTATCGAAATCCTAGCCTTATCAAGCCCAAAAACAAAGCGCGACTTGTTAAAAACGGGAGTATCTGAGGTGTTTAGGTACTTGGGAATATCGTCAAAAATTGTACGAGCCATGAAACCTTGAACTTTCCCCGTTGTGTCTATTAAAGGAAACATTACACGCCCGCGAAATTTATCAATATAGCCGTCGCCTTTTTTCCGAGGAATAACAACGCCGGCCTTTTCCATTTCAGCATCTTTATACCCCTGCTTAACCAGAAATTTATATAGCAGATCCCAGGTTTTTGGAGCATAACCCAGGCGATATTCATTTATAACTTCTTTACTTAAGCCACGCTTTTTTGTTAAATACTCCAATCCCTGCTTTCCTGCTTTATGCTTTAACAGCAGGTGCTCGTAAAATTCCACAGCTTTTTCGTTAATTTTGTAAAGCTTCTTTTTTAGCCTGTAAGCCTCATTTTTTGGAGCCTTTTCCAGCTCAACTCCTGCCTGATCTGCCAGTTTTTTTAAGGCCTCGTAAAAGTCCAATCCATCCATTTCCTGTACAAACGTGAAAATATCCCCGGAAGCACCACAACCAAAACACTTATAGATTCCCAATTTAGGCGACACCATAAAAGAAGGAGTATCTTCGGAGTGAAAGGGGCAAACTGCTTTGTAGTTTTTTCCGGAACGTTGCAAATCAAGGTAAGAACTTACAACTTCAACTATCCCTAATCTGGTTTTTACTTTTTGTACTGAATCCATAGGTTAATTGGCTTAATTGTAACCGATTTATTCGATTACTTAATCCTTTTGACGAGGCATGATTATGTGCAGAAAACCCTCCTTACCTAAAGGATTGAACACACAAGGTGAAAGATCTGTTTGGGTACGAAAGCGAATTTTATCAGTGCCGGCGTTACTTAAGAAATCAAGAATATATTTGGAGTTTAAGACTATTTCTAGAGGGTCGCCGTCAACGGCTGCTTGAAAGGAGGAGGTTTGCTCACCGGATTCGGGAGAGGAAGAGGAAACGGAAATTAAGCCTTCCTCAGAGTCAAATTTTACTTTAATAGAGCTGTCTACTTGCTGTGCAAAAACGTCGGCTAATCTTACAGCTTCCAACAAATCTTCATAAGCTACTTCTGCTTCTAGGGTGTGCTCTGTGGGAATTATGCGTTTGTAATCGGGAAAGTTGCCGTCTAAGATTCTTGTGGCTACAACAGTATCTTTGTTTGCAAATAAAACTAAGTTAGCACGGTCATCTAAGGCAATTTTTGTGGGAGCATCGGTGTCAATTAAGCGGGAAACTTCCATTAAGGTTTTGGCCGGAATAACAACGGAGAAAGTTTTTGTAAAAGGAGTATCCAAGGTTAAGGTTTTTTCGGAAAGTCTAAAACCATCCGAGGCAACCACGTTTAAAACTCCGTCAATAAAGGAAATGTAAACTCCGGAAAAGATAGGCCGAGTTTCATCGCTAGCTGCTGCAAAAACAACGGTCTTAACGGCATCGGCAAAAACTTCCGTGTCCATTTCAAGCACTTCTACATCATCTCCCATAACGGGAATTTCAGGATATTCCTCTGCAGCTACAGTGTTAAGCTTGGCGGTGTTTTTTTCCACTTCAACATGAAGCAAGTGATCGTCTAAAGTAACTGTTATAACGCCTTCGGGTAAGTTGGAAACTAAATCCCGAAAGATTTTAGCAGGAACTGTAATGGCGCCCTCTTTTGCTATGTCAACGCCAACATAAGTTGTAATGGAGGTGTCCAAATTGGTTGCTGAAAGTCTTAAGCGGCCGTCCTTTGCTAAAAGGTGGACATTTGAAAGAATGGGTAGGTTGGCTTTGTTAGGGACAGCCTTATATACCTGGGATAGTCCTGTTTCTAAGTTTTCTTGGCGGCAGGTAAATTTCATTGTTTTTGTTTGTATTTGCTAGACCTTTTCAAAAGCGTTTTTAGCCTTTGGATCCCGGATCAAGTCCGGGATGACATAAGCAAGGATGACTTGCGTCATTCTGAGCTTGACTCAGAATCTCCCACAGGCTTCAGCACAACATGGCGACTATAACCGGAGCCTTCGCTCTCCGACTCAATATCAGCATATTCCCCAACATACTCATGCACAATGAAACGCTCCGAAGCATCCATGTTCGGCAAAGAAACCTCATGACCAAAAAACCTAACCCTATCAATATGATTACGAGCAATCTCCTCAATCTTCTCCTTACGACGCTCCAAATAACCTTCAATATCAACACTAACGCGTGTCCACTCTTCCTCATCAATCCCTCGATTTAAAGCCAGCCCCAAAAAATACTTCAAAGCCTTCAAACAATTCCCGCGATAACCAATTAAAAAGCTTAAATCACCGTCCCAAATCTTCACAAAAAGATGATCCTCTTCAACATCATCAATTGTAAACTTAGGATCAATTCCCAAATAACCAAAAATCTCCTCTAAAATTTCTTTCAAACTTTCAATCTTTTTTTCTGTAGTCATAGTTCAAACTGCTTTCTAGGATTGTTTTCTCAACTTATCCGTTAACTTATTAACTGTTGCCTTCATCTTATCAAATGAAAGACCCATACTTTCCGGACCATTTAGAATTATATTTTGCAACATAGAAAAGACCGCAGCCGTTATCATGTACAAAACGATTCCGGAGGGCAGAGTGACTCCTACTATAACATTCATTATGGGCATTGTGTAGAGCATTTGTTTTTGCATGTTGTAAGCCATGTCATCAGTTTTCTCAGGAGTCTCTTTTGCAGCTTTCTCTCCCATTTGAGTAAAGCCCATGGTCATGCGGGTTGAGAGGAACTGCAATCCTCCTGAAAGTACCGCAAAAATAAAGTAAGGATCCGGTTTAGCAAGATCCAAATATAAAAAGGAAGTGTTAATTCCGGCACCTTCCTGAAGCTTTAAGAAGGGAAAGTACAAAAGGCTGTTGATATTGGCAATATCTTCAGCGGTTGTGAATTTGCGAATAACGCCATAAAGGGAAAACAAAATTAAGATGGTTACGATTTGAGTTAAGCACCCTGAAGCAGGATTTATACCATGTTGCTTAAAAAGTTCCATTTGTTTTTCGGCTTGCTTTTGCTTATCGTATTTGAATTTTTCGCGAATTTTATCAAGTTCGGGTTTTAAAGCACGCTGTTTTTTCATGCTTTTTAAGGAAGGCAGCATTACAGGAAGAAGAGCAGCTCTAATTAAAAGCGTCATTAAAATTATGGCAATACCTAAATTTCCAACTGCCTGATACAACGACACTAACAAGTTTAAAAGAGGCGTTACTAAAATTGTGTTCCAAATTGTTCCTAACATATTTTTACTTTATTAAACCGATTATCTTCAGGTTTACTTCACGGAAGCCTAAAAAGTTTCGGCTTTTATTTGCTTGACTATTCTACAGGATCATACCCCCCTTTTGAAAGGGGATTACATCGCAAAACCCTCCACAAACCTAAAGCTAAACCTTTAACAACACCGTACTTTTGCACTGCTTGCCTTGTATATTTGGAGCAACTGGGCGTAAATCTGCAGGTAGAAAGGTTAAAGTTCTTTGGCGAAAGAAACTTTCTGTAGAGTTTTAATAAAGTCAGTGTTAATTTCTTCATAGGAGGCGGTTAAACTTTGTTTTTTAGGGTGCAGGGCTATCCAAAATCCGGGTTTAATTTTATCAAGATTTAAGCGAACCACTTCTCTAAAGACTCTTTTTATGCGGTTTCTGGTAACGGCGTTTTTTGCCAGTTTTTTGGAGGTTAGAAAGCCAATTCTTGTTGGTTTTTTTGCTTCGGAAAGGTTGCGTTTGGAGCGGTCTAAGTAGTAAAGGTAGAAGTATTTCCCGGAGGTTTTCTTGCCATAACGGTGGGTGATGCGAAATTCGAAGTTGGTCAGAAGTCTGTTTTGTTTTTTTAGCATTTGGTGCTTTATTTTGAAGCTTCTTTATAAAAACAACGCAATCTCTGCGGAGGTGTTATTTGATGTTGCGCTTCTGCTTTCCTTTGTACAGCCTACCTGCCAGTCTTTTACGACCTTTCCTGCGACGACGGGCAATTCGCTTTCTTCCGTTTTTTGTTAGCATAAGCTTTCTCCACCCGGATTTGCGAAGTCCTTTTTTCTTTTTTGGTTGATATGTTCTCTTTGGCATAGCGTTGAAATGATAACGGATGTGAGTTAGTAAGTCAACAAAGGAACTGATCATACCAACAGGATCCTGATTTTCATCAGGATGACAGATTTGAATTCAGGAGGACTTCGTTTCAAAGACATTAAGGCACATCACTAAATTAACTCAAATTCACATCTTCTAAAGAACCTCATCACACCTTCAAGAGAAGAATCAATTAGAATTGCTTTATAAATGTGGATAAGTTCTCTAAAGTTATACACACAACAAGCCAAGTTTTACACTGCCCCTCCAACTAAAAACACATAAAATGCCCGTACAACAGGAAATAACAGTAACAAAAAAAGCCGCAAAAACTACTCCAAAGGAAGTGGTGCAAAAGGCTAACTCAACAACTCCAAAAAGTGAAAAAAGCGCCTCCAAAAACCCCGAAAAAGACAAAAAAACATACGCAAAAACCGACAAAGACTCCATTTGGAGAGGAGTCCTGGGAAAACTTCAATTAAACCTCTCCGAATACACCTACAAAATGTGGTTTGTAAAATGCGAAATTGCCGAAATTAAAAAAGACACCATAACCATAGCAACTCCCAATGCAGCCGCACAAGCAACTTTAAAAAAATTTGAAACCCTAATAAAAGAAAGCCTGGAAGAAATTACCGAAAAAAAATCCAAACTAAGCTTCATAATAGATCCAAAACTGGAGCAAAAAAAGATTCAGGACGTTGTACCTGCCGGAACAAGCACAGAAACAGCCTCCGGTAAAAAAGCTACAAACGCTAAAAAAGCAGGTGCAAAAAACAAACCTTCAGAAGCCCCTCTATTTGAAGTAGCAGAAAAAATAGAAAGCGCACAAAGAAAGGCAGGGCTTGTGCCGGAATACACATTTGAAAACTACATAAGAGGCGACAGCAACGACTTAGCCTACTCAATTGCCTTAACCGTAGCCAAAGAACCCGGAAAAGATTACAACCCTTTATTTTTATACTCCGGAGTAGGATTAGGCAAAACCCACTTGGTACAAGCAATTGGCAACTACATCTTAAGAACCAAACCCGACATGGAAGTTATTTACACCACCGGCGAAGAATTTGGGAACGAATTAATAGAAGTCATTCAAAAAGGAAAAGCTAGCAAGAGAGCCAGAACAGAAGCTTTTAGAAAAAAGTACCGAAAAACCGACCTTCTAATAATTGACGACATTCAGTTTATTATTGGCAAGGATGCAACTCAGAGGGAATTTTTCCATACGTTTAACACGCTTTATGACAAGAAAAAACAGATTGTGTTAACTTCGGATCGACCTCCTAAGGATTTTGTAAGTTTAGAGGAAAGGCTGACGTCACGGTTTGGAAGTGGAATTACGGCGGACATTGCCCATGCAGATGTAGAGTTGCGAATGGCCATTTTGCGAACTTTGCGGGATCAGCGAAAGGATCCCTTAGGTAACGACGTTATCGACTTTATTGCCGAAAAAGTGGACACAAACATTCGCGAGCTTAAAGGGGCCTACATTCAAATTGTAGCTAAAGTGAAGGTGCAGAAGGTTCCGGCAACAATAGAGATGGCGGCGGAGGAGTTGGGGCAGGTGGTACCTTCCAGGAGGACTACAGCTAATCCAAATACGATTATGAATGCAGTTTGTAAGTATTTTCAGGTGAATAAATCTGATATTAAGGGGAGGCGACGAACTAAGCAGATCGTGGTTCCGCGTCAAATTGCGATGTATTTGCTTAGGAATATGACGGAGAGTCCTTTGGAGGTTATTGGAGAACTTCTTGGGGGGCGGGATCATACTACGGTTATGCATGGTACGGATAAGATTGCGGGGATGATTCAGAAGGAGCCGCGTACGCGTCAGGATGTGGAGAATATTCGAAATTTGATTTTTACTATGTAGTTAAGGGAAGGGGGCGCGCTGAAACTTTGGGGATAGGTTGTGGAAAACTTGTGGATAAGCGTGGATAAAAAACACTACCCTAAAAGTTCTGTGGATAAGTCTGCAAAATTATCCACAACAAAACCCACAAATTTTTGCAACTTTTCAACACTTAAAAAACGCCAAACAAAAGCAAAAATACAAACAAAAAAGCCTTCAAACACTACAGTAAAGCCAAAAACAGCTTATCCACACAGACACCCCTCCAAAAACACCACCACAAAAGCCATAAAAAAGCCCATCAACATATCCACAATACTATTACTACTACTACGTTTTATATATATAAATAAGAATGACATATAATGTGGACATGATTTTGATGGCAAGTTGGTTTACAAAAATAGTTTCAAAAATTATTCCTCTTTTAAATGCAGGTAATGGATATGTTTATCCGGGGCATTTGGTTCAGAAATTTTTTCCTAGGATTTGGGATTTGGTGGATGAGAGGATTTTGGAGGTTTCGGGGAGGGAGCATGTTTTAAAGAATTCGAAAGATTCTCAAGATTTAAAGGGTTCAGAGATTTCCCAAAATTTAGGCAAAGTTATTTTAGTAAGTGGCACTAATGGCAAAACTACTACCGCCACCCTCCTCACCCATCTACTTCGGGAGGCCGGTTTTAAAGTTACGCATAATGCTTCCGGTGCCAATTTGCTAAATGGAATTTTAACTAGCCTTTTAACGGACACTGATTTTTTGGGTCGTTTTACTTCGGATTTTTTTGTACTGGAAGTTGATGAGTTTAATTTGCCCTTGGTTTTGCAGCGTTTGCATACGGATTTTGTGGTGCTGACTAATTTGTCGCGCGATCAGCTGGATCGTTATGGCGAAGTGGATACAATTTTGTCTCGTTGGGAGGGGGCTTTAAAGAATGTTGCTGTTTCTTGTAGGTCGAGTGGTTCTATGAAAAAAGCTCAAGTTCCTGCCATGGTTTTGCCCAAGGATTACTCCCCTTTTGATAGATTGCGCTCTTTTTGGATTGCCCAGGGAGGGCAAGTTTTAGATTTTGACTTGGATGATTCTTTTGCAAAGCTTACGCCTTTGGTTGGAGGCTTTAATACTCGCAATGTAAATGCTGCGGTTACTGTAGCGAAAGCTTTAGGTTTGAAGGATGTTGTTATTGAAAAAGCTCTTAAAACTTTTCAAGCAGCTTTTGGCCGTGGTGAAAAAATTGCCTATTTAGAAAAAGAATTTTATGTGTTTTTAGCAAAAAATCCTGCCAGTTTTAACAATAACTTAGAAATGCTGCTATCGGGTGAAATTGATTTTGATACCATTTTATTTTTGTTAAATGATCGTATTCCTGATGGGCGCGATGTTTCCTGGATTTATGACATTGATCCCACCCCTTTGGCAAAAGTTTGTAAAGAGGCTTTGGTTTACGTAGGAGGTTCTCGTGCTTTAGATATGCAGATTCGCCTGGATTATGCCGGAGTTTCTGATTTTGCAGGTGTATTTATTGGAGATGCCTCAGAACTTGGTCTTTCCTCTGCTGATGTCGCCGGTTTAGAGGGTAAAAAGATTGTTGTCTTACCTAATTATTCAGCAATGTTAGAGTTTAGACAGTTAGTTACAGGGCAAAATATTTTATGACCAATCTTAATAAATCTGAAAAAGTGGCAGTTCCTACAAAGGGTTCTCAAAAATCCTCAAAAAAGTTAAACATTGGTTGGTTTTATCCGCACTTTTTAAATTTATACGGCGATCGAGGCAATGTTGAAATTTTAAAAGAGCGTGCCCTGCGCTGTGATATTGAAGTTGAAGTTTTTGAAATCTCTCTTGAAACCACTTTAGACGCTTCCCTCATGAACAAATTGAATCTCGTCTTTATGGGAGGTGGCCCCGATTTATCTCAGCAAAAAATTTACAAGGATTTTTTAGACAAGAAAGGCAGTTTTTTAGTCGATTTTCTGGAAGCTAACGGAGTTGGTCTTTTTATTTGTGGTTCTTACCAACTTTTAGGCAATTATTATAAATCAGCTGATGGTTCTATTTTGGAAGGGCTTGGTTTTCTGGATTTTTACACGGAAGCCCGGGAAGGTCCTCGCAGTATAGGAAATGCTGTAGCTACTTTGCATGAGGACATTTTATCGGATATTTACTTTCAAAAAAACAATACTATTGGAGATGAAATTGTAGGCTTTGAAAACCATGGAGGTAGAACTTATCTTTCGGGGGATCTTACTCCTTTGGCAACAACAACGAAGGCTTTTGGAAATAACTCGCGGGACACAACTGAGGGTGTTTTGTATAAAAACACTTTAGGGACTTACTTTCATGGTCCTGTTTTAGCTCGAAACCCGCATTTAGCTGATTTTTTAATTGCAAAAGCTTTGGGAATAGAGGAGCTTGCAAAGTTGGATGATTCTGTAATTGTTTCTGCCCATGCTCGATCGAAAGAGCTGGCCAGATGAGGTTTTTAAGACGTTTTTTTGACTATTTTTTAAGAGTCCTTCGCGGTTTTTCACTTGAGAGATTTTTATTTGCACTTGTTTTATTGAGTTTGCCTTTAAATTTAGGGAAGCATTTCATTTTCCCCTTTGCTTATGTTAATGGCAAATTAATTGACTACTTAATTCCCACGCTTTATGTTCATGACATTTTAGTTTTTTTGCTGCTCTTAGTTGCACTTCCAAAACTTGTTGTTTTTTGGAAAGGTTTTTTGCTGATGAAAGGAAAGAGGTCTTGGTCCTTAATTTTTCTAACTCTTTTTCTCTGGAGCGTTTTTCTTTCAGTTGTTAGCTCCTTTGAGTTTGCTCCCTCTTTTTATGCATATCTACGATTGTTTTTATATGCAGGATTTGTCCTATATATTCCTTTTAGAAATTTCAAGTATCATACTTCACAAAAACTCCCCAAATCCCTTATCTCCAAGGTTTCCGGATTTTTAAGCCAGTATCATACTTGGTTTGCTTTTTTAATTCTTGCACTAAGTGTTTTAGGGATTTTGCAATGGCTGCATCAAGGGAGTATTTTTGACAACTATCTTATCCTGGGGGAGCAGCCTTATACATTTTCCACACCGGGCATAGTTAAAGAAAACTTCTTTGGGGTTACAAAAATCCCACCTTATGGCACATTTAGGCATCCCAACGTTTTTGCAGGGTTTTTAAGTTTTGGTCTTTTAATTGTTTTCAATAGCTTTTTACAAAGAAAGGCAGGTCCCCTTTACGCTTTAACTTTTCTCTTGGGAACAATTACACTCTTTTTAACTTTTTCGTGGTTTGTAATGGCAGCGTTCCTTCTGTCTCTAGTTGTTTTAACTCTCTTGCAAAAAACCCCCTCCCTTGGCAATCGGCTGATTTATTTGGTCCTTGCACTACTCCTGCTCTTAACGTTTATACTCCCATTTAGCACACACCTTCCGCTGTTAAACACCTCCTCACTCCAGCGTCGTAGCAATCTTTTAACAATAGGTTTTCAACTAATTAAGCAGCGCCCCCTATTTGGAATTGGCTATAACAACTTCACTTATTTTGTGGATCAGCTAAGCATTTACAATGGATTTGCCAAATTTACACAACCCATCCATAACATTTACATGCTACTTCTTGTTGAAAGCGGAATCTTTTCCCTAACCTTTTTCATCCTCTTTTTAGCTAGCCTTATAAAAAATCTCCTAAACAATTTTCCTAAAAAATCCTTCCAAATTCGCCAAAACAACCGCCAAAGCAAGCCACTTCTAATTACACTAATCCTCCACCTGCTCCTCCTAGGAGGCTTTGACCACTACCTGCTAACCGCCCATCAAATGCAACTTCTCTTCTGGTTGACGATAGGAATTGCTTTACAGTACAATTTCCTTGATGAAGTCTAAACTGCCTATTTCAAAAATTTTCACACTAGTATTGCTTTCGTCCTTATCCCTCCTACTAACGGCCTGTACTGTTCAAGACCTTCCCGTAATTGGCGAGGCGCTTGGAAATCTTCCGCTAATTGGTGGAGGAGGAACGTCAAATGAGCCTGTAACCTTGACTATGTGGGGGCTTTGGGAAAATCCGGAGGTGATGCGCGATTTGATAGCTCAGTATCAGGAGGCGCACCCAAATGTAACTATTAATTATGAGGATCGCTCTGTTGTGAAGCCTTTGGTTAACTATAAGGAGCGGGTTTTTAATCGGTTGTCTGAGGGAGGCGGGCCGGATATTGTGCGGGTTCATAATAGTTGGGTTTATCGTTTGACTTCGGTTTTGGCGCCTATGCCGGGGTCTTTAATGGATACTGAAACTTATAATGCCACTTTTTATCCTGTGGCTGCAGAAAGTGCAGTTCATGATGGAAAGATTTACGCCTTGCCTCTGTATTACGATGGCTTGGCTTTGGTTTACAATCGAAATCACTTTGCAGAGGTAGGTCAGCAAGCGCCTCCTACTGCCTGGGAAGAGTTTCGTCGGCTGGCTTTAGAGTTGTCGCTTTATTCTGAGGATGAGCTGATTCGTGCCGGAGCTGCTATGGGAACAGCGGATAACATTGAGCACTTTGCGGATATTTTGGGGCTGATGTGGTCGCAGGCAGAGGTTGGTATTCCGGCTGAAATCGACAGCGCGCGTGCTCAGGATGCTCTGACTTTTTACACTAACTTTGTAAAGGAGGACCGCGTTTGGAATGCTTCTTTCCCGGAGGCTACTACAGCTTTTGCTAATGGAGAGGTTTCCATGATTTTTGTTCCTTCATGGCGAATTCTGGATATTTTGGAGATGTCGCCGGGCATGAACATTGGAGTGGCTCCTGTTCCGCAAGTTGATTCTGAGAATCCCGTTACCTGGGGTAGTTTTTGGATGGAGGGTGTTTCGGCGGATAGCGCTAATCCAAAAGCGGCCTGGGAGTTTTTGAACTTTTTGGCGCAGCGGGATCAGCAGCTTTCTTATTACAGTCAGTCGTCAAATTATCGTCCTTTTGGGTCTGCTTATGCGCGTACCGATCTTGCGGATGAGCTAGCGTTAAATGATTATTTGCGTCCGTATACACTGGATGCTCCGCATGCTACAGAGGCTGAGATTGCAGCTCGTTCCGGGAATCGTCGCCAGGTGGATGCTTTGCAGACGGCGGTGAATGCTGTTTTGGAAGGAACTGATGTGGAAACTGCTTTGACTTCTGCTAAAGCTAGTATTGCGCAGTAGGTTTTTCTTTAGTCTTTTAGGCCGTAAAAAATTACTAAATTAAGAAAGGTTTTATAAAAATGAAACAACTTGATCGCATAGTTATAGTAGGTTTACTTTGTTTAATGGGATTTTCCGCTTTTTTGTTAGTTGCGGTTTCTAAGCAGAGTAGAGGTTCTTTACTGGATGTTGCTGCCCCGGATGCTTTGGGCGTAACCACTTCCCGCACACGCTAATTTTTGCAGGCAGATTTTAAATAAATGTTGCTGTATCTAAAGGGAGCTGTGGTAGTGTCTTTTTTAAAAATTCCTCCTGCTATACTAACTCCACAAAAAATCATGAAAAAATTTCTCATCATAGACACATTCAACTTCTTCCATAGAGCCTACTACGCCTTACCCCCCACCTTAACCGACTCCAAGGATCGCCAGGTTAACGCCATTTACGGTACAGCCTCCATGTTATTAAGCATCTTTGATTTGATTTCGCCGGATTATGCGGTAGCTGCCCTGGAAAGCAAAGAAAAAGTGGAGCGCAAAAAGCAATTTGAAGATTATAAAGCGCATCGCAAGCCCATGGATGAGGAGTTAAAGGCGCAAATTCCTTTGTTGTTTGAGCTTTTGGAGGGCTTTGGAATAAAGCAAGTGATGGCTTCGGGATATGAGGCTGACGACGTTATTGGAACGCTAACTGCTCAGTTTGGAGAGATTGGTCAGTTGGTGATTTGCTCTAATGATCGCGATTTATGGCAGCTGGTGGATGATGGTATTTTGGTCATGTCTCCCAAGAAGGGTGGGAGGGATGCCGATTGGATTGATACGCGTGCGGTTAAGGCTCATTTTGGCTTTGGTCCTGAGTATGTTGTTGATTACAAGGCTCTAACCGGCGATTCCAGCGATAACATTCCGGGGGTTAAGGGCATTGGAAAAGTTACGGCTACTAAGTTGATTAAGGCGTATGGCCATTTGGAGGAGATTTATGCAAATTTGGATGAAATTTCGGGGAGTGTTGGTAAGAAGCTTTCACAGCAGCGGGAGGAGGCTTTTTTAAGTTATGATTTGGCTACAATTGTTACAGATCTGGATCTGGAGGTGGCTTTGGAGGATTGTGCTTTTTCGGGCTTAGATAAGGGTTCGGTTAGAGGGGTTTTGGAGCACTTTTCGTTTTATTCTTTGGTTAAACGCTTGGCAAGTAATGGTTATATTAGCGATGCTTCCAAGGATAATCCTTCTGCAAACTCTCAAAGTCCCTCCCAACTCAATCTTTTTTAAGATTTCTGTAAGGATGATCCTTCTCCGAAAAGAGCTTTCCGCTTTTGGGATAGGTACCATCACCCCTCTCACCGAGGATCATCCTCATATTTTCTTTCTTTTTCGTTAGTTGTCATCCAGTATAATACCTCCATGAAAATCTTAGGTATCGAAACATCTTGTGATGAAACGGCTGCTTCCGTTGTAGAAAACGGAACCACTGAACTAGCCTTTGTTGTAGCTTCCTCTAAAGACTTCCATGAAAAAACAGGAGGAGTTGTTCCCGAAATAGCAGCCAGAAAGCAAGTCGACTTCATGATTCCCGTTTTAGATCAAGTTTTCAAAGAAGTTCCAAAAGAAGAAATTGATGCAATCGCCGTAACTCAAGGCCCCGGTTTAATAGGTTCTCTCATTGTTGGTATCGAAGCTGCCAAAGCTTTAGCTCTTGCTCTAGATAAACCGCTTGTACCTATCAACCATCTTATTGCCCACTTTTACGCCAACTTCATAAGCCACAATCCTGCTGACATCAAATTTCCGGCTTTGGTTTTAGTAGTTAGTGGAGGTCACACAGATCTGGTTTTAATGCACGATCATGGCGATTTGCAATATTTAGGAGGTACTTTAGATGACGCCGCCGGCGAAGCCTTTGATAAAACAGCTAGAATTTTAGATATTGCAAGTTACTTGGGAGGCCCTCAGCTCTCTAAGTTAGCGGCTACCTGTAAGCAAAACTCTGTTGCAGGAAGTCTCCCGCGCCCTCTGCTTAACAAGGACAATTACGATTTTTCTTTTTCAGGTTTAAAAACTGCGGTTAAGCGCTTGTGGGCGCAAAATGATTTTCCGGTTGAAGAAGTGGCTTGTGAATTTGAGACGGCAGTTGTTGATGTTTTGGTGGAAAAGACTATTAAAGCAGCTTCTGATTTTTCAGTCCAAAGCATTCTGTTAGGGGGAGGCGTTTCCGCTAACACACAGCTGCGCTCTCGTTTGCAGCTTCGTGCTAAGGAATTGGAGATTCCTCTGTTTTTGCCGGAGCTTCGTTTATGTGGTGATAATGCTTCTACAGTTGCTTCTGCTGCTTTCTACAATTTCACTCCCCTTTCTTTGGAGGATTTTAAGCGAATTTCTCCCAACCCTTCCCTTTCTATAACGGATTAAATTTAGCCTGATAAATTTTCAAAGTTTTTGAGACTCTAGTTTAACTAGAATATACCCCCTTGAAATAATTTTATGGTTAGTTTATAAAACTATAGGAGAGGGAAATATATACTATAGGAAATGGATTCTATTAACCCCTTTGTAACAGCAAATTAAAATATGTGGATAACTTATGGATAACTTACTAAAACTAATTTTTCCTCCAAAATGTATTGTCTGCGGTAATTACGGATCCCTTTTTTGCACTGCTTGTATTAGGGAGTCGCGAAAGCTTCGGAGGCATTATCAACTCCCCCTGGAATTCGAAAATGCTAAGGGAGATTTTGTCTTCGACTCCGAAAAGACCTCACACGCCCTAAATCAAAGGAGGCAATCCACAGAATTGCCGACTTCTTTAAACCTCTTCTCTTACTTTGTATACGAAAAGAGGATAAGAGACTGCATTCGCAAAGCAAAATACTCTAAAAAGCAATTTGCAGCTCTCAGGGAGGTAACAAAACACGCAGTTTCAGACATGCTTGCTCGAAATATAAAGTTTCAGGCTGATTACATAATTCCCATCCCTTTAAGCACCCGTAAGAAACATTCCAGGGGATTTAATCAAGCCAAAGTAATAGCAGAAATTTTAGGGAGGGCTTACAAGATTCCATACCAATATTCTATTTTAACTAGACAAAAAACTACTACAGCGCAACATCGTTTAAACAAAAGGGAGCGTTTAAAAAACATGAAAGGAGCTTTTAAAGTAGTTCCGGGAATGGCCGGTCTAAAGAAGAATAAAATGCGTTTTCTTTTAGTAGATGACATTTGCACTACAGGAGCTACGTTAACGGAAGCTGCTCAAACTTTGTATGCCGCAGGTGCTTGGGAGGTTTCAGCTTTTACGCTTAGTAAGCGCCTGAAAAGGAAGACGGTAACGGAGGTGGCCGGTTAGATTTCAGTTTCTACACTTTCTATGTTAGCGAATTACAACTCCACACGATAAACCCGCGAACCATTCAGCACAAACGCTTCAGACTCATCTGCAGAAATTGCCACATCCCTTAAATCCTGCCAAACAGGACTTGCTATCACCTTAGCAAAATTGCCGCTTTTATCTAAGACCAAAAGCTCATTAGAACCATTGCCCCCTACAAAAGCACTCCCTTTTACAACGTACATATTTTCCCAATCCCACTGCGTTTTTAATCCGGTGGCCCCCTCTAAGGAACTTTCAGTTTCAACACTTCCCCTTGTACCACTTGTATACTTTACAATTTCGTCATCTTTAGTAAGCACAAAAATGCTGATAGAAATTGCCATGTCCTTAGCATCCCTAAATTTCTCACTTTGAGCCCATGTAGAACTGTCCAAAATCTCAACTGTCTCCGTGATTTCCGTTTCGGTATTCTCAGGCAGATTCAGATTATATTTCAAAATTTCGTTTTCTTCTACTTGATATAGCGCTTGTAGATAGGGGAAAATGGCTTTAGAAGTACTCACACTTATTTCTGAAGTGTTTTCTGTAGCAGTGTTGTAAACATAAACTTTTTCCTCCGTTGCAACAAAAACCAACTCATCTGAAATTTCCATGTCGGTTATTTTTTCAAATTGAGCTATTTCCTCAAATTTAGGCGTATCAACAGCAGAGGCATATAAAGTGCCGTTTTCATCCGCAACAATAACTTTGTCTTTAGTAATTTCCAAGTATTTAGGGTTGGCATCTGCATTTACAATTTTGATGTCATAGAATATCTCACTGTTTTGGGGATTTTGAGAGGCGTCTGTCTCTTGGCTCTCCTCATCTGTGTCAGTTCCCTCAGGATTCGTTTCTGCAATTCCTTCCACCACACCTCCCGGATTTTCCGTTTCCTCTACCTGTTCTTGTCTTTTTGCACGCACTGTTTGAACAATTGCTATTACAAAAGCTGCCGCTAAGATTCCTATAACTATTTGTTTCCGTCGCTTTTTGATAGCTTCTACTTTGCTTGCTTCCAATCTTTTAGGGAATTGTTTTCTCCTTGGAGTAGCTGCACTTCTTTTTGCTTTGGGAAAGCTTTCAACTTTGGAGCGTTCCTTTTCACCGGATAACCGCTTTGCCTCATCGGGGTTTGTAGGTGTATTTAACTCTTTTTTGGCCTGTGTAAAGATTTTTCTCAATCCGGTTTTTGCTCCTAGATCCAAGCCAAGGTCTAAACCAAATCCCAAGCTTTTTTTAAACTCCCTAAAGTTTTGAACTCTTCCCCCGGCTTCTGCAGCTCCCGCAGGTTTTTGCAAAGCCCCTTTCTCCCGCTTTCCTCTCAGTCCCTTCGGACCCTCCGGTGAGCCAAATCCCAAATTTAAAAGCCCCTTACTCTCCTTCACTTTTTTAGTCCCCTCTTCCAGATCAAACTTAACCATTACACAAGCTTCGTTAAACTCCAACTCCTTTAGTTTAGTTGGATTCAACTTTAGAAGCTTTTTAGGAGGAAACTTAAGTTCAAACTCTTTTGTAGACATAACAACAACATCTCCCGGATTAACCATTCCCGTAGCCACCGCAAACTTGCCTTCTTTCACCGTCTCTATCTGCTTAAAATTGCCCTCCCTTACAATGTAAGTGTTACCGCCTGTTTTGCCGTTTTCCACCAGATACAAAACATCACCCCACAAGGCCGCTACAGTTATGTTAAAGATAGGTTTCAGATCCTCTTTTTTGGATTCCGGAGTTTCCAGCATAGCTTTCTCCTTAGTCACCGGATCCCCCGACATCTCCTCACCCTCCGTCTCCTTCAACTTCAAAACCTTACCTCTCACCTCCGTAATAGCGTTTTCCAAAGCTTGAATTGGTGAAGCATTCTCCGACTGATAATAAGACTCCTTTAAAATATCCGTAATCAGCTTTGTTAAAAGATCCGTCTCATATGCCGTTTGGTCTTTAATACTGTAGATTCCGTACAAACTGCCTTTATGCCTTTGCGGAGAGTCTTTTTCAGGTTTAAACGAAATAGTATCTGCAAATTCCTTTGAAGTAGGCGGAAGCGGTGATTTTATTTCCTGGGTTTTTGCGGATAATTGTTTTGGCATAGGTTGTTAGTTTTCTCTTTTTGGCACCATTTTTAAAAGCTTTGTAACTCCCTCTTTTCCCGCCTTTCCCGGAAGCTCTCAAGGCGCACCGGCCACTCCATTGAAAAGTTTTCCAAAGACTAAAGCAACAGCAACAATGAAAGAAGAAAAAGCCCTAGGGAAAACACAAAGTGGAGGCGTGCAACTGTCAAAAACACTGGCTTCATAATGGTCTCAAAACTTGCATTCATTAAGCGCACTTGCCTGACCGTAATAAAAGCAAACAAAACATACACAGCCTCTCCAAAAAGAAGCGCATAGCTAAAAATCGTCTCAAATCCTGTAAAAAACAACGCGTTAGGCTCCATTTTTCACCTCCATGGACAAATCTGCTATCAAATCTCTGATTTTGGCAGGGTTGGCGACGTCTTCAAAGTCAAATTCCCTTTTTTCTGCGGAGGTTTGAATGTAAACGTGGCCGTAGTTGAAAATTACTCTTAAGGCTCCCGTTATGTTGGAGGTTACGTCTTCTACCCTTTTAAGGCTTGCTTCTGAGATATTTTTGTAAAGGATTCCATGAAAGTCGACGTCTACGATTTTTTTGTTGGTGATGATGTAGACGTTAAAAAACCAGTTTAGAAAGCTTTGAAAGATGAATCCGAAAGTGATTAAGTACCAGAAGATGTTTAAAATGAAGGCTAGTCGGCCGGATATGGAAGGTAGGTTTTGGAGGCTTGCATTTGCGTAAAGAAGGTCTAAGGCGAAAGGGATGAGAAGCATTATTGTTGCTGCTGCTATCCAGTCTAAGTTGGTGATGAAGCTGCGTCTTAGAATGTAGATGATTCTTTCGTCGTGGTCTTCGCCATCAAAGCTTGTTCTTTTTGGTTCTTTTATAAATGAGGAGAATATTATGCTCATTGTGAGGGCATTATAGCATTTTGTTTTGGGTGACGGGTTTGAGAGTTTCCGGAGATGTGGCTGATTATTTTGAAGAAATTTTTTGAGTTTTTATTTGTCTACTATTTCGAAAAATAAATTATTATATTGAGTATTTCTAGGGAAGACGGGTACTGTGTGTTTGTCCAGAAAATTTTTAAGTTTTTTATTGTTTTCTTTTGGGCAATCTGTATACCAAGAATCTTCTAACTTATCCTTTTCTGCCATAATAAACTTTATACCATTTTCTATTAGTTCTTCTTTCATTTCTTTCGGATTTTTGGGGGAGCTCGCGAAATAATAATTGGATTTGACTATAAATTCATCCCCTCCAGGAACAAATGGAGTAAGTATGGCATGTCCGTGTTCGGAGGCATCTAAAATCAGAAAGTTTTTCCGAAATTTGGAGATTACTTTATTTTGCTCATATATTTTTACTAGGTCACTTTGTTTTATGTTTTTTTCGTCAAGTGTTTTTAAGGGTTCCATATACATATAAGAGAGTATTAGGGCATATATTAGATTTGTTATTAAGGATGCTTTGGTTATGTCCAGGAAAAGTTTTTTGACTCTAGCATTTTTTATGTGATCCAAGAAACTTGCCGTTAAAAGAGCATAAAAGGGGTATAGAGGTAACAGGTACCAAAAAACAGATCCCACTAGTATGTAAAAAATAACTGTTTGAGTGAGTATAAGCCAGTACATCTCTTTTTTTGAATTCCCAAAGAAACTTTTCTTTTTAAAGAGAATGTAAGGAAACAGTATTATCAAGCCAAAGTACAATAAGATCCCGGGATTAGCCATGCTCTGAACACTAAAAGGATATGCTTTATATCTTGTTAAGTAAAAGATTGGTTGTAAGAGTACAAGGGGTGTTCTGGAACCAAATATAAAAGAAGAATAATCCTTTTTTAATTTATCTTGATTACATTTTGCAAGAATATGGGGGTCTCTTTCTAGAGATACTCTATTAACAAATAAATTTCTTTGAGGAGTTATATCAACAAGGTTTTCTAATTGGGGTATTGTTCCCCCAAAATTTAGCGCCCATAATATGCTGGGTAAGATAGCCACTGATATGCCTATGAGTGTCGTTATTATTGTTTTAGAGTTTTTATTTTTAAGTAAGTGTTTAATTGTTGCCGCGATAAGGATTGTTATTGCAATAGGTATAGCGGAGGTTTTGGTAATAATAACAATTCCCGTTAAGAGGCAGATGACTAGGTACCTTTTGTGAGAAGCTTTATAGCTAAGTTTTCTGAAATTAATAAGAGCCAGTAAGAGTATTGCCGAAGATATCAAATCAATTTTTAATTCTTTAAATGCAAATCCAAGGAAAGTTGGGGATAGTAAAAAAATTAGAAACGCCAATTTTTTTACTTTTTCATTCTTTGTTTCTAGTGTTTTTAGCAGTTGATACACTAAATAGGTATTTAGGAGTGTTAAAATTCCCAAAGTTAAATTCAGGGCTCTTAATCCGAGGTTTTTATACACATGGCCTAAAATAATTTCGCCAAAGTAAGGTTTTATAGGGTATTCCGTACTATTTACGAAACCCTTTTCAGCTATTTGCAATATATATTTTAAGTGTGTGTTTAAACCATCATGGGAATGTATCCGAGTGTTATAGTAACTGTATGTTAGATAGGCGAGTATGCCCCCAATCACCAGGGCTTTCTTGCTTTTTTCTGTAAGTTTTATTTTTACTCTTAAAAATCTTATAGGTATGAGGAAGATTAGAAACAATAATCCCTCAAGGGGTCTAAATAGGTAATAGATAATTACAAATAGGCTAAGAATATAGGTTAAAATGTTCACTATTGCTCTCTTTTTTTAAGTAAGTATGTAGATTGACTTTGTTTTAAGAGGTACCAATTATCGCCATTTGTTTCTTCAAGTAGTTTTGGTAATTTGGAATCTTTTTCCATTAGGATCCATTTGATTTCATGTTTTTCTAGTAGAGCCTCTCGGTTTTCTAGTTTTTTGGTTATTTTAATGTATTCTTCAAAAACCGAGTTATTTTCATCGTCCCTCCAGGAGGGCATACGCCCATCTATAAAAGTTTTATGTTCAGGGAGTTGCCAAATAAGATAGCCTCCCCAAGAGTATTCGTTAAACATCCTCCCTTTAAATTTTTCAGGATTTTCTTTTATATATTGAACATCGTCATAAGGATATCCTGCTTTTTTCTGCCATATTTCAGGATGCCTGCCTTCATAAACATTTATCGCAAAACTTCCTCCAAAAATTAGAAAAATTGCAAAGCTTGTGTAGTTATAAGCCTTTTTTATGCGCATTCTTTCATTTTTTCTAAATAAGCTTTTTATTTCACTCAGCCATTCTTTGCAAAAATCCACAAAAGGAAATATTGCCAATATCACAAAAATCCGAATGAAATAGGTGGATCTTATAGACGCTATGAAAAATGCTGTTACTACAATTAGATACCAAATATGTTTTTTCATGTTTTTAATCTGTAAGATAGCTGCCCAAAACAGACCCATTGTTACAAAATAAAAGGTCATGAAGTCTTTTTTAACCAGGGGGAGCCACTCAACTATGTGTTTAAACTGCAGGGGATGGGTTTCTTTAAGGAGAGTTTCATGCAACCTAACTCCATAAGGATTAATTACGGTGATAATTACACAAAGCAGCGAAATTAAGTGCACTTTCATATTATCTTTTTTAATTCCCCCTTGAATAAGGATTTGCAAGTTATATATTCCCAGGATTGCCAGACCTAAAGTAAAATCGGCATGCATATTAGCCCATGTCAAGAATAGAAATGGAAGCCATTTGATGTTTTCCTTTTTTTCTAGAAGGGTGTAAGTGAGGACAAGAAGAAAGATAGTACTTGCCAGCAAAGGTCTGCAGGGTACAGCAGCATATCCATAGTAAACGAAAATTATTAGACTGCTTATGCTTAGTATTAAGTTTTTAGAGAATCGATTTATAGTGCTGTTTTTTTGATCCTTGAAGTAATTTTCAAGTATCTTAATTGTGATGAAAGTTACAAGGCCTGCTAACAGTAATCCTGCACCTAGCGTTCCTAAAGTTGAGTATGTTAAATATAAAATAACTTCTGATATCCAATAAGAATTTGCCCACCTGTAATTTGGCATAGTGTAGGAAAATAGGTTTTGTTTAGGGATAGCTTTGTTTTGGACAATAAATTCCCCGTATTTGAAGTGCCACCCGAAATCCGGATCTATTGGGGGAGTATACAAGATGAAGATTCCCAGCAGGAATAGAATTACATGAATTTTACTTATTTCTTTTGGTTTTTTCGGCCACATGTTATTTTATTTTGCCACATTGAATTTTGATTTTGTAGGAAGGCGTTGGTTTTTGTGGAGTTTCTAGACCGTTTTAATTAGTCATCCATCTCAATATCAAACAAGCGTGAACGAATGGCTACATATCCCGGAGCCCTCAAGTTAAAGACAGTTTTAAACTCCTCTCCATCGAGGCATTTTTTACCCCGATTTGTTTCAAAGCAGATTTCTGTTGTTCTGCCGGACGCAAAAGAAGGTGTATGCACTTTGGATATGCTCGTGTATTTTTCTCCGTAATCGCCTGCTTTTTCTCGCATTTTATCCATAGAGTAAGGATCGCCTCCCCAACAGCTTGTAGTTACGGGGGAGATGTTGTCTTTATCCCCATCGTCTCCTTTGCGCCACACCACCCAGGCATTAAGTATGTCAACCAATTCTTCTTCATCTAACCAAGGAGTTGATCGCCCGCACGTACTGGAGTTGCTGTGATAACTTTGGGTGTGCCAGGCTTTGTAAAACCATGGGGATTCAGCTTTTTTTTCGTAGGCGTTTCCGGGCCAATTTCCATCAGAGTCCCATCCACGGTTTTCAATGTATCCTCCCGCTGTAGAGGAGTACCATCCGTATCCGGAGGCATCCGTGCTTCCGCCTATAATTTTATCTTTGGTGTCATCAACGGCATCTTTCCAGTCGCCTGGGGGGTTGTCGCTTTTGCTTTTTAAAAAGACTTGGCAGCTTTGGCTTGTGCAGATACATTTCCCGGCCTTAACATATCGGTAAGCATAAGAGCGTGCTGCAATAGCTTGGGCTTTTAAGGCATCCTCCGGCCAGGAGTCATGCATTTCTGCCAGGCCGTACAAATACTCCTGGAAGTCCATGTCTCCGTAATTTTGAACGCAAACTTCATCAGGAAAATCATCTTTTTCTTTTACATCTTCGCCGTAATAAAACTTAATAATTTCTTTATACTCTTGGCCATCTTTAGCGCGGCCTTTAGCACCATATTGGCTCATTCCCTTGTAGTGTGTGAAAGCACCATAGCTCATGACGGCAAACCCTTTATCAAAAGGGCAGTCAGGTAATTTATATTCTGCAGATTCATAACCACTTACATAGCCACTTCCGTACTTTTGTGACAAAATGGCTTGCTGTTTTTCAGAAAGCTTGGCAATTTCTTCTTCCAGTGACAGCAATTTTTCTGTCTTTTCCTCCTTCTCCTCATCTAACGCCCCTTTAACATTTTCTGCTTCCGCCTTTTGCCTATCCATTTGAGTTTTGACAGCAATTAAGTTGGTCTGCTCCTGAGCAATTTCATTTTTCAATTCCAACGCTTCCGCTTTATCTGCCTCAAAACTTTGAATCTCTTCATTTAAAACCTTAATCCAATTTAAAGCATTTTTACTTAAGGCACGATCAAAAATATAGTTAAAAGTAGCGTACTCAAAGCCGTTTAAGCTGGCTAAATCATCAGAACCCCCTATAAACTTTTCCCATTTAGTAAGCACGTTTTTCTTGGAAAGGTTGCGTAATGTGGTGTTTCGAAGCTTTTCCTTTTCTGCCATAGTTGTTCGGCGATCTTTAAGATTTTTGTTAATCTCCTCAATTTCTTTTTCCAATTCGTTAATGGTTGCTTGTAGGGAATTTATTTCGCCTTGAGTGATGTTAATTTGAGATGCCAAATTTGTGATTTTTCCCGAAAGTTCCCCTATTTTTTCTCGGAGGTTTTCAAGGCTATCTTTAATTGAAGATGCTTCTTCTTCCTTTTCTTCCTTTTTTTCTTCGTAGCAGGCTGCGCGATCATCGAGATCTGAAATATCATCGCAGTCTTTTGCAAAGGTGGGAATGTTTAAAGTGAAGACTAAACTGAGGCCTAATAGAAGCGTTAAAGTTATTGTAAGTGCTGTTTTTGCTGTCACTTTTTTCACATTGAACCTTGTTATCAAAGGATTTGTCCCTAGGGACTTTTCACTTTTTTTAATTCCCTTTTTAGTTTCTTGACGTAACGTTCTCTTATAAGGATAATCTAAGGCAGACATGTTTAAATTATATCAAAGGAAATTTTTACCCAGTTTGACTCGCGGTGTGACTCTGTTTAAGAAGGCCTTTGTTTTTTTATACGTTGCTTTTTTCACCGGAGGAGTTGTGTTAGCCGATGACGAGTGGTGGGATACCGACCTTATAGAGAATTTATTTGCAGCCATTTACAGAATACTTTTGCCGGGAGCAATAATTATAGGGCTCGTTTTGATAGTAGTGAACGGTTATGGAATGTTGACAAGTGAGGGTGACCCCCGAAAAGTGCAGTCTGCTCGGGAAAATCTTACGTCTGCTATAATTGGCTTAGCTTTTGTGCTTTCTGCAGTTGCAATTTATAGAGTAGTAGTAACAGGTTTATTTGATACTTCGTTTTAGCTTTAAGCTGGCTTTAGCGTTTATCAGTTTTTTAAAGGAGGTGTATTTGAATGCTAACAAGAGTATATGCTCAGGGTGTAGGTACTAATGTAAGTAATCCTTTGGAGCGTTTTGATAGTTTGGCTGCTGTTTTTGGAGTCGCTATGAACGTGATCATGGGTGTGGCTGTATCCCTTTCGGTTATCTTTTTAGGATTGGGAGGTATTAAATACATCACTGCAAAAGGTGATGCTAAAGCAGCAGAGGAGGCTAGAACTTGGTTAACAAATGCAGTTATTGGTTTAATCATTACATTGGGAGCCTTGGCTGTTAAGACAATAGTATTAGATTCTATTTTGGATGCTGATATTTCCAGTGTGGATGCCAACCTTGTGATCGATGGTGCAGGTGCGGGTAGTACCGAGTAAATTCAAGTAACGTTCCGGGAGATTTAATTCTCCCGGTTCGTTTGCGTGTTCTGTTCTACTTTAAGTTGGAGGTCTTGGTCTTCCAATTTTTTGAATTAAGTTTTTAGATTTAAGAAAAACAAATGTTTGAGTATGTAGTAAGCGGGAACGGGATTCCCGATCCCGGATACAATTCAGTTGGCGAATTCTTTGGAGTTGCCATTAATCTTTTCATGGGTGTGGGTATATCTTTATCTATTATTTTCATTGGCTTAGCAGGCATTCGCTTTGTAACTGCCGGAGGTAATCCCGACAACATGGAGCGTGCTAGGCATTCACTTACATATGCTATAGTTGCTTTAGTTCTTTCCGTTGGAGCTATTGCTTTAAAATATATAATTGTAAATAGTATTTTAGGTGTTTCCGGGGGAGACTTGGAGGGAGCGGTGCCCACTTTTTAAATCATGCTTTATTTGTCACTTTTAAAACTTTTACCTGCTTCAGTTGTGTACGCCCAAAATCCGGCAGATTTAAACAGTGTCGGTACTGTTGTGGAAATAGTGGATGTATTGGCACGCGCTTTTAATGTTTTGGTTTTTTCTGCCGGAGCTGTTTTCATAGTAATGGTGATCTTTTCAGCCTACAAATTTGCAACAGCTCAGGGGGATCCCAAAGGAACCGCTGGAGCTAAGCAATCTTTAACCTTTTCGGTAATTGGTCTTTTAATAGTTATAGGTGTCTTTGTGATTAATGTTATTGTGAATGGTATTTTGGGTACTAATGCGGGGGATGCAGGAGGTGTCTTTGGCAGCTTACGCCAGGGGATTTCGGAGCTTGTAGAGTGGACAGGCAATACCCCTTCCGAGTGATGGTCCTACTCCGGGAGTTCCCCCTGTAGTTTCCGATCCGGTCCCGCCTCCTGGTCCTATAGGTCCTTTGGAGCCCGTTGACCCCATACCTGGAGATCCTCTTCCAGTACCTCCTCCCGGGGACCCCGCATTTTAGGTCTTTTTAATTTCTAACAGAATTCAGAAAATCTTCCTGATAATCTTTATTTTCTTCAGCACCTTCCTCATTTAACCAACTTTCCCCTCCCTCAAATTTTTCGGGTCGCTTAAAAATGTATGTGTACTCAATTGGCTTTCCAAGGTCCTCCCCCTCGGCATTTTCCAGCTGAGTTATTGTAATTGTATATGGCACGTTTTCTTTCCAGATTTCCTCATCGGGGAATATCGTTACGATTCTGTTTCTTTCATCGTAAGTCCTAAAAGCTAGCGAGATTTCCGGAGTGACTCGATACTCCACTGTTTCCACTTTCACAGGCTCTTCCAGATGGATTTTGATTTTATCTCCTTGTTTTGCCTCTGTACTTCCATCATAAGGTGTTGTTTTTTGGACTTTTGCCTCATACGTTGGTTTTTCCCTTTCCTGAATAACAACCGGGGCTACCGGAGTATCTTCAACTTTTCCGGATAGCTCCATTATAACGAGGAAAAGAGCCCCCAATAAAAGTACACCCAAAATAAGAAGAGGGGTTTTGTATTTTTTAAGTAACTCCCTAATATTTCTCATCTAAGAATTTTTTAAATTACTCTCCTGTGCAAAAAACATAATCAGGTCTTCTAATTTCTCCATCCACCTCTAATTCTATATGAACGTGATTTCTGGTTCCACTTAGATCGTAAAGTCTGCCTATGTGTGTTCCGGCTTCGAGTTCTGCTCCGTTTGTTAAATTATTGTTTCCTACTATGTGTAGGATTTGCATGTAGTAATCATTTTCTCCATCGCTTCTACGTAAGTTCACATGGGCTCCAAATCCATTATGAAAAGAGGTATCCACGACGTTCCATATAATGTCCCCGTCCTCATTTGGATTGCCTAATTCAGGAAGGTATACTTCGGAGAGCTCGGAGGGAGCATTATAATCCCTTGCAAAGTCTGCAGCCATTCCAAAATAATCTGTGGCTTCTGCAGCACTGGAAGAGCAGCGCGATACTCTTTCACAGCCTGTTAGCATTTTGGATGTTTGGCTAATGAACCAAAGATTGGGGATGTTATAGCAATATGAGTAGGCATAGGTTCCGTGGCCGTAGTAAGGTGAATAGTATCCTGAACAAGAGTTGTTATATTCTCCTGTACTGGAATTATATCCAAAGGATGGGTATGTTAAAAAGCCTTGATTGTTTTCGAAGAAACAGGTTCCCGCTTCTATAGGGGGGAGTACTCGAGGGGTGGGTCCACCACCGTCTCCGGTTCCGCCTGCTCCTGCGCCTCCTAAAGCACCTACATTTGCATGGTTTACGGGAGGAATTCCGCTTAACAGAGTAACCACTATCATGGCAGGTATTGCTACAGCAAAAACTATTACCGCAGTTACTTGTGCAAAGAATTTGGCAACATTTATCAGTGATTTATCTAAAAACTTTCCTAGTTCGCCGAAATCTGCCTTAAGTATACTTAGGATTACTTTCTCTCCAATGTCCAGAATAATTCTAATAGCCGCCTGAAGCAGGACTTCTAAGGGCTTAAATAACACGCCCACTCCTCCCGTTATAGCTACCACGGCATCCATGAGTATTTCAGAAATCGCTGTAGAAATGGCCGTTTTCCATGATAAAAACTTTCCCACCACTTTTCCGGCAAAACTCTTAAAAATCTTATCTTGTAGCCAGCTTAATTTTTGGACTAAGTGTTGAAGTTTGCCCCTAAAAGCTTTTGTGATCCCAATACCTATGTTTTTAACTTTGTTAGCATCATATTTCATGAGCCCTGCAAGAAGTTTTGCAAGATCTTCTCCCTTATTGATGTCTATCCCCAGTCTTTGGGCATTTTTTTGTACCCAATCGCGTAACTTTTTCACTTGTTTTGCTAATCTGTCCAGTTTTTCCGGATCTGTAAAGAATTTTTTTTCATCCGGTCCCACAAAGCCTGCAAGGAGTGCTCTAATGTCACTTTCGCTGCCGGCTTTCATCAGTAGGGAAAGTTGTTGCGGACTTATCTTATCTCCCTTTAGCAGGGTGTGTAATTCTTTAACTGCACCAAAGTGATGTCCCCCTCTAACAACATGGGAGCCAAAGCCTTCTATATCTATAGAGAACTTGTTTGCCAGGCCATCTCTGCTCATAACAAACTTGTTCATCCATTTGTAAAGGAAGAATTTAGGATTTATAGGGTTTCCATTTGCATCCAATAAAGAACCTTCATCCACTAACAATCCAAAGTAGTGCATCTTTTCCATGAATTCGCCCGTCCAGTATCCGGGGGTTAGCGCTTTTAATCGCGGATTTAGTCGAGCTGCCCATAAAAATTTGGTGAACAGGTCATCAGAATACATTGCATCCATAAAGTCATCAACTGCAAAGAACTGGCGATCCTTTTCTAAAGTAGGAAGTAATCTGCGGATGCGTCGCATATATTCTTTGCCGTCGGGGCTTAAGCCTCTATAGATGTCTTCTAAGCGGGTTGCTGCTTCCCGTCCTGTGATAAGTCCTCTTGTGAATTCATCAGAAAGTTGTCTAAGAAGGGATCTTTCAAGACTGTTAAAATCAAGGGATGTGAGGCTTGCCCCATTTCCTGTAAGATTAACTGTTGTTGTGGAAAGCTTCTCCGCAAGTTGCCTTAGCCCAAAAGAGCTGCCTCTATCTTTGTGTCCGGTGGCAACCTGGTTTATGTTTTTTAGTATTCCTCTACAGCCGTTAATTTGAGGATGAATTCTTCTAAGGCCATCTGCAGTTAAGAGAGGACCTACTCCATCCAAAAGATCACTTGCATATATGTTTCCCGCTACTAAATTACCCCCTTTAGCAATTCCCAAAAGTTCTAATTGGTGTCTGCTCAAAGCATCTCTTCCTTGTTCCATTAATTGGATGTGAGCTTCAGTTTTTGCTAACTGTTGATTTAATTTGGCTATTTCTTTATCAAGTTCAATGGGTTTTCCATGTTTATCAAGAGCTCCGTCTTCTTGCGCTAAGCGTTTAATAGCTTCAACAGCATCATCTACAGCTTCCGCAGTGTCTTCCATATGTTTAGCCAGATCTACTTTTGCACTAAATGCTATGGCAGCCACAGCATCATCAGCATGCACATTATCTGCAAGAGTTTCTATGTTGTCCGCTATTACTGCTTTGGCGCCAGAAAGAGAGGCTCGCATAACATCATCGAATTTTGCATCTCTAAATAGCGCCGTTTTAATATTTGCTTCAAAATCGGCTGCTTTTGTTGCAACATTTTCTCCCAGTTTTCCGTACTCTCCTAGAGCTGTTGTTAAGTTAAGGGGATTGTCGCTAATGTCTGCACCTAAGAAGCTGCCTTCTCCACTTCGACGAATGGCCTGGCGCTTAATTGCATCCGTTGCCCATTCTCCATTTTTACCTATGCCCATTGCGCCCGCCCAAAGAGCTTGACGTTTACGTGCTTCAAGGTCTCCTCCCAGTGGGTTTAACTCTGCCCATGTCCCTTTTGCAAGTTTCTTTGCCCATTTTTGAGGATCCTTAGCTATATCTACGGGGTTTAAGTTTATGGAAAGTCCCGCTTGTCCGGTTATGTCTGTAAGTTCTTCTTCCAGCTCTTCATCTTCAAATGCCTGCATGTCTCCTGGGCTTATGGGTTTGGAGAAAACATTGGCTCTTAAACTTTGCTGTACTCCCACCGTCATTTTCTCTTTAATCCACTCAGGAACCCCTTCGAGGGCAAAACCGAATTGGTCTATTTCATCTGCAATAACATTTAGATCGTAAACATTGGGAGGTTTGGGACGCCCTCCACCGGGCTGGCGAATCATTTCATCGCCGGGATAATATCCGCTGTATCCTACTGGTTTTGGCATAACAAGACTATTCTATCTTTAAAAGGTGGCTTTTTAAAGTTTTTTATTTTAATTTGCAGATTTTTTACGTTTTTGTTTTTCTTGACAGGACTCTTGTTGTGAGTATAAAATTTGACTTGCTATGAACAATAGGGGAATTAAAAGATATTTGCCCGCTTTGATGGTTGCTTTTGTGGTTTCACTTTCCTCAATAAGTTTTTTTACCCCTTCTGCAGAAGCAGCTGTGGGTGACGTTTTTCGTGGGGCCAATCACTTATGGCATATGGCTGTTGATAGAGAATACCGTGAGAATAATATTTTAAAGACGGCCATTGGAGCAGGTTCCGGATTGCTTATAGACATGACCAGTTTAGGTACCACAGGAAAGAACCCTGATACCTTGACCAACTGTGCTATGGTAGCAAAGGATTTGGACAAAAGTGGTAATTTGTTAGGGGCAGGTACCGGGTGTGACCTTATTCCCAACACGTGTGAGTCTATTCAGCTTAATAGTTCTACTCCCGAAGAAGATACTCAGGTAGCTATAGATGCTGCCGAGATGGTTAAGACTTATGATCCCAAGGCCTGCGCTCTTAACGAGACGGCTTTCTCTATAGGCACTTCCGCCGATATAAGTGGAAGTGGTAGTTTATTGGGTATGGTTCTTAATCTTGAACACACTGTGCATAGGGAAGAGATTCCTGTAAATATGGCCTACTTTTTCAAGGATTATGCACAGCGTATTCCTGTTGTCAGGAATACAGCGTACGCACAAAGTACTCCCGACAATTATTTAGGAGCTAAGTTGGTTTTTGCTATGTGGAAACTTACTCGCAATATAGCCTTGGGTCTAATGTCCATCTTTTTGTTAGTGGTAGGGGTTATGATAATGACACGCAAAAAGATAAATCCCCAAGCGGTAGTAACTGTTCAGAATTCTCTTCCCCGTATCGCTCTATCTATTGCCCTCATCTTTTTTAGTTATCCCATAGGGACGCTTCTTGTTCGCCTAACAGGCCCCTTGATGGGGTTGGCTGTAGTATTACCTGTGGAATTGGTAGCAGATACTGCCGTTGATACATGGGCAAGTACCGAAATTTTGAACGATCTAAGTAGTTCCGGTGCCTTTTCCTATATTGGTTGGGGTGTATTAGCTTCGGTTAATGGCTTGCTTTGGAATGCCGGTATGGGGCTTACCTTGCTATTTAGCATGTTAGTTTTCCTCATAGTTTTACTGGTGGTAGCCTTGATAGCCTTTATAAAGGTTTTAGTTACATACATTAAGCTTCTAAGTTACATTGTGATTTCACCTATTTACTTTGCTTTGGGTGTTATTCCCGGTAAGGAGGATATGATACTAAATTGGTTTAAGGAAATTGCCGCAGGTGTTTTGTCCATTTTTGCTATGGTTTTAGTTTTGGCGCTTACGTTTGCTTTTCCTTTTATTGCCTTTCTTTCCCAGGCTCAGGGAGGTATGACCGACTTATTGTTGCAGAGTGGCCTTACTGCTGTGTTTACGCCGATTATCATGATTTTTACTTGTATTACATCAGTTAAGATGCCTAAGAAGGTGAGTGCTTGGATTAAGGGTGATCCCAAGAAGCGCTAATTTATCCTGTTCTCTTTACGTTTATTTCAATCTGTTTCAAAAAAGAGAACTTTCCCTTTGTGCTAAAATCAAAGAGTGAAATACCTATCTCAGGCCTTTAAAAACACTTCAGCAACTCCAAAAACACCAAACACTTCCTCAGAAACATTAGCACCAGGAAGCAAAGCTTTTGTACGCGCTGATCTGGACATTCCTTTAAGCGACAATGGAGAAATACTGGAGGATTATCGTTTAGAAGTGCTTCTTCCCACGTTAAAACTCCTTATAGAAAATGAGATTCATCCTGTAATAGCGGGTCACATGGGACGCCCTAAAAAAACAACTCCCAAGTTAAGCACAAAAAATTTGGAGCCCTTTTTTAATCAGCATTTGGGTAGCAAAAATTATACACTTCTTGAGAATCTTCGTTTTGACTCGCGAGAAAAAGGGAAGGACCTAGCTTTTGCAAAGGAACTAGCTAAAAAAGCAGACTTTTATGTAAATGAAAGCTTTGGTAATAGTCATAGAGCCGACACATCTATGGCCTTGGTTCCAAAGATCCTTCCCGGTTTTGCAGGATTACGTTTAGAAAAAGAAATTACAGAAATGGAAAAACTTCTAAAAATAGATACCTCCGCGCGACCACTGTTTGCCCTTGTAGGAGGCGTAAAAAACTCAAAAAAAGAGGCAATTTATGCTTTGGCCAAACACTTTGATTACGTTCTAGTTGGTGGAGCGTTAAAAAAAGACTCCAGCGACCCGGCCAATTCCAAAGTTTTATATCCACAAGACTACTCCCATAACGGATTAGATATAGGTCCCTTAACCATTAAACACTACTCAGAAGTCATTAAAAAAGCGGCTACTATTATTTGGGCAGGGCCTATGGGAGCCTATGACCAAGGATACGCAGAAGGCAGCCAAAAAATTGCAGAAGCTGTCTTGGCATCTCCTGCACGTTCTGTAGTAGGTGGAGGTGATACCGTCAGCTGCCTAGATAAATTGGGCTTATTAGACTCCTTTGATTTTGTATCCACAGGAGGAGGGGCTATGTTAGACTTTTTAAGCGGTAAGAAATTGCCTGCCTTAGCTGCTTTAGGCTATTATGATTAAGTTTTTCAAAAGGAATCTGTAGTAGGAAAGTAAACGTTACAAAACTTTATGACTAAAATCTTAAAACCGGTCTTTCCGGAAAAATGCATAGGCTGCGAAATGTGCGTCATGGACTCGCAGCGTCAACTAGGAAAAGTAGGCCTTGAAGGCGCCTTCATTCGTGTTTTCAGAGAAGGAACCAAGTTTTCCATAGTTTTAGACCCTCAAGTTAACACTTTAGATGTGGAAAAAATTCGAGACATATGCCCACAAGGAGTTTACGAGGTTCGGGAAGTAGACGATTATGAACTTCTCGAATAGAAAAGTTCTTTATATCAATCTTTCCGATAAGACCTTTAACGTTAAGACGTATCCCGATTTGCACGCTTATCTGGGTGGATTGGCTTTGGGATTAAAGCTTTTGCAAATGCATGCCGATGAGGATCCTTTGATTTTTTCTATTGGTCCTTTAAACGGCCTTTTTCCGTATGTTTCTAAGACTTGTGTTTTAACGGGATCCAATTTAGATCTTGCTACAGAGTCCAATTCTATAATTAATCCCGGCAGGAAAGGTCTTACGGAACTTTATTTAGGAGGCAGTTTGTCTTCACGTCTTCGCTTTATTGGTTTGGATGCTGTTGTTATTTTGGGGAAGTCTAAGACTCCTGTTTTTACAGAAATAACTTCAGGTGCTGTTAACTTTTATGACTCTTTTGAGGAGTTTTCAGGAAAGTCTCTTCCGGGAAGAAGCTCTTTGTTAAGTTTTAAGGAGCACTTACTTTTAGATGATTATTTTCATACCAAAGATCATTTGCTCTCCTTTTTATTTGCAAAGCGTAACTTAGGAGGGTTGCTAATAAACGCCGACTCTTCTTTTGATATTGAAGGCATTTCCCGTTACGGGAAATTGTATCTTAAGCTCTTTAATGAAGCCCAAAAGCTTAAAATTTCTCCGGCGGATAATCCCTCCTGTGTTGGATGTCCTATGGGATGTGATAAGTCTCAGGTAGGGGAAACTTCCGGAAACGTTTTAGTTCATAGTTTAGTTGCTTGTACGTATGCGGAGGAAATTTATTCCGACCCGGGAGTTGTGTTCTCCTGTTTAAATGCTTTAGGATATGTCTATACACACGAGGAATTGGAAAATATTCCCAATTTGGTAAAAAGTTTAATGGAGGATTTGGAAAATTTATGAAGTATGTAATTGCTAATTGGAAGATGAAAATGTCGCGGGATGATGTTTTGGATTGGGCTGCTAAGTTTAAAACTGAATTTTCCGCGCTATCAGAAAAAGATGTCAGTGGCGTTCAAACAATCCTTGCGCCTACAGCACTTCACCTTTCGGACTTGCAAAACTCCTTAAAAGACCTTTCCAAAAATGCCTCCACCAAAGTAAACTTAGCAACTCAAAACGTGTCCGCAGACTCAAAAGGTTCTCACACAGGCGAAATAGGTGCCTTTCAAGTAAAAGACTACTGCAAATACTCCATTGTAGGTCACAGTGAACGCGCAGAAGCTCCCGCTTTAGTTGCAGCAAAAAGAGATAAAGCTTTAGAACATGGCATAACTCCCATTATCTGCTTCACCTCACCTGAACAAGCTGAATTTTTCTACAAGGAGGGCGTCATCTTAGCTTGGGAGGATCCTCAAAACATTTCCGCAGGGGGAGAATATAAGAAAGCTCCTATAGCCAAAATTAAAGAAACCGTAACAAACATGAAGAATTCCTTGCCAAAAGGGGCTATAGTGTTGTATGGTGGTTCGGTAAATAAAGACAACGTAAGTGATTTGGCTGCTATAGAAGCCCTTGACGGAGTTTTAGTGGGGCAGGCAAGCTTAGATCCTTATCATTTTTTAGAGTTGGTCAAGAGCTGGAATTAATTTTACTTAAAGCAAATGCGTTATCCTGATTTAAAGAAAAATAAGAATAAACATGCCTCTAAAACCGGCAAGAATCCTTCAAAAAAGGGTACAAAGGTGTGGAAATATTTGGTGGTTTTGCTGGTTTTTTTTGTAGTAGCGGGAGGATCGATTTTTCTTTTTAGTGATCAGGTAAAAGCTCTTTTTGACCCCGTTTCAGTTGTAGCTACAGTTAATGGCGTTGAGTTAAAGGAAACCGACGGGCGAACTAATCTTTTGTTGCTTGGTTCTGACAGGCGCGCTGCTGACGATCAAGATTCTCCTGAAAGAGCAGATACTATTCTGGTGGCTTCCATTGGGCGCTTAGATAACAACATTGTTTTAATTTCCTTGCCTCGCGATCTTTGGGTTTCTAGTGAGGTTTGTGGTAAATGCAAGATAAACGAGGTTTATGCCTACGCCTATTACACCGACGAAGAGCCTGTAGAAGTTTTGCAGGAAAGTGTGGAGGATGTTTTGGGGATTCCAATTCACTATTATGGCGTTGTTAATTTCGATTTGTTTGTAGAGGTTATTGATGCTTTAGAGGGTGTAGAGGTCAATGTGGAAACTGCTTTTGATGATTACAATTATCCTGTGGAGGGTAAGGAGGCGGATTTATGCGGGCGTACTTCTGAAGAGATTGCGGAGATGGTGGAAGCGGAATATGGGACAGCGCAAATTTTCCCTTGTCGTTATAAGCATGTTTCGTTTGAGTCAGGTAACCAAACAATGGATGGAAAAACGGCTTTAGAGTTTGTGCGCTCTCGTAAAGGGACTAATGGGGAAAATACGGATTTTGCTCGTTCTGCTCGCCAGCAAAAGGTGATCATGTCTTTAAAGGATAAGGCTACTTCTTTGGAGACATTAATTAATCCTAAAAAGCTAGCGGAGTTGTACGGGATTTACAAGGATAGTGTTTCTACAAATATGGATTTTGCTACGTTGCAGGATTTTTATGTTTTGTCTCAGGAGATTAATTTTGAAGGGGTTAGGACAATTGTTTTGGATGATCGTAGTTTAGCGGAGGAGGGGGGTCTTTTGTATTCTCCGGTGGATGCAAGTTTATATGGCGGAAAGTATGTTTTGTTGCCTAAGAGTGGGGATTATTCTCAGGTGCGTGCTTATGTGCAGAGGTTTTTGTTTGGGGAGTAGCTGTTGATGTCGGAAATTTCTAATTAGGTTTTTTGCTTGGGGATTTTTCTGTCATCCTGACGAAAGTCAGGATCCTGCTGTTGGCGTAAGCTCTTGATAAAGGTATAATGAGGTTAACATGTCTACAATTATAGTAAAGTACAAAGCTTCCGAAGATTTCACCGGAAATTTAGAAAACGAACTTACAGATAAAATTATCGAGGTTACTTCGACTTCGCTAGATAAGCAGCCTGAAAGTATTATTGTGGGTTACGAGCCTTGGTTGTCTCCTGTACCCAAGAATGCTCCAGATCTTTTATTGAGAGGAGAAACTTCTCCTCCCAGGCGAGATAAGATCCGAGGCTGGGCTGAAGTTTTATTAAGAGAAGTCAAGGCTCTAGTAGATGCTTCTTTAAGAGTAGCCGTTAAGACATATGTCATTGATTCTGTGTGGATTGAATAAGTTTTTATTCGTTTAGGGAGCTCACCTTTTGTTGCGCAAAAGCTATTCAAGGTAGCTTCGCTACACTTGAAGGTGCTTCCAAAATTTACAATTTTGGAAGATCCGGAAAGTTCCAGGAACTTTTACGTTGCAGCTAAATTTTCTAGTATGCAAAGTTCGTCTTTGGCGAGACTTTGCAGGCATGTCAAAATGAAATTATTCCTTTTTTCATTTTGACAAGCGCATTAAAGTGCCTTAGGCACTTTAATGGCGGAGGGAGGGGGATTCGAACCCCCGTGCCGCTTTATGCAGCGCGTCGCTTTCCAGGCGAGCCGATTTGACCGCTCTCGCATCCCTCCTAAGTTGCTTGTTTTCTCTCTAAATATTCAAAAGCAGTTATGATTTTAACATTGATTTAGCTTTTTTGAAGGTATTCGACAAATTTTTTGTATGTTTTAAGGTTATTTACTGCAATCCAGGAGTCACCGGGAATGCTTACAGCATAGAGCTTTTTTTCTTTTGATAGAATCGGGAAGAGTACTTTTTCAAAATCGGACTTTTTTGTCAAATCAAATAATTTCGGAAAATACTTGAAAACTTCTGGTGAAAAGATAGTGACACCAATGTGTGTAGGTATTGGAATCAGGGGATACATTTCCACTTCCTCCACTTTGTTTTCTTTGATTTTCATTCCGGTAAAAGGGTAAGGAGTTTCTTCTACCACTACAATACTAGCCTCAGCCCCTTGCTGTACGTTTTGTATGTGCCCTGAAATTATATGTTTTACGAAATCCTGCTCGAAATTGACAATCACATCGTCCGGATTGTGTACTATTAAGTTTTTAGTTGGATCAATACTGCCGTTTTGCAAAGCGTTTAGAACAGCTCCTCCCTTACCGACGGGACGATCCGGGTCGTGACTATAAGTGATTTCAACACCTAACTTTTCACCGTTTCCCAACTTTTCTATTATAGAATTGGAACTGTGGTAAACAAGGGCAATGAAGTTTTTAATTCCCGCTTTGGCGTACATTTTAATAGTGCGTTCAATCATGGTTTCGCCATTAGGTAGTTTATGCGCGTTTTTATTGACTTCCTTGGATTCTAAAACCTCTCGGAAACGTGTTCCTTGGCCACCCGCCATTAAGGCTACTTGGGTGTTCTCTATAAAGCTTTTAAATTTTTTTCCGGGTAGTTTTTGGGGATTTTTTAAATCACAAACTTGGGTTTTGAGTTTTTGTAGGGCTTTTTGCATAGTGGGATTTATTTTAGCATGGGTCTAAGTCTGCGCCCTTTTTCTAAGAATTTGCTTTTTTGACAGGGTCTAGCTTTTTTGTTACGATTTTCAATGTTTAGCGCGGGGTGGAGGAGCGGTACCTCGTCAGGCTCATAATCTGAAGACCCCGGTTCGAATCCGGGCCCCGCAACCATTCGTGTCGCGTAGCGACCCGAATGGATCAGGTAAATTCGACTGAACAGGAGAATTTAGCTGCGCCCGAATCTTTTGCGTAGCAAAAGATGAGCTGCGGTAACAAGGTAGGTTTTATTTGTTACCTCACAAGTTGTACTCAACTTGTGAACCAAAGTCTCGCCAAAGGCGAACTTTGCAAACTAAGGGGTGTTCACCGTATGAAACACAGATTCCGTGTCAAGCACGGAATGACAATTCCGCAACCCACAAGGTCCTTCCGGATTCCGTATCAATCACGGAATGACAACACCTCACCCACACCATCCCCACAAAAACTTGGTATAATCCCTCATGCACTGCAGGTAAGCCAACGTAGCTCAGTCGGTAAGAGCGGGCGTTTCATAAGCGCCAGGTCCCTGGTTCGATCCCAGGCGTTGGCACCACTCCCTTTTACTACCACCAAAAACAGAGCCAGCAACCACTAGCCTTACCAAAAAACCAACTTCACCCACTGCCGCCAAGGAGCCAACTCCTCAGAACGCCGCCAAGACCCCTCCATAGAGACCGCCCCCTCAAAATCCCCTTCAGTATCAGGATAAATATAAACCTCCTCACCCGGCTTAATCAAACCCAACTGATCTCGCGCCACCTCCCCCACATACTCCGTTGTCTCCTTATACTTAATCTCCTCCAAAAGCCCCCGCTGCTCCTCCTTTAAAGACAAAACATTCTCCTCCGCCTCATTAAGGCGTTTACTACTCTTTATCACCTTTTTTGTAGTGGAAATCATGTTAACCGAACCCGCAATAAACAGGATAGTTAAAAGGATATACTTTAGTCGGGCAGTAATGTGCATCAGTGTCATTGTAAGTAAAGAGTTGACGGAATACAAGTGTTATGGTAGTCTATAGGATAAGTTTATGTTACTAATTTCTGCCTTAGAATACGATAAAAATAATGAATCTAAAAGAAGCTAGAAAACAATTTGTTAAATATTTGGAGGAGCTTGGAAGAGCAAACTCTACTCTAATTGCTTACAGCAAGGATATTGAGCAATTGGCTAATTTTATGGAGAAAAATGGGATTACTGATCCTAATGATGTCTCTCTGGAGGATTTGGAGGATTTCATGGAGCACTTTGCGGAGAAGGGCTATACCAATAAGACTATTTCTCGAAAGACTAACTCTACAAAGACTTTCTTTTCCTTCCTTGATACTAAAAGATATGTGAGTGATGATCCTGCCTCTCGGCTGGAGCATCCTGAGGTTAAGGTGTCCCCTCCTAGAATTTTGTCCGCACTGGAGTATCGCGCTTTAAGGGATGTGGCTCGTGGCGATTTGCGCACTTATGCTTTAATAGAGGTCTTTTTGCAAACAGGAATTTCTATTTCTGAAATTGCCGGTATAAAGCTGGCACACCTCCACATGGATACTGAAAAAACTGCTTCCACGGAAGGTAAGGATCCTTACTTATATATTCCTGCTAGAGGTTCTAAAAATGAACGTACGGTTCCTTTGAATGAGATCGCCCAGGCTGCTATAAAGCGTTATATTGATGAGGGTCGTGAGGACCAGGAGAGTGAATTTTTGTTTATTACGCGTACGGGAAATCCTATGTTGGTGCGAAATATTCGTTCTACTATTAATCGTTACTTTGAGAAGGCCGATATTGATGATGCTACGGTGAATGATTTGCGCCATACGTTTATTGCACAGCAGCTGAAGAATGATGTGAGTTTGGCTTATGTTTCTAAGGTTGTGGGGCATAAGAGGGTTTCTACTACGGAGCGTTATTTGGAGTATGCCGGTGTTGAGGAGAGTGGTCAGAAGGTGGAGTTGGTTACGCTTTAAGTTCTTGGTGTAATTTCCGCCTCCCTCAAGGCTCTTTCTATTTTTTCTCCAAGATTTGCATTGGGTTCTCCTGTAGTTGCGTTAAAAAGTTCATCTCCAAGGGTTATTTGGAGAGTTGGTTCTTCTTCCGTGGAGAGGTTTTGTACTTGCATTTGCGACCCTTCCTCTGTTTTTAGTTCAGCTTTATAGGCAAATTTTCCTGTTAGTACTATTCCTGCTTTCTCTTCAAGATAGCCCGAATAATCTTCTGTTTGTTGTATTGCTAAAAGGAGGGCTGCTCCTGCCGCAACTTCTTTGAGTTCTTCAGGACCTAGGTATTCTCCAAGTTGTTTTCTTATTTCTAGCGCTTGTCTTCTTTGTTCTTGGGGTTTTCCGCCATGTTGTTGGTGTATTTCCAGGAGGGTTCCTGTGGCTGTTGTTTTGAAGCGTGTCTTGGCCTCTGGGGAGAGTTGCACTTGTTTTTTTTCCACGTCCTCTGCACTTGCCCTTTTTTCTGTTGGACGTCCTATGCCTCTTGTGTGCTTTGGGTTTAGGAAGGAGCCGAGACCTATTTCTTCTCGTTCCAGAGTTGTTTTTAAGCTATATATTCCCATGTATTTATAGTATAGGGGGTTGTTTGGGGATTTGAAAGCGCTTTAGCTTTTTTCTTCTCCATACAGGAGTTTTTCAACGGCCTCTCGCCTTTGTTCCGGATATGGTTTTTCTTCCAGGGCTTCCCTCCACTGATTCCGTATCTCCTTTGGGTCGTAATTCTCTTCGAATTTTTCCAGGAGCTGTATGTCCTTTTCCAACTGTTCAAGGGGATATTCTTCAACTTGCTCGGGGGCACGTGTCCATGCTTCCGAAAGATGCGGGGGCGGTTCTGCCGCAGCCTTTTCTACAACGCCGGGGGCATTTGCTAGTAAGGTTTTTTCGAGAGATTTTCTACCTGTTTCTACAAGTACTAAATTCCCGGTTTCCCTTGGAAGAGATCCTCCTCTTATCTCTTCTGCACAATCTTGAAATAGCGCTTCCATTTTATGCGCTAAAAGAGCCGCCTCTTTTCTTCCTCCCTCTGGTTTCAGGACTATTCCCGGTGTAAGTACCCCCATGTTTTTACCTAAGGCCTCAATTTCTCCCTCAGCTATTAAAATTGCTAATTCTGCATCTTCGTCAAGAGCTGCTGAAAGGCGGTCAAGTGCAAATGGAATGTACTCTGTTGCGATGTTTAGGCTTATCTTAGGGAAGGCCTGTAACAGTCTGGCCAGGGCTTCTTGTCTTTGAGCGTCTTTGAGACAGGCTTGGGTAAATTCTGTTAGAGAGCCTCCTCGGTTTTTTCCTAGTTTTGCTAGAAAATGTGTGGTTCTTTTAGAGAGAGTTTCCAGTTCTGTTTCTTCTCTTTCCGCGTTGCTTTGGAACCACTCTTCAGGTAGTCTAAAATTTGCATTGTTGTTTATGTACACATCCCAGCCTTCAGGGCTTCGCTCTTTAGTAGCTACGTGTGTTTTTAAAGCTAGATAGCGCCCTAAGTGAGCGTCATCCGGATGTAATCCATAAGGTTCTTTTTCTAAGCCTGAAGTTTCGCGGTAAGGTGGGATTTCTTCTCGAATCCTTGCTAAGGGGTCATCTCTTTGTGTTTCTATTGGTTTTGGTCGTTCCTGGTGTGCTGCTGGTTTCATTTTAGGCATGTCTTAATTTTAGCATGGTGGACCGTGCGGGATTCGAACCCACGACCTCTACAATGCGAATGTAGTGCTCTAGCCATCTGAGCTAACGGCCCTTAAAGTGTTTTCGTAAGAAAACCTTTAAGGTTTAACAAAAAGCGAGCATGAGTGAGCTTTTTGTTATACCTAACAAGTCGCAGGAAGCGACTCGTATTAGATAAAAATTCGATGTCATCCAAATGCCCTTTTTTTACCCCTTGTTAGATAAAAATTTTGTCATCTAATTTAATACAGTCTTCGTTAGTTTTTGCACAAGTTTATCTCTTTGAGCTTTTAGATCAACCATGTTTAGTTTAGCACAGGCAGTTTTAAGGTTATTTTTCACTATTGGGGAAATATCTTCACTTTCCAGGAGGCGTTGGAAAGGTGTTTTAGGTTTATCATGTTTTCTTTTAATAACGCGACCATTAGTATCCATAATTTTTTCTTTTAGTTTTGCAGAGGGAATAAAGAAGTTATCATAGAGGTCACTAACTGAATAGAGTTTATTTAGGAGGTTTAGTTGTTCTTTGGTGCCGTAGCGATGGTAACCAACAAGACGTCTTATTTTGTCACCGTTTTTTTGTTCAACATGGGCATTATCATTACTTTCATACGGTCTTGATCTTGAGACATAAAAGAGGCCTGTTGGGTTTTCTTTTGTAATCATGTCTTCAAGTAGTAGTTTAAGGGTGGAAAGCATATTATCGGGATGAAGTTCTATTATTTTATGAAAAAAGCCATTCATACACTTTTTATGGATGGCTTTAACGGATTCATAAGATTTACCCATACCGGCAGCTCTTGTAATCCATCCTGAGAAGATATCGTTGTAACAGCCTGAGATAGCCCAGGTACCGTTACTTCCTTGATTATGCTCTACATAATCAACTTCCACAAAACCGGGTTTATTAGAGTGTTTTCCGAAGTTAGCTTTTATAGGGATTTGTTTATACAGATCTTTATTGCCCTTACGTTTCTTTTTGTAAGTAGGTTTAGGGAAATCTGCGATGAAGTATTTAAGTGTACCTAGGGGGATATTTAAGACACAATCAATAACTTCTTGAGGGAATCCATTAAGTTTTTCTGATTTATGTAGTTGTTCTACATATAGAGGCAGGCAAGGGTAGAGACGTTCTGCACAGATTTGATCTGCCAGATCCCAAATATTTTGAATAAGTAATTTGTGGATTTGAGAGTACTTTTTCTTTCTACCCCTTTTCTTTGGTTTTATAGGTAAAGCCTTAGGATAAGGTTTACGTATTTTTCTTCTAAAGCGTTTTACGGCAGTATTACGCTTAACCTGAGTTAATTTGCAGTAATCATCCAAGATTTTGGACTTGTCCTTTTTGGCAGCTTTTTTGTAATTTTTAGCCATTTTTTGAGTTAAATTCATATCAAAATCATTCATAGAGATCCTTCCTAAAGAGGGCAGGAAACAGATACTTTAGGTAGCATTCTAATATTTATTTGTTTAATTTGGATGACATTGAATTTTTATCTAACAAGAGGGCTTGGATGACAAGAATAATTATCTAATGCGACTTGTTATTTTCAAACAAATACCCGCGTTAAAATAGTTCGCCATTTGCCTTTGGCAAATGCCTCGGGTGCAGCTAAATTCTCCTCTTCACAAGTTGAGTACAACTTGTGAGGCAGCAAACAAATGTTCGCATTCGCTCACATTTGCTTGGGCCAAAAAGTTCCGCGTAGCGGAATCTTTTTGGCGCGCCCGGAGGGACTCGAACCCCCGACCCCAGCATCCGCAATGCTGTGCTCTATCCACTGAGCTACGGGCGCAAACACTGCTCCCACATCGCGTATTATACCGCAAAATACAGAAAAACCTTTGTTATCTCTTAAAACCTATACTTTTAAAACAGGGAAATTAAATCGGAAAGCTAAAAATCCAGCTTGCTTGTAATCTTTTCGTAAGCTTTGTCCAAGAATGTTTCGGGCTTTTCCTCTAAATAAGGCAAATATTTAGCACATGCCTCCTTAACCTTCTCCTTTTGCCCTTCCTTTATAGTAATAAAGAGCCTTGCCGGAATTTGCTCTTTCATATCAACGTTTAGCACGGCCACTCCATTGTCTTCCGTAATGAAGAAAGGTCCAAACTCGTTCCAGTAGTAAAATTGATTCACGTATTTTATGCCGTGAGTGGTGATTTCGTAGTGGACGGTTTCTGCGGGGGTTGCCGACAGGATGTATCCAATGAAGACGACGCTTGCAACCACAAGGATTATGAAGTATTCACCTATTAGAAGGAGGAAAAGCCCCATTACTATGGCAACTATTAGGAGGTTCTTTTTTAGTTTACCTCCCATTGCTTTTAGCGGGGTTCTTAAGGGAGCTTCCCATTCTACAAGGGTCTTTTTTTCTCCTGCCTGCTCTACGTTGAATACGGGATTGTCGGCGGGCTCGGGTTCTTTTGATTTTGTGTCGGTGAGTCCTAGGAAGTCTGTGATTTGGTTTAGTTGCATGTTGGGTTTATTTTAGCGGGGTTTTTTGTTGTTTGCAATTTGTGGGAGTTATGCCGCTGGAGGGTAGCGTCATCCTGACGAAAGTCAGGATCTTTAGAAGAGCTCACCTTTTGCTGCGCAAAAGCTATTCAAGGTAGCTTCGCTACACTTGAAGGTGCTTCCAAAATTTGCAATTTTGGAAGATCCGTAAAAGTTCCTGGAACTTTTACGTTGCAGCTAAATTCTCCTATTCAGTCGAATTTACCTGGCCCAAAAAGTTCCGCGTAGCGGAATCTTTTTGGCGGAGGGTGCGGGATTCGAACCCACGCACCGCTATTACACGGTGACGGCTTAGCAAGCCGCTGCATTACCACTCTGCCAACCCTCCATGTTTGGCCTAGCAGTGCCTATTTTATCATGGTTTCAACGTTTTTATCCCTTGCTTCTCGTAAATCTTGTCAAAAGAAAAAATCGCATCTATGTCGTAATGCTTGTAAGCAATCATATTTGCGCAATCCGTGAAAGAAACTCTTTTAGACCTTATTGATTTCACTTTTTCTATTGTTTCAAGGAGGCTGTTTTCGGTGGGATAGATTATTTCTGTTTCGGACTCCATTAACTGCTTTAAAAACCTCAGAGAATCCGATTTTTTTAAGAAATAAGACAATTTAGTCGCCACTTCATCCACAACATCATAAGTAGTAAAGGTTTCTACATCTTTGTTTTTGAGAGAATTTAGGATTTTATTTGCTTTGTTGTGTAGGGCGTCGTCTTTGTTGTAGAGGGCTATATAGGTATCAGCATCTATTAGAATTCTCATAGTACGCTGTCCTTGCCATAAAGATAGTCATCATTGGTGCTGAGGTCTCTGGGACCTCCTTTGGACGCGTTTTTAGCTGCATTTAATAGGATTTTTATGGGGTCCTTTTTAGATTTTTCCTTTTCCAGCTCCTTCTCTACCACCTCTCTAATAAAGCCGGAGGCAGAGGTTTTGTTCTTTTTGGCGGCTTTTTTTACTTTAGTTATGGTTTCAGGTTTTAGTAATACTTGTACTCTGTTCATAATGATTACATATTACACATTGTGTAACCTTGTGTCAAGAAGTAAGGTCTTGAACGGTTAGATTTCCATCATGTAGCCAATTCCAAAAAAGATAACAACAGCACTAAAAAATAAAAGGATTTGCAGTTTTATAAAGATTTCCATAAAGCTACAGAAATTTTAAGCAAGTTGTTCTTTCTGTTTGCTTATATAACCCTCAATCCAGAGGGCCAGACTTTCGCACGTTGAATCCTCTGCGCAGGAATCGATTGCTTTGTGATAGGCTTCTCTTCTTTTTTTATCATGCCGGGGATATCCCGCTATGGCTGGGGGCAATCCATATGCCACTGAAATTTGATCCGTTAAGACGCGTGCTATTCTTCCGTTTCCGTCGTAAAAAGGGTGTATTCGAATAAATTGATAGTGTATTTTTGCTAGAATTTTGCAGATTTCACTTTGTTCCTTTGTTTCTTGCATAAATTGGGGTATTTTGTAGGCTAGCTTGTTTATCTCTCGAGGTACCTCTTTATAGGTGGGTATTTTGTGTTTTTCTACACTGTCAATACCTCCAAACCTGACATCGTTCTTTCTTAAATGCCCATGCTCTTTAAGCACTGTTCCAAAAAGTGTGGAATGCATTTTTTTCCACTCATTAACCCAACTACCTACTGTTCGTTTTTTGAGCTTTTTAAACGCAAGCTCTCCTTGGGCGGTCTTGTTTTTAACCTGGGAGTAGATATGTTGTAAGCCCTCTTTCTCCCGCTCTTGTATTAAGGGGTGATTTTCCGGAATTGCTTTATGCATTCCTTTCGCATATTCCTCGCTCTTCTTATAGGAATTCCACAGGTTTCTTGTTACATCATTCTTACTGAGACTTTTTTCCATCTTGGTTTAAATCTGGATATTCCAGCTTTGTACTCTCTGTGACAATGTCTTCTAGTAGTCCCTCTAAAAGTTGAGCTTGTATTCTTGAATTTTCTTTTGTTTTTTGTCTTTTTCTTCCCCGTACGTTAGGGAGTTTTCTTTTCAGGTCCTCTTTTTGTATAAAATATTCTTCCCCGTTTTTTCTTTTTTTCCAGGAAGGTTCTTTATGCGTGTAATCTACTAATTTGCTAGTTGGGAATCTTTGCAGCGCTTTTGCGAGTTTTTTTATTTCCAGTTCCGTATCTTTAGCGAAATGTTCTATTTCCCTGTTTTCAATAGAGTAATTCTCCGTGTTATACAACAGATCGTTTTCTGTGTTTCTTATGGAAACTTTGATGTTTTTATTGTGGTTGTGTAGATCCATGAATCCCTTTGGAACCGGCCCCAGAGGCATTCTAATGTACTTTATTGCTGTGTTTTTGGATTTTTTATTTTGACAGAGGTATTTATGAACTAGGTATATGGTTTTGGCGAAGTTTACCTTGCTTATTTTCTTTGGGTGGTTGTATTTAAGGATGGTTTCTGCCAGTTTGTTTAGATACATGTGCTTATTATAGCGGATTGTTTAACAAATCGGGGAGTGCGGGTGGTGTGCAAAGTCTGGAAGTATTCACAAGTCTTTTGGATTTGTGAGGCAGCAAACAAATACTCGCATTCGCTCGTATTTGCTTGGGCCAGAAACATTCGCGTAGCGAATGCTTTCTGGTGGAGATGGGGGGAATCGAACCCCCGTCTTGAAAGACCAAATATGAGTATCTACAAGCTTAGTTAAAGTTATTTTCAGAAGGGAAAGCCTTTAACGCGCTTTCTAGGTCCTCCCTAGGTAAAGTGTTTGGGTTTTTTAGCCCTTGGATTTTGGAATTACCGGCTCCAAACCCCTCACTCCGGTTTTATAAGATTCTCTAAAACCCCCCGGATAGGCTTTTAGGAACCTGACCTAAATAGTAATTAAACTAATTTTAGGCCATTGCGCCCGCTAGTGCAGGCTCTCTTACCATTGTATCGGCAAGTGTTTTTTGCTGTGTTTAACAAGCATCAGCAGCTTGGCTTGCGCCCATATTTTAAAAGTGCAATCAATCAAATCCGGTCATCCCCGAATTTTAAATTCTTTCTTTGCCTTTGCAGATCCTTTTCTACTTGGCGTTTCTTAGCAAGCTGTTTCTTCTCATACTCTTTTCTTCCCTTCACTACAGCTAACTCCAATTTTATCATATTATTACGTAAAACGAAAGCTATAGGTACTGCTGTTTTCCCTTTTTGATGCGTTTCCCGCGCGATTTCTTCAATTTCTCGTTGGTTGAGGAGTAGTTTTAAAGGATGTTTTTCCTGCCTCTGCGACAGTTCTTGCGATTGTTTGGAGTATTTTCCAATATGGATATTTATGGCAAAAGCCTCTCCATTTTGCACTTTTATATAGGATCCTTCAAAACTTATTTTTCCTTCGCGAATTGCCTTTACTTCATACCCTTTTAGGACCACTCCAGCGAGGTACTTTTCAATTATTTCATGGTTATAAAGCGCTTTTCTGTTCTTTGCTAGCAGCATGTGCCCATTTTAACATTAAGTATTTAACTTAGAGGATAATCCTTCATCAAATGGGTATTTTTTCCTTTACCCCCAGTTATTCTGGATCTTTTTTAAAGGATAATCCTTTACCTTCTTACAGGTTTCCGCTCTTATATAGGGGAAAGGTCCGTCTCTACAAAGGATCATCCTTGTTAAATGCGTGGGAAGAGGGGTTTTTGCGCCTTAATATCTTTTTTAAAGAATTGAGCTTGTATCTTCCTACTAGTATCAGGAATGAAAGGCTTTAGCACTACAGCCGCCCTTCTGATAAGATTTACCTCAAAATCCAAAATTTCACGCAACTTTTCCTCATCCTTAACAGCCCAAGGCTCATGTTCATTAATATGTTTATCCAATTGTGAAAGCATTTTCCACACCTCCTGTATAGCTAAATCCAGCCGAAAAGACTCCATGTGACTTTGCAAATCCTGCGTCCAATCTGCCTCCCAAACCTTCTCAAACCCCTTAGTATCAACCTCAAACTCAAAACCCGAATTCTCCGCCATCTTAGCCACACGCGCAACCGCATTACCAAGGCCATTAGCCAAATCCGCATTATAAACCTCCTCAAAATACCCCTTATTAAAGTCACCATCCTTAGTAGGCGGAATTGCCTTTAACAAAAAGTATCTCACTGCATCTGTTCCATACTTTTCCACCACAGCCTTAGGCTCCACAACATTCCCCAAACTTTTGCTCATCTTTTGCCCATCCGCCGTAATGTAGCCATGAACCAGCTCATGCGTCGGCAGCCTTACTCCCGCGGATAAAAGCATAGCCGGCCAGTAAATTGCATGAAAGCGTGTAATTCCTTTGCCTATACAATGGAGAATCTTGTCGCTATCTGCCCAGAAATCCTTATACAAAGCGCTTTCCTCGGCATATCCCAAAGCGCTAATGTAATTAACCAGGGCATCAAACCACACGTAAATGATTTGAGAGGGGTCTCCCGGAACAGGAATTCCCCATCCTTTAGCTCTTTCCACCGATCGCGAAATAGAGAAGTCCTCTAAGCCTTGATCAATAAATCCCAAAACATCGTTTTTTCTTCCTTTAGGTACGATTTTAAGGGTTTCTGTTTCGATAAGTTCTTTTAATTGCTTTTGATATTTAGAGAGTTTAAAAAAGTAGTTTTCCTCTTCCACCACTTCCAAAGCCTTGTTTAAATGTTCCGGGCACTTTCCTTCCTCCAGGTCTTTTTCAAGTTTAAATTCCTCGCAACCCACGCAGTAAAGGCCTTTGTAGCTTTTTTTGTAGATATCTTTTTCACAGGCCTTCCAAAACTTTTCAACGTTTTTGATGTGTCTGGGCTCTGTGGTTCTAATAAAATCGTCATAGTCAATGTTAAGAATTTCCTTTAGCTCCAGGAAGTTTTTAGAGTATTTATTTACAAGTTCTTTTGTGGAGATGCCTTCTTCTTCAGCTTTCAAGACGTTTTTTAGCGAGTTTTCATCGGTTCCGGTTACAAAGTAAGTGTCTTGGTCTTTGCTTTTGTAGTAGCGGTTAAGTACGTCGGCTTGAATTATTTCTAGAGCAAAGCCTATGTGAGGGGCTGCGTTGACGTAGGGTATTGCTGTTGTTATGTAGGTTTTTTTTGTGCTGTGGTTTTTGGAGTGGTTAGCCTGTCGGTCTTTTTTTTCTTTCATGATGGGGTTATTTTAGCATACGTTGTTTGTGTTCCAGCAGGAAGTGTTTCTCCTTCGGGGATTTGGGCATGTCGTCCGCCTATGTTCCCCGAAGGAGTTTGTTTTTAAATCAGGCGCGTGTACACCACGCCATCTACGTAGATGGCGAGGCAACTTCTCCCGTCCCGTAAGGGGACCCAGTTTCGTTCTCTTGCCTGTTCGGGGCAGAGATTTCTCTGTGTAGTACGCGCTACGGTGTACCCAAAGGGTCTTACGGCATTTCGCAAGACTTCCTCCAGCTTTTCCGCCGAGGGGCGGCTCCTCCCTCGTTTTCCTCTCTCTGCGGCGATGATCCTCACCACCGCCTTTTTAACAGCAGTTTTACTTGCCACCGTCCTCTCCTTTCCCGCCAGTCACCAAATTTATTTCAAACAGCCTATAGAAGAATAGTGCCTGAGAAAATAAGTCTCGTCAAGGGATTGAAGGCTCCGTAAACTTGAGAATCCGTTTTTGTGTTTAAGGGTTAATCTCAATCACATACATTGCCGGTTTAGAAGGATAATAAGAGGGACACTTCAAAGGATCCTCACTTTCACAAGGAGGTACCTGCGCCTCCATATGCACTACCTTCCAGTTTTTATCAAGCCAAATCATCTTCAAAGGAATTCTCGTTTTATACATCCAAAATCCATGCCGTCCTTCTCTAGGAAACACAAAAAGCATGCCCTTATTTTCATCTAAATTTTCTCGAAGCATAAGCCCTTTAGCCCTTTGCGCGGGAGTTTTTGCAATTTCCAATGTGTAAGATTTTTCGTTAATTTTAATTTGCACGGTACTTGAAGGATTAATCCGGCGGGATACTCCAAAAACTACCAGACCAATAAGTAGACCTCCGAGAAATCCTAGAACAATTCTTGCTGCTAATGTTTTATTTAGATTAGTTGGCATGCTCTTAGAATATCAGAAGGTTTATTTATAGCAAAAATAGGCATATAATTAGGCCATGACAGAAAATTCACACGAAACCACAAATTCAAATCAGTTTATATTTTTAGCTTTGGCTTTTTTGGCGGGTATTTTTGCAGCTAAGCTTTGGTACGACACTCGCGGGGATTTACTTGGGATGGGTGTTGACGCGCCGGAAGCGGTTGTAGTGGAGGAGTCTACGGAAGTTGTTGAGGAGGAACCTGTTGACGAGGCTGCCGAGGATTCCGGGGAGGAAGCTGAAAGCGACTCCGGAGAAGATGCAGTTGAGTCTGAGAGTGCAGAGGGCGATGAGGAAGCCGATGCTGATTCTTCTGAAGGTGAAGACGAAGAGACTTTAGAGCTAACTTCCAACGACATACAATCTATCAAAGAAGCCTTTGCCAACAAATACGAAAAGGATGTAGAGGAAATTACTATAGAGATTTCAGAAGTTTTTGATGATTTGGAAACAGAAGTTTTGTACGCTACAGGAGGCGTTAAATTAAGCGAAGGTCCCGGTGGAGGGGGTATGTTTTGGGTCTACAAGGAAGATGATGAATGGGTTATTGCAGCTGATGGCAACGGAAGCCCTGACTGTGCTGTTTTAGAGGACGCCGGCTTTCCCGAGGATTTAAGAGAAGGCTGCTACTATTACTAGGCTTATCTTTTCTAAGCGTAGCGACGTGTTAGTATATTTTGTGCATGCTAACACTCTTTGATCAACTAAACCCACAGCAAAAAGCAGCAGTAGAGCACCAAAACGGCCCTGCTCTAGTAGTAGCCGGCCCCGGAAGTGGTAAAACTCGCGTACTTACACATCGCGTGGCCTACCTAATCCACACAAAAAACATCCCGCAACAAAACATTCTAGCTGTAACCTTTACCAACAAAGCTGCCGGCGAAATTAAAGAACGCGTTGGCCACCTTTTAGACACCTTTTCCGGCAAACTCTCCTGGAGTGGCACGTTTCACTCCATTAGCTCACGAATCCTCCGGCGGGACGGCAAGCATCTGGGAATTCCCAACGATTTCGTAATTTACGACACCTACGACCAAAGAGCCCTTGTAAAAACCATAATTAAAGACTTTGGCATCGACTCCAAGAAGATCCGGCCGAAAGCAGTTTTATATGCTATTTCAGGGGCCAAAACCGAATTAGTTACCCCGCTGGAATATAGCGGCTATGCTAAAGGTTACTTTCAAAGAACAGCAGCAAAAATTTATCACGAATATCAAAAGCGCCTCCGCAAAAATAAAGCGCTAGATTTTGACGACTTGCTTATGGAAACGGTTCGGCTTTTTGTAGAGCATCCGCAAGTTTTAGCCAAATATCAAAACTTTTTTCAGCATGTTTTGGTTGACGAGTATCAGGACACTAACAAAGCGCAATACTCCATAACAAAGCTTCTGGCTAAAAAGCATCGCAATTTATACGTAGTGGGCGATATGGCACAGGCAATTTACAGCTTTAGAGGAGCCGATTATCGCAATATTTTAAATTTTCAAAGCGATTATAAAGATGCTCAGGTTTACAATTTGGAAGAAAATTATAGGTCGACTCAAAATATTTTGGATGCAGCAAAACATGTTATTAACAACAATTCCAGCCACATCCCGCTGGATTTGCATACACAAAATGGACAAGGCGAAAAGCTGACTGTTTATACGGCTTATAACGAAAAGGCAGAAGCTGATTTTGTGGTGGATAAAATTCTGGATGCCGTTTCTGAAGGAGCTTCTTATAAAGACATAGCAGTTTTATATCGGACGAATGCTCAATCGCGAAATCTGGAGGAGGCTTTTATTAAATCAAGCATTCCTTACAAGATTATTGGAGGTTTTCGCTTCTATGCTCGAAAGGAAATTAAGGATGCAATTTCGTATTTGCGGGTCCTGTACAATCCTAAGGATGCGGTTTCTTGGGAGCGCATTATTAACACGCCTACTCGGGGGATTGGCAAGGTGACGCTTGGGAAGATTAAGGATTCGGGGTGGGATCTTGAGCTTATTGAGGAGAAGTCGAAGTTGCCTTGGCAAAAGTGGATTGCCGCAGCAGCGCAAGGGGCTACTACTTTGGAGCTTTTGGATCTGGTTTTGGAGAAGTCGGGCTATCTGGAGTGGCTTGATGATGGTTCGGAGGAAAATAAGGAGCGCCTGGAAAACTTGCGTGAGCTTCGTTCTGTGGCGGGTTTGTTTGAGGATTTGGGGGAGTTTTTGGAGAATGTTTCGTTAATTGAAAGTGCTGATCGCCCGGATGCTCATTCGCTGGATGCTGTTACTTTAATGACAATTCATGCTTCTAAGGGTTTGGAGTTTCCGTTGATTTTTATGGTGGGCATGGAGGAGGGTCTTTTTCCGCATAGTCAGTCTATTGGGGAGGTTGCGGAGTTGGAGGAGGAGCGTCGGCTTTGTTATGTGGCTATTACGCGGGCTAAGGAGAAGGTTTTTATGACGAATACGAAGTCGCGGGTTTATTTTGGGAGTGTGCAGGCAAATCAGCCGAGTCGTTTTATTGGTGAGATTGATGAGGGGTTGCTTGTTTTTGAGGGGAGTTCGGGTACGCGGAGGTTTTTGAGGAAGCAGTCTTCGGTGGGGGAGTTTTTGGATGAGCTGGATTATGATCGCGGGGATTTTAACTGGGTGTAAAAGGCTTCTTTAGATTCATTCAAGGAAATTCCTTTAAGGCTGCTTTTAAGAGAAACCCTCCTTTTCTCTCACGTTTCGCTCAACTTCCTTTTTTTGTTACCCAAAAAGACAGTTCTAACAAGTTGCTTTGCAACTTGTTAGCCACATCGAAATCCGTCACTAACGGATTGTCGATGAGTCGCAAAAGTTTTGCAAACTTTTACGTTGCAAAAGTTCTTTCAAAGGAGGGTTTCTCTTATCTATCCTTTAGATTTTTCAAAATTCGCTCAAAAGGGGTGTTTTCCCCTCACTTCCCCCTTTTTTACGCCAAAAATCCCTTATAATATCCACATGCCTTACAAACCAAAAAAATCCCTAGGTCAAAATTTCATGCTCAGCGAAGACATTTCCAAATACATGGTTAACTCCTTGCAGCTTGCCTCTGATGACATTGTTGTTGAAATAGGTCCTGGATTAGGGGCAGTGACTCAAACGCTTTCAGAAGCTCTATTTGAGTACGGTTCTAAAATTTATGCTGTTGAAATAGATTCTCGTTTCATTTCTAAACTGGAGCAGATGTTTAAAACTACGGTTAACGTTTCTGTTGTAGAGGCGGATATTCTGGAGTGGTTGCCTAAAAAAGCTAAGGAATTTGCTGCGGAGAATACTCCTTTTAAGGTTTTAGGTTCGTTGCCTTACTACATCACCTCTCCAATTTTGCACATGCTGGTGAAGCTGCCGCGCCTCCCCGAAACGTGTGTTCTGCTAATTCAAAAGGAGGTTGCTGAAAAGATTTCTGCTAAGGCGCCGGATGCTTCTTATTTGTCGGTGTTTTTGCAGACGTTTTTTGAGGTGGATTATTTAAAGGAGGTTCCCAGGGAGGTTTTTAAGCCTGTGCCTAAAGTGGATGGGGGAATTGTTCGTTTAACTCGTAGGGAGGCTCTGCCGGAGTATCTTGCTGATTTGAATATGATAGATAAGTTTGAGGGGTTTTTGCATAAGGGGTTTCAGACGCCTCGGAAAATGTTGAATAAGCCTTTTACGGATGCGGAGTTGGCGCGCTCTTCGGTGGATGGTACTAAGCGGCCGCAGGCTTTGTCTGTTGGTGATTGGCAGCGGATGTTTGAGGTGTTGGTTTTGGGGGAGTACGCGATTTAGGAGTAGGGTTTGCGGTTACTTGCAGTTGGGGAGAAATGTGGCGACAGATTGATTCAGGGGCGCTCCCTGAAACAACTAATTGGGGAACGCCCCCAAAGGAAAAGACCCCATCTCCGAGTCCTTTCTTGATTCAGAGTCTATTTCACTTTTTTCTATAAGTCAAGCCTTTGCTCGATGGAGGGACAGCATATTTAGGGGACAGCATAGCTAAATGATCGCTTCGCTCTCATTTACCTAAGAAGTCAAGGTAGCTTTGCTACGCTTGACATTCCTTTAAGAGGACTGCCCCTTTTGTTCGCTCCTTATGTCGTATACTAGATACATGCCTGAAGTACAAAAAATACTAGACCTGCTTAAAAAGCACTATCCCGAGCCTGAAATAGAGCTTAATTACAAGGGTGAAATGCAGCTGGTTATTGCAGTTATGCTTTCTGCGCAAACAACGGATAAGAAAGTTAACGAAATCACAAAGACTCTCTTTCAAAAATATCCGGATTGGCAAACGCTTGCCTCCGCCGATCCTACACAAGTGCAGAAGGATATTTATGGGGTCAACTATCACAAAACAAAAGGCGAGCGCCTGGTAAAAACCGCCACCAAGATTGTGCATGACTTTAACGGTAAGGTTCCTCAAAACATGAAAGATCTAACTAGTCTTCCCGGGATTGCCCGCAAAAGTGCTAACGTGATTTTGCAGGAGCTTTGGGGAATAACCGAGGGTATCGTTGTTGATACGCATATTAAGCGTGTTAGCAAGCGCTTGGGCCTTACAGAGGAGACGCGTCCTAAGAAGGTGGAGCAGGATTTGATGGAGCTTTTACCAAAGGAGATGTGGCAGCTTTACTCGTCCTCTGTGGTTTTACATGGGAGGTATGTGTGTACGGCGCGAAGTCCAAAGTGTGATGAGTGTTTTTTGAGTGAGGTGTGCCCTTCCGCCTTTTCTCTTGAGGATTGATGCAGCTTTGGATAGTTTTTGGGGGAAGTATCTCCCTCCGATGAACTTTTGCAGCGAGATTTTCCACTTTTTTTTCAAACGTAAATCGAAGCGAAACGTGAAGAGGGGGTGGGATACTTCCCCCAGCTACTCCCTAGTAGTTCTCAACAAAAACCATACCCCAAGAAAGGGAACCTGCCTCCTGATAGCGCCACACTCCCGGACGAGTAAACTTAAACTCCAAAGTCTCCCCCGGCGCTATAACCTTATTCTCCTCAAAATCATCATAAAGCTTATCCAGCTGCTCAATCTCAATCTCCTCCTCCGTTGTATTAGTCCAGCGAACCACCTGATTTTTCACAACAGAAGCTTCCTTAGGATTCCATCCCTCTTCAGTAAAGCTAATTTCCTTTACAGTTTGCAGCCACTTTAACTGACGCGCATTTAGATTTGTGCCGGGCTTCGACTCGCCTCCCGCCGGATTACCCGCATCCGTTTCAACGCCGTCACCGTTAGGATCCTCCGTTTGGGAGCGTTCCCGATTAAGACGGTACTGCTTAACTCGATCAATTTCCGCCTGAACCTGCTGCTCCAAATCCTGAGGGCTCGTAACTGCTAATTTATCTTCATTTAGGAAAAACTCCGGAGGCGTTGTCAGCTCAAGCTTTTTTGCATCCTTTAAATCCATTTCAACAACAGTGTCAAAAGCCTCATCCTTCAAATCTGTCTCAAACTCCTTTGTGCTTAAGGCCAGCGCCTCCGCAATCTTTGACAACTCCTTCGAATTCAACTCATCCTCGACCCTGTTGTAAAGTACTTCCGCAAACTCCCAAAACTTGCCTTGCTCGCCTGCTGCTTGAGCTGCTTTTGCCCTTAGTTTAGCCTGATCGTTTTGAGGCATGTGGCGAAGAGCAATTTTTAGGTAGCGACTGTTTTCCCCATAGAGGTTTTGCAGCGTTTGATAGTAAGCTGCTTGATTTGCGGAGGTTAAGTCTGCAAACATGACCAAGCTGAAGGCAGCATCGGGTGAGCCCAGGATGTAGGTGTGTGCTGCTATAAGTTCTGCTTCGGTTACTGTGGAGAGTCCTGGAGTTTGAGGTTCTTTTGTTTGCGACAGTCCTATGATAATGAAAAAGAGGATTAGTAGGGCGATTCCAGTGATTAGTATGGGGATGTTTCGTTTTATGAAGTTCATTTTTGTTTGTTTTTGAGTATGCCCCTTGTAAAAAACTGCTGCCGTAGATATCTACTTAGGCCACCTTATTAACAGGCTCATTTCCATTAACAAGCACCTCAATCACATTCTTAGCCGCCATAGTAGCCATCTCAATTCTTGCCTCCCTGGTAGCGCTTGCAATATGCGGAGTTAAAACTACATTCTTCAAATCGCGCAACTCCTCCGGAACATTTGGCTCCTCCTCAAACACATCCAGGCCGGCGCCCTCAATCCACTCCTCTTCTAACGCCCTCATTAAAGCCTTCTCATTAATCACCGGACCTCTTGCCGTATTAATCAAGATAGCTGTCGGTTTCATCATCTTAAGCTGCGCCTCGTCAATTAAGTGATGCGTGGCAGGGCAAAGATTGCAGTTTAGGGAAATCACGTCCGAAGTTTCCAAAAGCTCCTCCAAGGAGAGTCGTTCTGCCCCGCTATTTGGGATCACCTTAGGATCCGAATAAACTATGCGCATGTTAAAGCCATCTCTAGCAATGTCAGCTACGTGTTGGCCAATCCTGCCGAATCCCACAATTCCCAACGTCTTGCCCATAAACTGAGGCCCTAAATAAAGCATAGGATCCCAATAATTGTAGTTGCCTTCTCTAACGTATTTGTCGCCCTGGACTATCTTTTTCCCCACGGCCATCATGAGAGCTATGGTGTGCTCTGCAACGGATTCGGTTAGGTCTCCGGGTGTGTTGGAAACGTAGACGCTTTTTGATTTTGCTGCTTCCAGGTTGATGTGGTCGTATCCAACGGAGTAGGTGGCAATGAGTTTCAAGTTGTCGGCTGCGTTTATGATGTCGGCGTCTATTTGATCGGGGATTACAGGGATGATTGCATCGGCGTCTTTGATTGCTTTGATGAGTTCTTCCTTTGAGAGGGGAGCGCCTTGTCTGTAGTCGAGTTCCAGTTCCGGATGTTCTTTTAACAATCTAATGCCTGCGTCGGGGATTTTTCGTGTGATTAGTACTTTCATGTTGAGTTTATGTTAGCACATTTTCGAGTAAGGATGATCCTTGCATTTTTTGCCAAATTTGCTTTGTTTGCGGAGTTTCGAGACATTTAGACAAGGACAATCCCTGTTGGGTTTCTTTTAATGACTCTAGGTAAGACATTTTACCAAGATTTTGAAAGGATTATCCTTACTTAACAAGATTTTCAATTTGAGTTTTGTTTAGTAGCCCTTTAATGGCCCCAATCTTACGAATAACATGCGAAGAATTAGCTGCTCCCCACTTCATAGCAGTCTTTAAAGGCTTTTTATAATGCAGGGCTGCAATAAATCCTGTAGCATAAGAGTCACCGGCTCCCGTTTTATCCATAATCTTGGCATCCTTCTCATAAATACCCTCCGTAACCATCTTAGTCCCGTCATGAGCTGTAGATCCTTCATCTCCCAGTGTGATAACCGTCACTTTAGGCCCCAACTCCTGCAACATCCCATGCAACTTTTCCAAACCCTCCTCCTTTGACTGCGCCAAATCCTGCGCTTCCTGCTTATTTACAAACAAAACATCCGCAATTTCCAAAGCATTTTTTAGCGTCTCCACCCCTTCCCGAAGCTGCTGGCTTCCCGGATTAAACGCCACCCCAATTTCCGGATTATCCTTTGCATACTGCACTAATTCCTCCTGAAAACTATCAAATCCCTTTGCCAACGAGGAATAAAAGATCCATTTAGGTTTCGGCCAGGAGTAAAGCTTGTAATCTCTAGGTTCATGATAGGAAAAGATCGTTCTGTCGCCGGCATAAACAATAATAGAGTGCACGTTTGTCGGGGTTCCTTTGTTTTTAATACAGTAGTTGGTGATTACGCCTTTTTGCTGCAGTTCACGAATTACGCGTTCCCCGTTGGAGTCGTCGCCAAGCTCTGTGTAGATGGCAGTTTTTAGGCCTAGTTTTGTGGCTCCCACGGCAACGTTACAGGAGTTTCCGGCAATCGAAGTTTCAAAGGAGTTTACGGGGATCTTGCTCCCGTGATGAAAGCAGAGGTCCTCTTCGGTGTCGGGATAAACGTCCCACACGAAGTTTTCATCGATTTTCATGAAGAGGTCTATGGAGGTGTCTCCTATTGTTAAAAGGTCCAGTTGTTGTTTTTCCTGATTCATTTTTTTAAATTCCTGCTTCTTTAAGTTCTTTCAGTAAAACTTTTTTAATACTCTCACTATCTAAGCCGAACTTTTTCTTTAAATCCTCATAACTTCCTGATTCCCCAAATGTATCCTGCATTCCCATTCTAACTATCTTTCGTGGTTTTTGCAGCCCCTCCATTGAAAGAATCTCACTTACCAAACTCCCCAACCCTCCCGTTATTTGATGCTCTTCCAAAGTTACAACATGAGAAATTCCTTCTAGAGTGCCTAAAAACTTTTTCACATCCAAGGGTTTAATTGTAGGAATATTCACAACTTTTATGCTCTCGGGATACTTTTCGTTAATTTCCCGCGCGGGAAAAAGTCCCTCCGTTAGGATTGGTCCCGTACCTACAAGGGCTACTTTAGTACCCTCTTCCAAGACATAAGGGGAGCCAACTTTGAAATTCTTACTTCCTTTTGCAGAAGCCTCCTCTAACACAGGAGTTTTTGCACGTGTTAACCTCACATATGCTGGGCCCTCCTCCAAAAAAGCAGCCCTCACCACCTCCTTAGTTTCTTCGAAATCCACAGGAGAAAAAACCTTCATACCCGGCAAAACGCGCATCAAAGCAATATCCTCCAAAGCCTGATGAGTAGCGCCATCCTCACCCACGTTAATTCCGCAATGCGTTGAAACGATCTTAACGTTAGCCTCATTCATGCACACACCCACCCTAATTTGATCCCAATTTTTAGCGGGCGAAAAGACTCCAAAGGAGGTTATCACCGGAATTTTTCCTGCTAAAGACATTCCCACAGCCAGCGAGGCCATGTTTTGTTCAGCAACTCCTATTTGAAAGAAGCGTTTAGGGTATTTTTCCGCAAAGCCGGTTACTCTGGTGGAGTCCGCTAAATCGGCGGTTAAAACAACAAGTTCGGGAATTTTCTCCGCCAACTCCGGAAGCACTTCACCAAAAGCGTCTCGGGTTGACTTACTCTTCAGTTGTTTCGTTGATTTCCTCGTCACAGGGCAGTATCTTTTTTACGAGTTCAAAATCTATTTTCCAATCAGTTTTATTAATCTTAACGATATCAATCCAAATGTTCTTACCACCATCAAGCTCACAATCCTCATCCGGATCCACACGCTCCCTTGAAATAGTCAAAGTCTGATCATCCGTATCCTTGTAAATCTTGCGGATCTTATACTCGTGATTTTCGCCCTCAAGAGTATCTGTTGTTGTGCCAATCAAATAGTTGCGGTCAAAATTAACATCCTCATTAAACTCCAGACGCCCCTCCGGATCCACCTCATTTAAAAACTCATTCAACTCTTCCTCCGACTTCAAAACCCGATGAATCTTTTCACGCTCCTCATCCACATACATCATTCTAGGAAAGCCTTCAATACGGGTAATTTTAGTTTTGCGATCCTCTATAGGAATTTCCAAATCCTGGCCAAACAAAAAGTAACCGGCGCCTCCAATGAGGAACAAAATTATTAATAGGGGAATTAAGTTGATGTGAAGCTTTATTGATTTCATATTTTTGTGTTTAGTGGCCTTAATGGCGGTTTAATAATCCTTAATATTTTTTAATAAATTTTTAATTTGTGCAACTGCGTCTTGCATTTGCTCTCGGTTAGGAGCTTTACCATGCCATTTCGGATCTTTTTCCATGAAGTCCACGCCTTTTCCGGGAATCGTATGTGCAATTATAACAGTTGGACGCGATGTTATGTTTTCGGCCATTTTTAGTGCTCCTTGAATTTCGGAAATGTTGTGGCCATCAATTTCCAGGACGTACCAGTTAAAGCTTTCCAGTTTTTCTCGGAGGTTTTCTAGGGGCAAAACTTCATTTGTGTGCCCGCTAATTTGAATGTTGTTGCGGTCGATTATCCAAGTTAAGTTGTCTAAGGTGTACTTGGGCGTATGGGAGTGGCGGGGTGCGTACATTGCTGCTTCCCAGGTTTGGCCTTCGTTGAGCTCTCCGTCGCTTGTCATGACTATGACTTTTGTGGTGGTGGCGGTGTTGCCGGCAGTGTTTGCGGTATCGGCTTCTATTTTTTGGGTTAGCGCTATGCCTGTTGCTAGGGATAATCCTTGGCCTAGCGATCCTGCTGTTGTTTCTATTCCGGGGATGTTTCTGTCGGGATGCCCTTGCAGCAGGGCGTTTATTTTTCTGAGGGAGTTTAATTCGGTTTCCGGGAAGAATCCTTTTTTTGCTAAGGTGGCGTATAAAATGGGGCAGATGTGGCCGTTAGAGAGGATGAATTTATCGCGGGAGGGGTCTTGGGCGTTTTGCGGGCTGATGTTGAGGTAGTCCCAGTATAAAACGGAGAAGATCTCGGCTGTTCCTAGGGCGCTTGCGGGGTGTCCGGATTTTGCTTTTTCGAGCATTTTTAGGACATCAATGCGAAGCTCATGGGCGATTTTTTGCAGACCTGCTTTTGTGTAGGTGACTCTTCGCTGGTTTTGTTTAACGGTTTTGGCTGTTCCTGTACTTTTGGGCAGTGACATCATGTTAAGTATAACACCGCTTTTTAGAAGAGTTTTATGTTAAGGAGTTAATCTGTTCCTTATTCTTTTCCGGTGGGTCAGTTGATTTACCTTCCACACTCTCCACAAACTCCAAAACCTCCTCCGGTTTAGTGCAGACCTTCAGTAACTCCACCTCACCCGGGCGCATCAACATATTTTTGCGGATAACCTCTAAAATTTCTTCCCAAAAAGCTCCAAACAAAACAATAGGCTTATGATTTCCCTCATGAATGCGCGAACTTGCCCACGTCATACCAAATTCGCTAATTGTTCCCGTGCTCCCGTTAAAAACAATATGCACATCAGAATTCTGCAGCATCACTTTTGTGCGATCAAAATAGTCTAAAGTAATAATTTCCTCGTCAAAGTTGTTCCCCGAATCGATCCCTTCATAGTTTTTCTTCTTTTTATTGGGGTGATATGTAATAGCTAAAACTTCTCCTCCGCCAGCCTTACCGCCTCGTGTTGCTGCCCGCATGATTCCGGGACCCCCTCCATTAACAATTTCATAGCCGTTTTCAGCAAGGAGTCTGGCGGTTTTGTAGGCGTCCTTATAGGGTTTGTCTTCTTTTTTCCAGGAGGAGCCTCCAAGGAAGGCGATTTTTTTGATTTTATTTTTTATTTTTTTGGATTTGGGCATGTTTGTTTTTGTTTGATTATTGTCTTTTGCGTTTTTTGTTTTTCCTGCAGTTGTTAAAAGCTTTTTCGGTTGATAGGGACTCCCTTAAATTTGGGTTTGCGCTTCATGAAACTCCCTTTCGATTTTAACAAAATCCTCATAAGCCTCCTGCGGATTTTCTGCTCTAACAATAGCAGAACCAATTACAACATTATTTACACCTGCTTGCAATACGTCTTTAATGTTGTGTTTTTTGACGCCTCCATCCACTTGGATTTCCTTTTGCGGATGACTTTTGCGGAAGGTTTTAATTGTTTCCAGGACTTGTGGCTGAAAGGGTTGCCCTTGTTTTCCGGGGGTGATTGTAAGAAATTGCACATAATCTGCCTGTGAAACAAGATTTTCCAGTTTTTTCAGGGGAGTTTTGGGAGCTATTGCTATTCCTGCTTTGTAGCTTTTTTGTTTAGCCTCTTCCAGCCACTTAGCCATGTTTATAGGAGCTTCCACATGAGCACTTATTTTATGGATTATTCCTTTGGCGTTGATTTCCAAGTAGGGGAAGGGGTCTTTGACCATTAGGTGGATGTCTAGTAGAGGTGTGGGATTCTTCCGAGTGTGTGAGGGCTTTTGTGATCTCCTTTGCTCTCCATGATTCCGCTCAGCAGAGGTTTTAGTCAGCTCAGCAACCATTCTTGTGTAGGAGTTAACAATTATTTTCAAATCCGGATAGGTTTTTCCATCAAAAAGTTTACCGTCTGCCAAATCGACCTCTACAACGGGAGAAAATGGAACAGTTTTTTGCAACCTCTTCTCAAGCGTTTCCAGGTTTTTCTCCAGAATGGTGGGAATAATCATAAAAGTTTAAGCACTAAGCTCTTCAATTTGACGGATTCTTCTTTCATGGCGAGGTTCTGCACTGGGCAAAGTTTGCAGCCAGGCAAGCGTAATTTCAACAGCTTTTTGAGGGGTGATGTAAGCAGCCGGAAGCGTAAGGATGTTGGTGTGATCGTCCAGCTTATGCGATTTGGCATGATGGGGAGTCCATGAAAGCCCTGCTCTAACTCGTTTAAATTTGTTTGCAAAAATTGTAACTCCCACGCCGTTTTTGCAGATTAGAACAGCACGTTCCTGGGGATTAGCGTCAATATGTTTGATTGTTTTTTCTGTTGTTAGGGGATAATCGTCCTGTTTGTCGTACTCTTTGGGACCATTATCTATCACAGCGTATCCTTCTTCATGTAAGTATTTTTTTAGATGCTCTTTTAGCTCAAACCCTGCATGATCTGCTGCCATGTAAACTTTCATTGTTTAAATCCTATCATGCTTTTGATTTTTGAGAGTTTTAGTAAGGATAATCCTTGTGTTTTTCTGGGATCTCCCTTTTATAGAGCCATTTTAGCGCTCTTGATTAAGGATTATCCTTATTAGTTTTCTATTCCCGTGCTTTGGCAAAGGGATTTTAGTTGTTTTCCCGAAGGAGGATCCTTCTTTTCCTTAGGTTGTAGATTCCTGTAAGAATGAAAAGTAGTGAAATAGTTTGGGCGACATTTATTCCATGTAAAGTCCAGGAGCGTAGCCTAAGAAACTCCAGGAAAAACCTGATTAGCCCGTATCCCGTTAAATAAGTGAAAAAGATAGTTCCCGATTTAAACGTAGTTGCGGTTTGGTTATCTTGTTTAGTAGGATTTTCGGGACTCCAAGATCTTTCAATTTCTAGCAGGATCAAAAACAAAGCAAAGTTTGCAATAGACTCATAAAGAAACAGGGGATGATAGCGTTTGCCTTCGAAAGCTAGTCCCCAAGATAAATTTGTCTCTTTTCCATAGAGTTCGTGATTAAAAAAATTTCCCCATCTTCCAATTGCCTGTATTAAAGGGACTCCCAAAGCAAAGATGTCCAACCATTTTAGGAGGAATCCGCTTGTTAGGGTTTCTTCGCATTTTTTCTTTGCAGCTAGAAACAGAATTAAGCCAATTCCTATAACTCCACCAAATAAGGCGCCAAAGATCCCCATTCCACCCTTCCACACCTGTAAAATTAGTAAGGGGTTCCTGCTGTAAAGACTCCAGTAGTCCAGGATGTGATAAAGCCTGCCACCAACAAGTCCTCCAATAAGGGCTCCGTTGACGGCGTGATAGTAAGTTGTCAGCGGGAGATTTCTTTTTTTAACAGCCTTCTCCCCTATAAAGAAGGCAAGAAGTGCTCCCAGGCTAATTAAGATTCCATAAAGTGCCATTTTATAATTTTAGGTTAATACTCTTTTAATAATTTGTTGCTACCCTTTAGATAGAGGAAAAAACTCAAGAGAAGTGTTAAACTCAAGAGAAGTGTTAAAAAAGTCTGAAAAGTTAGCACTTATAGAAACTGAATGACAACCAGAAAAGTTATGACATGTACTGCCAAATATATTTTCACGTTTTTTTCGGATGGTTTGTCTTTTAGCATCCAAAACCAGTCGTTTGTGTCGTGTTTTGCGTATCTTTCTGCCAACCTATAAAGCGAGTTCACGTAGACCGATATTACTACGGCTTTTGCGAAATAGTTTATAGGAGAGAAAACCATAAAAATGCTAAAAGCACCTATGACAATTTGAAACAAAATACTCTGCAACGTCTTTTCCTTTACCTTGTCTTTATTGTAGTAGATGTAGGACACGGCATTGCTGTAATCGTTATGTTTAAAGAATCCTCTTAAAGTTCGAGAAAAGTCTGTACTCATATCAGTGAAATAGGCGTATATAATGTAGTCTAAGTCCAAAAAGAACGTTCCCAGAAGGCTTCCTAGAAATACCACCCCTATTTCTAAAGGTTCCTTTAGTACCGCAAGGGCTGTTATTACTATAAAGACAGTTAAGGAGACTAAAAGAGGTAGCTTATATATTTTAAAAATCTTTCCTAATAATTTTTCTTTCATATTCCTATAGTTTTCTTTTGTACTTTATTAATACCGATTTTGCGCAAGCTCTAAAACTTCACCAGCTAATCTGTTTCGTTCTCATCAGAAGTTTTTCTCTTTTTCTTTTGCTTCCGCTCCTTCTTCAACTCCGAAAGCTTCCACATAAAAAGTCTCCCTTTAGTAGTAGCATTTTCTGATCTTAGAACAAATTCACGTGCCCGCTCCACTAAAGACCGATCCTCTTCTTTAGCCAGCTTAATATACAAGGAGCGATGCTGTGGGTCTCCAAACTCCTCCGCTAAGCGATTTCCATAAGCCTGAAACTCGTACTTATTTCTAGAATCGCCTTCGATATCTTTCTTGTCCAAAATGTCAGCAATGTTTTGCATATTTTGGCAGTCTATTTGTCAACTCGTTCTTGCGCTAACTTTCCAATAACTGGAAGCTCCGGTTTGCTTTTGTTGTAGGCTTTCCAAACAAGCCACAACCAAGTTATTGTTATGGCAATGTTTACAAGAGGGGTTAGGAAAAATCCTATGAGTAAAATGCGCAGGGAAAAGAACATGCTGTAGATTGCAAATGAGGCTATCCAAAAGAATATGGATTGAAAGGCATGAAAGCGAACGAATTTGTTTTCCTTTTCCATTAAGAGGATAGCGATGCCTACAAGAGGAAGGTAGCTGAGAGCTGCTTCGATGTTTGGTTCCATTTGGTAAGGTTTTTCGTTTGTGTTTGTTGATTGGGCGGTGTTGTTCATGGAATTGCTTGTTTCTGTTTTTATGATACTTTTTTACGCCATTTCTTGCAACTTCCGGTTTAGGGAAATAGGGGCAAGAAATAGGGACAGTCCTCCACGAGGACAGTCCTTTCTAATTTTGCTTCAGTAAATCCACTATAAATAGAAATTACTATACGGTTTTTTTGTAATAAAAAATCCTACCTAAGGCTCAAAGTAAGCGTTGGATTGATTTTCCATATTCTAGTTAAACTAGGATTTCAAAAGGGGACAGTCCTTTAAGAGGACTGTCCCTTTACAAACCCTCCTGCTTCAACTCATAGCGCGAAGACTTTGTACGGCCCCGTTTAACAACCAAATCCTTCTTTATCAACTTCTTCAACTCCCTCAAAACCGTATCCTCCGAAATCTCCGGAAACAAACGTCCAAAATCCTTATTCTGCAACATCCCATAATCCTGCAAATACCGAATAATCCTCTCCTGACGCTTAGAAAGCTTAGCCCTTCCCGTTGCCGTTGCAATCTTTGTATCCTTTGACAGCAGCAAAATTTCCTCCTTAATAGAAGCCGCCTTAGAGGCCATCGCGCTTATATAAAAGTCAATCCAAGGAGTTAAATCCTCCTCTTCCGGAACAGTTCCCGCATCCAAATTTTCCGGAGTTTCCGCAGAGTTTTCCCGCACCGTCCAAGTTATCGCCAGATCCTTTTGCGCTTCCCTATAACCCGCAGCATCCTCCGCATAAGCCACCTCCAAATGAGCAAAATTCTTAATTCCATACTTTCCTGTACTTAAAACATAAAAAGCCAGCAAATTTCCCATTAACTCATTATAATTTTTCAGAGGCATTAACTGCGTAAATCTTGCCTTCACAATTGCCGCCTTTATCAACGGATGCGTCTCCCGCCCGTCAAGACTGTTTAGCCAGTCAAAAAGGCCCACGGTTTCTGCCAGAAGCTCTTCCGGATTTGGCTTGTTCTCCACAGGAGTTTCCCTATACATTTTCGTGACCTTCGCAGGAGTATCTTGTGTTCCCCCCTCCAGTACCTGCCCCAACAAAATCCCATAAAGCACTCGCAAGTCTTCTTCCCCTATTTCAGGGCTTTGAACTAGAATTTGCACATAATCCATACTCTTTTTGATGTTTTCAACCAGCTCTGCGGGCTTTTTAACCAATCCATCCAGATACTTCTTAATTTCCTTAACATCGGTTCTAATTCCTAAAAGATTCAAATTGTTTTTTATAAATTGCACCTGCGCTTCTTTTTTGAGGTTTTTTTCCCAGGAGGGTAGGATGACTTTGGTTTCAGCCACAGCCTTTAAGTATTCAATGACGGTTATATTTTGGAGGGTTTTATTAGTAATGGTGTATTCGGGGATGTACATGTTTTTGTTTATAGGGCGGTTTCAACGGAGGACTTCGCCGTTTTCGCTAATCTTTTTTGGTTTCTGTGTAATTCTTGCATATTTCCCGCAACTTGTCATTTTTATTTGGAAAATGGTCTTACTTTGCACTTGCTTTTTCGCTCACGTTGATCCTTTGGATCAAAATTCGCTCTAAAGCAAGTGCTTTCGTAAGCCCTTCCAAATTTATTTTTGTTAGAGATGTTTGCAGGGTAGGACAGCTTATCCTATAATGCGACCGCGTTGTCAATTTAGCCTAGTTTTCATAGAGAAGGAGGTTTTACGATGAATTGGACAGTCGTTGTTTTCTTAATTGGTCTTGCCTACCTGCTGATAGGGATAGTCAAGGTATCCCGTAACCCTGCGCGAGTTGCTGACTTGGCGCATCTTGGCGAGGGTACAGCGGGTACCGAGTGTGGACCGAGGAACCGTCTTGCGGGCTGCGGCTTTGTTTTTGCCGTTCTTTTTTGGTTTCTCTACTAGAACATGTGTGAGATACTCTTGCTTAGCGCGCGTTTGCGTAGTTGTTAGTGAAACGCAAGCAGGCAAGAGTATCTCAGGAGTTTTTCCGACTTGGTTTAAGTTTTAAGCGCTGTTTAGATAGCTACTTCAGCTCCTCAATTGGAAAAGATTCAAAGCCCTTTGGAACCTCTGTTGCGGTCAAGATAGTCTGTTGAGACCTAACCAAATTTTCCAACACACCCCTATGCGTCTCATCCAACTCCGAGAAAATATCATCCAAAAGTAAAATCGGCTTTTTTCCTACAACCCCCTCCAAAAACTCCAAAACACACAGCTTCAAAGTTAAAATCAGCGTACGCTGTTGCCCTCTAGAAGCATAGTCAGCCAGATTTGAGATTTTCTCCTGTTCCAAATAAAAATCATCTCTATGAGGACCAATCAAACTAGTCCCCGCAGCCAACTCCTTTTCCGCATAAATCTCCAAACGCTCCTGATTTATCAAATTCGCGTCATAAACAAACGTACACTCCAAACTTGGATCCAGCGTCTCCAAATGAGAATCCATCTGATCATTAAAGTATTCTGCCAGCTTTTTCCGGTTTTCTTGAATCACCTGACCCATTTCCAAAACCTTTTTATTCCAATAATCCAGCTGAGAATGCCCTTTTCCCGTCTCCCTGATAATTTCCAAAATTTTATTCTTTTGACGGCGGGCTTTACGAAAGTCGCGGCGAGCCTTTTTATATTCTTTGCTAGCCTGCTCCAAAACGTCGTCAAAAAAATTGCGCCTAGTTGACGGCGAATTCGTTAGCAAATTCATGTCAAGAGGCGAGAACAAAACTGTATTAACCTTTTCTGCCAGAGAGCCTATTTTTGTGCTTTTTCCGTTAATCTTCACTTTTTTAGAAGAGGCGTTTTCATATTTGTCGCTTTTTTGGATGCCTATGCCTATGGTGATGGGCTTGTTTTCGTTTTTTTGCGGAGTTTCCTGATGTCCCGCCGGAGTCTCTTGATCCTCCGGAATTGCCCGAGCTTCTTTCTCCTCCTGCGAAATCCCCTCAATCACTTGCGCTTTAATGGCAGCCAAAGACTTACCATGCATAATAACCTCCCTGTCGTAACCCGCTCGAAACGGCTTCCCTGTAGCCAAAAAATTAATTGCTTCTATAATATTTGTTTTTCCCGAACCATTTGGTCCTACTATCAACTTTCCGGCAGCATCAAAAACAAGCTTCTTATCTTCATGATTTCGATAATTTGTTAATTGGAGGTGTTTTAGATACATGTGTTTTTGCTTTTCTTTCCCTGCCTAAAGAGAACTTTGCCTAAACCGAAACTAGGCGTCAAATAGCCCCTCCTTAGTTTTTTCCTTTTCAACAAGTTCCTGACAAGTTTTACAAAAATAAGTATTACGGCCTGAAATCTTTTTTCGCTTGATTTTTCCCTTGCACTTAACGCAAACTTCCCGACTATAAACCTGAAAATGCTCCTGTTGGGTGCCCTTCTTCCCAAAAATATCAACATAAAGCTCATCCTCCAAGGTAGAACCTCTGTTTTTAATACCCTCATTTGTAACCTCTTTAACTGCCCGCCAAAGTTTTTCACTTTTTTCAAGGGAGATGTTTTGCGTTCGACTTTCAGGGTGTATTTGAGCCCTAAAAAGGGCTTCTGTGGCATAAATGTTACCCAAACCGCCTATTTTTGTCTGATCCATGAGCAAATTTTTAATGTTTGTATTTCTTGACCTGATTATTTCATGGAATTTTTTAGCGTCCACCTCTTTAAACAGGGGAGGGGGTCCGTACTTTTTCTTTAGTTCTTCATATTGGATTTGATTTAACAGCTCAACTTTTCCAAACATGCGAATGCTGCGGTATGCAAGGTAGAGGATTGAGTTGGTCTCTTTTTTTCCGTTCTCCTTTGTGTTCGGGGCATCTTTCTGGATCTGTTTTGGGATCTGCTCTTGTAAAGGCTCTAAAGTAAAAGTAACCCGTTCCCAACGTAGTTTTTTGTTTTTCTTTTTCAAAAGCACTTGACCGCTCATTGCCAAATGGATGTTTATGTAAGCGTTTCCTTCCAGTTTTATGATAATGTTTTTGGCAATTTGTTCAGCGCCTTCAGCTGCTTTTCCTTCCACAGCCTCCTTAAACTTAGAGTTTTCGGGCAAGACTTTATAGCCCTCTTCAATCTCAACACGCCTAAACTTCCTTCTTTTAACAACACGGTCCAAGTCCTTAACAATTGTGTAAACCTCCGGAAACTCCGGCATGCTTAAATTTGATTCTCCTCTTTATGAAGCCGATACTTTTCTTTTACAAACTCCAAAAACTCTTGTTTAAACGTCTCCTTTGAAAAGTTACCTACGGACTGCTTAATTTTCTCCTCCTTGTAAAGGTCCTCTTCAATATTTTGATTAAAAATTTTAATCGAATTAATGAAATCCTCCAGCTCTAAAGACTCAAAAAACATCCCCGTGACTCCCGCCTTAACCGTTTCTGTTGCTCCTCCTGATTTGTGGGCTAAAACCGGCTTTCCATGCGACATCGCCTCCAAAGGGACAATTCCCCAATCTTCCTCAACCACAGGAAAAATAAGCCCTTTACACCCTGCCAGAATTTGATTCTTCTGCTCCTCCGTAACGCGCCCTGTTATCTTAATTTTAGGGTTATTTTGTGCGAGTTTCTTAAGTTTTCGCTCTTCGGGACCTGTTCCCATTACTATCAAATCCCACCCCAAAAGATTAAAAGCCTGCACAAGAAGATGCGTGTTTTTGTAAGCTGCCAGCCTTCCTAAAGAGCAAAAGTAGGGTGCTTGCATCGCCTTAGCGGGTTTAGTTGCGTTTTTTTCTTGTTCCGTTGCAGTAGTTTTAGCCAGATCCGCCTCCACAGGAGGGTGAACCACTCTAGCCTCCCGCCCATAAAACTTATTAATTCTTGCTGCTGTTGTTTGAGAGTTAGTTAAAAGATAATCAGGGCGTTGGCCGGCACAATAATCCCAAATTCTTAGGAAGTGATCCAAAACAGCAACTATTGGCTTGTAGTACCACTTAAATCTTTTTGGGCTTTCAACGGAGTATTTGTATAAAAAGCGGGGAGGTGTGTGAATGTAGCTGATGTGAAGCTGATCCGGTTGGGTTATGACTCCTTTTGCCCATGCTGAAGAGTCAGAGATCACTATGTCATATTTTGTCAAATCGAAGTTTTCAAAGATCATGGGCATTATGAATGTAAAATGTTTGGAAAATGCTCTAACTAAGGGGTTTTTTAGTGAGTAGACTTTTCTTTTGGTGATTGTTTCGGGAAGGTTTTTAGGGGCGTAGAGGCCTGTGTAGATTGGGGCGTTAGGGAATAGTTCTAAAATGGCTTCTAGAGTTTTTTCTGCCCCGCCGTATTGGAGGAGGTAGTCGTGAACAATGGCTATTTTGGGTTTTTTGTTTGTATTTGTAGAGGCGTCGGAGGTGTTTTTCATTGTGCTGTTATTATACCAAGGGAGGAGGTTGTGCCCTGTTTCTCCCCTCTCACGTTTTTGATGCTGTGGGGAAAGAGGTACCCCTTCTGAGAGAATTTTGACCTTTAGGTCAACCTGAACGAAGAAGGGGTACCTCTTTGCCTCACTTAAGGGTGTTGTTCTATGTTAACTTGTGGGAAATTAAAGGGGGTTGTTATGCGGAAGAAGAGTCAAGTGCAATGTCCTCAGTGCGATCACGGGTTTGATCGCGGAAGTGTTGCAGGGGAATCTGTTGTTGTTTCCCGCCGTATTAATCGTTCCGGGAAGCATGGTTCGCCTTTGCATCCCGAAAACAGACAGGATAGATTGACTTGTCCCTCCTGTGGGCACGTATTTATTTTGTCGTAATTTTGGAGGAGGTTAAGAGAGTTTTACGACTCTCAGGTAAGCCTACGTATTAGCTTACCGCCTCCTTCCACATCCTAAATCACTCTAAAAAACTAGTGGATTTGCGTCTGCAGCAAATACTGCGTTACCAAAAACAAAACATAAACACCCAACAAAAGAAACGCCTCATAGCGGTCCAGCCTCTCCTTACTTCTTGTGAACTTTAGAAACAAAAGCAATGCAATTGTTAAAAAGAAAATAGTAGAACTTCCAAAAGACGAATATTCCAGTTCAATTGGATAAATTAAAGAAGCCGTTCCTAAAACTAAAGTGGAGTTTGCTACAACACTTCCCACAACGTCGCCCAAAATTTCCCGGTGATTACTCTTAGCTTTGGAAGAGATAACAAAGGCTATTTCCGGTAAAGATGTGCCCAGAGAAGTAACCGTCAATCCAACAAAGCTTAGCGCCCATCCCAAAGTTTGGCTGATGTTAATGGCAGCAAAGACAATCCCGCGACTAGAACCCAACAAAAACGCCAAGGACAATCCAAACATTACCCATGCCTTCCAAATGTTAATGTGGTCAAACCTTTGGACAAACTTTTCAAAACCTTTACTGCGGCGCATAACGCTTCGCAAATAATAAACGTAGGCTGTTACTAAGATCAACCCATCAACACGCCTTAAATTCCCGTCAAAACTTAACAAGGCCGGCAAGAAGGCAAAAAAGGTGGCGTAGTAGGCGTCTTTGGAGTGGAGCACGCTTCTGGTGGCCATACCGGTTCCTAACAAGATAGGCAAGGCAATGATCAAGGTAATTAAAGTAATGTTGGATCCCATGGCGTCTCCATAGGCTAGGAGGGTCTTTTTAGAGAGTCCGGAGGTTATGGCTACGACGGTTTCCGGTAAGGAGGTGGCTATGGCAACTAAAAGGAAGCTGATGGTGTATCCGGAGATTCCAAAGTGTTGTGCAATTTTTGTGGAGGAGTTTATGAAGATGTCTACGGCTTTTACTAGGACGATGGCGCTGATTAAGATGAGGGCAAGGTTTCCGATTATGAACATACTCATTGATTATACATAATTATGTTAGCATTGATTTATGGTTAAAGAAGATGCTGCCAAGAGTAGTCAGGAGGAGTTAGGGGATTCGTTGAGGGAGCGGGGCAAAGGGAGGGGTCGTAAAGCCCCCGGAACTAGCGATTCTAAAAAATCTAAAGAAACCCTAACACCCTCCGGTGGAGCCATCTCACGCAAAGAACTACAAACACCCCTGGAAACCGGCCTCACCAAAGAACAAGCAGACGAGCGCTTTAAAAAATACGGCTGCAACTGCCTCCCCGAAGAAAAACCCCCCTCAAGTTTAGCTATCTTTTTGGCTCAGTTTAAAAGCCCCCTTGTCTACATTTTGCTTGCTGCCGCTGCCGTTACGGTGGCCCTAGGCGAATACACGGATGCTTTGGTCATTTCCTTTGCAGTTTTTATAAACACAATTTTAGGCTTTGTGCAGGAGGAGCGCGCCGGTAAAGCCTTGGAAGCCCTAAAGAAGTTGGTTCATCCGCAGGTTCGCGTTATTCGGGATGGCGAAGTTTTAACTATTGCCTTAGAAGAGGTGGTTCCCGGAGACATCGTTTTGTTGCGCCAGGGTGACAAGGTTCCGGCGGATGGCGAGTTTGTAGAAGTTAACCGGCTGTTTGTGGAGGAGGCAATTTTAACGGGCGAGTCGGTTCCGGTGGATAAAGCCAAAGGGCAAAAAGGATTTATGGGAACCATGGTGACGGCAGGAACGGGGAAGCTCTTGGTGACAGCTACAGGGGAGTACACAGAGATGGGCAAGATTGCTTTGTCGGTTAGTACGGAAAAGGAGAAGACGCCTTTAAGTCGGCAGCTCAACAAATTTAGTAAGCAGCTGACGTTCTTGGTTTTGGGATTGACTGTCTTGGTCTTTGTTGTAGGCATGCTCTTAGGCAATGACTTAACGGAGATTTTTACAACTTCTGTAGCCTTGGCTGTTTCCTCCATTCCTGAAGGATTGTTGGTTGGCCTGACTGTGGTTTTGGCTATTGGTATGCAACGGATTTTGGCGCGCAAAGGCTTGGTTCGTAACTTGGCTTCAGCCGAAACTCTAGGGGGTGTGACTACGATTTGTGTTGATAAGACCGGCACTTTAACTGAAGGTAAGATGAAAGTTGTGGGTATGATTGGCGATCAAAAGGAGCTTGCCATGCAGTCTATTTTGGCTAATGATTTGGACGATCCCGTTGTTATTGCTGCTTGGGAGTGGGGAAGTCAGCTGGTGGATTCTGCTAAGGACATAAGTCGAAATTTTTCCCGTTTGGATAGCATCCCTTTTTCCTCTGATTATCAGTATTTTGCAAGTTTAAATAAGTGGCATGATGATTCTAAAGTGGTTTTTATGAATGGTGCCCCTGAAGTTGTTATGGAAAAGTGTGATTTGGACTCTGATGAAAAGGAAAAGTTGATGACCCGTTTGGATGAGATGACTTCGGAAGGCAAGCGCATTATTGGAATGGCGCGTAAGGTGGTTTCTAGTGCGAAAGAGGAGTTGTCTGATGCCGACACTTCCGGTGGCTTTGAGTGGGTTGGTCTTTTGGCGTTTACGGATCCGGTTAGGGCCGATGTTAAGGATTCTTTGGCGAAAACGAGTAAAGCCGGTATTCGTTTGATAGTTATTACTGGTGATTATGCTAAAACTGCCTTGTCCGTTATGGAGGAGTTGGATTTAGCAGTTAAGGATGAGCACGTAATCACAGGGGCAGAGTTGTGGGAGATGTCTGAGGAGGCTCTTTTGGATTTGATTTCCAAGTCGGCCCCGGGGACTCCTTTGTTGTTTGCACGAACTAAGCCGGATCAAAAGCTTAAGATTGTGGAGGTTTTAAAGCGTAACAACGAGATTGTGGCTATGATGGGCGATGGTGTCAATGACGCTCCGGCTGTTTCTAAAGCAGATATAGGGATTGTGGTGGGGGAAGCTTCCGATGTCTCCAAGGAATCCGCGGATTTGGTTTTGTTGGATTCCAGTTTTTCTACTATAGTGGCTGCAATTGAGGAGGGTCGCGGTATTTTTGATAACATTAGAAAGATCATCCTATATTTAATGTGTGATGCCTTCTCCGGTATTGTTTTAGTCTTAACCACTACCCTTTTTAAGTTCCCCCTACCTATAAAGCCAATTCAGATACTTTGGATAAATGTTATATCCGATGGGTTTCCTAACCTTGCTCTTACGCTGGATCCAAAAACTAAAGGAATTATGGAGCGTCCTCCAAGATCTCCAAATGAAAATCTTGTGGTGTCATGGATTTACATGCTTATAGGATTGGTGTCTCTAACAGGCGGTGCTTTTACGCTTTTGCTTTATTGGGTGACTTTGAAGACTACGGGGGATTTGACGCTTGCTCGCTCTGTGGTTTTTGCAAATGTGGGATTGGATTCGCTGGTTTATGTGTTTTCGGTGCGCACTTTAACACTGCCGTTTTGGAAGGAGAAAATTTTTGGGAATACTTGGCTGATAGGGGCGGTAGCCTTGGGAATGGTTTTTCAACTGGTTCCTTATACACCTTTGTTAAGGGATATTTTTGGGTTGGTTCCTATTGGGGGTCGCTGGCTATGGGTAGGGGGTGCTTCTGCTTTGATGTTTGTTTTAATTGAGCTTTCGAAGTGGCTCTTTAGGTCTCAGCTGCATAGTAGAAGGGTTGAGTCGTTGGCGGGGTAGTTTAAGAATAAAAGGATATGGAAATAATAAATAAAAAATCAGCAGTTTGGGCTTACATGGAAGGAGATATTCAGGGTTTAATTAGTGATGGTGAAAGCCTCCTGGATTTACCCCCTGAAAGAGATCAAAAAGTTTCTGATTTTTCTTATTTAGTTTTTCCTTTCGCAAAAGCTTATGAGGGCTTTTTGAAAAAGCTCTTTTTGGACATGGATGTGATTAACGAGGAGGACTTTTATGGAGATGAAATTCGTGTGGGCCGTATTTTAAGTCCTAGATATAGGAAGTCGCATTCACGTCAATTTGGACGGATGTGTTTGAAAGAAACTAAAAAAGTGGATTTAGCTGATGAGCTATGGGAGACATGGCATCGCGGTAGGAATCGTGTTTTTCATTATTTTCCGCATAATTTTCGACGCCTTTCTTATGAGGAGGCTTTGGATATTATTCAAGAAATTGGTGCCCGTATGGAGCAAGCGGTGGGTGAGTGTGGTTTAGGTCTTGCAGAGGATAGCCTAAAGAGGGCCTCTGAGGTTACTTCTATTGTTTAGCCCGGGGTTTTAAGAGAGCTTCTTTCCAGGTTTGGAGAGTGATTTTTAGCTGCAGAGGTATGATTTCCTCTTTGTAGATTTCTAAGATTTCGCTCATTCCATCTGGATAAAGATTCTCCAGATTTCTACTTCTGATTTTAGAGCTTTCCCTCTCTAATAGTTTTTCCAGGCTTTTTTCATTCTCCGGCTCCGTGTTTTCGCTTGCTCTAATTTCTATATTTTTCGTTTGGTTTTCTATGTAGAAATGTCTCCTAAATTGTTTTGGTTTTATTTTTCTTTTCCAATCAATCAAATGCATTGGTTCCAAGGAATCCACTATGTAATGAGCTACCCATGCCAAATTTTTAGCTGTTCCCCTTTGGTTCTTTAGATTTTTTCTTAGGAGTTTATGCTCTCTTTTCGCTTTTTTAATTGAGCCTTTAATTGTTTTTGTATTCATGTGACTGAAGCGTTTGTACCAGTTTTCACCCCCGAAATTTTTATGCATATGCGCCAAGTCCGGTGATAGGATTTTGGTGAAGAATAAGATTCTTTTTTTTGGCATGTTTGTATAACCGTTTTGTTCCATTTGTTTGAGCGCAAATTTTACTATTCTTACATGGAGTTTTAGATGAGACACTTCCTTATTCTAGCTGAAATTTTTAGCTGAGGTATACTTTCCCTATATGTCACATTCCAAAGAGAAAAAGAAAATAGCCGTTGGTCTTAGCGGAGGGGTAGACTCCGCTGTAGCTGCACATCTCCTTCAGGAACAGGGACATGACGTTACCGCCTTTTATTTGCAATGTTGGGATTTCGATCGACCGGGATGTGGAGGCGACTCTGCTCGTAACGATGCCATTCATGTAGCTACAGAATTAGGCCTTAAATTTCAGCACCTTGAATTTATTGAGGAATACGAGGAAAAGATTATTCAATATTTTTATTCGGAATATAAAGCAGGGCGCACGCCAAATCCTGATATTTTATGCAATTCGATGATAAAGTTTGGAATCTTTTTGGAGTGGGCTTTAAAGGAAGGCTTTGATTTTGTGGCAACAGGCCATTACGCGCGTTTGGAAGAGAATCCAAAAGCCAAGTGCATAAACCTTCTTTCCGGCAAAGACAAAACTAAAGATCAATCCTACTTTTTATATCGCCTTAATCAAAATCAACTTCAAAAAATCATGTTTCCTTTAGGCACGTATCTAAAAGAAGATGTCCGCGCTACAGCCAAGAAGCTGGGTTTGAGAATTCACAACAAGCCCGACAGTGTAGGTATTTGCTTTATTGGAGAGGTAGACATTAGGGAGTTTTTGCAGGAGCGTATTGATGCTAAGCAGGGGCAGGTTACGGATACTTCCGGAAATGTAATTGGAACGCATGAAGGTGCTTGGTTTTACACAATAGGCCAGCGCCATGGCTTTAATATCACTAAATATCAAGGTGTTCCTTTGTATGTAGTGGCTAAGGATGTTGAGAAAAATCTTTTAGTGGTAGGTCCTAAGGAGGAGGTTACGCGTTCCCGGTTTTTAGTGGAGGATTTACACTGGATTTGCGAAGAACCGGAGATTCCTTTTAAGGCAGCCGTTCGTATTCGTAATTTAGGTGATTTTCATGCTGCCGAGATTTCTGCAGGTACAGATTCGGGAAAGTTGCAGGTAACAACAGAGGAGGAACTGTTCGGTCTTGCTCCCGGTCAGAGTGCTGTTTTTTATGATGGGGAAAAAGTTCTTGGTGGAGGCATTATTTCCGGCTAAGTTATTGCACTGTAAACCTTGCATTCTCAATTTTTACCGTTCCAAGCACCTCCCGTGAAGGATCAATGTAAAAAGTTTGTGCCTTAGTATTTTCCACGTTTCCCGCTTCATCCAATGCTCTAAAGCGCACCTCAACAACACCTTCATTTTCTACAACAAAAGGTTCCGTATATTCCTGCCAGTACTCATTTTCTTTCCCAACGGCATAAAAAACACGATTTCCCGCAGCATTTGTCAACGTCACCAATGGAGGCTCCTGTAGCCATTTCCCTGATCCGGTAGCCTCAAACTCCAAAGTTGTCTCACCTACACTTTCGTCAGCCGGTGTCAAAACCTCTCCAAAAACTGCAAAATTGCTAATCTCATCTGTCTTAGCTTGCAAATACTCCCCTGATGGATCCAGTTTAGTTGTAAGAGCTTCCCAAGCCCCCTCAAGACTATCCCAGTGGAAAAACTTCAAACTATCTTTAAGAACGTTCTCGGATAGATCCGTGGGCACCTTAAACTTCAAAGTCAAAAAGTCATCTAGCTTATGCACAGTTTCTCCTGCAAAATCCGTTGCCTCCACAATAAAAGAACTACCCTCAATAAATTTCAACTTAGAATTCGGTGGAGTTACTTTTGCATATTTTTGCACTTTCATGTGGAGGGGATAGGGCTTAATAGTGGCCGGTATTTCAACGCGAATATCTGCCAGTTCCATTAAAGCTCCCGACTCTCTAAAAGTCTCTCGAACTTCCCATGAGGACCAATCGGCTGCCCACAAATACTCCGAAGAACTTCCCCGATGAGGTCCTTGATTATCCTGCCAGGTAAAAGTTGCCCATGGATCCCACACCAAACTATTCTGCCACCCAAACGGATCCGTCATACCCGTAGGAAATTCATCGTCAAAACTGCCGTCATAGTCGGTGTCTTTTTTAATCTGAAAATGAAGATGCGGCCCCGTTGTATTCCCTGTCATTCCAACCTTTCCAATAGTATCCCCTGCCTCTACCGCCACATTTCCTGCAGAATCCTCCGTAACCAAATCTTCTTTCTGCAAGTGCATGTAAGTTGTTTCATAGCCGTTTTGATGATCAATTTTAATAGCATGTCCACAAGCGGGGCAGTAGTAATAGTTGGCAATTCCTGCAGCAGGGGCAATAATTTTTGTGCCGTATTTTAGACCAAAATCGTAACCGTTATGAGAGGAGTAATATATAACAGGCTCTTTTTCACGTTGACCTAGAAAGTTTGTTGTTGTTTGTGCTGAATTTTCGGATTCCGAATAAGAAGTGTACCCAAGTAGGGGGTATTCGTGATCAAAAAAGGAAGTAATTGTGCTAATTAACTCTGTTGATTCCTGTCCTTCCCATAAATCACCTAAAAACGGAAAGCTAGTCGGTGCATTTGCAATTTCCATTTTATAAATACCTTCCTGCGCTACAACCGCAAAGATTTCTGAAGTAGGTGCCCCCGGAATTACACCAACATCCAAGATTCCATAAGGCTCCACCAAATCCGTAATTAACGTATCCGCCCAACTTTTGCCCTGATCCTTTGACAAATAGATAGTTTCATAAGGGGCATAGGTTTCAGCTGCAGCTAAAATATTTCGACCGGCCTTAACCAAAAGGGAAGTGTCCAAACTACGCAATCTTTTAGTGGTTTCCCAAGTTGCGCCCAAATCTTCCGAAAACAAAAGGCCAACATCGCGGGTTCCTGCATAAATTCTTGTAGGCGTCAGCAAAACACATCTCCCAACAGCTGTAGAAAGCTGATCATTAATTTCAAAGTTTTTGCCATCATCATAGGAAACCAGCAAGCCTGAGTTGGTTTTAATAAACATCACATCCCCGTTACGCCAAATTTTATGAATATGCGTTCCGGGTTTAACTTCATATTTAAAGGCATTCTCCCAGGTAATTCCATTGTTGCGGGAAATCCATAATCCATTAGAAATTGTTCCCAAATAGATAGTATCCCCCGCCACTTCTACTGTTGTAGCCTTCCAGTCTTGCCCGCGATGAATCCAGGTGGCTCCGTAGTCGTCGGAGTAATAAAGTCCTGCAGGATGCATGGGCGTGGAAAAGTGAGCTGCAGCATAAATTCGGTTGTCGACAACTTTGGTGTCCATAATGCCGTATCCGCCTAATGCAAATTCCTCCCAAGTGTTACCAAAGTCGCGGGAAATGAAAATGCCGTTATAAGGATTTTGCCAGTGAGCATGCGATTTTTGGCCGACTAAGATTCCATAAGGGGCAATTTCCAAACTTACTAAGTTTTCTTTATCTAACACGCTTTCCCAGGGGGATCCTGTGGAGTTGGCTAACGCTTTTTGCGGAATTATTATTAAGCAAAAAATAGCAAACATTAAAAATATAAAAAGCTTTTTTATTGCCTTTAGCAAAGCCTCGTGTGAAAATGCCTTATTTATTCTCCTAATTCTTTCCCAAACATCCATTGATCTAATTTTGACACAAAAATAACAATTTTCAATACCCTAATTTCTATTTAAACTAGAATGCTGCTATAATGTCAGCCGTGCTCTCAATAACAGAGATTCAGAAACAAAACAAAGGTCTTTCAAAACCTCAAATTGAGGGAATCTTGTACCTGATTTTAAAAAATCCGGGAATGACTAACGCCTCTCTAATAAGAAAAACAGGCCTTCCAAAGGAGACGCTTCGCAGGTTCAAATCCACTATTTCCACACTTTTACAAGAGCCGGAAGGGGACGAAATTCTATTTAAACTGGAATATACCTCTGAAATTGAAGAACTGGCTCCAAAACCATACGCTTGGTCGCTCGTGGAATTTGCTGATCCTGACCTAGAGGATCGTCTCATGGAAATTCGAAAAGCGCATGATTTAGCTCCAAAAAGAGAGTATGACCAATTTTTTGCTACGGTTAATACTTCGGTGGCAAAGGTGAAAATCATGGAGGCTAGAGGCGATCTGGAAGGTAAGCGAATCGCCCTGTTGGGAGAGGACGACTTATTGTCGGTGGTTATGGGATTAGCTGAAACTCCGTATACGCAAATTACGGTTTTTGATATTGACCAGGATATCTTGGATACGATTAACTCCATTGTGGAAGAGCAGGGTTTTGAAAACATTCGCACAGAGCTTTATGATGCCAGAAATGAATTGCGCCCCGAACTAAGAGGACGTTTTGATGTTGTAGTTACGGATCCTCCTTATACTACCGCAGGAATTAAGTTGTTTTTAGAGTGGGCTTTGCAATTTTTGGGGCCAAATTCCGGAAAGCATATTTACCTTTACTATGGCAACAGTTTTAAAACGCCTGAAAAGACTTTCCAAATTCAGGAACTTATTGCAAAGTACAATTTGCTGATAAAAGAAAAGATTAATCGTTTTGCTCGTTATCATGGTGCAGAGTCTATTGGAAGTGCCAGTTCACTCTATCTGCTGGAGACGCTTTCCTCAACACATCAGCCTTTAAAAAAGAAAATTACTAATATTTACACTTATCAAGAGCCTCATTCAGCAGATTTTCCCTTTGTAGAGCACTTTACGTTTAAGCTTTATGACGTTCCGGAGCCGCTTTTATCGTCAAAAAACCGTCTACAAAAGATTTTAGGCAAGTTTTGTGACTACCACAGGCTTAAAGTGGTGGATACAGATATTACTCGTTTTTCTCGTGGAGGCTATACGTTTAATTACACGCTGTCCACTTCCAGTTTAACGGTGCATACTTGGCCGGAGTTGAATGCTGTGCATGTGGTTTTGGTGACTTGTGAGCCTGTGGCCAAGCCGGAAAGGCTGTATGAGAATTTGAGCCTGCTTTTTAAAACGAAAAAAATTGAAATCGAAAAGATAGAGTAGTTTTTGGAATTACCTTTTCCAAAGTGCTAGAATAAGCCTATGCAAACAGCACTGCCCGCCTTCTTTTTAGTACTCTTTATTGGCCTTTTTTCATCAACCTTATTAAAAAAGTTGCATCTTCCTTGGGTGGCTGCCCTAATTCTAGGGGGAATAGCCATTGGCCCGCACGGTTTGGGGTTTTTTGAATCCGACTCCACCATAGAATTTATTTCAGATTTAGGCCTAATCTTTTTAATGTTTATGGCCGGCTTAGAAGTAAAATTGTCCAGCTTCAAGGAATCCGCCCCCAGCCTATTTCTACTTTCCCTAGTTAACGGCCTAATTCCTTTTGTAGCCGGCTTAGCCATTGCCTATTACTATGGCTACTCTTTTACAACGCTTTTACTTTTAGGCACCGTCTTCATTTCATCTTCGGTTGCTGTGGTCATTCCCACCCTAGAAGCTAACGATTTGTTCGATTTAAAAATAGGCCGGGCAGTTACTACAACGAGTATTATACAAGATGTACTCAGTTTGATACTTTTGTCTGTACTACTGCAGGATATTAAGCCTGTAAGCAATTTGCCTCCTTACTTTTTCTATCCGTTGTTGTTGGCTATCGTCGTTGGATTACGCCTGCTTCTCCCAAAGCTGCAGGCCTTTGTAGCGGATTTAACTGCAGGGGATGACCCTTTTCAAGACCAGCTTCGTTCTGTGTTTTTGGTTTTATTGGGAACGGTTATCTTGTTTGAAGTTTTAGGTTTGCACCCTATTGTAGGGGGTTTCTTTGCCGGAGTAGTTTTATCCGAAACTATTGATGACGAGGTTTTAAAGGCTAAAATTCGCGCTTTAAGTTATGGCTTTTTTATTCCCACATTTTTTGTTTATGTGGGAACCCAAACGGATGTTTCTCTTTTATTTGAGGTGAATTCTTCTTTGCCGTTGATTTTGCTTATCGTTTTTGGCTCAATCCTTTCTAAGTTTTTAAGTGGATGGTTGGGGGCTTGGCTTGTTGGCTTTAATCCTTCTGAAGGCGCTTTCTTTGGAGCTTCCTCTATTCCGCAGTTGTCAACTACTTTAGCGGTTGCGCATACGGCACGCTCCGTTGGGTTAATGGATGATAAGTTGATCACGGCTTTGGTGGTTTTGAGTATGGTGAGTACTTTAGTTGGTCCTGCCTTAATGGTTTATTTTCGGGATGCGGAGTTTCTAAGTTTGCGTCGCGAAGATTCTGGCAGGTTCGTTAAGGGGTTGCGTTCTCTCCTCAGAAGGGATGCATAAGGTTGTTTTAGAATGTGTTAAAATTTATCCGTGCGAGCTAGCTGTTTTGCATCAAATACTTATTTCAAGAAAGGAGATATTATATGGCAGGTAGTAACAAAGAAGTTAATAGTCGCTCTAGTGTTAGGAAGGGGGAGGAACGTTTTCAAGAGGACATTGAAGCCTCTGGGGAGCGTCCTGAGCCTTTTTGGGGCGAGGTTACTTGGGTGGGAGATTACGCGGAGCGCATTAGAGTGGCAGATGCTTTTGAAGAGAGGGCGGCAGGTATTTGGGAGGAGTTGGTTCCCGTTGTGAGGGATGTCGAGGGGGGTTCTGCTTCCGAAAGGGAGTTTGAGGATTCTGTGGAGGGGGCTTTAGCTAAGGCAAATATCCCCCTAGTAGATCGGGAGCGTATCTCCAAAGATGCGCTAGATAACGATTTAGAGGTCATGACTATAAGCATTCGCTCTAGAGGTACTCAGGGTTCCAGCGCTTTTTTACATGTAGGCTCCGAGTTAGCCGCAGATAGAGGCGGTGCTGAGAGCCGTCTTCAAGGTCCCGAGATTGAGATGTATGCCTTTAAAAGAGTATATGAGAGAGATCCTGATGGTTCTTGGCCCGGGGAATATACATGTTCCTATACACTATTAGCGAAAAATGAGCCTTTTTTAGTGTAATCGTATGGGATTTTCATATTACGGGTGGTAGTAGCTCCTTAGGTATCCGTTTGTAGATTCTGGTGGGAATTATTGTGGAAAGTATGCCGCAATAAGAAAGGGTTGACGAGGTTGGTTTTACTTGGTATCTTCCTTATTGCTGAGGTTTGGGAGTTTTTGTGTGTTATGATCTTGGCAGGAGGGGTTTATTTTAAAATTCCTTATTGAAATTAAGTTTGGTTTCTAGGATTAGGATTCGCAAAGGTTTCCTTTGGAAACCTTTGAGGTAGTTCAAAATGCTCGCGTTAGTACGCTCGCATTTTGATCAACTATTTAGGTTTTCACGAGCTTAAATAATTCCTACTTAGAATTAGTTTATATCTAATTTCAACTGGACTTAGTTATTTTGCACATTGAAAACCTAAATAGAGCTAAAAATCGCTTGTCTTTAAGTTTCTTGAAATTTTATTCGAGGGACTGAAGGCAAAAAGAATGTTTTTTTGAGAATTTGATCCTGGTTCAGGATTAATGCTAGCGGCGTGCCTAAGGTATGCAAGTCGAACGGACTATTTATATCGTCTACCTTCGGGTAGACACCTTAAATAGTTAGTGGCGAACGGCTGAGTAATACATAGGAATCTACCCCTAACTCGGGAATAATTCACCGAAAGGTGAACTAATACCCGATGTGGAGGAAACTCCAAAGATTTATCGGTTAGGGACGAGCCTGTGGCCTATCAGCTTGTTGGTGAGGTAAAAGCTCACCAAGGCTATGACGGGTACCGGATCTGAGAGGATGTACCGGCAGAGGGGCACTGAGACACGGGCCTCACTCCTACGGGAGGCAGCAATCGGGAATCTTGCGCAATGGACGAAAGTCTGACGCAGCGACGCCGCGTGGAGGATGAATGCCTTCGGGTTGTAAACTCACGTTAAAAAGCACCGGCTAACTACGTAAGGTCTGAAAGAAGACCAGGTGCGTAGTTCTAGTGGTAACACTAGATAAGAAAATTTGGCTATATGCTGGAAACTATTGTTAATACAAAGGTACTCGGAGTTAAACTCCAGTGACAATCCTTTGGAAATTCGAAAAGGGGCGAACCGCGCTCCACTTATGGATTGCAATACAATCAGCAGGCAACCTCTAATTTAGTACGCAATATTATTTTGTTTTTGTACTAATGATGAGAAAGCCCTCAGAGACTATACGCCAAACTCCTTTTTTCCCTTAACCAAGGTGAATGAGGATGAAGAGATAGTCCAAGGCGAGTTAATTAATAACTCACAAGCTGCAGTATGGGGGTTAACCTATAGCAGAAGCCAGCAGCAGCGGTCAAACGTAGGGTGCAAGCATTATCCGGATTTACTGGGCGTAAAGAGTTCTGTAGGCGGTAATATAAGTTGGAGGTTAAATCTTTCGGCCCAACCGAGAGACTGCTTTCAATACTGTATTACTAGAGCCAGCTAGGGGACAGTGGAATTCGTGGTGAAGCAGTGAAATGCGTTGATATCACGAGGAACACCAAGGGGGAAGCCAACTGTCTGGGGCTGTGCTGACGCTGAGAGACGAAAGCTAGGGGAGAGAAAAGGATCAACAAGGTATCGGTCCCTCTATTAGGGCGACCTTATAGAGTTAAAATTTGGCTATATGCTGGAACATCTGAGTATCCGGGGCTAGGTATTGAATTAGGTAACAACAATTACTATAATATTCATAATGCCTAAAAATGCTTCCGGTGCAGACAATCAGCAGGAAAGATCCATAGTAAGGGACACTTTAGTATGGAAATCCTCAGAGACTATACGCCAAATATCTCAATTCGTTGAGATAATGATATAGTCCGATCCTCATAGCGATATGAGGAGTTGGTAATCAATCCAACCATAGTAACAATATGTAGATACCCTTGTATTCCTAGCCGTAAACTATGCCTGCTAGATACTTGGTCTTAAGACTGAGCGTCGAAGCTAACGCGTTAAGCAGGCCGCCTGGGGAGTATTGTCGCAAGGCTGAAACTCAAAGGAATTGGCGGGGACCCGCACAAGCGGTGGAGCATGCTCTTTAATTGGTTGCTAACCCAAGAACCTCACCCAGTCTTGACATGTTTGTAGTAGGAATCCGAAAGGTGCCCGATCTTAATTTATTAGGAAGCATACACAGGTGTTGCATGGCTATGCACAAAGCAGGCTTAGGCCTGCGTCAACGATGGCCCTTTAGCGAGTAATCGCTATCGAAAAAATCGGCTAATAACGGTGAAATCCTAATACATCTTATGCTAATATAAGTGTATGGACAATACCGTGGGAAGTCTTGGTAGTTTACTTACAAATCCAGAAGATGCTTATATTCTTGGTCTTTGGGGTGCTGATCGTTATTTACGAACCAGCAGCATAGGACTAAGTAATACGAATCTTACCTTACTCTATAGATCTTTAGATTTCCTTTTAGAAAGGTTTCCTAAAGAGAGAGTTAGAGTCCGTATTTACGGTAATGAGATTCCAAAGCGTTTCGAAGGATTTAAAAAGTCTTTTTGCAAGTGTTCGAAAAATGTTTCAATGGCCTATCACGTTTATGTTAATTCAAGGCCTTTAGTTAGAGAATTCCTATATTCTCTTTCCAATAGGAAACATCTTGCAAAGGAATGTATTTATCCCTATTTTGCGGGTAGATTTGATGGAGATGGTTCAATATCTCCGGAGGGAACTTTCTGTAGAATTGTTTATGGCGATTCAACGGAATTATCCCTTGATCGATCCCTACTCACAGGAATAAATACATCCGTATATAGATATTCTGCTGCCGGAACTTATTGTTTGTACTTTTCAAAAAGTACCCTATCTAAGTTTCTAGAAGGCATCGGGAAGTATTCTATTTCCGGAAAACTACAATGACCCCGTATCGACTGATCCTTTTATAGGAGAGATGGAAGTTACCTCACATAATCATGAGTGGGGATAAACGCTTTCATAACACGCCGATCTCCCAATGCAAAAATTGGGATGATGATATAGTCAGTGCCATTGGAAACAATGGAATTACACATGGTCGTCAGCTCGTACCGTGAGGCGTACCCTTAAGTGGGTTAACGAGCGCAACCCTTACTGCTAGTTGTATCACTCTAGCGGAACTGCCATCGTAAGATGGAGGAAGGCGGGGACGACGTCAAGTCGGTATTGCCCTTATGACTGGGGCTAGAAGCATGCTACAATGGTGCGTACAGAGAGTATCGCGATACCGTAAGGTAAAGCTAATCCCTAAAGCGCATCTCAGTTCGGATTGAAGTCTGCAATTCGACTTCATGAAGTTGGAATCGCTAGTAATCGTCGGTCAGCAAAACGACGGTGAATACGTTCTCGGGTCTTGCACACACTGCCCGTCACATCAGCAAAGCTGAGGTCACCTGAAGTACCTCTTTTAAGGGGTCCCATGGTGAAATCAGTAATGAGGGTGAAGTCGTAACAAGGTAGCCGTAGGGGAATCTGCGGCTGGATCACCTCCTTTCTAAGGAGTAACAAGTGTTTTTGATTGCAGGAATCTTTTTTGTATGAACTTACAAAAAAGCCCTTCAAAAGAAGAAACACCTACTACATGTGATAATCCCTAAATCGTGTAGTCAGTAGAGCTGTGTAACTCACAAGCAGCTTTGGGAAGGTTTCGAGTGAGCCGTTGTGTGGTGAATATTCACACATAACAAAACTCGTAGATGAGCATTCTTTTTGCCTTTGGTTTCTTGAATTTTGAGTTTAGAGAGAAGTTGAAGCAAATATAAGTGATTTTTAAATTAAGCCTACCGTAATGGTAGGCTTTTTTTGTTTTATTCTTATTTGTTTTGTTTTTAAAATTTGGTTTGTTGTTTTAGTATACTTGGCAGGTTGGTGGTATTTTTGCAACTTTCAAAGGAGGTTTCTGATGGATGAGTGGTTGTTGTTTGGTGCTTTGCTCTTGCTTTTTCTGTGGGGAATTTTTGGCAAAGATCGTTCTTCGGGGAATTCGTGTTCAATGACCCTCGAGGAATTTTTAGTCGAATTTATGGAGGAGGAAGATGAATAGACTAAAGCCCCGGAAGAGGGAAGTTAACTCTGAAGGGGCTGTCGTTTTTTCTTTTTAATCGTTAACAATATGGTTAAAAATTTGCGGGACTAGCTTAATTCCAACAAAAATCACAGACGTAATTACAAAAATTCTCACAAAAACGCGCATGACTTGCTGAGCGCTTTGTATATTTAGGATTTTGTTGATGCTTAGGATGGTTGCTATAAGAAGTGGGATTAGTATTTTCTGGAGGGTTTTGTTTGTGGCAGGGTTCATGGAGTTATTTTAGCAGTTTTAGTGGTTGGGTGTGGAGTTTGTTTGTGCTATTATAGGCGAGCTTTGGTTGGGTTGTGTCCATCCAGGGCACGCTTGAAATTTCAACAGTACTAACAAGTTCTTACAGAACTTGTTAGGGAGGTCAAAATGCTCGCGTTAGTACGCTCACATTTTGATCACCAAAAAAATTTGTTTACAAAGGCTTATCGTACAAGTCCTTCGGACTTGCACGGCATAAGCAAATCTTTCAGATTTGCTTAAGCTTGAAAACTCGCCGTAGGCGAGTATTTCAAGGGCGTTTAGCTCAGATGGTAAGAGCACTCCTCTGATAAGGGAGAGGCCCATGGTTCGAGTCCATGAACGCCCACCATAAATACTTTGAATAGCTATCACTCCCGCCAGGCACGATTAATATGAATCTTCGCTGCCCGCGTCTCCACAAACTCCAGCCAATCCTTACTTGGACGCCGCTTACGCTTATCCACCTTAATCTTCACCGTATCCCCCGTCCTCAAAACATGATCCAACTTAACAATTTTCCCATTAACAAAGGCTCCCGCACAATTATTGCCCACCTCCGTATGCACCTTATAGGCAAAATCTACAACTGAAGCCCCCTTAGGCAGCTCAATAATATCCCCCTTTGGTGTAAACGTGTAAATATTGTCACTAAAGGGAGTTTTAGGTATATACTTTTTATCCGGCGCAATCTCCCAGAAGTTCAAATCCTTAAACCATTCCGGATGTTTTTGGAGGTACTTTTTGAATTTATCTACGGCCTTTGACTTTGCCCCTTTATCCCCAATCTTATACAAAAGATGCGAACTAATGCCAAACTCCGCTTGTTGATGCATTTCATGCGTTCGAATTTGCACTTCCGCAATGAAGTCGTTGTCAATTTGAAAGGCATTATGGATTGATTGGTAACCTGTGCTTCGGGGATTTTTAATGTAGTCATCCCGTTCGTTTGGAATTTCCTCCCAAAGTTGTGCCAGGAGGTTTTCTGTTAGGTAACACTCTTCCACTGTATTAAGAACGAGACGAAGTGCAAAAAGATCATAAATCTTACTCAAATCCTCGCCCAGCGCCTTACCTTCCTTTTTGTAGCGCTCTACCTTTCGATGCAAACTATAAGCACTTTTAACCCGATATTGAATCTTAAAGTTCTCAATACCCTGTTCCGCTAGAATCTCCTTTAAAAACTTTTCCACCTCCCTAAAAATCTTTTTAGTACCCCAAGAACGCTTCTGTACACTTTTTTTGATTTTAAAGTATTTGTCCGGGTATAGGATTTTAAACGCTGTATCCTCCAGGTCTTTTGAAATTTTCGATACTCCCAGGATTTTTGCAAGGGGGGCATAAAGGTAAAGGGCTCTTTGAGCAGCCTCCTCACGTTTCTCCTTTTCCAAGGCCCAGGAATTTTCCAGGGCATGCAATTTATCTACGGCTCTAATTATAAGGACTCGAATGTCTTCCACCAGATTTACAAAAGTTTGCATTATGTAGCGCTCGTTATAAGTGGTAAGGGATTCTGTTTTTATGTCGGTTTTTGTGAGGCGCTTGTATTTCTCTAGAAGGTCTGCAGCTTCTTTGCTGATTTCTGCAATTTCGGATTGGGCTGTTGTTTTTTTCTCGTCGAGGGCGTGATGGAGGATTGCTGTTATTAGAGTGATTTCTTCCTGGATTCCATACTTTTTTAGGCGGTTCGCGATTTCTAGAGCATGTTCGTAGTAGGTTTCCCCGGATAAGCGGGTTTTGTTTTTGTAGATTTTTTCTGCCAGTTTTTTGGCTTGGGGGAGGGACATGGTGCCCTTATTATACCGCAGCTTTGTCTGGAAGGGACAGTCCTCTTAAAGGACTGTCCTCTTTAGTAATTCTAGTTAAACTAGAAGTTTCGGAAGTTAAGGAAGTTGATTTTTGACTTTTGCGATAGAGTTTCTCTTTTAAAGCCCCTTCTATTTAGACTAGAATTTCAGAGTAGGTTTTAAAAAGGACTGTCCCCTTAGAGGACTGTCCCTTTTCGGGTGTGCTAGAATTCAAACTGCCATGAATATCGCTTTTGTTTCCAGTGCATCAGCAAATAGCTCAGGAGGGGATGGCCGTGTAGCCCGGGAGCTTGCAGAAGTTTTGTCAAAAACGCCCTCCGAAAACAATATCCTTTTAATCCTCTCCGGAGAAGAAACTGGGAAAACAAAAACGACAAAAACCTTTACTCAATTTGAGATTTCCGGTAGAAAAAAGCAAGACGTCATTTTACCGCTTCTGGACCCTGTAAAAATCAACTCCCTCCTTAAAGTTTTGCGTGACTTTTCTCCCGACATAATCCACTTTCATGATCAAGGTCCTGCAGCTTTTGTTTCTCTTTTGTGGGCACTAAAAAATAAGACACCTACGGTTTTCACCTCTCACACAATTCCCTCAGAGGTTGTGACTTTTGGTTTAGCAGAGCTCTTTCCAAAGATGCAATCGCTTTTTGACTCTAAAGTTTTTGACAGTTACTTTGACCTGTTTCTAAAGAAGTCCTCTGCAATCATCGCCATAAACGACTCCGTTTTAAAAGACTTGGAAACTTACGACTTAGAAACGCCTGTTTATACGATACCTAACGGGCGAAACCTCGAAAATTACGCAGACTTGTCTTGCGCGGACATTACAGCAACTCCAAAAAAGCTGATTTTTGTTGGTTACCTTAACAAGCGCAAGAATCAGGCGTATTTAATAGATGCTATGAAACATTTACCCAAAAAGGAGTTTGAGCTCAATCTAATAGGGGTTCCATTGAATGATGGTTATGATGAACTTCTGAAGAATAAAGTTGAAAAAGCAGAGGTTTTAGTTAGTTTTGTAGGTAAAGTACCTCATAAGAAGATACCTAAAATGCTTGAAGAGTCTCATTTCTTTGTGTCCGCTTCACTAAAGGAGGTTCAGAGTTTGTCGGTTTTGGAGGCTTTGGCTTCGGGTACGCCTATTGTGTCTTTGGAAAATGAAACTACTAATGAGTTTGTGGATGTTTCGGTGGGTTATAACTTTCCTTTGGAAACGGCTCCCAAGGATTTTGCTGCTAAGTTAAAGGAGTTGGCAAGTTTGCCCCAGGAGGATTATCAGGCGCTGTGTTTGGCAGCTAAGGAGAAGGTTTCCCATATGGATTGGTCTAATGTTGCAAGTCAGACGCTTGAAATGTATGAGGAGGTTGTTTCTGAAGCGGGGGAACATTCGAAGGGGTTAAATGGTCTGAAGAATTTGCTTAAAAGTGTTGACATGCGCCTGTTTGAATGATAACTTATTGTTGCGTGGATTCATTGATGGATTCACTAGGAATGGAATTAATCCTCTTTAAAAAAGAGGCTCTGATATCCCGGTTTTTAATTTAATATTTGGAGTTGCTTTATTTGTACTTTGTGCAGGATTAAAGGGTTACTTCGTAACCTTTTAGGTAGCAAACAAACGTCTTTTTTGCGTAAAAGCTCTCTTGAGCTTTTTTCGGATGCCTTGTAAAACTTCATAGAAGTTTTACGGTCCAGCTAAATGCTCCTGTTCAATCGCATTTACCTGGCCCCAAAAATTTCTTTGAAATTTTTGGGCATAACAAAACGCAAGGCGTTTTGTTAAGTCCTTGAGCTTCCGTAGGTGGTTCTCGGGTAAAAGGTTACTTTGTAACCTTTTAGGTAGCAAACAAACGTCTTTGACGTTTGCTTGGACCCAAAAACTGCCGGAGGCAGGTTTTTGGGCTCGTAGCTCAGTTGGCTAGAGCATCGTCTTTGCATGGCGGAGGTCGCGGGTTCGATTCCCGCCGAGTCCACCATTAAAGTGCCAAAGGCACTTTAATGCGCTTAAGCAAATCTGGAAGATTTGCTTATGCCCGAAATCCGCCGAAGGCGGATTGAGTATTTTGAAATTTCGCGGAACTTTTTGGGTCATTTACATTGAAAAACCATATGATACAATGCCTCTCGGCTCAAAACGTTTCATTAAAGCCGATTAACTAGGAGTTTTTAAGATTGACGATCTCTCCTCGAGATTGTCAGTCTTGAGAACTTCTTTAGAGAGGTTTTCAGAAGCCGTTCAAGTTAGGCTTTAGCCAACTTGAAAAGCATAAACAAAGTGTCTGCACTAGAATGCTCTCACTTTTGTTTGCTAAGTTAACTTTGCCAAATGTGAACGCAAAAGCAATCACACGCGCAAACTTAACAGATCTTTGAAAATTAAGTAGATCAACAATACAGATAAAACGTAAGGGTAAAACCAAACGTTTTAAAAGTATCAAATGTTCAATTGTAGGAAACGTGGTGAGGACCTCGTTTCCTCATCGAATGAAATATCTCCTGAGAAGGCGTTAAGGGCGGCGGTAAGACGCTCCCTTTGAGAGTGCCTTAAAACAAAAAGGAGATATTCCTCGTAATAAAGGAAATACCTTTATTACTGTCTTACAGGTTGTGTGCCAACTTGTAAGCTGGAAAAGATACTCAATGTGTATGGTGGATGCCTTGGGTCTTGATGCCGAAGAAGGACGCGCCAATCTGCGATAAACCTCGGTCAGCTGATAAGAAGCGTTATTAGCCGGGGGTCTCCGAATGGGGAAACCCATCTGTTTAATACAGTTATCCTTTACTAAAACCTCACAATTCGTGGGGTATAGGTAAAGAGAAGGTAACTCGGTGAACTGAAACATCTTAGTAACCGGAGGAAAGGAAACTAAATTAAGTAATTTCCCTAGTAGCGGCGAGCGAACGGGAATCAGCCCAAAGGCAAGCACAAATTATATTTGTGCTTGGCGGTTCGGAAACTCTATGTCTTTAAGACAAAAGAAGTTAGAAAATTTTTTGTAGGAGAATCTTCCTGGAAAGTGGAGCCAAAGAGGGTAATAGCCCCGTAAACGAAACAAAGAATCTTCTTGAGTTGTCCAGAGTAACACGAGACACGGTAACCTCGTGTGAAGGAAGCAGGACCATCTGCTAAGGCTAAACACGTCAAGACACCGATAGTGAACTAGTACCGTGAGGGAAAGGTGAAAAGAACCCCGGATAGGGGAGTGAAATAGAATCTGAAACCGTACACAGTCAAGCTGATAGAGCCCACTTATCTTCGGATAAGTTCGGGTGATATTGTGCCTATTGAAAAATGAGCCAGCGAGTTAATTGCACGTGCAAGCTTAAACGATTCAGTCGTGGAGGCAAAGGGAAACCAAGTCTTAACGGGCGATAAGTACGTGCTATTAGACCCGAAGCCAAGTGATCTAACCATGGGCAGGGTGAAGTCCATCGAGAGGTGGATGGAGGCCCGAACCGGTGTATGTGGAAAAATGCTCGGATGACCTGTGGTTAGGGCTGAAACGGTAATCGAACTTGGCAATAGCTGGTTCTCCCCGAAATATATGTAGGTATAGCCTTGGTCTTATAGGATTTGTGAGGTAGAGATACTGAAAAGAGATTAGGCGCTTTTGCGTACTAACTCTTACCAAACTCCGAATGCGCAAATCCGTTGACCGGGAGTCAGTTCTAGGGAGCAAGTTCCTAGCGCGAAAGGGAAACATCCCAGACCATCAGTTAAGGTCCCAAATCTTTCCCCACTTTTGTGGGGGTTCCACCTTGTGTGGAATGCTTAGTGAGAAAGGAAGTAAGTCTGTTTAGACAGCTAGGAGGTTAGCTTAGAAGCAGCAAACCTTTAAAGAAAGCGTAACAGCTCACTAGTTAAACGGCCTTGCGCCGAAAATTTAACGGGACTCAAGCAAAGAACCGACACTATGGTTTTGTCTCCTCTTGTAGGAGGCAGAAGGTAGGGGAGCATTGATAACATTCAAACTTTTAAAGATGTCATCCTGATGTAAATCAGGATCGGCTTCAAAAGAGCTTGAACGTAGCACAGAAGGTAGACCCGCGAGGGCTGCTGGAGCGTTATCAAGAGAGAATGCTGGCATGAGTAACGAGAAGGTGGTGAAAACCCACCTCGCCGAAAGTCTAAGGGTTCCTCCGCAATGTCAGTCATCGGAGGGTTAGTCGGTCCTAAGGTGAGGCCGAAAGGCGTAGCTAATGGACAGCAGGTTAATATTCCTGCACTACTGAAAAACCGTTTTTACCAATGGAGGGACGGAGTTTGATAGGCCGGGCTCATTATGGATTTGAGTCCCGAAGGCAAGCTAGTCCGTACAGGCAAATCCGTACGGGCGTTGTCTCCGCAAGGAGACTCACGTGAGCCGGGGGAAAAGCGTCGAAAGGCGTGATCCGGTTGCGTTAAGCTCCCGGGAAAAGCTTCTAGGGAGGTTTTTTAGTATCCGTACCGCAAACCGACACAGGTAGACAAGTAGAGAATACTAAGGCGAACGAGAGAATCGTGGCCGAGGAACTAGGCAAATTACATCCGTAACTTAGGGAAAAGGATGCCCCATGCTTAATTGCGTGGGGGGCACAGAAATGGCTCAAGCGACTGTTTATTAAAAACACAGGTCTCTGCTAAACTCGCAAGAGGAGGTATAGGGGCCGACACCTGCCCAGTGCCTGTAAGTTAAGACTGGAGGTGATTTCCCCTCTTAGGAGTGGAATGAGCTTTCGGTTCAAGCTCGGGTGAACGGCAGCAGTAACTATAACTGTTCTATGGTAGCGTAATCCCTTGTCGAATAATTATCGACCCGCACGAAAGGTGTAACGACTTGAGCACTCTCTTAGTCACGAACTCGGTGAAATTGAACTACCGGTAAAGATGCCGGTTACCTGTTGCTGGACAGAAAGACCCCGTGGAGCTTTACTGTATTCTGACATTGGTGCGTGCTATTGACTGTGTAGAGTAGGAGGGAGTTCTCCCGTTTAACGACTGGAGGACGTCGATGAAACACCTCTCTTTCACTAGTGCAAGCCTAACTGTTCGCCCTTATCGGGTGAGAGGACAATGTTTGAAGGGCAGTTTATCTGGGGCGGATTCCTGCTAAAGAGTAACGCAGGAGCACAAAGGTTCCCTTGTCCCGGATGGAAATCGGGATGTAAGCGTAAAGGTATATGGGAGCTTGACTGCAAGATATACAAATCGCGCAGATACGAAAGTAGGTCTTAGTGATCTTCCGAGTGCCTAATGGTAGGCCCGGAACTTATCGGATAAAAGTTACCCCGGGGATAACAGGCTAATAGTGCCCGAGCGCCCACAGCGGCGGCACTGTTTGGCACCTACAAGGAAATAGAAAGGGGTGCTATCGAAGTAATTCGGTACCAAAAATTCGGCTAATAACGGTGGAGTCCTAATGTACATTGTGGTATTATTTTGTACATGGATGATACCGTGGGAAGTCTGACAAAAGTCCAAAAATCCATAATAACAGGGAAATTGTTGGGAGATGGTTCTTTACGAAGGAGAAAAAATACTCTTTTGGAGATAAACCACTCTAATAAACAGAAAGACTATGTCTTTTGGTTGTATGAGAAGTTGAAATCTTATGTTTTAACTCCTCCAAAATTAAGAAAATCCGGGAAAAACCGTTTTTCTTATAGATTTACAACCAGAAGTCTGCCTGAACTGAATGTATTCTATGAGGATTATTATTCTCAAAAAGAGTACAAGACCATTCCTAGAAACCTAAAGCTAGATCCTTTGATTTTAGCTGTATGGTTTATGGATGATGGTTCTAAAGACAGGGATTCTGTTTATTTCAATACTCAACAATTTGACCTGGAGGATCAGAGTTTTCTTCTCAAAAAGCTAACTGAACTTGGTTTAGAAGGCTCTTTGAATAAGGATAAAATTTACTTCAGAATACGCCTTTATAAGAGATGCGTTAAAAGGTTTAATACCTTAACGGAGCCTCTGATAATAGAGAGTATGAAGTATAAACTTTTGTTATGACCCCGTATCGACTGAGCCCGTAAAAGCGGGCGAGATGGAAGACTTGAGTAAAGTGTTGTATTTTAAACTTTCATAATACGCCGACTCCTATCTCTTTAAACAAATGGATGGTTTAAAGGAATGAGGAAGAAGATATAGTCAGTGCAATTAGTAATAATTGATTAACATGCGATGTCGACTCGTCTTATCCTGGGGCTGGAGAAGGTCCCAAAGGTTGGACTGTTCGTCCATTAAAAAGGCGCGTTAGTTGGGTTTAGAGCGTCGTGAGACAGCTCGGTCCCTTTCCGCAACAGGCGCAAAGTCCTGAGAGGAGTCATTCCTAGTACGAGAGGACCGGAATGAACGAACCTCTAGTGTACCAGTTGTTCCGCCAGGAGCATCGCTGGGTAGCTACGTTCGGACGTGATAAGCGCTGAAAGCATCTAAGCACGAAGCACACCTCAAGATTAGGACTATCCCACTTTAAGTGGGTCGCAACTCCTGGGAGACTACCAGGTTGATAGGCTGTAGGTGTAAGCCCCGTAAGGGGTGTGTAGATATTTCTCTTACTGAATCGGCCTTCCAAAAGTAATTGGGCTTGCCCTTTTGCTTAGGAAAAATGATGACGTTTGGAGGAATTCTCAGCCGAGCAGTACTAATGTTGCGCTTCTTTTCTAGCTTACGAGTTGTTAAATAACTTGTGAGGCAATTGAGCGCAGTTGATCTACTTGATTTCTTTGAAAATAGAATATTTGTGCTTGTTCTTGTTGGATTTGAACAAGTGTTTCCGCTTTTGCACTCCACGACGTCGCTTTGCTCCGAAATGTCGTGCAAAAGGGAATCCCCTTGTTCAAAGTAAAACAAGCACTTTTGTGTATTAGGTTAGGAAGCATTTCACTTCTCGCCTTCATACACCTAGCGAATTTCGGATATCCCCTTTTGAGCGAATTCTGACCGAAGGGAAGCCTGAGCAAGAAAGGGGATATCCGTTATGAGCTCAGTTTATAAGCATCATCTCGGTGACGATGGCGGTAAGGACCCACCTCTACGTCCCGCTTGTCGGGACATCCATTCCGAACAGAGAAGTTAAACTTACCAGCGCTGAAAATACTAGACCGCGTGTCTGGGAAGATAGGTCGTCGCCGGGATAATGTTTATAAATCGCATCCAAATCCTACTGGTTTGTCGTTTTGTTGTAGGATCCTTTGTAGTCCCCTCCATGGGGAATAGTCAAAGAATGTATTAAAAATTTAATCAAAGCGAGAGAATTTATTATGGCAAATGCAAAAAAAGTCCATACAGAATCCTCTGTAATGGATCAGCTCTTAGAAGAGCATGGTATTCAAGTTAAACAATTTCACCCCGGAGAATTAGTTGAAGGTGTAGTGATAAGTGTGTCTCACGAACAAGTTTTATTGGACATAGGTGCCAAGGCTGAAGGTGTTGTTTCAGGTTCTGAGCTTGGTGACAGTATTTTAAGTGCCCGAAATCTAGAACCGGGAGACACCGCTTTAGCAGCAGTAGTTCAACCTGAAAATAGCCAAGGTTATGTAGTTTTATCCTTTAAGCGTTGCGAAAAAGATCGACAGTGGAAAATCGTTGAAGACGCCTTTGAAAATGAAATCGTCTTAGACGTAAAGGTTCAAGAATATAATAAAGGAGGCCTTTTGGTTGACTGCATGGGGCTCCGCGGATTTGTACCCCTTTCCCATTTGGATCGCGTTCACTTTGCAGAAGATATTGCTAAGTTTGCTGCCGGCAGTGAAGCGGAATTGAAGGAATCCCTTAAGGTTTTGGAAGGTAAAGAGTTGAAGGTAAAGGTAATTGAGGTGGACATGGACAAGAATCGTTTGGTTCTTTCCGAAAAGGAAGCTACCAGAGCCTACAGCGATGAAGCCCGCCAGGAAAAGCTAGAAAAAATTGAGGTTGGCGACATTTTAACCGGCATAGTAACAGGATTAATGCCTTTTGGAATTTTTGTGGATTTGGAAGGTGTTGAAGGGCTTGTTCATATCAGTGAGATTGCTTGGGAAAAGGTCAACAACCCCGGTAATTACTATAAAGTAGGTGAAAAGATTGAGGTTAAAGTTTTGGGAATTGATGAGGACTCCGGAAAGCTTGCTTTAAGCGTTAAGCGTTTGATTCCTAATCCTTGGGAAGACGTTCAGGAGAAGTATCCCGTTGGTACAAAGATTACCGGAACCGTAAGTCGTATTGTTCCTTTTGGTGCTTTTGTTACGGTGGAGCAGGGGCTTGAGGGATTGATTCATGTTTCTGAGGCTAGTGGTCCTTTGGAGGCCGGTGAAGAAGTAGAGGCTATTGTGACTTTGGTTGATAGTGACAATCAGAAGCTGGCTTTAAGTACTCGACTTTTGGAGAAAATGAGTTAGAGGATTGAACTTGGGTTTGGATTTGGATTTGGGATTTAGTAGGACCAGTTTTTAGGCATTATGGTTTATAAAATCAACAGGCTTACTCTTAAGGCAAAAAAGGTGCTTTTGCAAGTTGCAGGTGGCAGCTTTTCTAAGGGAGAGAAGCGGTCTTCTTCGTTTTCTGATTCTTTGGAGGTGTCTTCGGGGGATGTGCTTGCAGCTATAGCTGAAGTTTCCGGAATGGGTAAACGTTTGGTTCAAGTTCTGGAAATTGACCACGATGACCTTCCGAAAAGTGTTGATATAGGTAATTTAGTGAAGGGTGCGTATTTTGAAGCGCTTCGTTTGCAGCAACCCTACGTTGGTTCTGAGCACCTGTTTTTATCCTTGCTAAAGCTAAATAATTCTGATCTTTATGAAAGTGCTCAACAAAAACTTTCTCGAATGAGTGTTTTTCCTCAGATTTTTGCAGAGGCTCCGAAGAAGGAGGAAGCAGCAATAATTGACCTCTTTGCTACACATTTAAATCTTCAAGTAGCAGCAGAACCCGATAGAGTTTTAGTTGATAGGGAGGTGCTGCCCTCTGTTATGAGCATTTTGCTTCAAAAAGAGAATGCAAATCCTTTAATTGTAGGGGATCCGGGTGTAGGTAAGCGCACGCTTGTTAAGTTGTTGGCACAAAAGATGAATGAAATGGAGGTGCCTTCCGGATTGCTTGGTTATAGGATTTATGAAGTGGACCTTTTGACGCTTATTACCAACAATTTAAATAAGGGTGATTTGGAGGCAACACTGGCAGCCTTTTATGCAGAGCTTCAAAAGCTAAATCGGGTAATTATTAGTATCAAAAACTTTGAAGATCTTTTCTTTACTACAAATACAGGGATTGCAGTTCCTTTGATTTACAATTCTTTCAGGGCGCAAATGGATGATTTGAATATTCCTGTAATAGCAACAATTTCAGACGAGGTTTATTCTCGCTTGGTGTCCGAAAATCCTCGGGTTTTAAGTAATTTTAGAGTAGTTGAGTTGGATGAGCCCAATGAAGAGAAAACTCGCGAGATTTTAGAATCTGTTGCAGCTTATCTTGGGGAGCACCATAGTGTGAACTTTACACCGGATATAGTTCAGCATGTTTTTGAAAAGGTGGAAAACCTGGATTTGGATAATAAGTTTCCTCAAAAAGGCATAGAGCTTCTTGATAGAGCTGCTTCCAAGGTTTTGTTGCGAAAAGCACAGGTTCCGGAAGAGTACAAGGATCTTTTAGAGGAGTCGATTTTGCTGACTCAAGGTTTAGATAAAAGTTTGGAAGTTAGGGAATATGATGAGGCACTTAGGATTCGAGATTTGATTGCGGGTATAGAACAGAAGATGTCTGTAAATGAGGTGCAGATGTTTGGTAAGCAGCACTATCGTGTTGCCAAGCGTGACGTTGAAACGGCCTTTGAAGACTATGATGAAGAACCGGAAGAGGTTTTTGATTCAGATATTAGCTCATTAAGTAGTTTAGAGCTGCGCATAAAGGAAAGAATAATAGGTCAGGACGAAGCTGTTGCTTTAGTTTCGCGCGCATTACTTCGGGCTCGTTTGGGCCTGCGTTCTAAAAAGCGCCCTCTAGGGAACTTTCTCTTTTTAGGGCCCACAGGTGTAGGAAAAACCGAGCTTGCCAAGGTTTTATCAGACGAATTTTTTGGTGAGGACTCCTTAATTCGCTTAGATATGTCTGATTTTGGTGAAAAGCATACAGTGGCGCGTTTGGTGGGAGCTCCTCCGGGATATGTTGGTTACGGCGATGGGGGTGAATTAACGTCGAAAATAGAGCGTAATCCGGGAAGCTTGGTGCTCTTTGACGAGATAGAGAAGGCACACCCGGATGTTTTGAACATATTGTTGCAAATTACTGAAGAAGGGGAGCTTGTGGATGCTAAAGGCACAACGTTTGATTTTTCTTCTGCCGTTGTAGTTTTAACCAGCAATTTGGGTACGGAGATTGTTCATAGAAAGGGTATTGGCTTTGAACCTAAGTTTTTAAATGATACTTCTTTGGAGAAGCGCTTGCGAAGTAATTTAAAGAAAATTTTGAAACCGGAGCTTTTAAATAGATTAGACGAGATTGTGGTTTTTAAGCGTTTAAGCAAGGATGATCAGTATCAGATACTTGATTTAATGCTGGGGGACGTTAGAGCGAATCTGGAGGAGCAGGATGTTACGATTCGCTTTTCGCACAAGGCTAAAGAGGTTTTGTTGAAGCTTGGTTACTCTGATGAGTATGGTGCACGGGCTTTGCGGAGGACGGTGGAGCGGGAGCTTTTGGATAGGATTGCGGAGGTTTTGCTGGAGCATACTGAGCGTCCTTTGAAGTTGAGCGCTGTTGGACGTGATGATAGTGTTTTGGTCCGTGTGCTTTAATTGTCCTCTTCAAACAAGCTTAAAGGGAGGGTTTTTTGCTCGAACCGCCGTCTGCCCTTTTTTCAAGCGTGTCGGCAGCAGCTCGTTCTCGCGGGCCTTCAATTATTCAGATGTTTTTAGTATTTTGGTTAAAGCCCGCTGCGAAAGTCTCGCAAAAAACCCATCCCTTTATATTTCAGTTTAGGAGGACGAAGCCTTTTTCTTAAGGACAGGAGCCTTACGATCTTAATGGTTTGAGTAAAAGTGGCTTTTCCATTTGGATTTTTACTTCCTTTATTCTAATTTCTGAAAACTTTTTAACAAACCCTTAACCTTTTTAATGTAGAATGTAAGCATGGCGAAACCAAAAAAGAACTATGTATGTAGCGAGTGCGGTTATAAGACCGTACGCTGGGTAGGGCAGTGTCCTTCCTGTGGGCAATGGAACACTCTAAAAGAGAGTATAGAATTAGATCAAAAAGGATCTATTAACCTCAACAAAGGTTCAGCAGCAGCTTCCAAGACCACAAAGCTATCCCAAGTTAAAGCACAAGAACTCAAAAGAATCAGCTCCAATATAGGTGAATTTGATCGCGTTTTAGGGGGAGGTTTCGTTCGTGGACAAGTTGTACTCATTGGAGGAGAGCCTGGGATAGGAAAGAGTACATTACTTACTCAAGTTGCCAAAAATATGTCAAACTTACAGCTACTATATTTATGTGGTGAAGAATCTCCATCGCAGATTAAAGTACGCTCCAATCGCATGAACTACTCCGGTGAAAACCTCCATTTATTATCAGAAACAAACGTAGACTCCTTAATAGCAACCCTAGAGAGTAGGGAGGATGTAGATTTGGCAATAATTGACTCTATTCAGACACTGTATTCATCAGATTTCACAGGAATTCCCGGTTCAATATCCCAACTTAGAGGGTGTACACAGCGCCTAACCAACGTAGCAAAAAAGAAAGGCCTTCCAATAGTATTAGTCGGCCACATCACCAAAGGAGGCGAAATAGCCGGCCCTAAAATTTTGGAGCATATTATAGACACCGTCCTTTACCTAGAGGGGGATTCACAGCACATGTACCGCATACTTAGAACCACAAAAAACCGTTTTGGACCTGTTTCAGAGGTGGGAATTTTTGAAATGGCTGAAGAGGGCATGTTAGAGGTCAAAAATCCTTCCGAAATCTTTTTGGAGCAGTCCGGACAGCAAACCTCCGGATCCTGTGTAACAACAGTCATGGAAGGCTTCAGGCCGCTCCTTTTAGAAGTGCAGGTGCTAACTTCAAGAACGGCATTTGGCTACCCAAGAAGAACAACGAGTGGTTTTAGCAGCAATCGACTTCAGGTGTTAATGGCCATCTTGGAAAAACGTTATCGACTGGATTTTTCTGAACACGACGTTTATTTAAGTGTTGTTGGAGGCATGCACATAAGAGAAAATGCAGCAGATTTAGCCGTTTGTTTGGCTTTAGTTTCTTCCATGAAGGATAAGCCCTTACAAAAGGGGACAGTAGCGTTTGGGGAGTGCGGACTTTCAGGGGAAATTCGAAAAGTAGCTCATATGGAGGCGCGCGCCCAAGAAGCTGAAAATCTAGGGTTTACTAACATAATAACTCCTCATAAGGTAAAATCAATTACAGAGGCAATTAAGCGTGGCTTTTCGGCGCAGTAGTGTGTTTGGTGTATTTGGCCTAATACAGCGGCGTTCCAACAGACAGGTACTAGCGCAATGTTTTGTAATCCCGCAGCAAAAGTACGCAATAAAACAGTAAAAAACATGATTATGAAAACCAAAAATGGCTTTACAAGATCAAACTCAGACATTGATTCCTACCAAGGGAGCGAATAAAACCTTTGAAAAACGTGCTAGTGAAAGCAAAAAATCTGCCCACGACTGCGCCAACGACAAGCCCTCCCCAAAAGAAGTTTCCCTAGTAATCCGTGTCATTTTAGGCTTAGTTTTCTTAATTCTAGGTTTTACCTTTTCCAATGAGGTATTCTTTGATAATTACCCCCTGTTTGGTCGCAAATTCTTAGCTGAATTTCTCATCTCCCTATTTACTGCCTCGGTGGGGTTCTATGTTGTACCAAAAGCTTTTTCTGCACTAAAGCACTGGGTTTTAAAAGCCGTTTTTGATGCTGTTAGCGACATTGTAACGGACTTCTGGGAGCAGCAAACGGATAAAATGCGAGAGGCCCGCCAGGAAAGGGAAGATAAGAAGGAGCTCGAGAAAAAAGAGGAGGAGGAGCGCAAGGCTAAGGAAGAAGCCCGCAAAGAAAAGGAAGCACTGTTAAAGGAAAAACACAAAGGTTCCATGGTTTTGGACACCTCCGTTTTAATTGATGGTCGCCTTTTAGACATTGCAAAAACAGGGTTTTTAATGTGTGATCTCATAGTTCCGGAGTTTGTTGTGGACGAACTTCATACTTTGTCAGACAGTAAGGACAAGCTAAAACGGCAAAAAGGTCGCAGAGGTTTAGACTTGCTAAAAGCTTTAAGAAAGGACAAAAAGGTAAATTTAGAGGTTGTAGAGGAATTTACTCCTTTGGAGGAAGGCGTCGACAAATCCCTTGTTAAATACGCCAAAAAATACGATTTGATTTTGGTCACGTTGGATTTCTCTTTAAATAAAGTAGCGGGAGCTGAGGGAGTCTCGGTTTTAAACTTGAATGACTTGGCAAATGCCCTAAGGATGCGCTATCTTCCGGGTGAAAAGTTTGAGATCAAGGTTTTGGATGAAGGTAAGGAGGACGGTCAGGGGGTAGGTTATTTAGAGGATGGCACGATGGTGATTGTGGAGGCAGGCAAGGCTTTGGTAGGGGATGAGGTTAAGGTTTGTGTGAAGAAGAATTTGCAGGGTTCTGCCGGCCGGATGATTTTTGCGGAGGTTTTTGAAGATTAGGGGCTGTTGCTGTGGTTTTCCTGTTTCTAAAAGTAGTTGGCAGCCTGTTTTCTTAGTTTCCTACTTTTTCGGTTTTTAATTCTGGTGTTACTGTTTTGGCGCCCGAATTTGTTGAGTCTCAGCTTAGAACTTGTCTCTAAGCTCTAAACCCTCCACATCCTTGAAATGTTTCCGATTAAGCGAAACCAAGACACTCCCGTTTTTTATTGCCGTAGCTGCAATAATCGCATCAAGTAAGCCCAGTTTGTTTTTTAGGTTAACGTTTTTCAAAATTTCCAGCCCTTTCTTGTGGATCTTAGAATCTCCCCAGTCGATTTCCCAAGCATCTAGTATATCCTCTACCACAGCCAAATCCTTCTTATTCTCCACTCCTTGGAGCAGTTCGCCTGCCACAATATAGGAAATGTAGGAATTGTTTCGCACGCTTTTCAGAAAGCGCGTAGCCTTTTTATCACCTCTAAAGTGCCTAATAAAAACGTTAGTATCAATCAAATATGTTTTCATAGCGTGAATTTTCCCTTTTGTAATCATAATCCTTGTCTTTCCACATTCCCGCGGAACTGTTTAATGCTTTGAGCTTTTTGTCTTCTTTAGGGGAGGGATCCCGGAGATTTTTGTAGGTAACAGGTTTTATGAGGGCTCGGGGTTTCCCGTACTTAGTAACAACATAGGTTTTTTGCCTTTCACTGACATCTTCCACGATGGAGGAGAGGTTGGTTCTGGCGTCTTTAATGCTGACTTTTTGCATGAGTTTATTGTACCTTTTTTGGAATGTGTTGTAAAGGTTTAAATCTTTTAAGTCTATGAGGTTTTCAAAGGACGACCCTCTGTTGAACAAGGCATGGCTATTGCAACTAAAGGGAATAGTATTAAAAAACCAAGGATAATCCTTCAGAATAATACTCCATTTGCTGTAATTCCAGGAAGAAGTCTGTATTTGATGGAGGATAATCCTTTGAACTCTAGACTAAAAAAGAGAGGAATAAACGAAAAAACACCCCAAGATGTGCGACCGAAGCGTCACTCCCAGAGTGTTCTTTCTATAAGATCATGTTTCCTGGACAGTAGGAAACATAGAACCTAATTTAAAACTTAAAGCAACCTTACCAAACGTGCAAGCAATGCTCTTTAGAATTTGAGCCCTTCCAAACCTCACTAACAGGGGACAAAACCAAATACTCCCGTTTCAATTGAAATTATTTCTCTTAACAGAAATGTTTGGTAAGGTTTTTGATGTATCGGTACAAATACCCCGGGTACTTGTGTTGGATTTTGCATAGAGCGAAGGCGAATTGGCCAATTCTCTTGCACATACTGCGTATATTTGCTAAAATACGTGCAGTAAGAAGCACGTAGTAACTCTATTAAATGAATAAATGAAAATAAAACGCTACAGCACATCTAAAATAATGCAGAGCCTCTCACCAAAGAGGGCTGCAATAATCTATGGTCCCCGTAGAGTGGGTAAAACCACTCTGCTAAATTCCTTAAAAGAACAGCTAGAAGAAACAACCAAAGCTTCTATTTTATCCGTAACGGGAGAAGATCGTTTTGTGTCAGAATGGTTAGGTAGTCAATCCATTGAAGTCCTAAAAAGAAACCTAGAGTCTTATAACTACCTCTTTATTGATGAGGCTCAGCACATCAATAAGATTGGCCTAAACATCAAGTTAATAGTTGATAATATACCCGATGTAGTAGTTGTTGCTACAGGATCTTCTTCCTTTTCCTTAGCAAATCAAATAGGAGAGCCTTTAGTTGGTCGTAAGTGGCAATATTTGCTTTATCCTTTTGCCCAATTGGAGCTGAATTCCTATGAAAATCCTTTGGAAACCCGGGGACGCCTAGAGGAAAGGCTTATTTTTGGTTCTTATCCGGAGATTGTTTTAGCCCCCTCTCTTGATGCCAAAATGCAGATTCTTAATTCTATAGTTGATAACTATCTGTTTAGAGATCTTTTGATTTTAGAAGATCTGAGGAGATCCGATAAACTTCTTGATTTACTAAAGTTGTTGGCATTTCAAATTGGTAATGAAGTGTCCATTTCTGCCCTTGCTAACAGTTTGAATTTATCCTTTCATACAGTCGAAAAGTACCTCTTCTTGTTAGAGGAGGTTTTTGTCATTAAGAGAGTAGGAGGGTTTAGCCGAAATTTACGCAAGGAAGTGATAAAAAACTCGAGATACTATTTCCTTGATAATGGCGTACGCAATGCCGTTATTAATAATTTCAACGATTTAGGAACTCGTGATGACGTAGGAATGTTATGGGAGAATTATTTGTTTGTTGAGCGCCTAAAGAAAAGGGAATATCTGGATATTTATGCTAACCACTACTTCTGGAGGACATATGACCAAAAAGAAATTGACCTGATTGAGGAAAGGGATGGAAAGCTGTACGGCTTTGAGTTTAAGTGGGGAAGTAAAGAGCCCAAGGCTCCAAGGGATTGGCTGGGAACTTATGACAATGCTACCTATGAGGTTATGAATAAAGGGAATTATTTGGATTTTATTACTTAGCTCTATCCAATTGTTTGCTAAGGTATTCCTGTTGTGTTATCCTGTACACATATGTACAGGACAAACAAGGGAGACAAACTCAAAAGCCTCCTTGAGACACCGGCTAACCTTTTTACTACAGATGATATGTCGGTTCTTTGGGGGATAAAAAACAAAAACACACTTTGGAAGACAGTTTCTCGTTACATCAAACGAGGTCTCTTATATCGCGTTCATAAAGGACTTTATGCAAAGAAGCCCCTGGATAAAATCGATCCGTATGAGCTAGGTTGCGCCTTAATGGGGCCTTATTCCTACATCTCACTTGAAACAGTATTGGTAAAAGAAGGTGTTATTTTCCAAGACATACCTAAAATCACTCTTATAGGGCAGAAAACAAAGGAATATTCTATTGCCAACTTTCACTTTACATGCAAACAAATGAAGCCGGATCGCCTCCTAGATAGAACAGGTATTCATGATTTTCCAACCTATGCGATTGCCACGCCGGAGAGAGCAGCTGCAGACAAGGAATACTACAGTTCCTGTTATTATCTGGACAATCCACAGGTATTAGATTCGGATCGTTTTCAGGAGCTAAAGGAGGTGTTGTCATGAAAGCCCCGCGTCGTCTAATCAGACACAAGGTACAATTGTTGCGCTTACTGCGGGAAATTCTCTCTAACGAAATTTTAGCTAACGAGCTAGTTTTCAAAGGAGGTACCTACGCAGCACTTCGTGGGTTTTTGGATAGATTTTCAGTGGATTTGGATTTTGATTTGCTCAACCAAGATTCTTCACCTAAGGTAAAGCAGGAGCTGCACACTATTTTTGCAGATCTAGATCTGGCGATCAAAGATGAATCCCGCAACTACCTGCAGTTTTTTCTCCGTTATGATGCGCCCGAGAACGCAAGAAACACCCTAAAAATAGATATCAACGATGCTCCCAGCTCCTTCAATTCTTACGAGCGGGCTCAGCTTCAGGAAGTGCGCATGTTTTGCCAAGGTCACACGCCTGAAACAATGTTTTCTAACAAGCTTGTTGCAGCTACAGCAAGGTTTGAAAAAAAAGGCAAGATAGCGGGTCGCGATTTTTATGATATCCATAGGTTTTTTGAGCAGGGGATAGCAGTGAATGCTCGTGTGGTGGAGGAGCGTACAGGTAAAGCCCACATAGAGTATCTTGAGTACCTTCGGGATTTTATCACTAAACATATAACCGAAAAGCGTTTGCGTGAGGATCTCAATCCTTTAATGGATACCGCCAAACTTAATAAAATTCTGCCACATCTCAAGCCGGAGTTGTTGATGCTTTTAGATAGTGAAATAGCCCGTAGCTAATTTTAAAGTGCCTTACTTTACGGCCTTTGCACAAATACCCCCGGTATTTGTGTCGGAATTTGCACACAAACGGGGGGGTATTGTACAATAAGGCCTAAGTATGGAACAAAAAATAATACAACGCCAAATAATGCCAGAAATAGCCAAATACATGGATTCCCGCCAGGTAATCGTTTTAACAGGCATGCGTCGTGTAGGAAAAACCTCCGTTATGCGCCACTTTTACAAGCAACTTCAGACTTCCAACAAGGTTTTTCTTGACCTGGAAGATGCCTTAGTTAGAGATATCTTCACCCTAAAGAGTTATGAAGATGTGGCACGCTCCTTAGAAGAACGCGGCATTGACCTAACAAAAAAGGCCTCAAGAGCCTATGTCTTTCTGGATGAAGTACAATTCAGCCCAAATCTTCCCTCTATAGTCAAGTATCTCTATGACAAGTACAATATTAAGTTTTTCCTCTCAGGATCCTCCAGTTACTATATTAAAAATCACTTTACAGAAAGCCTTGCCGGTCGTAAGTATATTTTCGAACTATATCCGCTTACATTTAGGGAATTTCTTGATTTTAAGGAGGTAAAGAAGGTCATTCCGGAGGGGGAGGATACCCTTTCTCAATTGTCGGCAAACAAAAGGAAAGTCCATGAATCCGCCTATAAAGAGCTTTATTCCCAATATATTCGTTACGGAGGCTTTCCGGAGGTTGTCTTAGCCGCACGTCAGGAAGAGAAGAAAAAGCGGTTGCATGACATTATCAATTCTTACTTTCAAAAGGATGTCACTACTTTTGCTGATTTTGAGGACATTGCTAAATTACGCGATTTATTGAAGCTTCTTACCCAAAGAGTAGGGCAGCGCCTAAATATAGATGTACTGGCTAATGCCCTTAAGATAAGCCGTAAGAAAGTTTATCAATATTTGGAGTTGCTAAAAATGACTTATGTTATTGATTTGCTTGCGCAAAAGTCCAGTTTAGATAATTCGGTTTCTTCTGCAAAAAAGGTGTATTTTCGGGATACGGGTTTGGCTAATATCTTGGGATCTATAGCGGAGGGGAGTCAGCTGGAAAACAGTGTTTACATGAATTTGGTGGGAAGGCATGAATTATCTTATTATCAGACTTCTTCCGGAGGTGAGATTGATTTTGTTTTAAATGAGGAGGTGGGTTTAGAGGTAAAAAACACGGCTACCAAGAGGGATGTGGCTAACCTTAAAAAACGTGCAAATTCCGCGGGTATTGAGGAATACTATGTGGTTAGCAACACCTTCACGGATTTAGATAAGGCAATTATGGCCTGGGATTTGTAGCTGATTTATAGTTTAATGCAAAATTTAACGTAGTGACCGCGAATAAGTTACTTAGTTTTACTATAAATGCTTATGTACTAGGCAGGAAAGAGGTTTTTCACTTACTGTATCAACGCGTTGACACAGTAAGCGCATTTACTGTATTACTTTACTTCACCAGCCTTTCGCTATTCTTTAATGTACGCCCTTAATGGGGAGGAAGCGTATTCAAAATATAAGGGGTATCTTTTAGAGGATATTACCGCCGGATACTTACAGGAGATGTTGATTTCGGGAGTAGAGAAGCCCCTGTTCTATGATAGTTCGCGGGAGGGCGCTGATTTTATTCTGGAGCGTCCTGATCGTCGCCTTATTATTGAGGTTGGTTCCGGCCGGAAGAACTACGCTCAAGTTGCAGAAACGCTGCGTTCCATAGGAGGAGATTACGGCCTGATTTTTTCAGCAAGCCCTTTGGAGGTGAACGATGCTATGGTGAAGGTTCCTTGGAAATTTGCGTTGCTTTTGTAGTTTTGCCCCACTTTGCATTTCAACAAGAGGGCTTGGATGACAAAAATTATTATCCAATGCGACAAGTTGACACATCCTATAACCCGTAGTATAATAAACCTCAGTTAGGGGATGTTGCGGACAGGACTCTCCTAGATTCCTTTCCAGTTCCTTGTGCTGTGTTCTTGCGGGTCACTAAAGTGGGCCAATGAAGCAGCCCAGCACAAAAGTATCCCATAACACTTGACAAGTCACCTGTCCCATAGTATGATTTAGTCATCAGCAAATGAGGAGGACATAAAAACCTCCAAAGTTTGGCCTGATAACACCGATAACACTGATACTACTGATACCATTGCTAACAAGCTATTACGCCGCTTTATTCGGTTACTTACAGCACTTACAAGGATAAAGGCTAAGCTAAATAGCAAATGATTTAGCAATTTCTCCTTTATATATACATGCACGCGACCCCGCAAAGGTTGCTTGGCAATTAGGAGGAGTTTCTAAATCAGCTCTTAATGTCTAAAAGCAAGAATCTTGCTTAAAGTTTTTAAGGGTTGAATTTTTAAATAGCTTTTTAGCCATTTAAAGGCAGTTTGATAATTAAATAGGGTTAGTTAGTAAATACAAAGGTATTGCTTAAATTCTTGAAGTCATTTTTCCTTTTTGTAGGTTTTTGATTTTCGTGAAGAAACGTCATTTCGACAAGGAGATGTTTCTCTGATAGGGAAGCGTTGTTCCGGTAAGGGAATACTTCTTTGACAAGGGAAACGTCATTCTGAACTTGATTCAGAATCTCCACTACGCAAAACCAAAGTAGGGTACTGCTAACTTGGGAGTAATTTTGAGCACTTTTTGTTTGTTTTTTAGATGTGAAGTGTGGGATTTGGGAGGATTTAAAGTGCCAAGTTGCTTTTAGGTTTGCAGTACTCTGCAGAAGTTTGCGGAGATGGAATCGTTCGAAAAAAACCGGGCCACAGGCCCCAATCATTCCTTAAGGAGGAACAGAAAATGGCTACATTGGTAGAGGTTCAGGAGCGTTTGCGTGAGGCACAAGAGGTTTTGACTGAAGCTATGACCGCCCATCAGGCCGCCCAGACGGCCGCCGACGAGGCGATGCAAACTCTGGCCGAGAAGGCTGGAGAGGTCTCGGAGGCCCGTGAGGCCGCCGACGAAGCCCGTAAGGGCGTGGCTGAGGCCCAGCGGGAGCTGGCCGCTATCCTGACAGATAGTGGTCAGGAGTTGCTCGAGCGGGCCAATCAGATTTCCCCGGCACCCGCTCCGGCACCCGCCGCCCCCTCCCGCCGCCGGCTCCGTTTCGTCTGGGAGTAATTTCGCGTTTCTCGATCGCTCGAACAATTACTAGCTCCGCCAAAACGGCGTGAGCAAAGGAGACTTAAAATGACGATTAACATGAAGGCCGTTGTCCGGGTTTTGGTCGTTCTGTTCGCGATCGGCGTCCTGGCCCTCGGGTTGGGATTCGCCGGCTACGTTCTGTTCGGCGGCGATGCGTCTTCCGACGCGACGCCCCCCGCCGAACCTACGGTCGTTTCCACCCCCGTTCCCGTCGCCCCGCCGACCGCGGTTCCCACTGTGGAGCCGACGGAGGAGTTCGACGCACTGGTGATCACCCTCAGTGAGTTGGACCCCTACGACGCCATCGATCTCCTAGACGCGGACCCCCGAAAGGTCCACGTCAACGGTCCCACCGCGCTGGACCCGATCTCTGGGACGTACGTCATCTGGACCGGCTTCTACGGCCGGATTCCGGAGAACGTTACTCCCCTGATCGTTGACGGGCGCACTGGCGTTTGGGCGGTCACCGGCCCCGCGGACATCCCGAGCACCTTCGGGTTGATCGCCTTGGACGGCGCGCCCGAAATCGACGGTGAAGCCGCCATCCGGCAGGTTGGAGACGCCACCTGCGTCCCGGCCGGGGTTCTGGTCTCCATGATCAACGACCTCAAGGGTTCCGGAGAGTTGTACGTGGCTCTGGATCGCCTGACGAACAGCCCCGACTACGTCGGCGCAATTCGCCGGTCCGTGGAGGCATCAGCCTCCGATCCGGTGACGTACACGGAGGGTTTCGCGCTGTACTGGCTCCAGCCCGGACGTACGTTCGGGAACACCACGCTGATCCTAGATCAGTTTGATGGTGAGGAAATCCAGTACAACTTCGACGCCACCGAGCCAATCCGGCTCGAGTACCCTCACGGTGGCGTCGTCATCTGCCCGACCGAAGATGGGGAAGCTCCCATCAACCCCGCCCGGGATTTCCCATGGTGGGGCTCTGACTAACTCCCGACGTTCGCTCTGACGGCGTCTACTTACACACTCCAGATGTATGGAGGATCTCTTTTAAGAGGATCATGTGTAAGTAGGCGCCGTTTTTTTGCCCTCTTTTTTACTTCGTTTACTTCCTTATTACTTTTAACATTTTCTCTTAATAACTTCTTAAATAAAGCAACTTACTTATTTCCCACACCTCTTAAAAACTAAAAATTGAACTACTCACTAAAATACCTCATAATTAAAATCACATGTCTTCAAAAACAATTCAAACCTCCCAAATAGAAACCCCCAAAGTAACTGTAGCCATTCCCGTTTACAACGGTTCCCAATATATAAAGGACGCTATAGACTCTGTTGAAAAGAGTACTTTTACCGACTTTGAAATTTTTTTAATAAATGATGGTTCCACAGATGACAGCTTTGAGGTATGTAAGGCCTTAGCCCAAAATCATCCTAATATTACCTTTCATTCGTACAAAGAAAATCAGGGGCTTTCTAACGTCTTAAACCATATCCTAAATAACGCAAAAGGGGAGTGTATTGCCCGTTTAAATCAGGATGACCTAATGCGCCCCGATCGGTTGCAAAAGCAGGTGGACTTTTTGGAGAAGCATTCTGATGTAGTGGCTGTTGGCTCTTGGATTCGCTTGTTTGATGAATTTGGTGAGGAAGTTATGGTTCTAAAGTTTATGTCTACAGATGAAAAAATTCGGAAACATTGGTTGTACGTGGGACCCTTTTCAGATCCTACTGTGATGTATAGAAAGTCAACTGCGCTTTCAGCAGGTGGTTACGAGCAGGATTATTGGCCTGCGGATGATACTCAGTTTTGGTATAAGCTTGGAGCTAAAGGCAAGTTAGCCAATCTGCAGGAAGTTTTAGTAGATGTAAGATGGCACGGTGAGGCCGGTTCCTTAAAATACATGGGTAAGATGGCTGACAGTTTGTATAAGGCTCATAGATATGCCCACAATAATGTTCAAAAAGGAAGCTTAGTAACGCAGGCATATTGGGTTTTCCAGCTTCTAAGCAATAAACTTTTGCCCCCAAGACTTAGTTGGTGGGTTTATCGTCAGCTAAAACAGGGGATTGCTTTTGTTTTAGGTAAATAGCTCCTGCAACGAGAGTGCCTAGAGAGATTGCTATTCCCATCCAGTAAAACACATCCGGCCAATAGAATACCCATAGCTTTATTGTTTTTTCTTTTGAAGTTACATCTCTGACGTCGATTTCAAAGCAGTTTACAAGTCCATTGCACCTTGTATGGCCAGCCTTTTCAATCCTTTTGGGTAAAATATTTGTTCCTTTAACAAACATTGTCCATTGTTTATCAAAACCTTCGTTGAATTTGAGGAGATAATTTTTATCTGTTTGCGCTTTTTCTATTTCGATTTTCCACAGGGAAGGGAGGATTTTTCTGTAGGAGTAATTTGCAGGGGTATCAAAGGCTTCCTTGTAGTCTTGTCCTTTTAAGGCAAGATGCTCCCAATGCTTCGGTAATTCCACTATTTCAAAACTTTTTATTAGAATTAAACCCTCATTTTCAGCGAATTGTTCTATAGAGTAGTTTTTAGGTTGATTATTCTCCATTCCCGGTTGAGGGTAGATGTACTCGTACGTTTGTTGAAAACTTAGATTCTCCAAGCGGGTTTTAACATCCTCGTAGCCGCTGTTGTTAAAGAAATATTCCGGATCCTGAAAAGCCTTAAACCCGGTTATATCCGGATAGCCTTGATTTAAAGATGTCCAATTGTTAATAAGAGTTATTGACGGACCACTTACTTTAAATTCCGGGAATTTTCCTGACGCAAGGTTATACTCATAATTCCACAAATAAAACCCTTCATCTAAGTAGGGGACCGTTTGGAAAGTATCATTTTTGCAGTTTTCTGTATATCCCACCCATATATTTGAAAGTAGTCTATTCGTGTTGTAACCATTTCTCTTGTAGGAGCAGGCCCCATTAGAGGCATAGAGGCCCTCAATTTCTGGGTTGTAGTAGAAAGAATTATTAGATAGGATTTTTGGTATTTCAATTGCTTCTGCTGTTTGTATGTTTTCAATTTTTAAGCCCGGATTTGCTAAATTAACCTCAAATTCGTTAGTTTTGGCGAATTTGTGCAGCCTGACATCGCTTATTTGCAGTTTCATCTTCTGATAACCCATGTTTTTGAGGGTAAATAGCGCTAGGATATTTTGGCTGTTAGAGGTGTTCGAGCTTATTGGCACTGTAGCGGTGCTCTCTTCCTGGGTTAGTTTTAGGAGTCTGTGTTTATTTAGGCACCTATCTGTACTTGCTTCTTTTAGGCATATTTCTAGGATAGTTGGTTTCTCTAGTGAGGTTATCACGTTTCGTAATTGAGGTTTGCTTGTGTCCGTAGGATTTGGTTTGAAGTTTTTTTCCAGATCTTGGGTACTTGCTCTTGTTGCCAAAGAAATTTCCGCATAGGGTGTTTTATCTATTTCGGTTTGAATGCCTCTCCAGAGACATGCTGATCCATTTGTTACATTAACTCGCACGCTTTCGTTATTCCATGTTCTTTCCACCTCATATTTATCTAGCATGTCTCCCACACAGTTTGGGTTTTCAGTGAGAGCAATTTCTGCAGGATTGATTTCTACGGCTATCTCGGGTTCTAGAATTTCAATAATGGGGTCATTTGTGTGAACTAAAATGTTTGCGATTTCTGTGTAGTTTGTATTTTGGTTCTTTGGAAGCGGTATCACTGTTTCTTCAATGCGTAATCTCGTTTCGGCAAAATTTTGATAGGGAAGTACATGCCAGTCTGCTAAGTACCTGGGAGTGTCTGTAGTGAAGTCTTGTTTTTCCTCCGCAGGAGTATAGCTGAATTCCGCTACATTTTTTAAGAACTTTTTGTTGTCCAATTGAGGTAAGGTGAATTCATTTATACGTATGAAAATCTGTTCGTTCTCCTTTTTAACTTCTAAATTTAACAGATGTTGAGTGCTGCTCTCCATTGTTTCTATGCTGTTGTTTCCATTTGGCCCGGTCTCTCCTACTTTCAGGTTTATCCCTGTCTCTTCTTTATTCATAGTGTTTGTTGGGGTTTTGAAAGGGAAGTAAATGTAACCTGTTTCCGTAGGAGCTTCTCGAAAGTTTTCTGTTAAGTTCTCTAATGCATACAATAGATTTTTACCTGGTTTGATATTGACAATTTCCTTTACAAATTCAAATTTTCTTTCCGGTTCTTTTACCTTATATAGGGTTAAGTGCCTAATTGGGCCCATTTTATATTCTTGTAGAAGCTTCTCTTCAACCGTGAAGAGTTTCTCATAATCGTATATATAATCACGTAAGTCTATATTGGCGGTTTCCTGTTTTTCTATGAGTTCCGACTTTTCCAATGCATGTAGAAGTATTTCTATGTCTTTGTGATTGAAATTTGCCCAGAACAGGAGGCCTCGTGGAAGACTAGCTGTTTTTACCGTTTCATCGTGGATTATATGGCTAACTCCCGCCATTTTTAGAAGTTTGTAGAGTTTCTGTGCCCTGCGGTTGATCCCTTCCTGGCTTGCCAAATTTCTCGAATTTTTGGTTATTTCAAGTACCTCCTCATTTAAGTATGCGTTTTCCATACTTGCAGGTTCGAATGTTTTTTCAATCAGGGGATTTTCCAGTATGTATCCGAAGAAGTGTGAACCAATGTATCCCCATTCGTAAGACCTCCAATATACCTTCTCATCATAAGGAAGATGCACTACACGCCCCTCTTTAGAGGTTTCTTGTACTGTCTCTGCTATCTCGTAGTAAGCCTGCGGGATCCTGTTGTATATAAAAAATCCTACTAGATTTCCAGTAAAATACTCCCTGAATACTATTCCCGTTGCTACAAGGATCAGCGTTGTCCCTAGGGTCACGCCCCCTTGTAAGATTTTTTTGTTTTCTGTTTTTTTTATGATCTGACCCGCTGCTATGCCTATGGCAAGAGCTCCTGCAAAGGCTATATACGTATGTAATTTAGTATCCCCAAACCGAAATACTACACCAAATAACGGTAGGTATTTATCTAGAAACGCATAGATGAATCCCAGCTCAGAGAATTCTTTCATTGTCATGACAAGGAAGAATATTGTAGTTGTGGGAATCCATAGTATCTTTTTGTTCTGTCTTGGCCTCAGGAATATTATTAGGCAGGATAATATGTATAGTGTGGGGAAAATGTACAAAATCGGCTTTGTATTTCCTTGCCCCTGTCTTTCTGCTAGGGGGTGGAGGTGTTTTGTGAGGTTGCTGTCAAGGTTTGGGGATTTCACAGTGGTTTCGAAGAAGCTGGGAAGCAGAATAGCCTGTTTTTTAAGAGAGTGATATGTCTTTGGTTTGTTTAGTTGGGTCTCATTAGCATCTATAAATGTCGGTGCTAACCGCATTATTTCCGATTTTTGTAGTGTGTAGCTAGAAAAGGGGATTAGCCAAAAGGTATTAATCAAGATTATGAAAAGGAATCCCCTCAGGGAATTTTTTAGATTTCCTCGAAAAATGCTTACTAATACCAAAAGAATCATATTGGTTATAAATACGGTTGCAATGATGTAACTTGGGAGTGTGATGATTAGTGTTACTCCTAAGAATATCCAGCTTTTTCTACTTGTGTTTTTCTCAAGAATTTTTAGCCATGCCAAAGTTAGCAGTGGAAGCGAGTAAAACCTTGCTACAAAAGGAAAAATAGGGAAATAGAATGTCGCCAGAGTGTTTAAATTGAATAGGTAGAAGGTGCCTGCTATCAGAGGTGCTAGGTCTTTTAGGAATCCTTTGTTATTGGAGTTTTTCAAGAGGTATTTTGTTAAGAAATACATTCCCAGAGTCCCTAACCATAGTGATATTAGGTAAAACAGCTGATCCAATATCTTAGTTGGCAGTAGAAGGTTTAGAAGCATGAAGATCACGACTCTTGGAAGGTCCGTTATTTCCGAGTCTGAGGGTACTCCTAAGCCCCTATGTCCCCTCCACATGGATAACGTGATTCTCTTTAAGGCTAGCGCCGGTTTTAGGTAGGATGAATAATTATCCCAGCCGATGAAGTCAAAAGAGGGTTTGAGCGTGGAAATGCTTATAAATAGGAGCACTGCAATTAGTATTGTTAAACCCGGGGAGTTTTTTAAGAATTTCGTTGTTTTTTTCACAGTTCTATTATACATTTATGTATCTAATTTTATTTGGGCGCCTTCACCTATGGGGTATCCTGTCTATAATACCCGAATCTTTTCAAAGTGTCCTATAATGGTTTTGATTGGGGTGTTTAACAATACCCTATAATGTTGACAAACCTCTTTTTACATAGTATACTATGGGTATGTCTACCATACTTCAAACAAAAAAATTAAATGAACTCTCTGTATTCTTTCCTTGTTACAATGAGGAGGAGAATCTTCCCTTATTGATAGAAAAAGCTTTGGAAATCATACCCAAGGTAGCTATAAGATATGAAATAATCATTGTAAACGATGGTAGTAAGGATAAAACTTCCCAAATAGCTCATGAATATGCCAAAAAAATACCTCAGATTAAGGTTGTAGATCAGAAGAATCAGGGGTATGGTGGTGCTGTAAATACGGGCTTTAAGGCCGTTCAGTACGATTGGGTGTTTTTTACGGATGCCGATTTACAGTTTGATTTAAACGAACTATATAGATTTGTTGAGTTAGCCGTGGAAAATCCTGATAAAGAAATGATTCTTGGGTTCAGAAAAATCCGTGCTGAAGGCTTTAAGAGGGCTCTTTTTGCCAATGGAATGAAGTTTTTAAATAGGGCTATTTTAGGCTTTCCCACAGATATTAAAGATATAGACTGTGCTTTTAAGCTTTTACGTAAAGACATGGTAAAGAGTGTTTTGCCTCTTAATTCAAAGGGGAACTTAGTTTCCACTGAATTTTTATTAAGGGCTGTACGTACGGGGTATGACTATGTGCAAACCGGTGTAGATCACTTTGAACGTGCTTATGGTGTTTCTACCTGTGGGGGACTAAAGGATATTTTAAAAGTCCTTGTAGAGCTTGTAAAACTTAAGTTTATGTTGATGAAGGTGGACTATTCAGCTGTTCAACCGGCTTTAAAGGCTTCTGTAGGGGCTCATTGTGATTATGTTTCTGCCGCTGCCTTTCATTCTAGAGTCTAGGTTTTTTGTTTGTGTGGGTTTTCTCAGAACTTTGCCGGATAACTACGGCGAATTTTTCTCCAAAAACTCCAGCAGAGACAACGCCTCAAAAACCTCATCTTTAAACTTCACCTGCTCCGTAAAATCCCACGTCACAAGAATACACTCAGCATTAGAAACTCCCTCCGGTCTAAAAATTACTATCCAACACAACTAGGATAGGTAAGGTTGCAATTCCCGAAACTTTGGAGTATACTCTAGAAAACAGTGCAAAAGCTTGGAGTACACTCCGGAAAGCGCGGCTGGGAGCCCCTCCACCGCGCCACCTCCGAAGTAATCGGTACCGCCTAGACAACAACAAAAACAAACCATGGACACACTCTTTCAGATTCAAGAAAACCTACTAAAAGGTCTCAACAAAAGGGACATCTACGTCCGCAACTTCTACCGCAACTTTGATTTCGTAAATCGCATCATGGGAGTTGTAGGCCCTCGTGGAGTTGGAAAGACTACTTTTATGCTTCATTACCTGCACAATAATTACGCGGACAGCACAAAAGCCCTCTACGTTTCAGCCGATAACATCTACTTTTCTAAAAATACACTGTTTGATTTGGCAGGGGATTTCATAAAATATCATTCGGGCGAACTGCTCCTTATTGATGAGATTCACCGCTATTCTGATTGGAGTAGGGAGCTTAAGAATATATATGACAGTTATCCGGAGTTGCGTGTTCTATTTTCGGGAAGTTCCAGCATTGATTTGGTTCGAAGTAAGTATGACTTGTCCCGTCGAGTTATTTTACGGCACATGTTTGGTTTTTCTTTTCGTGAATATTTAGAGGTAACTTTAAAGAAGGAGTTTCCCACACTTACTTTAGAGGAGTTGTTGAGCGGGGATAAGACTCCTCAGGTTCGGGAAATTGAGAAGATCCGTGGAGTTCTTGGTCACTTTGAGGATTACTTGAAGTTTGGCTACTATCCCACCTCCTTTGAGCTTGAGGATGAAACTGCTTTTGTTGAGAGTTTAAACAATGTAATAGACAAGACAATTTACGAGGATATTAGCTCTTTTTATTCTTTGAAAACACAAAATCTGGAAGCCTTAAAGAAGCTCCTGTATTTTTTTGCAACTTCTTCTCCGGGAGGTTTAAGTATTAACAAGCTTGCCGGAAGCGTAGGTAAGGACAATGCTACAATTGCTTCTTACTTGCAGATGTTACGCGATACCGGTTTGTTGAGCTTTTTAATGCCTGACAAACTAGGACATGCTTTGGTGCGAAATGCCGAAAAGATTTACATTGCAAATCCCAATATGTTGTGGGCTGTTGGTTTTTCCTTGGGAAAGCCTGTGGGCAAGGGAAACCTTCGGGAGACCTTTGCGGTTGCTGCCTTGGATAGTGCCAGCTACACCCCTTTTTACTCTGATAAAGGGGATTTTGCTTTGAATGATTATGTTTTGGAGGTGGGGGGTCCCAATAAGGGAAGTTCTCAGCTTGATTCTGTGGAGGAGGGAAGGGGCTTTTTGCTAAAGGATGGTCTTCAATACGCTTCCGGTAAGGTTGTGCCTTTGTACATGTTGGGGTTTCTTATGAGTAGTTGATTTTACGGTTTTCCGGGTTTCTTGAGATTTCTGGCCCGGAGTTTTTAGCCTTGTTAGATAAAAATTCATGTCATCAAAGAAGCTTTTCTATTATCTTATCTTTTATCTAACGCCTATTTATTGCTTTAATCTCTTCTGCATATTATAATTAGGCATAATATTGAGTTTATGCATATTATAAAATGCACCTAAGGAATTTACTACAACAACAGAACAAACACTGGGACGAAGGCTTTAAGAAGTACGTTCCTCGCGATATTTTTCCTCAAGTTTTTAAGGCGCTTACAACAAGTCGCGTTGTCCTTGCTCTTATGGGAGTACGGAGAGCAGGGAAGTCTGTGTTGGTTTTTCAGCTTATCAATGGTCTTTTGGATAAAGGCATTCCTTCTGAAAACATTTTTTATTTAAACTTTGAAGATCCTTTTTTTGTTAAAAATTCTGCAAGTGTAGAGTTGCTGGATTCTTTGTTTAGAGAGTATCTTTCTCTCAAGCGCCCGGAAGGGGATAAATATGTTTTTCTAGACGAAGTTCAAAATGTTCCTTCCTGGGAGCAGTGGATTAGGACAAAATATGACACGTGTGAGGATTTGCGCATAACCATTACAGGCTCCAACGCTCGTTTGCTTTCCTCTGAGTTAGCAACGAAATTGACCGGTAGAACGCTTTCCTTTGAGATTTTTCCGTTTAACTTCCGGGAATATCTTCTTTTTAAAGGTCAGCCCCACTTCTCCGGGGAGACACTCCGAGAAACATATTTGTCTAATTTAAAGGAAGCACCCATTATTTTGGGCCTTTTTGAGCAATATCTTGTTGAGGGAGGTTTTCCGGAAGCGCTTGCTTCTAATGATGCCGAAATTCGCCTTCGCTATTTACGCGACTACATTCGCGCCGTTATTTATACGGATATAGTTCCGCGTTTCGATTTTAGAAGTGCCGAGGAGCTGGAAAAGCTTGCTTACTATTTGCTTACAAATTTGGGGAATAAATATAGTTATCGTTCCTTGGCTCGCAATGTGGGAATTACGGACACTTCCGCTAAGGAATATGTTTCTGCGCTTGCGCTATCCTACCTTTTTTTTGAGGTGGAAAAATATTCTTTCAAGTTTAAGAATCGTGTGCGCGCAGCAAAGCGCCCCTATGTGATAGATCCCGGTTTACGTAGTCTTTTTTATTCTAAGCCTTTTGATGATGTAGGTAAACTGGTGGAAAATGCAGTCTTTTTACATTTTATTAGAGGTAATGAGGTGAATTATTTAGAGGAGGATGGGGTGGATATAGATTTCCTAGTGACGCGTCCGGAGCGTACATTTTATCCTGTGAGTGTTAGTTATACAGATCTTCTTTCTGAGAGGGAATATGGTGTAGCCGAGGTTTCTTCCCTTGGTTTGTTTTCTTCTTTAAAGGAGCAGTTGAAGACCGGTTTGTTGTTGACCAGAAACGTCTTTGATGATTCTTCCGAGGATTTTTTAACGGTTCCGGTGTGGGTGTTGTTGTTAACCCCTCGTTCTGAGATTTAAATTTGCAGAACTAGTTAATCCGGGTTATAATGTATGTATTAAAGATCGGGATGGTTGGGGGCCTCCTGCAACTTCGGCAGGAATGTTAACCAACCCTAGGCTCTTAGAGTACCTGATCTTATTTTCTTTTTAGTTCTTTTATTACATCTTCTGCTTTTACTTTTAGACTTGCTTTCTTCCACTCCTTATTTGGCTACTTTGTGGATTATCTGCCATCTTGCCATATTTCCATCTAAATGGTAAAATTCTCATATGAATAAAATAAAAACCACAGTAAAAATAGATGCAGATCTAAAAAAAGAACTGGAGCGTCTGGCTCTGGAGAGGGATAGCACTCTTCAGGATATGTTTAACAAGGTGTTATATGAGGGTTTGTTAGGAGTTCCTTTGAAGGAATTGCGGCAGCCTTTAAAGCCCGTTGACTTGGATCCTGCTATGGATAATTTTGATCGTGCTGAACTTTATGACTAAGTATCTAAAGGAAATAACAGGCGCGGCTCTTCTAGACTCCAATGTTTTGGTTTATGCTGTTAATGCTAAGTCTGATTTTCATGGTGAAGCTCTTCAGGTTTATAACCAATTAGAGTTAGGACTATTTAAAGGTATTGTTGCACACCAGAATGTCCTAGAAGCAACACGAGTTTTAACTCACGGTAAGTATAAAGAGACCTTAAGTCCTTCTGTAGCTCTTGAGCGCATGGCTCCCGTTTTAAGTCTTTGTCGTATTGTTCATCCCGGATATCATTCTTGGCGCATTGTTAGTGAGCTTATTACGAAATACGATTTAAAATCTAACATGGTTTTTGACGCTTATCTCGTGGCCACTATGCTAACAAATGACATTCATCGGGTTGTAACTTTTAACTCCACGGATTTTGAGTTGTTTTCCGAGGAGGGAATCGAGGTTATTGTTCCAACTTTGAGGGAGTAGTTAGTTAGCCAATTCTTTTTTTGGTGCAGCGCTTGAGTGCTAAGTATAATATGCACTTTTTGCAAAAAGCGCATAGTATATTATGCATCTTAATTTTTATCTTTTAAGAAGGCTACTTTGTGATGTAGTCGTGTTGGAGGGTCGTAAAGTGTAGCTCCAGTGCACTTATCCCATAGCACTTGACAAAACCTTAGTATTAACCTATAATAACCAACATAACAAAGTTCTAATGTCCCATAGACTTGACACCTTGTGAATTATGGGATATAATTACATTGTTAGTTGAGAGGCCAAATACGGCCTCTTTCTTAGTCCTTCTGTTGGTTTGAAACCTTACCAAAAGCGATATGTAAAGCATTTCGCTTGAGAGTGCAAGTTGCTTTGCCGCACATGCACACATCCTTTTAATAAGAGCCTCCAAGAGACTCCTATATAAAGGCGTAAGACATTAAGACTGATAGCAAGGCGTTATATAATTTCCTGCCAGAAAGACGTATATTTTCCTATTAATAGTTATTAGTAGGGAAGGTACATATATAAGCTATGAATAAAAAGTTCATGAAAAACTTAATAGTATCTATAGCGGCAGTAGCTTTCCTAGGCATAAATGCTAATGGGAAAGTGTATGCCGATCAGTATGGAGAGGACATTAAAAACAAGTCCTTCCGCATTGAAAAAGAAGTCCGCATAAAGGACGAAGGAGACTTTGAGGACAAGCTGGTGCTTGATTCTGACGAGTCTGATGAGATTATAGAGTTTAGAGTCCGCATTGAAAATGTAGGCGAGGTGGAAACTGATGACATGAAAATGGAGGATTTTTTGCCTGAAGAGATGTATAGAGTGGGTGGCGATGGTCTAACCGAGTACTTCGATGATTTCGAGCCCGGTGACGTTGTGACCTTCTATATTGACGCTAAGATTGATGAGGACGAGTTTGACAATGAAAACTTTGATAAGTGTGTAGTGAATAAGGCTGAGTTGTATTACGATGATGCCTTTGAGGGAGCTGATACTGCTATTGTGTGCTATGGCGATGTGGAGGTGACGGAGCTTCCTGAGACCGGTTTTGCAACTACTATGATTCCTGTGGGTCTTGGTTTGATGGTGGTAGGTGCTTTGATTAAGAGGTCTCGAAAGTAAGTGGGGTGAATGAGGGCTTTTAAGCCTTTGTTTACGCCTGACTTTAACTGACGAAGCCATTAGTTGGTTATTATTTACAAGAAGGCCTGCCCGCTTTATTGTGGGTGGGCCTTTCTTGTATTGGTAATCTGTTGCAAGCGGATTGGCTGGAGGAGGTTTTAGGTTTTGTCTTGGTTACCAAGCTAGTCTTGGTGGCTTAGATAAAGCTTAGTATCTTGGGCCGGGAAGAGATTAGCTGGGTTTGGATTGTCCTTACGCGGCTAATCTGTTTCCGGCCTAAGTGCTATATAACATATAGTTAACTACTCTCGAAAAGGGACAGGCTTCTTAAAGGACTGTCCTCTACGAGGACAGTCCCTTTTTATAGGATATGAAAGAAAGAATGTTGCATCTGACAACCGGAATATTAGTAAGCACAAGCATCGCTGTAGGTGTGGTACTGATCTATTTCACTCAAATAAACACAAACAGCAAACTTCTTAGCAAAACATTTTCATCTGTATCTGTGCCAAAATTACCTTCAATAGAACTAAATTTATCCGATTTTGGCAGCAAAACAGCGCAACTCCTAGGGGAGGCAGGCGCGCAGCTTAAATCCTCCGGAGTAAAAGCACTTAACGCTTTAGGCGTCTCCACAGGAGGGGCTAACGCCTCCAAAACATCCACAAGCGACGCTGACTCTACAGAAGAAAAACCGTCAGCCTTTGGCAGCAAATTAACTCCCATATACGAGGATCCTGTGAAAATCTATGCCAAAAAAGTCGACAACGATGGCAAAGTCTCTGAAAAAAAGTTAATAGAAGCCGCCCTGGAAAAAGTCGACGTAAACTCCGCCGGGCAAATGCAAACTCCTACAGAGTGGAGCAAAGCCGGATGGTACAGGCGCTCCGCCAAAGCAGGCGAGGAAGGCAACATTGTAATTAACGGGCACTATGACAACGCGCAAGGATTGCCGGCTGCTTTTTACAACTTGAAAAGCCTAAAAGTAAATGATAAAGTCTACTTAGTTGATTCGTTTGGAAGAACTTTCGCCTATCAAATCACCGAAACTTTCTATGTGAGTATTTTTGACGATGATCGTGTGGAAAGAGTTTTGAAGGGGGAGGGGGTTTCTTTAACGCTTGTGACTTGCGGAGGAGTTTGGGTGCCCGCTGAGGGGACTTATAACAATCGTTTTGTGGTTAAGGCTAAGAGGATTTAGATTTTTCCTAATTATTCTTTAGAACTACAACGGCAAGCTTCGAAAGTCACCGAAAACCACTTTTCCGAATGATAAATGTGCAACATAAAGCCGGATTTTAGACGGGAAGCAGCACAACGTAAAAGTTCAAAAAGTGGGGCTGGTTTTAACTATTAAAGCAGGAAGGTAGCACGGGGCAGTGGCTACCTTCCTACTTTAGAAGTTAAGACTTCAGTAATTACTTATGTACATTCCAAAGGAAAAAATAAAAAACATGTCAAACAATGCCAACGGCTCCAAAAACGGTGCCAAAAACAAAAATGGTAACGGCACCTCCCAAAGAGGATCCGATATCAAAAGAGAAAACGGAGAACTAAAAATCACCTCCAAAACAGTTCCCATAAAAGGGATTTTAGAAATTTTGCCTGATTACGGCGTCATTCGCCAAGAAGAAGGAGAGGTAGCAAACGAAAACCTCCCTAAAGACGTTTACATCAGCCAATCCCAAATAAAAAAGTTTAGATTGCGAGTGGGAGATGAAATTACGGGGCTTGCCAGGCCTCCAAAAGAGGGGGAGAGGTATTTGTCCCTATTAAAAGTAGAAAAAATTGAAGGGATGGCTCCTGGCGAGGCTAGGAAGCGTCCCAGATTCGACAAATTAACTCCAATTTTCCCTGAAGAATGGATGAAACTGGAAACCACTCCCGATGTTTTAACTACTCGTGTGTTGGATTTAGTTTCTCCTATAGGTAAAGGCCAGCGTGCAATGATAGTGGCCCCTCCCAAAGGAGGTAAGACCTGGATTTTGAAGGATATTGCCAACGGTATAACCACAAACTACCCTGATGTCAAACTCATGGTGGCTCTGATAGGAGAGCGTCCCGAGGAGGTTACTCACTTTAGTCGTAGTGTAGATGGCGAGGTTTTTTCCAGTAACTTTGACCAAAGGGCTGAGCATCAGACAAAGATTGCGGAGGTCTGCTTGGAGCGTGCTAAGCGCTTAGCAGAGGCAGGCGACGATGTTGTGATTTTAATGGATTCTTTGACGCGGTTGGCACGTGCTTATAACTTAGTGGTTTCGCCTTCAGGCCGCACTTTATCCGGTGGTTTAGACCCTTCCTCTTTGTATCCGGCTAAACACTTTTTTGGTGCAGCTAGAAACTTTGAAAAGGGTGGCAGTTTGACGATTATAGCTACGGCCTTAATTGAGACCGGTTCCCGCATGGACGATGTGATTTTTGAGGAGTTTAAGGGTACAGGTAACATGGAGCTTCGTTTGGATCGCAGTTTAGCGGAGCGCCGAATTTATCCGGCAATTGACATTAAAGCAAGTGGTACGCGTCATGAGGAGCATTTGTATGATGCGGATACTTTGAAGTCGGTTGTGAAGTTGCGTAGGATGGTGGATTTGTTGGATGATCGTGAGGCGACTTCGTTGGTGCTTGATAAGTTGCGAAAGACTAAGACGAATGAGGAGTTTTTGGGTTCGCTGAATAAGGCTTAATCTTAATCTTAAATCTTAAGCGCACTTGGCACACGTCGTACGAAAAAAGCTCGCACTGCTTCGCAGTGCTCAAATTTTTTCTTAACGACGTGTGCCGCGTGCTTTGAGGAAAAGCACGTATTAACCCCGCCGTTTCTGAAACCGCTTTCAAAAACTTTGGATGAGATGTGGGAGGGGGCATGGTAAAATGAGTCTTGCAGAACTTTACTGCAACATATGCCTTTTTACAGGAAAAACGCTTCCTTAAGGGATTCCTCAAACTCTCCCAACTACTTTCAGCTTAGATTTGAGGGCTTTTCACCTGAAGGAACTAACCAGTTTAATAAAATGCTAAACGCCCTTAAGCTCTTTACGAAAGCCTGCGGAACCTATATTGTCGCTAAAATGCATCAGCTGATAAAAGCATTTTTCAGTCTTTTCACCGGATCCATCCGTTTAGTCAACCTTTCCAAGGAGTTTTTAACCGCCAAACTAATCTGGTCTCGAGGACGTCTAGGCCGCCCCATTGCAACATTCTTTGTCATGTCAGCAGCTTTCATAGTTTTCACATTTGGCGAAGTATTCAACAGCACCAGATTTGTCAGCAGCCAAGAGCTAAACCCCGACTATTTGGCCTCAACAACCGACATAATTCCCAGAAAAAACACCGCTTTAACTACAGTTCCCGACAGCCGAAAACGTGCAGAATCCTTTGCTTACACGGTTCAAGGAGGTGATACACTTTCCTCCATAGGTAACCGATTTAAAATTTCAGTAGACGCTTTAAAATACGTCAACAACTTAACCGACAACTCTATCCTTTCAGTAGGGGATGAAATCACAATTCCACCTGTTTCCGGCTTAATTCACACAGTAGAATCCGGCGACACTTTAAGCTCAATTGCGCAAAAGTATGACGTTCCTCCGCAGGCTGTTGCTGATTTCAACTACATTTTGGACACGTCATCTTTGGCTTTAGGCACAGAGCTAGTCATCCCCGGAGCTTCTGTACCGACTCCGGTTGTGCCTGTAACCCCCTCCATTCCGGGGACAGTTCCGGGAACCACAACGCCTACGCCAGCGCCAACTCCAAGCTCTACTTATTGTGTTTGGCCAACTTCTGTGCGCATTATTACGCAGTATTTTACGTGGTATCACAATGGAATAGATATCGCCAGCCCTGCAGGTACGGCAATGCCTCCTTTGTTTGCTTGTACGGGGGGAGTGGTGACACGCTCCGGTTGGGATCCTTGGGGCCTTGGTCTGCATATTAGAATTGACCATGGTAATGGCTACGAAACGGTTTATGGGCATATGAGCCGCCTGGATGTGGGTTATGGCGAAAGTGTAAGTCGTGGTCAGATGATTGGTTTACTGGGGAATACGGGGCGTTCTACAGGTCCGCATGTTCACTTTATGGTTAAGTATGGCGGTGTTGCGCAGAATCCGTTGAATTACATGCGCTAGTTTGTGCGCTGTCGTGTTAGATAAAAATTCGATGTCATCCAAATGCTCTTTTCTTGCCGTATCCCACGTAAGTTCACACTACATGGTATAATGTGAACATGGAACACTCGCAAACTCCACAAAAAAACAAAAAAAGTACAAAACAGCAAATACTTTCTTATATAGAAAAAAACAGAAACGCCTCTCCAAAGGAGTTGACGGAGTATTTGGGAATTAGTTCGAGGGCGGTTTTTAAGCATCTTAAGGATCTTTTGGAAACGGGGGAGTTGCATAAAATAGGAAAGCCGCCAATTGTTTTTTATCAAACTGCTGTTTCCGCACCCGGTGGAGTAGTGGCTAGCCCCTCCATGCGAAAATCCTCTCCGGAAGGGGCAAAACTTGCTAGTTTGGACACGCAAGTAGATACGCAGACCCAAAAAATCATAGATGAAAACTTTATGACAATTACTCCTTTGGGAGAAGTGCTGGAGGGGGCCAAGGGATTTGCTCATTGGTGCGTCCAAAGAAGCCTCAACTACAAGGAAATGGCGCAAAAATACGCCTCCCTCATCAAAAAATATCGCAAAATTAAAGAATCCGGCGAATTCAAAGGCCTAATAGACAGCACCGCAAAGCTAAAAAGTACGTTTAAGCAGGTTAACGTGGATGCGCTTTATTACATAGATTTTTACAGCATTGAGATATTTGGGAAGACAAAGCTGGGGCAGAAATTGTTGTATGCCAAACAGGGACAGGATAAGAAGCTTATTCGGGAACTTGCCCGGGAAATTAATCCGCATGTTAACGAGATTATTCGAGAGAAACAAATAGATGGTGTGGTTTTTGTTCCTCCTACAGTGAAAAGGGAGGTTCAGCTTATGGATGAGTTGGAAAAGGAGTTGGCTCCGGACGTGCCCAGAATTCCGGTGTTTAAGCTAAAAACGCCAATTCAAATACCGCAAAAGACGCTAAGTAAGCTGGAGGATCGTATCCAAAATGCCCGAAGTACTTTTGCTGTAGGGGAGAAGGCTCGTTATAAAAATGTTTTAATAATTGATGATGCGGTGGGCTCGGGGGCTACAATTAATGAGATTGCGGGGCTGTTGCAGGCACGGGAGATGATTTCAGGGAAGGTTTTTGGCCTTGCTATTACGGGGAGTTTGAAGGGTTTTGATGTTATTAGTGAGGTTTAATTTTTAGTCTTTAAGGGGAGTCTTTAATGGGAGCTTTTCGGTAATAAAGGCGTAAGTGGTTTTTAGCAGGAAGCTTTGAAAGCGTTTCAAGAAATTCCCGGATTAAGCCAAACAGGTATTGAAATAATTGAATTTTAATACTACAATGTCCATATGGTGGTGAAAATTAGTAGAATCAAAGACTCTCTCTCAATAAAAGTTCCTTTTGATATAGCTAAGAAGCTAGGTCTGCTTGAAGTTTCCCGTCTCAACTCACCTTCAGCTTCTTCTTATTTAGAGCAGGATAATTCGAATTTTAAAGGGGTTGCAGTGACGGCAGATTTTAACGCAAAGGAAACTCCACAGGAGACCAAATCAAGCCGACAAAAATGGGTTACCTTTCATTTAGGGGAGGGTATGGCGGGTGCTTTAGGTATGGCCGGACTTATTAAATATGGCCCTAAGCTTTCTCGTGAGGAGATTTTAGGAGTCATTAAACGGACACGTTATACCTCTATGGATTTCTAACGGATTCATCCAAACTTTGGAGGCACTAACCGGTGGGCTTGTAAACCTTTAATCAATTACTGAAAGATGAATCAAGAACCTTTAATAAAGGAAAATTCAACCGTCTACTTTGACTCCAATGTAATAATAGCTTATCTTGTTAAGCCTCATCCCGATCATAAAAGGGCAAAAAAGCTCTACGCAACTTTTTGTAAAAAACAGGCTGAACTAATCTTAAGCGCCTTAACACTTGATGAGGTCTACTACGTCCTTCTACGTACATACAAGCACTCCCGCGAAAGCATAGCCGTTTTATTGTCTACATTTATAGTTCTTAGCGCAGCTACAATTCTCCCGTTGCCCTCCGGAATGGTGAATATGTTAGAATATCTTGATTTGATGACTGAAATTAAGCTCGATCCTCGTGATGCCTTCCATTTTGTAATTGCTGAAAAAAACGAGGTTGCTTATTTGGTTACTTTTGATAAAGCTTTTCGCAAGGAGGCTTCTTCTCAAAAGAGTACCTCAGTTAAATTTATATGTTAATAGACAAAGCAAAAATACAAGTTAAAGCCGGCGATGGCGGAGATGGTCACGTTTCCTTTAAACGCGCCAAATTTATCCCCAAGGGAGGCCCTGATGGAGGCGATGGAGGCGACGGAGGAGATGTTTACATTGTGGCTACGCATAATATGGCAACTTTACGGGATTTTAGAGCCAAGCCTCTTTATGAAGCAGGCGATGGCGCACGTGGCGGTAAAAAGAAATGCTCCGGTAAAGATGGGGAGGATTTGGAGATTTTGGTTCCTGTTGGGACTTTGGTTTATGAGGCGCGCAGGGGAGAAGATGGAAAAAAAGGTAAAGATGGTGAGCTTTTGGTAGGCGACTTAGTAGAAAGTGGACAAAGCTTACTCATTTGTAGGGGAGGCGTTGGCGGTAAAGGAAATTGGAGATTCAGGAGTTCTACAAATCAAGCCCCCAGGCAATTTACAAAAGGTACTAAAGGCGAGGAAAAAGAGCTTCTTTTAGAGATCAAAATGATAGCCGATATTGGCTTGGTGGGGCTCCCCAATGCCGGAAAGAGTACATTAATTAATCAATTAACTAAATCTAATGCAAAAACTGCAAGCTATCCGTTTACAACTTTAAGTCCTAATTTGGGGGTTTTGGAGTTGCCGGCGGGCGGTTTGGGGAAGGGATCCGTAAACTCCGTCCTAATAGCCGACATCCCCGGATTAATAGAAGGCGCCAGTAAAGGCAAAGGCCTTGGAGACGAATTTTTGCGCCACGTAGAAAGAACGCGCTTGTTGGTGCATGTGATAGATCCTTTTGGGGGAATTGACTTTGAGAAAGGCGCAGAAACCGTCATAGGCGCTCCTGAAGAGTTAGCAACCGCTGCTTGGGATGCTTACAAGACTATTCGGGCGGAGTTGGCCGACTACAGCAAGGAATTGGCTCAGAAAAAGGAAATAGTTGTGATTAACAAGTTGGATATTACGGAGGTTAAGGAGTCGTTTGAGGCTATTGTGGAGCAGTTTGCAGCGGAGGGGGTTGACGTTTTGGGGATTTCAGCAGTAACGGGGGAGGGTGTGGAGGCTTTGCAGTGGCGTTTGGCGGAGGTTTTGCCTACGTTGCCGGAGCGGCGGGTTTTTACTCCGGAGGAGGTTGTGAAGACTTATAATTTGCGGACTTTGCCTAATAGGCGGGTGGTTTTTGGTGGTTCTGTTGTGGAGGAGGGGTAGGGGTCCCCGGGGGTTTTTAGTTTTTTAAATGCTCTGGTTTTAGGAGGAAGGTTTTTATATCCCCTTGTACTTATAGCTCGCAACTTTAGTTGCGTGGGTGAAGTCCAGACTCCAGGGCATTCTGTTCTCGTATATGCCCGCAACTATATCTGATTTGGGCTTTATATTAGAGATAGAGAATTTCTACCCATAGCTTTCAAAAATTTAAAATAAGAGTGCTAAGTTCTGTGTGTATTTGACTCCTATAAAAACCAAAAACCCGCATCATTGTCACACATACTTTAGATTGACTTATCCCATAGATTTTGATATATTGCCTGCACCTCAAAAAAGGTGCTGCCCAGCACCTTGAAATTTCAAAAATTCGTTTTTAGTGGAGTAGTGTTCGTTATAGCCAAAAAAGGAGAAGATCATGGCTAAGAAGTTGAGTGATTATACGCTGGAGGAGCTGCATACCAAGCTCTATGAGCATGGTATTGTGGCGGCCCTGTCCCCTGAGCAGGTAGTTTGGGTTTATAACAGGGGGGTGGGAGAATTGCGGAAGTTTTTCGACGGCGCCCGGAATACTGCAATCGTAGCCGGACGTATCCAGGAGGCTTATGAGAAGGCTCATGCATCCACTGCTGCGCCTCCGGCGCCGCAGCCCTCAGCTGCACCCGCGGCCGTTGCCTCTGAGGAGGAGGAAGTGAATAAGGAAGAGGAGGAGAAGGGGAACGGTGGCAATGGCGGATCCAAAGGGCAAAATGAGCCCAAAGAGGAAAAGCCCAAAAAGGACGGTGACAAAGGTAAGGAAGGAGGCGAGAAGGGCAAGAAAGATGGTGACAAGAAGAAGGGCAGTAAGGCAGGAGACTTCCTAACCGCTGCTCCCTTCGTCGGCACCCTTATCATACTCATCACTGTCGCAGTAGCTCTCATCGGGGTTCGGGTGGCCGTAAACAACGGTGTCATTCCCGAGCTTCCCAGTTTCGAGGGCACCGGCGTCTATCTTGAGTTGCAGGGGCGCTTGATCTCCATTCGCCTGGCTTCCCTGGAGCCTCTCCATGTAGCTCTCTTTGTCATACTGCTGATCCTTGTTGTTTCGTCCTCGCTCGAGGCTAACGCTCGCGGTGAGTGGGCCCAAGACATCCTGGTGCCAGTCATCTTGACCGGTTTCAACCTGTTTGTCTTTCGGGCGGGGGCCGTCGATAATTTCCTGTTTCAAGGGAATGTTTCGGCGCTTTGGTGGATTCTCCTCAACCTCATCATCATGGTTCTCGTCTCCGTTTTTCCGCAGTTCGACCTGTCTCCCTGGAGCTGGTACTTTCAGCTGCACGGGATTGTCGGGCTGATCTACGGAATCCTGGGTTTATGGTCTCAGACTCTAGGACTTACCGTAGATGCTCGTCAACCCGTGCTGGTTGGTGAGGCCGCCTACGCCGTCTTGATGGGGGAGACTCCTGAGGGGGCTATCTTTTCCCTGGTGATCTACTTCTGTTTCCTCCTCAGCTTCCTCCTCTACTTGAGCGATATGTGGCGTCGAAAGGACGCTCTCTCTATCTTTGTTGTTTTCGGCGCTGGCCTGGTATTCTTCTTGCTCCGGTTTCTTGGCCTGGGTCTTGCGTGGCGAACCTTCTGGTTCGTTTTCACTATCTTCATGGGACTCATGGTCGTGTCTCTCGGAGGGGGGAGTAAGTCATCCCCTTACTGGAAGTCGCCCCTTATGAAGTTTGAGTGGTTTATGGGAGCGCAGCTCCCGCAGCCCTGGGATGTGTTGGGGGCCTCTCTGGTCGGACTCGTTCTCCTCGTCATGACGACGGGGACGCTGTAGAGTGCAAATCTTGAGGCGGGGTGTATCCCAGCGGTCACTCCGCCTCTTAGCTTGTTAATAATCAAAAGTGAATCGAAAGTGAGGTAAAAACGATGAACCCAATCAAGTTGTTTAAGAAGTACTGGTGGGTGCTCGCGCTAATTGCCGTTTTCTTCCTGCTCAAGCAGGACGTGGCGCTAGTGCCGGAGGACATGGCTTTAACCGCCATGCCCCCTACGCCCACCGCCACGTCGCCGGCGACTCCTATGGGGAAACCCGAGGAGACGTCGGAGCCTGTGCAGGATGAGGACATGACACCTGCGCCTACTGCCACACCGACCTCGTCCGCGATTGCCCCTCCTTCCGAAACGGAGGAGCCTTCTGAACCTGAATCCGAACCAACTCAGACTCCAACTCCTTCCTCGTCGGGGGAGGAGGCTATTCATATCGTTCAAAGCGGTGAGGGTTTTTACGCAGTTGCTCGCCAATATCCGCGCGGTAGTTTGAGTTTGGCAGAATTCGCTCGAGCTATTGCTACTGAAAATGGCCTGTCATTCAGCAGTTCACTATACGTGGGGCAGGAACTAAGAATTCCTCCGCCCCAATAAAAGGAGTGAGAAAAGATGAGTAAAATCAGGTTGTTCGAACCCCCCGACTATCTAAAAGATCTTGATAAGGCAGCGGCAGAAGCCCGCTTTGGCACGACAGCCACTTCGGCTATGAAGGCCATGCACGCAGGTATGGTCTTCTTTGCCCTGGTAGGTTTCGGCATAATTCTGCTGGGGCTGCGTATCCCCGGCGTCGAGAACATCGTGGAGGCGACACACCTAGTGTCTCTCTGGGAAACCGTTGGCGCCCCCTGGGAAGGTGCGCGTCCCGCCGTCGAGTGGTTCGGAATCGTGCTGGGCCTCTGCTTCACCATCAAGTTCTTTCAGGCTCTCACGGAGCATTTCGTGAGGTTTGTTGTGGGTACGCTCAGTCTTTCTATCAGTGTGCGCGAGGGTATGGCGTTTCGGCGCTACATCTTCAAAGCCCCTGCGCGTATCTTCTTCATCATGCTTGGTGCCGGTGCCGCGTCCCTCTGGGTTATCCTGGTCTTCTTCGGCATTCGCGGTTGGCTCCAGTTTCTCATGCCCCGCTTTTCGGTTCAGCTACCCATGTTGGTCTTGGGCGCGTTGACTCTCGCCTCGGTGGGTGCCTTCCTCATCTTTCCGGCCATGGCTTCTAAGACGCATGATCGCGAAGAACTCTTGGCCCTCGTCATGGAGAGTAACTTCGTGCACGGTCTCAAGGTGTACGAGAAAATGGTCAAGGAAACGGTGAGCATAGCGACGCCGCACTTGAGCCAAGAGCTGGTGGCACGTGTGCAGGCGGAGGGTATGGGTGCTATCGCGGACTGGGTGACCCTTCCCGCCAACAAGTGGACTCAGCTTCGCTCTGGTCTCCGGGCAATGGGAGTTGCACCGGAGCAGCTAAAGGCAGTTCACTATAAGCGCGAGGGCAAACGCGGCCACTTGGCCGCCGAAAAATTCGATGGGACCACGACTATTGTTGATGCCGACGAGGCTGCGATGAGGTCCGGCATTGATGTACGTGAGTAAGCGCGCCATGCCTACTACAGAAAAAGATGTTCAGGAGTGGGTTGAGCTGGTAACGGATGTCGAAGTTCTTTACGACAGAGTTGCTGCCTACGGGGCCATCTCGGGAGCAGCTAATCGTGCCCGGCGCCAAATGAGCGCCACGGATTTCCTATCGCCCTCGCAGCGGTGGGAGATTGCGGAGCACATGATTGCCCGGCTAAACAAGCGGGTGGCCCAGATAGAGTTCCTCCTCAAAGGAGCGATTCTTCTGGGAGTTGTATGGCTTTTCCTGCCCATCATACTTCTACTCCTTCTCCCGGGTCGCTGGATTCCGGCAGGGCGCTATGCAGCCGCTCAAACGCCCGTAGATCGTATTCAGCTTGTCTGGACAGCGGTCGAGCAGGGGCGTTTTGACTGGAACTATCTCTTCCCCGATACGAGTGGGTCGCGCGACCCCCCTCCGCTGACGGGTGCGTTTACGGGGGAGACACGTGACGAGGTAGGCAACCCGTCTAGACGAGCAATCGTCGAACATGCCTACCTCCTGGAATCTGAGCCACAGTTTTCCATCCCTGCCGAGGTTGTACTCTCTATCTGCGAGTACGAATCAGGCGGGAGTCGTCAGTACGACGACAATGGGGACCTGGTTCAGGGTGATAATGGAGACTCCATCGATTGGGGGATGTGTCAGATCAACGACAGGTGGCACCCCGATAAGATGGAGATGGCTCAAGGCTCCTGGCAGGGCAACCAACGTGCTGCCTTTATGGTGGCGGATCAGTGTTGGAAGGCTCATCCGGGAGACATCCGTGGGACCCTAGGTTGCTATAACGGGTCCGGGCCGTATGACACATATGCCAATCGTGTCATGGTCAAGTATGAAGCTGCTTGGTGGGAGCCCTACTTGGCCGAACTGGAAGACCAGCCCACCCGTGGGGAGTCGATAACCTCCTGCTATCCCAGGGAAGGTTTCGATACCTGCGAGACTCTGCTAATCATGCCGGTTTTCGAGCATAACATGATCATGACCGTGCAGGAGATGGTGGAGCGTGAGACCCCTTCCTGCGGAGGGGATGGTGTGGATACCATTTACGTGCCCGCAGGCACTAGATGGAGCTTCAATGGATGTCACCCAAGCGGTTACGCGACTACTTCGGGTGATTACATCTACAATAAGGGAAGTTCCGGTGGTTACATCATCGGCGCGGGCGCTTGCAATGTCGCTACGTTGTATAACGCCGTACTGATGGATCTGGGGATTCCCACAGAAAGGGCACCGCATGTGCTGCAGAGTGCAGGGGGTGTCTATGTTCCCATATCCAAGGCAGACGGGTCTCATTTCTCTCGGGATGAGTCCGTTGTTATTGAATCTGGCTCTGCGGATCTCACCTTTGGTCCCTATCCCCAGGATGTGGAACTACGGGTTGAGATTTACGCAAACTCCATGGTTCTCCATGGCAGGATAGTGCCATGATCAGCAAGATTGTTGTTTAGAGGCCCTCGCAGGTATTTCATCGGAGTTGTTCCGGTGAGGTCACGCGAGGGTCTTTTCTTTTGTGTATCTAGGAAGATTAGGAGGTTTTCTATGTCTGAGAATGTTAGCGGCGATAACGAAAAAAAAGTTCACCCCCTTAGTTGGGTGTTGGCAATACTCGGAGGAGGCTATGCCGCATGGCCTCTCGATGCTGTTCCCGACGCCCTGCCTCTGGCGGGTTGGGTGGATGATATTGGCCTCATTTTGGTGCTCCTTCTCCTTGTGGTCCTCTTGAACAGGGGACAGGAGGTGTGCGAAGAGGAGTAAGTCAGTTGTTGAAGTTAAAGGCTCTTGCCTATTTTTTGAAATGTATTTGCTAAAAAGTTCCGCGTAGTTTCAAAATACTCAATCCGCCTTTGGTTCACAAGTCCTTCGGACTTGTGAGGCAACAAACAAATGTTCGCATTCGCTCACATTTGCTTGAGCCAAAAAGTTCCGCGGAGCGGAATAAATATGCAAAGTTCGCCTTCGGCGAGACTTTGCAGGCATGTCAAAATGCTTTGCATTTTGACAAGCGCATTAAAGTGCCAAAGGCACTTTAATGGTGGACCGTGGGGGATTCGAACCCCCGACCCCTACGCTGCCAGCGTAGTGCTCTAGCCAGCTGAGCTAACGGCCCAAAGAAAATTGCGTAGCAATTTTATTTGGTTTAACAAAAAGCGATCGTGAGTGAGCTTTTTGTTACACCTAACAAGTCGCTGAAAGCGACTTGTTATCTCAAGGCAGATGTTACAGGCGTTTGTTTGCTGCCTGAAAGGTTTTTGAAAAGAAAACCTTTCATTCGCGCTTTGTTATGTCTCATTCCATTATTCTCAACAAAACCGCTTCCCGATTATAACAAATCCCTAAAATATTCCATTCCCACTGACATATTTGACTCTTTAAACAAAAATATTCCACTGTCAATGGAATATTTTGGTTGTTTTGGGTGAAGTACTGTTAGTTGAAGGCCAGTTTTAGCTGCTTTGAGGCTGTTTTGGTTGTTTTAAAGCCTTTCCATAGGGATTAGCCCTCTGTCTGTCCGGTTTTTACCCAAACATCAACAAATCAGGGCGTAAAATCAGCGCCAGCCCAATAAAAAGCATCAAAATTCCACCCACTAAATGAGCACATCTGGCATACTTTGACTCAATTCCCGTAGCCTTCAACGTAATCATTGCTATAGCAAAAACCACAAAATCATCTATCATAAAAATCACAACGTAAAAAACCATGTAGGCATAGTAGGCAAAGGGGTTTAAGTTGTTCATGGCTAGGATGTCAGCAAATGTAGCTGGGAGTCCGGCAGAGCAAAAGAATTCCACTAAATTTACGCCAAACGCCAACAGAGTTATCCCTGCTAGAGCAACTAGAAGATTGTCTCTTAGCGCATACTCTCGAAGTTTGCTAAATACCTTTTTGCGGTTCTCATTACCTCCCACAACCTTGCAGCCTCCCGGATCTTTTATTACGTCTTTAATGTAGATAAAGGCTGCTGTTAAAGCTACTCCACCAATGATGTAGCGAACCCAGGAAACATAACCCAAAAACTGGAAGAATTTTAACCAGGCTGTAAGAAACAAAAAGTACACTAAGCCCGAGGCTAAAATGAAAGTCCCGCCTATTATCCAGCGACGCTTTTTATCCTCCATTCCAATTAAAAGGCTTATTAAAAATAACAAGACCCACATTGCGCAGGGGTTGAATCCGTCTGCTAATGCAAGGACAAATGTCAGCAAGGGGAGTGATGCGGTTTTTAAGTTGATGTCTTTGAAGAATAAAAAGGAGAATTTTTCTTGAGTTATAGCGTTGTTTTCTTGGTTTTGTTGGGGGCTTTCTGCGGGGGCTTTGGTATAAAAGTTTTCAGCTTCTTTATATGTGGAGAAGATGTCTGCCCCACGGATTTTTTGAAGCTCGTTTATTATTTGCAGACCTGTTGTTTCTGCTTTATCAAATCCCGGAACATATTTTTTTTCGTTGATTACAGTAAAAGGAACTCCGGAAACGTTTGCATTTAGTTTTTCGTCGTAACTTTGAAAAAGCCGGAGGTTTTCGTTGTTTCGGCTGATTTCGTATTCTTTAATTGCAACATTTTCATCCCACTTTTCCAGTTTGCTTAGAAATCTGCGTTCCTCCGCACAGTGAGGGCATCCAATTGACCAAAAGACTTCTATTTCTATGGTGGTGGGTGTTGGTTCTGTAGAGGACTGTGTTTCTGGTGTTTCCGTTTCGTCAGAGAACTGCGTTTCTGTTTTAGGTTCGAGTTCAGATTTTGGTTCAGAGGATTGTGCATGAACAACACTGACAAATGTCCTACTCAAACTCCACAAATCAGCAGCATAAACCTTGCCAAAAACTGCAGCAAAAGCGACTCCACAGATTATTAAAAATTTATTGAGGGGTTTGCGAGTTTTCATTTGAAATTACTTGCTTTTGTATTTTTCAACTAATTCCAGGATTTTTTTCTCGGAAATTTCACCGGTTACTCTTTCAAGTTCGTTGCCTTTTTTGTCAAGGAAAATGAAAGTGGGGAGGGAGCCTTCTTCGATGCCGTATTTTTTTATCTTTCCGGGGCAGTCGTCGTATTCGTAGTATTCGCTTTCAAATACGGGATGTTCTTTTTCGATTTTTTGCCATCTGGGTTTCATGACGAGGCAGCCGGAGCACCAGATTGCGCCAAATTTGAGGACTTTCATGTAGTTATTTTACACTTTTGCTGCTCCGCTTCCAAATTTGGATTCTCTAAATCTTTGGGGTAACCAAGTGGATTTGGATGAGGAGAGCCCTGTGTTCTATTCCTCCTCGGTTTCCTCGACTTCGGCGTCCTCTTCAGCCTCAGAATCCACTTCCTCATCAACAGCATCCAAATCCACCGGAGCTACAACCTCCTCCTCACCCTCCACCGTCAAAGGCTCCTGCTCCGTAACCTCCTCAGCAGCTTCCTCAATTTGCGCCTGACGCTCCAGTTCCTCCACAGTAGGCTTATCCTCAACGGCTCCTTCTGCAGTAGCCAATAAATCCGCCAACTCCGCAATCTCCTTTTCAACCTGGGCATAATCCTCGGAATCCTGCGGTAACAAACTTAACGTCAACTCCAAGGCTCGCTTGGCTGAAGCGTAATTCTGCAGGTTTTTCACCGCCTGAGCAAAGTTGTAGTAAGCATTGGCATAGTCGGGTTTCAAGTTTGTGGCCTGCCTAAAGTATCCGGCAGCTGTTGCATAATCTTCTCGGGCAAAGTAAAGGCCTCCCAACTCCACACGCAATCTCGGATTATTGGGATCTAACTGAATAGCTTGCTCTAGCGCTTGTGCTGCCCAAGTGTCAGCATCCTCCGCCGCACCTCTAATGGCCTTGTAAACGTTGGATCGCACTTCCCAGTTTGCTGGGTTCCACGGGTTAACCGTTTCTGTGCTGATCTTAGTTGCGCGAATTGCAGTAGAAACAAGATCCTGAAAACCCTGCTTTTCCGCATCAGTAAGCTCTTTCTTTTTTGATAAGTTCACGGCCATGGCTAAGTTTGTTTGTGCGTAGGTGTTGTAATAGCTTGACCTGTTGGGGTTGCTGCGAATGGCCTTAGCCTGGTATTCAAAGCTTTTAGCAGCATCCGTATTAATTAGGTCGACAGCTTTTTGCATGTAGTATTCCGAAGGGTACATTTTGTAGATTGCCAAAAAGCCCATTCCCGAGAGCGCTAAGAAGGGGAGTACCATTAAGACTGTTAGGAAGGCGCTGTTCTCATCGGAGGCGTTTGTTAGCGATTTTAGGGCGTTTTCAGAGTCGTTAACAGAGTTTTCTGCAGTGCTAAAGACAAGATATTTCTGTGTTTCTAAGTTAATTGTACTCGCAAAAAGGCCTATTACCATTACTGTTGTAAATCCGGTTAACGCTGTGGTTGAAGTTACTAACATGCTTCCTAGCAGTAACAAGCTAAGTAGTGCCAAAAGCTGCTTTAACTTAGTTTCTTCCGGTTTATCTCCGGATTTTAGGTTGTTAATGGCAGTTTTAATGATTTCAATGTTTAGGTAAGCGGCTGCCAAGATTCCAACTATTCCCAGGGTTCCCACAACTAAAAGAGCCTGATTAAAGGGCTTGTCAAAACGGCTATTCCAGTAGTCGGTTTGATTCATTGCTGCTGATCTATATCGCGGATAGTTGAGGTAAAAAGTGGATGGGCCTGTTCCTATTAGAGGATAGTCGCGCATGGTGGAAATTGCAATGTCCCAGGATTCACTGAAGTTAAGCTGTGCGGGATTAGGATAGGTGTTTCGCACAAAAATTGGCTTTGTTAAAGGAGTTAGAGTTAGTCCCAATATTGTTGTAGCTAAAATTCCTGTTATTATAAGGGGCAGCTTTTGCTCTTTAATTTTTTCGGTTTTTGTTGTGGCTAAAAGACCTGCTAAGCCCACTCCTAAAAAGATCCAGATTACGGCCTTGTTGTAGAGCGCAACATAGGCAAAGTTCACAAAAAAGACCACACCTGCAAAGGTTTTTAAACCTAAGTTTTCTCCCTTTATTAGTTCGTAAATTGCAATTGTACTAGAGATAGCAGCTAGAAACCCAAGTGTTAGCAGACTTCCGGTTGTATTGAAAAACGGGCCTGAGCCGGTTAAAAGCTCAACTCCATAGTAGCTTACTAAAGCTGTAATAGCTGCAAGAGTGCTTCCCGTAACAAAGGAATAAAGAATCATTTTAATGTCTTTTTTTGCAGTTATTGTTGACGTTAATATAAGGTAAAAAGCCCCCAATGTTATTAGAGCTGTTAGAGAAGGGAACCATCGGCCCTGGACTCCGAAGATGCTTGAAGTCTTATCCATTGAAAAGATTGCTGAAATTAAAATCACGGCTAAAAATAGTATTCCGGGGAGATTAAAAGGTGTTTTCGCAATTTTTAATGTTTTTGTTTTAATGACGTCAATTACCCAGAGGATCAGCATCGCAGAAGTAGCTCCTATTAAAAGGGTTAACTTATTGAAAGCAAATTTTTCCGGAGTAATGGGGAGGAAAAAGACCGGGAGCAAAAAAGCTACCAGTGCACTTAAATATTTAATAGCTTCTTGAATTTGATTGTTAGTTTTCTTCATAAATCAATTCAAGCAGGTTCACAAGCATTCGTCAAGCGCTATGTTTTTTGGTAGAAATTCAATTTCCCGTTACGGGAAAACACTTGTTTCGGGTTGTATTAAAGGTAACGGTTCTTTTTTAGACTTTCCAATTGGAATAATGTCCAGTTCACTTAAAATGATTAACCCTAGTAGCAAAGAGATTCCACCCAAAAGCAGTTTCCGCTGAAATCTTGATGTTAAAAGAGGTGCAAAAAGACTTCGAATTTTTTCTCTTTTCTCAATGGTTTCGGCAATAATTTCATTAGAATACCCTTTATCTTTAAGCTTTTGGATTAATTTGAGTCGATTTATTACCCAATGCGGATAATGCCCCTCACCATTTTTACCTTTACGTTGCATATTAGGAAGCCATCCGAGTTTTGTGTAGTAACGTAATCGGTTGTAGGGTTTGCCTTTACCAAAGTCAACTCCTTGTTTTTGTGCTAATTCTATAACTTGATCCACACTTAAAAGTCTTAATGATTTTTCATTTTTCATATAAAAAAAGTATAACATTCTAGTTTAACTAGAATTTTGGTCCTTGGAGAAAAATTAGATCCAAGTTAGAATTAGTACAATGGACGTAATCAGTTTAAATTCCAAGAAATACCCTTCATTACTTGGGGAAATAAGAGATCCCCCGGAGAAATTGTATATAAGAGGTGAGTACAATCCTGCAATTTTTAAGGCGTGTTTGGCTGTAGTAGGGAGCAGGAAAATGACTCCTTATGGAAAAAGAGTTACTCAAAAGTTTGTCTATGACCTTGCAGCTAGAGGAATAACTATTGTTTCCGGTTTTATGTATGGTGTAGATGCGGAGGCGCATAGGGCAGCTTTATCAGCAGGAGGAAGGACAATTGCAGTTATGGCCTGTGGAATTAATCGAGTTTGTCCGGGCTTTCAAAAGGAGTTGCATCGTGAAATTTTGGATTCGGGTGGTCTTGTGGTTTCGGAATATCCCGGGGATACTCATGCTCAAAAATGGACTTTTCCTAAAAGAAATCGCATTGTGGCAGGGTTATCTCAGGCTGTTTTTGTTGTGGAGGCCGGCAAGGGGAGTGGTACTTTAATTACGGCTGGTTATGCTAAAAAGAACAAGCGGCAAGTTTTTGTGGCTCCGGGAAACGTGTTTTCTGATAATTTTCAAGGCATTTGTCAGTTATTACGGGAAGGTGCTAGAGCAGTTGGTTCTCCTTTTGATATTAGGGTTTTTTATGAAAAACGTGGTGAGGAAGCGGGAGGAAAAGTCGGTCTGGATACGGGAGTTTGTTTGCCGGAAAATAAATCCGGTGCATCAGCAAATCTGTTTGACAGTTTGCCCAATTTAGACCCCTTAGAAAAGCAAATACTATCTTGTTTAAAAGCAAACGCCCAAACAGCCGATGAATTAAACCAAGCTTTAGTTGCAGCCGGCAAACAGGTTTCAATAAGCAGCTTAAATTCCTCACTTACATCCTTGGTTTTGCGTGGCCTAATTAAAGAAGAAGGAGATCGTTATTATGTTAGTTAAAGTCGATTCAGTTGCTCCTGTTGGCCTGAAAAGTTTAGGCATTACAGTGGAAGTTGATATTGCAAGTAGGGGTTTGCCTTCGTTTGATATTGTGGGGCTTCCCAATAAGGCCACTACTGAAAGTAGACATCGCATAAAAACGGCTTTGGTGAATTTGGACTTAGATTTTCCTTCCAAGAAAAGAATAACAGTGAATTTAGCTCCCGCTGACGTGCCTAAACACGGGTCTTTTTACGATTTGCCCATTGCTGTAGGGCTTTTGGCGCTTATTCATGGTCTGGAAATTCCTAAGAAGGCGCTTTTCTTTGGAGAGTTGTCACTTGATGGTAGTTTGCGTCACTCCAAGGGAGCCTTCCTTTTAGCGCTTTTTGCCAAGGAGAAGGGTTATAAAAAGGTTTTTGTGCCTAAATCCAATGTCCGCGAGGTTTCTGCAGTGCCTGGCTTGGAGGTTTTTTCTATAGAAAATTTAGTAGATCTTTTTGAAATTTTAAAGGGAGGCTCGGTTAAAAGGCCTCTCTCAGTTTCCTGTTCTTCCAGTGGGGAAGGGGATTCCCAAGATTCCACTACCAAGTACATTCACAATCCCAAGACAGACCAAAACCCTCCAACAAAAGCAACAAAATTTGAATATGACATGACTGACATTGTAGGACAAGCAAAGATAAAAAGAGCCCTAGAAATTTCAGCTGCAGGTGGGCATAACTTTCTAATGATTGGCCCTCCCGGAGCAGGAAAGACCCTTCTAGCCAAGGCTTTTCGGTCAATTTTACCTCCACTGACAAACAATGAATCTCTTGAAGTTACAAAGATCTATTCGGCTGTTGGATCCATTCCTCCGGGAGGCTCTTTAATTCGCAAAAGGCCTTTTAAAGCGCCTCATCATACGATTTCTTATGCAGGCATGGTTGGTGGGGGGAGTGTTCCGCAGCCGGGCGTGATTAGTTTGGCGCATAGGGGCGTGCTTTTTATGGATGAGTTTCCTGAGTTTCCGCGGTCAATTTTAGAGATGCTTCGCCAACCTTTGGAGGAGGGGAAGGTGACAATATCGCGCAGTTTAGGGAGTTTCACGTTTCCTTGCAGGTTCATTTTAATTGCTGCAGGAAATCCCTGTCCTTGTGGGTTTTTTGGCTCGAATCAAACTTGCACTTGCTCTCCCGGGCAAATCCGGCGTTATAAGAAGAAGTTGTCGGGTCCAATTCTGGATCGCATTGATTTATTTTGTCGTGTTCGTCCCGTTGATACTGAAAAGCTTCGTTTTGCGGGAGAGGCTGCAGACTCCAAAGTTAAGACAGCAGCTATTGGCAGAGTGTGTAGTCCGGATTCTCTTGATTTTGCAGGTGCTACAAAAGAAACTGTTGCAGGAAATATAGAAACTTCCAACGAAATACGCAAAAGAGTAGTGAGTGCCCGCAAAATCCAGGGAGAACGCCTAAAAAAGGCGTCCATATATTTAAACGCCGAAATGAAAAACAAGCATATTAAAAAGTTTTGTAAGCCGGATTTGCAAGCAGAGAGACTCCTCCAAAGGGCAGGAAATACTTTTAATCTTTCTGCAAGATCTTATTTCAAGGTTTTAAAAGTGGCGCGAACTATTGCAGATTTGTCGGATTCGCAAAAAATTAAGGAGACGCATGTAGCAGAAGCCCTACAGTACAGGAATAAAAAGTAATTGAGTATTCCAACGAATATTGATTGGACTTTGTATAATTTATGTTGTAGTATTGGTGCATGGTTAAATTAACAAAAGTCTCAAAGGCTTTTTCGGATAATAACCGATTAAAAATTTTGAAGTTCTTGAGTGACGGACAGAAGAACGTTTCTCAGGTAGCTGAAAATCTTAGGGTGGAGGAGAACTTGGCTTCTCACCACTTGCGGGTTTTAGCTGATCTTGGCTTCTTGAAGAACAAGAAGAAAGGGCGTCAGGTGTTTTACCGCTTGAACGAACGCCGTTTTGTTTCTTTGGTAAAGTCAATCAGTGAATATCCTGCTTTTCGGTCACTTATCGAGGAGGCTTTGAAGGAATAATTTTATATTTGTGATTTAAGTGAAGTTTTTAGAGGTTAGGTTTTGCCTAGCCTTTTGAAAAAGGGAGGTGCTTAGCACCTCCTTTTTTGTTTTTAGATTTAACAGAGCTAGGTCAGAAAGGACACCCCCTTTTTCGCTCAGGTTTCGCTTCGCTCAAAATTCGCTCAAAAGGGGGTGTCTCTTTCTTCCCGAAAAGTCCTCGTGTTAAGGGCAAAAATCCACTGTTGCAGGAAATATGCGGGAAATAATTTCAAGAAATCCACTTATCCACAAAAAAATTCATGTCTCCAAAACCTGCGGGAAATATGCGGAAATCCATCAAAGAACCATCCATTTTTGACCAATATTCTATTTAAACTAGAATATTGGTTCTTGCAACCTCCACTGAAATGTATTAAAAATAAATCATGATCATAAAAGATTTCATATTCCAAAACTTATATTATTTTGTTAGCGCAATTGCCTTAGTGTCGGGTTTAATCACATACCTATACTTTTACAACAGAGAGGCTTTGTCCGCCTCTTCGGGGGAGATAAAGGTGCCTAAAGAATCTAAAGAAACCGATTCAATTACGGTGGATTTATCCGGAGCTGTGGATCGCCCCGGGATTTATTCTTTGGATGCAGGATCCCGTTTAGCGGATTTAATTTCACTTTCAGGAGGTGCAACCAGCGAGGTGTCGCAAAAGTGGCTCTCGCACAATTTAAATCTTTCCGCTTTCTTGCGAGATCAGCAGAAGATTTACATTCCGTTTGAATGGGAGGTTGCGCCGGAGGCTCCCGAGTATAAGCTGAAAACTTTGGAGTTTGATCCGGTTGTTGCTGCAGCGGATCCCAGCGAGGAGGCCGGTGATGACGAATCCGACGATACAGAAGAGGATTCCGGAAAAAATGAGAGCTCTAAAAGCGCCACTTCTAAGGATTCCGGGGATGTTTCCGGTGAGGACACGAGCGCAGCAGGCGCCCCCACAGATTCCTCCGGTGATCTTATAAACGTCAACGAAGCCTCCGCTGAAGAACTAAAAGAGCTGCCCGGAATTGGCGACGCTTTTGCCGAAAAGATTATCAAAAACCGTCCTTATGCGAAGCTTGCTGATTTGGGGGAGAAGGCGGGAGTTTATGCCAGTACGTTGGAGAAAATCAAGGGCTTAATAAGTTTTTGATAGCTTCTTGCTCTTTAGTAGGGCTTTGAAGCATGGCTTTCAGGTCTGAAGGCTTTGTTCAAGAACAAGAAAACGAATAGGTATGCTTAATAATTTGCGCAAAAACTTAAACAATTTAGACGATTCCACCAAGACGGAAACCACTAGGGGAGGGGTCTCATTGTTGCGCCAGCAACTCCCCTTAATACTCCTAATAATTTTTACCTTCCTGCGAGTACGCACATTTTGCGATGGCGATTTTATCACTTGCTCAAGCCAAAAACAAAAACTCAAAAACTCCTTAGCAACCGAAAAAACAATTGAAGAAAAGTTTCCCAAATTTGCAAAAGCCCTTAACCAAATAAGAAACTCAGCAATTACGCGAGCGCATAAATATCTTCCAAGTCCTGCCAGCGAATTGCTATTGGGCATGACCATAGGAATTGATCACTTTCATAAATTGCCAAAATTTAAGGAAATGCTTTTAAAAACGGGAACAATTCACGTGGTTGTAGTTTCCGGCTACAACATCAGCTTGGTTTACACCTTAGTTTGGGCGCTGTTGGGCTCCTTTTATAATCGGACGCGTTTAATTGTTGGTGCAATTGTGGCTCTGTTTTACGCTTTCTTGTCGGGCTTTGATCCTCCGGTGATTCGCTCCTGGATAATGGGGTCAATTGCTTATTTGGGCAAGTACTATGGAAGATCTTTCCCGACTTTGCGCGTTTCGGTGGTGTCGGGTTTGGCTATGGTTTTATGGCAGCCGGCGTTTTTATTTAGTTTAAGCTTTCAGCTGAGCTTTATGGCTACGTTAAGTTTGGTTTTATTTTCGGCGCCTATTGAAAATTTGGGCTTTGCCACGCGTGTTCCCGCATTTTTACAGGAAGATCTTGTTGCTACAGTAGCTGCCCAAGTTTTGGTGTGGCCTCTGATTTCGTTTTATTTTGGTCGTGTGAGTTTAATTAGTTTGCTGGTTAATGCGCTTGTTTTGTGGACGGTGCCTTTAGCCACGGTTTTAGGAGGAGTGTTTTTGCTGCTATTTTTTGTGGGGGATTTTATGTTTTTGTCGAAAATCTTGGCGTTTTTGGTTTATATTCCGGCGGATATTTTTGCTGATACGGTTGCGTTTTTCTCACGATTTCCTTTTGCGCAAATTGAGGTAAAGATTTCGCCTGTGTTTTTGGTTACTTATTATTTGGTCTTGTTTGTTATTGCCTTTAAGCTTTGGAGAAAGTCGGAAGAGCCTGTTTTAGTGCAAAGTTAGGGCGCGTTCTTAAAAGACTCCCTTACAATAGGAAATTGTTAATAGAAAAAAGAAGATTGCAGAAAGACAACTATAGTAGGACAAACTATGAAATCAGAAACATTTCTTTTAATAGCCGTCACAATCTTTAAGCTGCTTTTGGCCTTCAACAACTCCCGCGGGCAATATCTGGAACTTGCTTTTTTAGACGTTGGGCAAGGCGATGCAATCCTCATAACGACTCCACAAAAAAAGCACATTCTTATTGACGGTGGGGAAGGCTATTCGGTTGGGCAAGCTTTGGATGCATATTTCCCCTTAAACAACTGCAAATTGGAGGTTATGGTTTTAACGCATCCGCATGCTGATCATCTGGAGGGGCTGTTGCGAACTTTGGAACATTGCCGGGTGGAGCGCGTGATTTTTAATGCGGTTTCTTATGATAGCGGGCTTTATGATGCTTGGCTAGCTTTTACGGAGGGTTTGTTTTCTTCGCAGGATTTAGTGGTGGAATCTTTGGTCTCAGGGGAGGCGTTTCAAGTAGATGGTGTTACTTTTTACGCATTGTGGCCTTATCAAAAGGATATCCCTAACGGTTTTAGCAACCTTAACAACTCTTCTTTAGTTTTGCTTTTGGACTATGGCGATTTTGAGGCTTTGCTAACAGGCGATGCCGAGGTAGAAGCTCTTTCGGAAATTTATTCCGACTTTGCTATAGATAAAGGTTTTTCCGGCGGGGTACCGGCTTTATCAAAACCCCAACAAATCCTGCAAAAGCCACTAGAAGTGTATAAAGCCTCTCATCACGGCTCAAAAAACGGTCTTTACAAATCTCTCTGGAAAAGCTTAGATCCGGAAGTCACCGTTATTTCAGTAGGGAAGGAAAACGACTTTGGACACCCTTCACCGGAAGTTTTAGAGTTCTTTGAAAGCGAAAAAGCCGTAGTAAAAAGAACAGATGTGGCCGGAACTGTGAAAATACGTTACAATTTAACTCAATATGAGTAACCGTGGCCGTATTTCACAAAGTGCTAAAAAAACACAATTCCGTGATTCAAAAACCCATCCACAAAAGGGAAAGACTGGGGATTCGACAGTTTCCGGTTTAAAAAAAGATGTACCCTCGATTATTAAGGAATCCTTAATAAGTGCCGTTAAAGACCTTTATGATCTTGAATTCTCCGGTTTTGAAGTTACGGTTCCGGATGACTCTCAATGGGGTGATTATACCTCTAATTTATGTCTGCAGTTGTCAGGACAGCTTAAGCAGAATCCACATGAGATTGCTAAAAAAGTTGCTTATAGGATGAATGAGTTGGCTGACAAATCTCCGGAGGCCTTAAAAACATGGTCTGTTAGTGTGGCAGGTCCCGGTTTTCTTAACTTCAAGATGTCCAATAATTGGTTACAAATTGTACTCAATGAAATCTCTAAAAACCATGCAAACTATAGGAGAGAGGAAATTGAGCTTTCTGATATGCTTTTAGCCGGGAAAAAGATCACGGTGGAGTATACAGATCCTAACCCTTTTAAGCTCTTTCACATTGGCCATCTTATGCCTAATGCAATTGGCGAATCTTTTACGCGTTTGTTTGAATATTGCGGTGGGGAAGTTAAGCGTGCCAGTTATCAGGGAGATGCGGGAATGCATGTGGCTAAATCCATTTGGGGCATGGAAAAAAAGCTGGAAGAGACCGGTTTGACTTTGGGCGAGATCAGCACTTGGTCCTCGAAAAAGCAAGTTACTTTTTTAGGGGAGTGTTATTCGCTCGGAGCCACGGCTTATAAAGAGGATCCTTCGGCAGCAGAAAAAATTAAAAACTACAATTATTTAGTCTTTTTATCCGCTCAGGAAAACTTGCAGGAGTCTAAAGGGTGGGAACCTCAAGTGGATTATCGCCAGCATCTGTCTAAGCTTACTAACCCCGAAGAAACCCATAGCAAGGTTAAGGAATTATTTCAGGCGGGAAGAGAATGGAGCCTAGAGTATTTTGAAACTGTTTACGAACTTCTAGGAACTGATTTTGATTTTTATTACTTTGAAAGTGAAACAGGGGAGTATGGTTTTAAGATTGTTCAGGAATATTTGCGACAAGGTGTGTTTGAAAAGGACAAGGGGGCTGTGATTTTCAAAGGTGAGGACTATGGTTTACATACGCGTGTGTTTATTAATTCACAAGGGCTTCCAACGTATGAAGCAAAGGATCTGGGATTGGCTTTTGTTAAGCAGGAGGACTATGCTTACGATCTTTCATATATTGTCACCGGAAATGAAATTGATGCCTATTTTGATGTGGTTTTAACAGCGCTTAACCGGATTGCCCCAGAGTTGGCTGAAAAAACCCATCATGTTTCTCATGGCATGTTGCGCCTAACTGAAGGAAAGATGTCCTCCCGAACAGGAAATGTTGTAGCAGCTGATGATCTTGTGTATCAATTGGCAGGAATGGCTTATGAAAAAACAGCTGCAACTAACCCAGAGCATTTCTCGGAGGAGGAAAAAAGAGATACTGCCCGTAAAATTGCTGTAGGTGCTTTAAAGTATGCTCTCTTGAAGCAACAAGTAGGGAAGGACATTGTGTATGATCGCACTAAATCCTTGGAATTAACCGGAAATACGGGCCCTTATTTGCAATATACTTTTGTGAGGGTGTTTTCAATTCTTGAGCAGGTTGATTTTAAGTGGGATGATTTTAGCTTGGAAAATCTTGACGGTGCTTTGCAGGAAGAAGAAACGTTGTTATTGCGAAAGTTGACTCATTTTAATGAAATAGTGAGAAAATCTTCTACGGAATTAATGCCAAGTTATCTGTGTACCTATCTGCATGAGCTTGCCGGTTTGTTTAACAGTTTCTATGCTAGAGCGCCAATCTTAAAAGCTGAAAATGTAGAGTTACGAAACTTCAGGCTTTGTCTTTCTAATGCAGTAGGTGTGGTTTTGAAGGTTGGTCTGGATTTGCTAGGTATTGAGACAGTAGAAAGGATGTAGCCGATATGTGTGCTCGTCGAAGGAGGAAAACTCGTCGAGGAAGAAAGTCGAAAAGAGGGCGGTCAACTAAAAAGCGAAGTTATTCCAGGAGAAAATCTTCAAGAAGTGCCAAAAGAAGAAAGGGGAGCGGTATTTTTGGACGCGTCTTCACCGGAATTATTGCCGTTGTTATTCTCAGCGGATCTTTTGTCTTACTTTTTCTAGGTCTTTCAGAAATGTCAGACGTGCTAGAAGGCTTAAAAAATGAGCACGGTGTGGAAGAGATCTTAGCTGTGGATCCTTCAAGTGATTCCGCTTCCGGTTCCGGAGAATCTAATGATGCTGATAAAACCGCTGGTAACTCTCCCGGTATATCTGTTGGAAAACTACGTAAAGTTTTAGGCAACGAAGAAGACGTTGTTTTAAAAATTGGTTTGTTGGCTGACTCTGAAGGAGACTGGGAAAATTTAGAAAAAGCAGTAAAAGGTTTGGAAGATTTGGGAGTAGAAACAGCGTTTTTCCTTGGAGATTTGACACAATACGGCAGTATTGAAGACTTGCAGAAAGGTAGGCAAATTTTGGAATCAAGTGACATAAAGTTTCTAGTATTGCCGGGAGATCATGATTTAGCTCAATCTGTGACAAGAGGTGACTTGTCAGGACGCTCCGGTTTCATTGAAGTGTTTGGAAATGTCAACCAAGTCCACGAAAGTGAGGGACACAAGTTCCTCCTTTTGGATAACAGTGCCAACTACACCAAAGTCTCCAAAGAAGACTTGACATGGTTTAGCACCGAAATCAAAGACACAGACTTTGTCATACTTTCACAGCCTTTATATCATCCCACTAATCCACGTGTAATGGGGAAGGTGGATGGCGATGTAGTTTCCACAGTTCGGTTACAAGCAGAAGAAATCTTAAAAACAATTCAAGAATCAAATGCTCAAGCAATAATTGCAGCGGACCAACATTTTTTTAGCATTAACAAAGATCCCGTTCGAGAAAGCTTAGCTCACATAGTTATTGGTGCTTTAATCAGCAACAAAAACAGCTTAAGAAATCCGCAGTCTTCGCGGTATGCAATCCTGAAAATCTATGCCTCTGGATATTACGACGTGACCGAAGTCGTTTTGTAATTATTAAGAAATTACAAAAACCACCCAAAAAATTCTTGAAAAATTACTCCCAAGTTGTTTTAGTTCCGCTCCTTTGTTATAAATGATTACATGAATAAACAAAATTCCGGCAACACAAAACCCGCAAAATTTATTAATACTAACTTGAAACAGCGCACTCTAATCTTGTTGAAGCCAGATGCAGTTAAGCGAGGAATCACCGGCGAAATTATTGACCGCTTTGAGCAAACGGGACTTAAGATTGTTGGTGCAAAGCTAATTAAGGCCGACAGAGGAGTTGCTCAGAAGCACTACAAAAAGGATGCTGCTTGGCACAAAAAGGTTGGTGAGTACAATTTAAAGGATTGTGAGGATCTGGATGTGGATCCCATGGAGATTTTTGGAACCACGGATCCGACTGAAATTGGCAGTCAGGTTAATGAGTGGCTTTTTTCCATGTTTGATGAGGGACCCGTGTTTGCTTTTGTTTTTGAAGGTCCTAATGCGGTTAAAAAAGTAAGGACTTTGGTTGGCTCTACTTATCCGGATGCTGCTCCCCCGGGGACGATTAGGGGTGATTATGGTCTGGATTCTGCGGTCATGAGCATGCAGAAGAAGCGTGCTTTGTTGAATTTGATTCATGCTTCGGGGACGGTGGAGGAGGCGCAGGAGGAGATTTCGATTTGGTTTTCTTCGGAGGAGCTTTTGGATTATCGCCGCGCGGATGAGGATGTTTATCATTATTAGGTATTAGGTGAGCTCAGCTGCTTTTTGCTTCTACTGCTTAACAGGTAGCTTCTGTAACTTTTTTTCATTACTAAAGGAATGTTATACTTGTGTCGCCAGTTTTTACATGCATTAGGAGAGAAGAGTCTGGAGGGGTGCAGGAGCGGTCAAACTGGCTGGTCTTGAAAACCATGCGTCTTAACGGACACGTGGGTTCGAATCCCACCCCCTCCGCCAGAAACTATTCGCTTCGCGAATGTTTCTGGGCCAAGCAAATGCGAGTGAGTGCGAACATTTGTTTGTTGCCTCACAAGTTGTACTCAACTTGTGAAGGGTTTTAAGAAAAATTTAGCTGCGACATAGAAGTTTCAAGCAAAACCACGTGCTAAAATACCTCCATGATAGAAAAAAAGACCAAAGGATTCATCGAATTCATCCGCAAACAAGGCGTAGTAGGCTTGGCAATAGGATTCCTCCTTGGGGGCGCCGTCTCCAAACTCGTCAACTCACTTGTAAACGACCTCATTAACCCTATTATTGGATTAGTTTTGGGCCCGGTGGAGGCTTTGCAGGATTTTACGGTGGCGGTGGGCAGCTCCACAATTAAAGTAGGAAGTTTTGTGTCAAATTTACTGGATTTTGTTATTATTGCGGGAGTTGTTTATTTTGTGTTTAAGGGTTTGGGCCTTCAGAAGCTTGATGCTGAAGAGGGAGAGTAGCCACGAGGAGCAGGAGCAAGAGCAGCGAAAGTGGAGCAGGGAGAAGTGGCTAAGGAGTAGCAGGGCCCCGTAGTTCAACGGATAGAACGCGCCCCTCCTAAGGGTGAGATGTAGGTTCGATTCCTGTCGGGGCCGCCATTCGTGTCGCGGAGAGACCCGAATATGTTTAGCGGGGTGTAGCTCAGATGGCTAGAGTGCACGATTCGGGTTCGTGAGGCCGTGGGTTCAAGTCCCACCACCCCGACCATTTTGATAAGCGAAGCTTTCAAAATGTTTAACAAAATGTAAGTTTTCCTTTTGAATATCACTGCTCAAACGCAACATTTTGTTACACCGCAAAGTGTCCGACCCTGGAGGACCTTTGCGAACAAATTTATGGGTATTCCAACACGAACCTTGGCGAGTGTCTCTTCAAAAAAGAAGGCTTTTTATCCACCTGCGTCTTAAGATCCCGTCGTCCACAGATCATAAGTTTCATATACTTACACACCATAGAATCAGGTGAGTGTCTTGCAGACGGATTTGAATAGAAATCCCATAGGAAATGACTGGAGAAGGCAGTTGTCCTATAACAAGCAAAGTCTTTCTTCTAATTTATAATCCACCAGTCAAAGGTTATGTCAGAATCTACCGGAGAGTCTATTTTAACTTCAAAACTTTCCCCCTCGGTTTTTTCTCCTATCCATAGTGTTTGGCCGACTGTTGAATTTGTTGGGGTTACGAAAATTTTGGACTTACTAGTGATCTCTGCACTTGCAACTATTAGAGAAGTTTCCCCTGCCTCTAGCATGCCCGATCCTATAGTACCTCCATTTTCATCTACCCTTATAGCCGAAGCTGCTACTGCTCCTGCAACCTCTAAATTACCATCAGGGGAGAGGACGATTTTGCCATTGAATATATCCAAATTACCTGCCAGGTTCTTTTGTAAATATAGAGTTCCCGTTTTGCAAAGTGCTTCATTTGTTTCGCCTGTTATTTCTGAATAGCAGGAGGGCCCTGTAATTCCAATAGAGTTTTCCATGGAGTCGATTGTCAGCAATCCTACCGCCAAATCTCCTGTGATTGTTGTATCAGCCAGGGTTGTTTGTCCAATTACTGTAAAGTTGCTTTCTGCTATTAGAGTTTCGGTTTCTGTGTTTACGGAAAGGCCAAGTGCTGCCACAAATTCTTTAAACTCATCATAAACGGATTCGATTTCCATCAAAACTAATGAAGGATCATCCTTGTTCGAAGTGCTACTTGTGCTTTCTGTTGACTCTAAAACCCCACTTTCTGTTAAGGATGATCCTTCTTCCAGTCCAAAAGATTCACTGCTCTCAAGGACTGAAGTGCTGATTTCATCGAGGATCATCCTCATGTCTGCGATTTCTGTGTTTGTGGTTTCAAGCCCTGCTTGCAAAGAGGCTATGTTGTCTTCCATTTCTAAAAGGGTAGGGCTGGTTTCATCCACAGCTCCAAGATCTTTAAGGATTATTCCATGCTCATCTAACGTTATTTTTTGATCTTGAACGGCTTGGATAATTGGAGTGACTAGTTCTCTATATTGCACACCTTCCACTTGTTTAGATCCGTCATCCAACACGTTATAGAACACAAAGCTATCATTAACCTGTTCAACCTCTTCAGCAATAAGCCCATACTTCATAACTCCCGTACCGGTTTCTAAATAATTCCCATTTTCATCTTTCTGTTTGTATTCATAGTTAACCGGTCGCAAATCATAAATCCATGAGGTATCCTCCATGTCAATTACATTAGTTTTGTAGCGAATAGAGGAGGAGTCGTAGCCTAACTGACCATCGTCTTGTACCAGCAAGTCTCTATAAGTACCTCCATTTAAATCATCATCATAAACCCCCGCAAAGAAAACAGTGCCGGTGGAGTGGAGTTGTCCACTAGGAGCAGTAGTTCCTATACCTAAGTATCCCAGTCTATTTAAATGCATCAGAGTGGTGGGTGACCCTCCATCACTAGTGTCATTCTGGAAAGATATACCCTCGGAGTTTGAGTTTCCTAGAGATCTAATAAATAGACTGTTATTTAGGCCTCCTTTAATTAAGCCGTTCCCCCCACTGTTTCCTAAACTTATAACGGGGTCAGAACCCGCATTCTTAATTTTGAATGCCTCTTCTGTTCCGGATTCGATGTGTAAAAGGCTTTCCGGATTGGTGGTGCCGATACCTACATTTCCTCCTGCTTCAACAAAAAGCCCGTTATCACCCGTGTCACCGCGGAGCCAGGCGGTACCTGCAACATCGAGGGTGGAGGTGGGGGAGGTGGTGCCGATACCTAATGTATTAGAAATATATGCATCACCTTCGCTATCAATGTTAAACAAATTATCATTGCTTCCTGTTGCAAGCTTGAGCAAAGACTCATTTGCTGATGGGGAATGTCTGTAGATTTCGAGCCAGCTACTGGGGGTGCCGTCGATATTTTGGCCGCTCTGAATTCTTCCGTATCTGTCTAAAACCATCGTTAGGGCTCCATCTGTATGGAAATTAAGCTCTCCATCTCCGCCCACGCGGTTGCCTGTTATTTTTGCCATTTCTGTACCATTGAAAGTTTGGAATATGAGATTTCCTTGTTCTCCTGTTACATCATTATTTCTTTTTAAAATTAAATCAGCGCTTCCGTTTCCTTTAATTTCTAACTCTTCGCTTGGGTCTGTGGTTCCGATGCCTACATTCCCTCCAGCTTCAACAAAAAGCCCGTTATCACCCGTGTCACCACGGAGCCAGGCGGTACCGGCCACGTCGAGGGTGGAGGCGGGGGCGGTGGTTCCCACTCCAACAAGTCCCGCATCTGTTATGAGCATATGTACGTTATTCTCATTATCCAAAAACCTGTGGTCGGCGTGATCACCGTCCCTGCCGTTAGATTTGTAGTTCAATCCTGTTCTACCCCACCAATCGTAAAATACGCTGGCTTCCTCCCAAGAATTACCGGAATGGTTATAGTGTGAAAATATCAAACCTTCTGAGTCGGAATCTATACTTTCAGCTGTTTGGAGTTTGATGTAGGCTCCTGCGGGATTCTGGATATGAAGAGCTTCTTCGGGGTCACTATTTCCAATACCAACATTTCCAGAATCTCCCAGGATTTTCAAGGATGTTTTAGTTTGATCTAAGCTGTTGTCTCTCGATTTTACTGAAAAATCCCCATAAGAGAATCTTGAGCTTACTGTAAGAGACGTTTTCTCTAACTGCGCGTAACTACCTGTTCCGTGGGTGGTTTCCCAGGAATATATTTTTAACCCTGGGTTATAATCACCCCCTATTTCAATGTTTCCATTCTCAATTTTCAGTGCAGAGGATGGATCCGTCGTCCCAATCCCCACATATCCACTCTCATCAATCACAACCCTACTAGACCCTCCCGTACTAAATCCAAGCTGATCATCTCCCAAACGGTACAGCCCCGTATTGGCATCACTAGAAAAAGCCAACGAAGGAAGGGCGGCAGTTCCATCCGCTAACAACAGCTCCCCTGACAAATTAATATCACCAGCTAAATACAAATTATTCCACTTATAACTGCTAGACCCCAAATCATAAACGTCGCTGTAACCCGGAATCAAATCTCCAAAGAAAGTGCTTTGGCCATAAACCCCCAAAGTACGGCCAATTAAATCGTTATCCGCAATGCTGGCTCCTGCAACCCGCGCCAAATTATTGTCGGCAAAGTTGGTGGCAAAGGCGCTAGCCTCCAGTTGAACGCCATCTGCATAAGCCGTGTAGCCGTTTTCCACGTAGACTCCGTAGTCGTTGGAGGCATCGGTTGTGGCTGCAGAGTATGACAATCGGTACCATCCGGTTGAGCCTACTTGGGTGTAAGAATCGGGAGTTACTAGGCTTCCCTCCCAGATGAGTTTTACTTTTGAGGAGGTGACTTCGCTTGCGTCGCTCATTTTTATGTAGGCGGATAGGGTGTGAGTGCTTGTGGAGTTGGGGTCAACACTTTGGGTTAGTTCTGCGGAGTAGTTTCCGGAGGCGTTTATTTCGGCTGCTTTTTTGCCGAGGTAGGTGTTGGCGCTGGCTGTTTCTGCTGTGGTGGAGGGGTCGGGGGAGGCGAATGTGGCGTCGCCATTAAATCTTCCGTCACTCCAGCTTGCCCAGTAGGCTTCATCTGGTGTGTTGTCAAAATTGGTTCCTTCCTCAATAACACTAGTTTCATTGCCATCTATATTTAGCGCTGCTCTGTTCTCATTATAAATGATTTCCATATCGTAAGTTGTGCCCGCACTTATGCTTCCTGTTGCATCCCAACTGTTTCCGTCGAGATTATTTGGGTCTTTTATACTTAATCTTATTGTACTGTCCGACCACCATCGCACAATGATATAGTTTGAGTAGTCATAGAAAAAGTAAGCGATAGTGGTCCTATCTCCTCCTTGATATGTATTAGCGTTCCCCGCTGAATGTCTAGGTGTCCATTTAAACCGTATTCTTCCTTCTGTTGCTGTAATATTACTTATGGTTTGTGTAGCCGTATCCCTTCCATCTACTCTAAGTCCCGTACTTTCTGTGGAGTTGGCTTCTGAGGCGGGGGTGACTGTGAGAGAGACATCGGTTAGATCATACGCATAGATATCATCAAAGATACCACTATATGCGTTCACTGCCGCTGGGTCTCTTAGCGTGAACTCACTTGTAGGCCTTGAGAAGTCAGCGCGAAGGACTCTGGCTTCTGTTTCCCAGGTTGTATCTCCGCTCAAATAAGGTCCTGCATAATCTTCGGGAGAGCCATCTTGCTCTTCAATACCTATTCCCCCCATTAGTTTTGGGTTTAAATTTGTAGAAATTGACCAGCCTCCTACTGCAATGTATGCGTTAGCAGCTAAAGGACCAATATCATTAGTGGTAGTGCCTTCATTTCCCGCATCGGGATTTAAGCTAATGGCGTTTGATCCTGTGTGGTAAGTGCCTGTTTCCGCAGCGCTTTCCGTTGTATCTAAACCGGAGTTGCTCCACCCATCCGGGATCCACGGATCGCCCGAACCTGTTTCAAGTGAAGGGTTATCAATATAGTTTTCTAGTAGTTCCACTTGATGCCAGTAAGTCGTCCCACTTGCTTGTGTGTTCAAAAGCCGCACCTCTATAGAGGTACAATCACTTGCAACTCCATTTCTAGCAACTGTTGGTAACTCAAACGTAAACAAAAACACCTCCGGTGTATCTCGGTCTGAAGTTGCATCATCTGCTGTCATTTGCGTAATTTCGGCTCCATTAGTAGCATCCCAAATTTGAATTTTGGGGATTGATGTTCCATCGGAGTGGGCAAGTGCTCTAACAACATAGTTTTCTCCTGCTGAAAGCCCGCTTAAACTGTATTTAATACCTTCGTTTGCTGCATCACTTACGGTTTTGTATCCTCCTGCAAAAATCTTTTCGTCTGTTGCAAGTGCTGCTACCGAAGTAGGGGAGCCCTCATCGGACCATCCGTCTGAAGTGTAAGTGCCGTTCATCATAAAACCCCCGGTGTTATCAGTATCGGTGTAAAGGACGTTAGAAGCATGTGGATGGGTCCAGGCCTCGCCTGTGCCTGTAGAAAGTGCTCCGATGGAGGCGTTGGTGGGGAGGGCAAAGACTACATCCCAGGAACCGGTGGTTAGGGTAGGATCTTCTCCGCTGCCCGAGTTGTATATAGCAGCGATTTCATCGCCGTTACCGACATCAATACCATAGGTTCCGTCATATAATGGTCGGCGGTAGATGGTAAGCCCCTCTATAATGGCATTGGTAGGCGTGCTGGATATATCATTTCCTATATAGATATTACCAGCGTTCCATATGCCCGGAGTTTCCTCGCCGAATGTGGGTGCTGCATTTTCTACTGTCAAAGAGGCGTGGTTTGCTCCCTCAAGCTCGTTGGTTCTGTCCCAGCGAGCCGTTATGAGGTAAGTGCTTCCTGCAGTCCAATCTGAGACGTCTGTAGATACTCCCGTGCTTCCAACACCTCCAGCCCCTTTAAAATATAGGTTACCATTGTCAAAGTACAATCTGAATCTGTCATACTGGTCATTTAAAAAAGTGTGAGTTTCTGTACTTGTTCCGTTCCATTCGGGGGTTACCCACATAACAATTGTTCCTTGTTCGCTATCAAATTCAGGAAAAAACCCTTCGTACAGGGTGTCACTAATGCTGTAGTTGATTCTATCCCCATTGGTTGTGTCGTCTTCCCAATTTGTTTGCACAATAGGCGCTGCTGCAAAAGGCCCTTGGCCCGTCCTTTTTGCCATGGCAGTTGTAAACGTAACCTCATCCTGATCAAACACAAACCCATCCATATCCCACCCTGCACTAAAAGTACTCGATTCAAAGGACCCGTTGGCTAAAAGGTTAGTGGTAGAATTTTGCACGCTAAAGCCTCCCTCTGTTGATCCTGCGTTAGCATTTAAAACTTTTGAAACACCGGTGGAATCGCCTAAATAAACATCATCTTCAAAAAGGGCGTCGCCACCTGAAACATGCAGTTGCTTTGTGGGGTCGGTTGTGCCAAGGCCTAAATTGCCGTCTACCCAAGAATCACTTGCGCCATTTACTGCCAAACGTCCTCCGGTGGTTACGTTGCTGGTGACATCTAAGGTGGAGGAGAGGGTGGTGGCGCTGGTGACTTCTAGTGTGCTGTTTAGTGTTGTTGCTTGGGTGACGTCTAGTTCTCCAGCTAGGCTCGTGTTTCCTGTTACATCTAGAGTGCTGCCTAACGTAGCTGCACCTGAGGTGTTAAAAGTTCCGGCTACATCCAGATCATAGCTTGGGTCTGTTGTGCCTATGCCAACTCCTGAGCCGGCATCCCAAATGTTTGAGTTTTCAAGTGTGTATTGTCCTGACCAGCGGGTTATGTAGTATTGTGCTCCTTCACCTCCCAAGTTGGCGCCGACTCCACTACAGTTTCCGGTGGCAAGACAAACGGCTCCTGTGGCGTCGGGGAAAGTCCATGTTCTGGCTGCTGTTAAGTCGGAGCTGGTGATGGTTCCTGTGTAGGCGTTAGAGCCTTGTGCAACCGGTGAAATAGCTATTGGATCGGTGCTTGTTGGTGATACGGTAAATTCTGCGGAGGAGGTGTTGCCTAAAACGACGTTTCCGCTGTTGTCGATTTTAAAAAAAGTAGTATTGCCATCGTTTGACAGTACATTAAAGACGTCCGCGGTTCCGGAGTCGGCTTGTTTTATAGAAAGTCCGGTGGCGGTTGCGTTTGTCGGGGTTATGGTTTGGGTGCTTCCGGGATCGTCTACTAGGCAGTTTGTACAGATGCCTCCGTCGCCTGTGACGCTTCCCCAAGAGGGGAGTCCGGAGTCTATTGTTAGCACTTCTCCTTCTCCGCCGGCGCCTAAAGCTGCTAGTGTGTCTGCTGCGGATGCGTAGATTACGTCGCCAATGGAGTAGGAGGCTAGGCCTGTTCCTCCTTTTGCTGGGGTTAGTGTTCCTGTGATGTAGTCGGTTCCGGAGTCGGCTAGGTTTATGGCGGAGGATGAGATTACGCCCCCAACAGAGGATTTTAGCACTCCTGTGGAGAGGTCGCTAAGTGTGATGGTTCCACTTGATGTGAAGCCGGTTGCTCCGGTTATGGGTCCGGCATTTGTAATACCTCCACTTGAGTTGTCGATACCGTTTTGGGTTATTAGGACTTCGTTTACGGTTAGTTGTCCTTCAATGTCTGCGGCTCCTGCTACGTGGAGTAGGGAAGTGGGGGTGGTTGTGCCAATTCCAACGTTGCCTCCCATGACTGTCATCCCGGACCCTGATCCGGGATCTGTTGTTCCAATGCCCAGTTTTCCGGAGGAGGTTAGTGCCATGTGACCGGTGTTATTGGTTTCAAAAACTAGGTTGTAGGCGTCATTGGTTCCTAGTATTGCTGTGGTTCCAAGTGAGTTTCCTTCTTGTAAAAATGCTGCGCCTCCAACGGCTTCTTGAACTGACTGCCACTGTGGGATTCCTGTTGCGGCAACTGTCAGCATTTGTCCTGATGTGCCTATGTTGAGGGCGGCTAGTGTATTTGAAGCGGAGGAGTAGAGGAGGTCGCCTGTTGTGTATGTTGTGAGTCCTGTGCCTCCATAAGTCGGGCCTATTTCTGTAGCTGTCCAGGTTCCGGTTGAAATTGTTCCCAGTTCTGTTATTGCTGTTGTGTCTAAATCGGTGATTTCACCTGATGTAATTTCGTTGCCGTCTAATATTAAAAGTTCGCCTGAGTCTATGTCGCCAACGTCGGCTCCACCGAGGGTGACGATGGTGGCTGCGTTTAAGGTGCCTTCCAGGTCTCCGGCGAGTTCCAGCGCTTCTTCTAAGGTGGTTTGAGTGACGTCATCAATTGTCAGGAGGTTGTTGATTGTGGCCGGTCCTGTAAGGTTGAGGGTTCCGGTGTTTGTTGTGGTTGCGGTGATGGTTCCCGCGGTGATTGTGCCGGTGCCTGCATCTATGTCTTGGTTGTCCGTGGAGAGCCCTCCTGCGAGAGTGGCGAAGGTGCGTGCTGAGATGGTGCCTTCTACGGTGAGGCTGTCGCGGATTGTTGTGGGGACGTTGATGTCGAGTTCGAAGTCGGGGCGAGTTGTTCTTCTGCCCAGTACGGCGGTTGCTAGTACTCCGGGCTGGTCTTTTTTGTTTTTGATTAGGGAGGAGAGTAGCGTAGTCATTCCGTTTCCCCCCGTCATCCCGAGCTTGACTCGGGATCCTGGATCTTGACTTCCGTCAGAATGATGCGTTGTTGTCATTTCAAGATTCTCTATTGAAGAACCGCTGACATCATTTGACACCTCATTTTCTATGCGAGAAAAAGCATTTTGAATTGGCGCGTTGAGGTTGTGGGCTAACAGGGCCTTAACATTTTGGGTTTTTGCCTTTATTTTAGAGGCGTTTTGGAAGTAAGCGCCTCCAAGAGTGAAAAGCCCGAATAAAAAGAACATGGCAAATGTGCTTGCAAGTAGGGGGAGTGGTAAGGTTTTGAGTAGTTTTTGTTGTGTTTTTTCTCGCGTGAGTGCTCCTCTTTGTTTTGCGCGGTCTTTGGAGAGTTGTGCGTTTTCTGTTAGTTTCTGATCCTCGGTTGTTTCACCCTTTCTGTCATTCCGATGTGCAATGTCCGCAGGACTTGCACTTCTCATCGACGCTGCAGATTTTGAGTCAAGCTCAGAATGACGAAATTTCGTCATTTCGAGACCAGGTGTTGTCATCCTATTTCCATCTGTCATCCCGGACTTGATCCGGGATCCTGGATCTTGACTTCCGTCAGGATGACGAGAAAAAACTGTCATTCTGGACCCCGATCCGGAATCATTCTTTTCCGCCGCCGCGCCACCTCCCTCGTGAATTTCTAGTGCCTCCCTAAAACTTGCCAAAGTCTCCTGATCAAAAACACGATAATTATTTTCATCGCGTGGAACATTCAGCTTAAATTTTTTCTGGATTCGTTTTAGTGTAGTAGGGGAGATGCCCAGTTCTTTAGCTGCATCTGAGGTGCTTAAGGGTTGTTGACCTGTTTTGTCAGGTGTCGCTTTTTTGGATGAATTTTCAGATATATTGGGCAAGTTTTCGGGCATTGTAATTATAGTACCCCATTGGACGACCATATTCAACCCCATCCATTTTGCTTAACAAAGCACTTTGGATGCCCTTTTAGCCGGCTTCGTAACTCAACCCAGAGCACTTCAAAAGGGGACAGTCCTTTAAGAGGACTGTCCCCTCGAAGGACTGTCCTCGGAGAGGACTGTCCCTTCGTGTTATACTTTGCACATGTCTGCCCGCATAATGAAAAAGGGGAAACCTCAGCGAATTAAGTCGCGCCCCCTCATATCCGGTGAGTCGAGGAAAGAAAAAATTCTTGCAAAAATTTCAAACACACTTTTAATATTGGGTATAATTTTTATCCTAATTTCAGTTGCTCCCTTTGTTGGTCAAGAAGCACTCTTTTATTGGAAAGAGTTAAAAAATCAGCGGTTCACTTTAGCTTCCAAAGACTCTTCAGTTGCAGACCCTTCTGCTACAGTGTCTGACAGTCCGTTTGCGCGCCTCATCTCCACAAAACCCATTGCCTTGGAACCTGTCGATAAAAACTTCGGTCTGGTGATTGAGCGTATCGGTGTAAATGTCCCGGTAGTAAAGGACGTTTCGGTTACTAATCAGGAAGCTTATAATGAAGCCCTTTCCAAAGGAGTGGCACATGCTCTGGTTTCTGATTATCCTTCCAGGGAGCCCGGTAACGTCTACATTTTTGCCCATGCCTCGCTTAATTTTTGGAAACTAGGAAAATATGCGACAGTTTTTAATTTACTTCGCCATTTGAGAGTGGGGGATACTATTCATGTGTTTTATGAAGGTGACAATTATGTTTATAAGGTGATAAATAATGAAAAATATAAGGGCTTTGATACATATCCTATTACGCGGCCTGTTTTGGAGCCTTTGCTGACGTTGCAAACTTGTGATCCTCCCGGAACGACGCTGAATAGGCTTGTTGTGACAGCAAAGTTGGTAGAAGTGCGCTAGGTAGAGTGTTTGAGGAAAGGACCCCCTATCTCACACTCACTGTGTACAAATTCGTTTCGCCTTCCGTTCTAAAAGAAGTCAGCAAAACCACCTTATCCCCACCGGGAGAGCTAAAAACACGATCCGAAAAGATCACATTATTATAAAGCTCCCTCTTATTGGTTCCATCAATTCGAATCAGCGAAACCACTCCACTGTTTTCCTCCGGGGCCTTTTCCAGCATAATTAAGTGAAAATTGTCCGAGTACCAAGTTAGTTTTGGCTGCGGATCTGCCGGATTAGTAGTAAAAACCAAGTTATCCCTTTTCTCTCCAACAGGCAAGGGATCTTCCATGTTAAACACTCGATATTCCAAAAGGCCATTTGTTCCATTTTCAGGAGTACCTTTTGTTACATAAAGGAACTTTTTGTCATCCGGTGCCCAAGAAGTTTCCGGCTTTAGCGCAGACTCTTGTAAGTTCTCGTTCATCTCAAATTCTTTAGATTCCAGAGCCTTCTCTAAATGTTTCTTGCGCATTTCCACAATTTTTGCAGCCCACTCCTCTTGGATTTCCTCATAATTTGTCACACTTTTAGCAGTATCTGATACCAAATCCACCAGGTAAAAGCTATTTTCCGCCTGTTGAACAAGCAACTGATCCTCTTTAGGCGACCATTGAATGTCTAGGCCCTCAGAGAAATTTACATAAGCGGTGTCCTCTAAAACCACCTTAGGCGCCGAGCTGAAAAAGTCTAATCGGTTGTAAGTTAAGGGCATAACCCAGACGCCCGGTTTTTCGGGGTCTTTAGAAAAGTAGGCAAGGGCGCTTAGGGAAGGGGACATTCGTGGGCTTCTGGCTCCGGTGTTTGTTAAAGGCTCTATTCTTGGAGTTTCTGAAACTAACACCGCTGTGATGTCTGTAACAAGTTCCGGAAAGACCTCAATTTCTTTTTCCCAAGGGGTGAAGCCATTTTTTGTGATTTTTAGCGTGTATTTTCCGGGAGGAATTCCGGGAATAGAGTCGTTTGTGGCAGTTACAAGTTCCTCGTCAAGGTAAACGCTGGCACTTTCAGGAATTGATTTAGCGCTAATCATTCCTGTAACGCGGATATCCACAGGATCTTCCTCCTCTTTTTGGAGTCTGTAGCCCGCAGTATATAAATAGAGTAAAGTACTGACAGATAATATTATAAATGCTGTTATAAGTGTTCTTAATAAGTAGTTTTTTTCCATAGCTCATGTATTTTATCATTGTTATATAATTTTTGTATGTTAACTAAAAAATTAGCCATTGACTTGGGAACTGCTAACTCTATTGTTTATGTTAAGAATAAAGGTATTAGCTTAATGGAGCCTACTGTTGTAGCGGTTTCAGAGGAGGGGGACAGTATTTTGGCTGTAGGCAGTGAGGCAAAAAAGATGCTGGGGCGAACTCCTGAGGACATTGTAGCCTTGAGGCCTTTGCGAAGTGGTGTAATAGCGGATTATCGTGTTACTGAGATTTTAATTAAGTATCTTATTCGAGGTGCTATTGGCAAATCCCGTTTTATTAAGCCGGATGTTGTAATTTCTATTCCCGCCGGGGCCACCTCTGTGGAGTCGCGTGCTGTCTTGGAGGCTGCATATTCAGCCGGAGCTAAGAAAGCTTATTTGGTGCCCGAACCCTTAGCTGCTGCAATTGGTGCAGGTCTTCCTGTTTCGCAGCCCTCCGGAAACATCATTGTAAACATTGGCGGAGGCACTACTGAAATCGCTGTTGTTTCATTGTATGGCATTGTTGTTCATGGAAGTACTCGTGTAGGTGGTAACGACTTTGATGATGCAATTGTTCAGCATTTGCGTAGAGAGCACGGTTTAGTTATTGGTTCTGAAACTGCCGAAGGAGTTAAGATTAATCTGGGAAGTGCTATAGGAGCACGTTCTGTTGATGTTATTGAAGTCAAAGGGCGCGATTCTGTGACAGGTTTCCCTCGAATTGTGGAGGTTTCTTCCGCCGAGATTAATGCCTGTATGGAAAGGGATTTGGAGCGCATAGCTATGGCGGTTAAGGATGTGCTAGAATCTACTCCCCCTGAGTTGTCTTCGGACATTTTAGATAAAGGGATTGTTTTAAGTGGGGGGACTTCGCAACTGAAAAACATTGACAAATACATTTCCGGTTACATAGGAGTGCCTGTTCATGTTGCTGATGAGCCCATTTTATGTGTTGTCAAAGGACTGGGAGAAGTGCTAGATCATTTGGAAATGTTTAGTAAAAGTATGATAGGTCGCTAATTGTTTAGTTTTGTCACAGCGCTTTTTTGTGACAGTTGTATCGCATGGCTTGCGGTTTTTAGGCGGTGTGTTTTAGGGGTAATTTGGAAAGTTATAAGTGACTAGGAGAGTGCCTTGGCAATTGGATAATTAGGTAATTATGAAATCTAATAAAGGTATTAAAGAAAAAACATCTCAAAAGAGGCAACCGAGCTATCCGTTACAACCGGAGTCAAATTCTATTCTTGGTGTTCGTGTTGACTTCTTATCTTCTTCTGAGGTTTTAAATCGCATAGAGCGTTATCTAGAGGAGGAACCTTTTAAAGAGACCGCTTTGGTAAGCACCACTAATCCCGAATTTATTATGACAGCTCAAAAGGATTCGGAGTTTCGCAAAATTATCAATACGTCTTTTTTGTCAGTCCCTGACGGTGTTGGTGTTTTGTATGCAAACTACTATCTTAATGGTCTTCTAAAAGGGAATTTCAAGAAGCCTTTGGGTGGGCGTGTCCCGGGAGTGCAGTTGGTTTATGATTTGTGTGCTTTAGCTGAGCGTGAAAATTATTCTGTGTTTCTTTTGGGGGGTTGGCCAACGGATTATCTGGGGCGCCCTATTAAGGATCCGGGGTATGATCTTGCAAGCAAAGCAGGGGAGGAATTAAAGCAAATGTATCCGGATCTAAATTTGGTGGGGGCTACTTCTAAGTTTAGCTACCGCCAAGAGGATGATGAGGAAACAGTGACTTATATTCAAGAGGCTATGGAGGATTCAGGTGTTGGGTCAGTTGACATACTAATAGTATGTTATGGACATGCAAAGCAAGAAAAATGGATACAAAGGAATGCTAATAAGATTCCCGCTCGTTTAGCAGTTGGTGCGGGGGGAACATTTGACTACATTTCGAAAGAAAAATCATGGGCACCCAAGTGGATACAAGCAGTTCATTTAGAGTGGCTTTATAGACTAGTCACACAACCTTGGCGCATTAGAAGAATTGTCACGTCATTTCTCATCTTTCCACTCGAAGTTCTCCTCACTTCCAAGTATGACACTCTTTCTAGATAGCACTTTTTCCTTTTTCTACAGTTAAAAATGACTCAGTTATCAAGTATCATATTCGGTGTTTGCGAAGAGCAAGGAAACCATTGACATATGTGATCGCACTATATAATATGAAGTCATGAACTTAGAAGAAAAATTATATACTTCAACAGAAGTAGCTGACGTGCTAGGCGTTAGCCTACGCTCCGTATATCGTTATTTGGAACAAGGGAAGCTTGAGGCTGAGATAAAAACTGCCACAGGAAGACTTCGTTTTACAAAGCAGGACATTCTTAACTTTTTATATCCTGATGGTGACGAGGACTCCATAGGGGAGTCAAGTCAAGATTCTTCGAGAAGAAAGTCCACAACATCTAAGAAGCAACCAAAAGCACCTTCTCAAAAAGAGGAAGTGGAGGAATCCGAAGATGTTGAAGAGGAGGGAGAAACTCCTGCGGAAACAGAAGAAATAGCAGAAGAAGAAGCCTCAGAAGAAGAGGAAATCGACTGGCTCTCCAAATTTAAAGCAGCTGCAGAAGAATTCAAAGCTCCGGCAGCCCCTTCCAAAAAAGCCGAAAAACAGGCAGTTTCCGTACAAGAGGATGAAGGCGTGGAAAAAGAAACACTGAGCGCTTTAACCTCTAACGACAGCGAAGAAGCCTCCTCAGAAACTTCAATAAAATACTATAAAAGCATGCTAGGCGGTTTAAAAGAAGTTGCGCAAAACATTGACAAAGTAGGGCGAAAGGCCGGAGTTGATTATGCTTTCACACTTTATGCCGGTTTATCCCTGGAGAAGCCCCTGAAAAAGCCGTTTTCCGTTTTGCACACCTATGTCCCGGCTGACTCCGAAGATCTTTTCATCAAGATGCTTCAGTTGGAGGAAACCACGGAAAAGAATGCCCAACTTTGTCTTTTGCTAACCGACGACTCCGAAGTTTTTGCTGACAAACAGGAGAAGCATGGTCTTTTCGTAGTTGCAGACTCACAGCTAAATCAGGATTTTGCGATGATGGGTCTTGCTGATGAGCTTGAGGAAATAGTCTAACGATTTAGTTTCCAAGGCACTCTCCTGACGAAAAAAGCTCACCGAGTACGGCTCAAATTTTTTCTTACAGGAGATTGCCTTGGTCTAGAACTCTTTAGGTGAGGGCGCGGATGAGAAAGGGCAAGAACAGAATTTTTCGTCGGGAGGTAGCTTTCTGCTTTCGCCTTTGCTACTCCAGATTTGCGGAAACCTGGGAAATCATCCACCAAAACACCAATATGCTATAATCCCTTCACATGTCCGCAAAAAAGAGCAACATTGCAGAAAAAACCCCGCCATTTAAAATCCTAATCGTCGGGGCAGAAGTCGCTCCCTATGCAACTGTTGGAGGTTTCTCCGCAGTCCTCGCATACTTATCCCGCGAATTAAAAGCCCTAGGACACGACGTTCGCTTATTCATGCCAAAATACGGCTTTATTGATGAAGACGAATACGAGACAAAAATGCTCCATGAAGGTCTAAAAGTTCCTACAGACGACGAAACCAACAAAGACCTAATCTGCAACGTCAAATACACAAAAAACGACCACGACGTCATCACCTACTTTTTAGAAAACAAAGAATACTACGAAAAGCGAGCCAATGTTTACAGCTATGTTGACGATCCTACTAGGTTCGCCCTGTTATCAAGGGGAGCCATAGAATTCATTCGAACGGAGGAGTTCGTGCCCGACATTATTCACACAAACGACTGGCACACCGGCATTTTGGCCAACTATCTTAGAACCTCCTATCGAAAAGACCCTATATTAAAAGACATTGCAACAGCTTTCACAATTCACAACCTGCGTTATCAAGGCAATTTCGATCATAAAAATGTCTCCGAACTAGACTACGACGACGGCAAATCCGCTGTTTCGCCCTTTTTCTCTCCGCGGTTAAACAATCTTAACTTTATGCGCCGTGGAATCTTGTTTAATGACGTTGTAAACACTGTCTCTAAAACGTATGCCCGCGAAATTTTAACACCGGAGTATGGCGAGGGCTTGGACAAGCTCTTAATGGAGGTTCGCGGAAAGCTTTTTGGAATCGTTAATGGGCTTGATTACGACGAGTTTGATCCCATGAAGGACAATTTGGTGGAGCATCCTTTTGACATTGACCATCTGGATGATCGTATCAAGAATAAGGCTTGTTTACAGCGCGAGTTTGATTTGCCGGTAGATGAGGACGCTTTGTTGTTTGGTTTTGTTGGTCGTTTGGATTATCAGAAAGGTGTGGATTTAATTGTTAACACTTTGCGCCATGTTTTTCCTGATTATAACGTGCAGTTTGTGCAGGTTGGGGGAGGGGACCGGGGTTTAACGGAGATGTTGAAAGCCTTAAAGCGTGATTTTCCTGATCAGGTGGGGATTCATCCTTTGCCTAATTTCACTTTGCCTCGAATGGTTTTTGCAGGTTCCGATTGTATTTTGTACCCTTCCCGATTTGAACCTTGTGGAATTGTGCAGATTGAGTCCATGCGATATGGAGCTATTCCTGTTGTAAGGAAGGTGGGAGGTTTGGCAGATACTGTCAGGAATTTTGATACGTTAAAGCAGCAGGGGACAGGTTTTGTGTTTACGAATTTTGATCAGTATTCTTTGTTTGGCCAAATTGCCCGTGCTTATGAGTTGTACAAGAATAAAGAGGTTTGGCAGGCTCTGCAGAAGAATGCTATGAAGGCTGACTTTAGCTGGGAGTATTCCGCAAAGGAGTATGAGAAGCTTTATGAGCGGGCTATTTCTTTTAAACATAAGGATAATCCTCACGTGCACAAGGTAGAGGATTTGGTTTTTTAACTTTTGTATTCTCTGGAGGGATTCTCCCACCGAAAAAGGCTTCGCTCACTTTCGTTTAGATTTTCAATTGTGTTTTCGATAAAAACAATATTTAACAAGTTGCTTGGCAACTTGTTAGCCACATCGAAATCCGTCGTTGACGGATTATCGATGAGTCGTAAAAGTCTTGTAAACTTTTACGCTGCAGAATTTTTTCTTGTGGGAGAATCCCTCCAATGAGCTGAAAAGGTTAAAAGGAGTTGTGTTCAGGGCAGCTCTTTGATCCACTCTAGGTCGAATCACCCCCGGGTTGACAGGCCTATAACATTTTGCTATACTAACAACATAGAGTTATACGGTGAAATCCGGGAAGGTGGCTTAGTCTTTGGGCAGGAGACTCTGCTTTACCTCCCCGGATTTGGCTGTATAACTTTTTTTGTGCTTTAAATACCTTCTAAAACACCTCAACAAGACACTCCTTAAACAATTAGCAGAATAAATAAAAGCCTGCCATCCTTCAAAAAGGCCTCCTTAATACCCCTATTCGTGTGTTGTGAAACTGCAATATCTCCTCTATAATTCCTTCATGGAAATAGCCATACTGCTCCACTTATATCAGCCTGTGACGCAATCGGAAGAGGTTTTTCGCCGTGTGTACAAGGAATCTTATGAGCCTCTAATCCGTCGGGTTGGTAGAACCAAAAATTTCAAAGTCTCCCTGGATATTCCTCTTAGTCTTTTAGAACAAATGGATCGTTATGGCTATAGCGACTGGATTTCCGATGTTCGCGACATGGTGCGGGTAGGGAAGGTGGAGTTAGTTGGAAGCGCTGCTTATCATCCTATTTTGGCTAAGTTATCTGAAAAACTCGTGCAACAAGAGGTTATTTTAAATGAGTATGGCTTGGGTTATTACCTTGGTGATCATCAAAATCTGGAGGGAGACCCGGCAATTATGGTGCAAAATATTGTGGGCTTTTTTCCTCCTGAGCTAGCGGTTAATGAGGATGTTTTAGCAACTCTGGATGATTTGGGTTACAAATGGATGATTGTGGATGAGACGGCAATTCCGGAGGAGGATATTGTTGGAGGTAGTCGTGTTAAGTATGGGAAGCATGGAGTTTATCGGTATAAGGACTATGGCGTTAAAATGATTGCTCGAAATCGTGCTTTTAGTAATGTGCTCTCGTTTAAACGTGATTTAGATATGGGTGAAATTACTCAACTGATTGATGAATATCAGTCAAGAGAGGAATCGTTTGTCATAGTTTTAGATGGGGAGTTTTTTGGGCACCATTTTGATCAAGGTTTTTTGCTGTTGAATAGGATTATTAGTTATGTGCGTAAGAAGGGTATTGATATTGTAACGGTTTCGGATCATATTGAAGGTGTTTCTACCGTTTCAATTCGGCGCTTGCAGACCTCCAGTTGGGGTGCTACTGATGAGGATATGGCTTCAGGCGTGCCTTTTCCAATGTGGGATGCGCCCACTAATGAGATTCATCAGTTGCAATGGGAGATTGTTAATGAATTGTCAGCACTTTATACGACAGATAACGCCTTTTCAGAAATGGATGAGTATGCTGTTTTGCCTGTGTGGGATCCGGAAGGTTTAAAGCGAATTGACAATCCTGTTTTGCGGGGGAAGATTGCGCGGGAAGTGTTGATGCAGAAGTGTTTAAATAGCGATCAGTTTTGGTGGGCTTCAAAGGAGAGTTTGCCGACGGGCGAGGTTTTGTATGATCCTGGGATGGTTAAGAAGGGGTTGACGGTTTTTGAACATTTGTTGGGGATGTATAACAATGGTGTTGTTGCTGAGCGTGTTATGGGGAAGATTGAACGGATTCGTACGCTTTTAGAGGGTTAAAGAGATATTCCTTCGCTGTCATCCTGACGAAAGTATTCCCTCGGGCTTGCTTTGGGGTCAAGATCTTTTTTTTCAAAGGCACTCTCCTGACGAAAAAAGCTCACCGAGTACGGTTCAAATTTTTTCTTACAGGAGAGTGCCTTTGATTCTGGCCTGTCATTTCAAGGAGCCTCCCACCTTCTTCTCACGTTTTATTTAGATTTTCAATTGTATTTTCGATAAAAATAATATTTAACAAGTTGCGTTGCAACTTGTTAGTTACATCGAAATCCGTCGCTGACGGATTATCGATGAGTCGTAAAAGTTTGTAAAACTTTTACGCTGCAAAAGTTCGTCAAAGGGGGAGGTTCCCTCAAACCGGCGATCCAGATTTTAACTGGGTTTTTGGTTATTAATACGATATCATTGTGTATATGAAATGGGTGAACTTTTTACATTTTTATCAGCCGCATAATCAGCAGAAAGACATCTTAAATAGAATTGTTCACGAAAGTTATTTGCCTATTGTTAAGGGATTGTTGGAGCGCCCCAAGGCCAGAACTGTTATTAATATTAATGGTGCGTTGGTTCGTTTGTTGGCGGATGAGGGTTATGATGAGCTTTTGGAAGGGTTTCGTACTCTTGGGAAGGAAGGGTGGGCTGAATTTACGGGATCTGCTATGTATCATGCCTTTTTGCCCTTAATTCCAAAGGAGGAAATTAAGCGCCAAATAATGTTGAATGATGCAGCAAACAAAGAGGTGTTAGGGAACTGGTATTCTCCCGTTGGGTTTTTCTCTCCTGAAATGGGGATTAACTCTCGTGTTTTAGATGTAGTTTCTGAGTTGGGTTACAAGTGGATTGGTGCTTCCGAAGTTGCCTTGCCTCCGGAGAAAAAGGATTTAATGGGTAAGAGTTTGTTTGTCGATTCTAATGGTGACATTGATATCTTTTTTAGGAATAAACGTGTCAGTTCTCTTATTTTATCCGCATCTACTAGACGGGCAGGGAAATTTCTAGAAGAAACTACAGATTTGTGGGGGAGTGGTGTCGGGGAAAATGGTCATTGGTTTACAGTAATGGACGCTGAAACTTTTGGACATCATCGTATAGGTCATGAAAAACTTCTTTTTGACCTCCTGGATGATTCGCAAATAGAAAGTGTGCTTGCTAAAGACCTTTTAGGCACTAATTTGTCGGTAGAAGAGGTTGAAATTCGGCCTAGTACGTGGACCAACTCTGAACAAGACTTCTGGCTTGATAAAGAACACACTAAGAAGACTTCGGGTAGATCCTTCATACTTTGGCGCGATCCCACTAATCCCATTCACAAATTGCAGTGGGATTTTGTAAATTATGTTTTGGGTTTACTAAAAGAAAAAGAAGAGACCTTGGACTCCGCTACTTGGGACAAAGCACGCCAATTAATGGACAAAGCTCTGGCATCGGATCAGTTTTGGTGGGCAAGCACAAATCCTTGGTGGAGTCTAGAAATGATAGAACAGGGTGCTTTTCAACTAAAGATGGTTGCCGCTGTTTTATGTGGTTTTGCGGATTCTTCCGGAGAGGTTTTTACTGATAAGGAACAACTTCCTTCCGAGATGACAAAGGCTGAAAATTACTACCGTAAAATTTTAGATCAGGCTTTTGAATGGCAAAGAAGCGGTTACATTAGGCAAAAACACTTGGATAATTCTTCCACTTTTATGAAAAAACCTTTTAAGGAGCGTGCTCCCGCAGAATGGTATAACCAAATTGCCCTGGAATTTGAGGATCAGATGCAAAAAGCTGCTGATGATAGGGATTTTGAGTTGGCTATCAAATGGCGTGATGCTCTGACAAAGTTACGACAGGGTACGGATATTTATGACGTTTTGCATGTGGTGGATGAGTTGTGGAGTGCGCGTAGTATTCCTGAGTTGAAGCCTTTTTTGGAGCATGATTGGAGTGAGCTTTCGGGTTTTTCCAAGGAGCAGTTTAGGGCTTTTTCGGGGGAGGTAGGGGAGTTGGATAAAGAGGGATTTGAGGACTGGAAGAAGAGAAGAAGCTAAAGGAAGGTGTCCACAAGAAAAGCGAACATCTGCTGTTTTTAAATAGCTGTGAGCGAAGCCTTTTTTCGGTGGACACCTTCCTTTTTTACGCTATTAAATCCCCTAAATTTTTGATATTCTTAAAAAGAACTATGAAAGTACTTCTGGCTGCCTCAGAAGCAGCACCTATTGTAAAACTTGGTGGATTGGGCGATGTCATTGGCTCTCTGCCCAAAGCACTCCAGCGACAAGGAGTGAATATTGATGTCATAATTCCTTTTTATCCTCTTGCTAAAATTCAAGATTTAAAAATTTACAAAGCTCTGGAGTTAAATGTTCCTTTTGATGGCGAAAATCACCTGGTAGAGGTTCACAAAACGCAGTTGCCTAATTCTGATGTTGACACATTCCTTCTTAGGAATTCAGACTTTTTCACTTTGGGTGGTAAATCCGCCTTCCTAAACACCAAAACCGAAACGGAAATGTTTGCCTTCTTTAACAGAGCCGTTGTGGAGTTCATAAAATCCCAATTTAACACTTACGATTTAGTGCATTGCAACGATTGGCACACCGGTTTAATTACTCATATGCTAAAAGATGAAATTCCTACTAACCGCCCTGCTACATTGTTAACAATTCACAACATTTTGTATCAGGGAGTCGGGGATCGTCATTTGGTTGAAGCAGCGGGTTTTGTTCCGGGTCAGCACCCCTTGATTGATTGGGATTTGGAGGACGGCGACATTAACATGATGCTCCAGGGGATAACATCAGCGGATTACATAAATACTGTTTCTCCTACTTATGCTCAAGAGATTGTTTCAAAGGAGTTTGGTGGTGGTTTTGCGGACATTTTGCGTAACCGTAGCGGACGTTTGTCAGGTATTTTAAACGGTTTAGATTTATCCATGTTTCCCAGAAATTACGACGTGCACGATGTAACTGAGGGCAAGTTGGTTGCAAAGAAAAAGTTGGCTAAAAAATTGGGTTTTAATGTTGCGGATAGCGCTGAGAACCCGCAAGTTTTGGCTAATTCCGGAAATTTAAAAGAAGCTTCCAAAGAATCAAAATCATCTGCTCTTTCGGAAACTCCCGTTTTTGGTTACATTGGCCGCTTGGATCCCGGTCAAAAGGGCTTAGATATTTTGCATAAGTTTTTGGATGACTATTTATCGGGAGCTGTTGTTTCTACTATTGCGTCTGATGCGGGGGCTGGTGCCAACACAGAAACAACTAAGAAAACAAATTCCTCTAAGATGGCCCATTCCATGCCTCATTTTGTAATTTTAGGTAAAGGAGATCCTATTTGGGAAGGTAAGTTTCGCGCTTTAGGGGAGGAGTACGAGAATCTCCATGTGGTGACGGCCTTTGATGAGGAATTAGCCAAGGAAATTTACGCCGGAAGTGATTTTTTGCTTGTACCTTCAAGATACGAACCCTGCGGATTAATTCAGATGATTGCTATGTGGTATGGGTCTTTGCCTATTGTGAGGGCAACAGGCGGTTTAAAAGATACTGTAGAAAACGGTGTGACGGGTTTTGTGTTTAGGGATTATTCGGCGGAGGCTTTGGCGAGAGCAGTGGAGAGTGCTTTGCGTGTTTTTTGGCGCACTGATGATGTGAGTGGAAGCAGGCTGGAAACCATGCGTCAAAATGCTATGAGAAAGGATTTTAGCTGGGATAAAAGTGCTCAGGCCTACAAAGATCTTTATTCACGTGCTGTCAAACTCCGCCAAATGATGAATTAGTAATTTCCCCCTAATTTGGGAACAAGAAAACCCCACAAGAGTGGGGTTTAGCTTGATTACTGGGGAGTATCATACTTCCTGGGGACTTCCCGAGGATATTCAACGACACTTGGGGACATCTTTTTAGACATCCCTTTATTCCTTTGTTCCGAAAATCCCGAATAAACTTGTAGAACTTACTTCAACTCAACCTTAGCGCCGGCCTCCTCCAAAGCCTTCTTTGCTTTGTCAGCATCCTCCTTAGGAGCAGCCTCCAAAACAGCCTTAGGAGCAGATTCAACCAACTTTTTAGCCTCAACTAGGCCCAAAGACTGATCCAAAGTGCGCACAGCCTTAATTACGGCAATCTTGTTGTCGCCGATCTCTTTTAGCACTACGTCAAACTCGGTTTTCTCTTCGGCGTCCTCTTCAGCACCTCCTGCACCTGCAACGGCTCCAGCCATCATCATAGGAGCAGCAGCGGAAACGCCAAACTTCTCTTCCAAAGCTTTGACCAAGTCGTTAAGCTCCAAAACGGTCATCTTCTCAACGATGTCCATGACTTTTTGGGCGTCCTTGCTAAGCTTAACGGAGGTTTTCTCCGCCGTCTCTTCAGTTGTTTCCTCTACTTTTTCTTCCTTTGTGTCCTTATCTGTCATTAAAATGCACCTCCTTTTTATTTAATAGTTATGTTTATTTACGCTTACTCACTCTTTTGGTCAGCAATAGCTGAAAGAGCATACACAAAATTTCTCTGCGTACCCCCCAGCACATTTGCAAAACCTGACAACGGAGACTTTAAGCCTCCAACAACACGCGCCAATAGCTCTTCGCGGGAAGGAAGGTTACTTAGTTCCTCTACCTCCGCAACAGACAAAACACGACCTTCAAAGAGGCCAAGCTTTACCTTAGGCGTTTCGTGCTCCTTTGCAAACTCCACCAGCTTTTTTAGCGGGGTCACCGCATCCTCATATGAAAGAAGTGTCATCATTTGTCCTGACAACTCTTCTGTCATGTCTGCAGCTACTTCCTTGCTTGTTTCAGCATCCGCCAAGGCCAGCCTCATTAAAGTGTTTCTGGCAATGTTGATTTCAGCGCCTTCAGCACGAAGCTCTTTTCGCAACATGTTCATGTTGTTTGCATCCAAGCCTGTGTATTCGGCAAAAATCACGGATTTTGCTTTGCCCAACTTTTCTGTGAGATTTTTAACTTTTTCTATGTTTTTTTGTTTTGGCATAAATTTCCTTATATTCTTTATTCCTTTTTTCCGTGGAGAAGTGTCGTTATCGATCCTATGATGTCCTATCCTAGGAGGTCATAGTTCCGGTACAAAAAAAGCACCTCTCGGTGCCGTAGAATTAGAAAAGTTTAACTTGATACTTGCGTACCTTGTGGTACCTCGGCAAGATGATTAAGCCCAATTTGTGTCAGGCCCTTGCTGTCTACGGCTACAAAAGGAGTTTACTGTAAGCTTCTCTCTTCGTCAAGCGTTTCTTACAAGACGTTTAGAAGGTGACTTATATTTTTACAAGACATAGTTTTGATCCTTGTCTTACACGCCTTTGTGCCTAAGTGTTTAAACGAGATGTGTTTCGGTCTTTGGGGAGGTGTGTACAGCAACTTCTAGTTGAAATACTCGTTCTTTTAGATCCTTTAAAGTTTCCTCAGTTTGAGCTTTTGCATAAAGAGTTGCATCTTTGGAAAGCTCCTCTGAGTAAACAAAAAAAGCATCCCACATTTTTTGGTACCAGTGTTCCCTTTGGTCGGGTTTTGCTTCTTCGTAAAGTTCATTCAGGATTTTGTAGTCGTCGTGAAACTTTTTTAACAGTCTTTTGTGTCTTTCGTAATTTTGTTTGTGCATTGTAATTATATTTTAATCTATAATTTGTGTTGTTGCAATATGTAAATGTATGTCATTTGCTGGGAGAGGCGTGGTTGGGGGAGGGGATTTGTGTCGTGAAGTTTTTGATTGGTTTCTTGTGCAAGGATTATCCTTGGTTCAAGAGTTGTTTCTTCCTTTCTTTGGAGGGTGATACGTGGTTTGAGAGAAGGATTATCCTTGATTTGACACCCGTTTCTTACTTTCTTGAAAGTGTGTCGAACGGTTTTGGGGAGGGATTATCCTTAGGCTTTTTAAGATATGTCAAATAGCTCCTTCTATTATGGGTAGAACTTTTGGATGTGTTTCTAAGGCTTGTTTAAAGGACTTTATCCTGTGTCGCTGCATATCCTCTACTTTAAATAGAATATTCCCCATTTAAAGTGCTAACGAATCTTGCTATAAATGTTATGTGTGTGGGCGTAGCTCTTGGTGAGCAAGCGGAAGTTGAGACTCTGCTAGGTGAGCGCAAATGTTTCCTACGGAAACATTTGATCATCAAAGAAATGTAATACATTTCTTTGCAGTTCGAAACTCATTACGTCCACCACAGAAAGTGCCTAGAAAGTGCTTGACATAGTTGCATATGCGTTGTACAATTTGTCTATCAACTTCCGCTGATGGTGCTCTGCCTGGAGTACTAGCAGAGATAAAGAAGCCTTCGCTTTTGCGGAGGCTTTTTTGTTTTAAGGAGGAGTTAATGCCTTACGGAGTGTTAGTCAAAGTGTACGGCGACGCCTTGGTTGTAGAGTTGTTTGACTTGGTAGTCGGTTAGTGCATAGTTGTATATACGAACGTCGTCGATTTGTCCCGTGAAGGGATATCCTGTGGGATTATCACACTTGCTCCCTATGCATAGGTTGTCCGTATCCTCTGTATCGAGAGCACCTACATAGTTGTATGTGGTAGGGGATTGTTCTCCATTTACATAAACCCTAAAAACCTCACCGTCATATGTTGCTACAACATGTTCCCATCCGTTTTGGGAAAAGGTTGTTTCAAAATCTCCTCCCCGCCATGCATTTCCTGCATATCCCCGGAAGAAAATTTGTCCTGCGGAATGTAATATTAACTGATAGGATTGTCCGGCATCTTCTGTTACTGAATCTTTTGCAATTATTCTTGGATGTGTGCCTATAGCGTCTGCCTTAACCCAGGCAGACAACGTTATATATTTTGAGTTTAATTCATCATTGTTAGTAATCTCCACATAATCATCACTCCCATCAAAATCAAGCGCAGTATTAATCTTCCCATCCACATAATCCGTTGCAGGGTCCATGTTAGTTAAAGTTCCGTTATTTCCGTTACCACTTGCATCATAAGCAGTAGTGCCTTCACCTTCATCAAATTTGTACCAGGCTACGGGAGCGCCTTGGTTGTATTCCCAGGCGATTTGAGCGGGGGAGCGGGCGTAGTCGTATATGCGGACTTGGTCGATGAGCCCGTCGTAGTACCTTTGAGTATGATAGGTATCCCCGATAGCAACAGTGTAAGTGTTTCCCAGACTGATAGTATCCGATCCACTTGTAGTTGTTTCTAGTTTCTCTCCATCTACGAATATTTCCCATCCCGCGATTGTTGTATCTGCTTCTTTTTTCACCGAAACGTGGTGCCATTTTCCATCATTATAGTTTTCCCCAGCGTAGGCCGTATTTAACCAGTTACGTACCCATATCGTTCCATTCTCTACGTTTATTTCCAAGCCTTCCCCGTCTTGGGCTGCTCCCCAGCTAATCAGTGTATTTGCGTGACTTGCGGTGGTATTCGTAGTTGAAAACCAGGTGCTTACGGTTAACTCTCCCGTACCTATAATCCCCGGGGAATCACTCTCCACATAATCATCACTTCCATCAAAACTCAACCCCTTCCCAACCTTCCCCGCACTCCAAACAGGGCCATTAGTCAAAGTTCCATCATTTCCATTTCCACTACTATCATAAGCCGTAGTACCCGTACCTTCATCAAAAAGCCATTCGCCTACAGGTGCTCTACAGGTGGAGGTGTCACCGGGCACGCAGTATTTAGAAAGATCGGAGTTAGAGGAGGTGGATCCATCGGAGGGGTCTGTGCCTTGGGCGCCTAGAACGAGGGCTTTTCCGCGGTTGTATTCTACGCGTACTTCATCCTCGCTTAATTCGTAACTATAAATTTTAAGTTCGTCCACCATACCGTCCAGATAATCGCTTCCTACTTTTCCTACAGTAACTGCATTGGCGTCAAAGGATGTAGCTGTTGTGATGCAAATGTGATTCCAATTAGTATCTATAGTAGAGCCTTCTTTACCGTTTAAGTAAACAGTAGGTGATGAAAATCCTTCTCCGGTAACTGTTCCTGAGGAGGCTTGTATGTAATGAGTGCCTCCATCCAAATCAATAATTTTTTCAGTGGTTGAATCTAAGTTAGTCCAAAAACACACCGATCCTATATTAGTGCCGAGATCTCCGATAGACACGTTGTCGGTTTCGGAGGAATTAAAGTCCAACGCTTTGCCAAACCTTCCTTCATTACTCCAGGAAGGGCAACCCGTACCTCCATCAGAGCAGTCCTCTCCACTTCCTCCTAAATCACCGTTGTTTCCATGAATAGAGGAGTCGTTGGCGGTGTCTCCATAACCTTCGTCAAACTTCCAATAGCCTACTTGGCTGCCAACGGGGGAGCCTCCGGCGGGGTGACCTGCGTTCATGTCTTCGATGATCTGTTTTTGGGAGCGGGCGTAGTTGTATATGCGCACGTCGTCGATGAGTGCCTCACTAAAGTAGTTGGATACAGCCCCCCCGATATAAGTTGCATGGTCGTCAGTTATTTCCCCTCCCGAGTCAGCTGTAGCTACGAGAATACCATCTTTGAATATTTCCAAATTCCCTGCCGAGTTTTTAACTGCTAGATGGGTCCAGGTGTTCTTTGAGAAGAAATTGCTAACAGTAGCAATAGGAGATCCTGTTTTCCAGTATAGGCTTAAAGAAGTGCCATATTGATTTAGTAAATATCCCGTGGTGTAACCGGATACGTTTCCGTAACTTACTATACTGTGTGTGTTATTGCTAGTATTTATGGGGTTGACCCATGCTTCGATGGTTCCGTTGTTACCTAACTTTAAATTTTCTGTGTACCCTTTGGTCACGTAATCATCCGTCCCATCAAAACTCAGCGCCTTGCCGTATTTACCTGCTGTCCAAGTAGGTCCGTTAGTTAAAGTTCCTGTGTTCCCATTTCCACTGGAGTCTGCCGCTTCAGTTCCTGTACCATCATCAAATTTCCAATGGGCTACGGGGCCGGGGGCGTATTCGTAAAGGGCTCGGACTTCGGCGGGGGAAAGGGCACGGTTGTAGATACGCACCTCGTCGATGGACCCGTTTCCATAACTTGTATAGTATTTCCCCATTAGAAATGGGGAGCTTGTATTGCTCATTGCAATATAGGTCCCGCTGTTAGACTCTTCCGTGGTTGCTTGTTTGCCATTTATGTAGAGTGACATTGCGGAGGAGGTTTGAGTTCCATCATATTTTGCGGATACATGTGTCCAGCTCCCCTCATAAGAAGTAAGTGCCTCTGTTGTAAGTATACCTATGTAGCTAGATGAATCGTATAGATAGAAACCCAACTTACCGGAGGCATTTGTAAATAGACCATACTCCTGTCCGCTAGATGTTCCGTATTTACTAGGAAGCCTAAATTGTGCTGCATTATCCATTTTTATCCATGTACTTATTGAAAATGCGGTGTCAATGCTTCCGTTACCAAAACTTAATACGTCTGTATCTCCTATCTCCACATAATCATCAACCCCATCAAAACTCCCTCCATCTCCAAACTTCCCCGCAGCTGTTGTAACTCCATTGTATCCCGTGCCGTCATTGCCGTTGCCACTAGAGTCAGCCCATGAATCGTCATCCATTTTCCAATACCCAACTAACCCGTCGGATAGGGAGGCGGTGTTGGTGCCTCCAAAGGAGTTGGCGCCTAAAACTGCGTTTGATCCTGCACTGGCGGATCCTTTGGCGTAGTCGTTTAGGATTTGGGAGGCGGAGCGGGCGTAGGGGTAGATTTTGATTTCGTCGAGGTAGCCTTTGAAGTAATCGGAGTTTGCAAGCCCTATTACAATTGCGTTGGCGTCAAAAGCAGTTTCTGTTGTGATAGTAACAAATTGCCACGTGTTAGCAGTAATTGTAGAGGAAGTTTCTCCATTTACGTAGACTGTAGGTGATGTGAATCCTGTTCCTGTCACAGTTCCGGATGAAGCATTTACGTAAATACTTCCGGTAAGATCTATGAAAGAATCTGTTGTGCTAATTGGGCGTATCCAAAACGATATGGTCTGCGCGTTTTGAGAAGTGCTGAAGCTGTCAACTTTGTCATCTGTGCCGTCAAAATAAAGACACTCTCCACTAATACACATACTCTCATCCTGCCACGTAGCACCACTAATAGTTCCATCATTCCCATTTTCAGTACTGTCATGCGCTGTAGTTCCCTCACCTTCATCGAATTTCCATTCAGCTACCGGGCCGGGAGTAGTTTCTTCGGAGCCGGCTGCATCCGCTGAAGGAGCCGTGTCAGCCAGTTTTCGAACAAAAACATGATCCAATGACAACGTGTTTGTGTCATCGGTTGACTCAAATCTTAAGTATTGCGCCGAGTTGGGGACTTGCGTGCTGTGAGTTGCGGTGGTTCCGTCTATGTCCATGGTTACGTCGGAGGAGTCGACTGTAATTGTGTAGTTGTGGGCGCTTGTGTCTTCGGCAATGGCTACTGTGGAGGCTTCTGAGCTTCCGGCGTTTGCGGTTTGGGTTTCGTGGTTGCCCCCGGTAGAGGAATCGAAGTAGAAACTTGCAGAGTCTTCTAGTTCGAATTGTCCTAGGTTGTCATATGTGGCATCTGCTTGATCGCCTTCACTGGCTCCATCGTAGCTGGTGCCCCAGTATGCGGTGGCGGGGGCTGTGCCAAATTCACTTGGAATGGAACTCAATGTTGCTTGTGTTGTCCCATCTATGTCTAAAGTCATAGTACTTCCGCCGGTGTATTCAAGACTCATGTTG